>NZ_JBIBWH010000011.1:0-153940 GCF_043081205.1 Streptomyces sp. NPDC014889
TGGCGTATTCGGCCCACATGTAGTCGCGTTCTTCGTCGGTGACCATTTCGAGGGTGAGCTCGTCGTGGTTGCGCAGGAAGATGCCCCACTGGCAGGTGGCGGGGATCGCGGGGGTCTTGGCGAGGATCTCGGAGACGGGGTAGCGGCTTTCCCTCCGTACGGCCATGAAGATGCGGGGCATGACCGGGAAGTGGAAGGCCATGTGGCACTCGTCGCCGCCCGCCGCGTAGTCGCCGAAGTAGTCGACGACGTCCTCCGGCCACTGGTTCGCCTCCGCCAGCAGCACCTTGTCGGGGTACTGCGTGTCGATCTCCTTGCGCACCCGCTTCAGGAACTCGTGCGTGGCCGGGAGGTTCTCGCAGTTGGTGCCCTCCTGCTGGTACAGGTACGGCACCGCGTCCAGCCGGAACCCGTCGATGCCCAGGTCCAGCCAGAACTTCAGCGCGGAGATCATCTCCTCCTGGACGGCCGGGTTCTCGTAGTTGAGGTCCGGCTGGTGGGAGAAGAACCGGTGCCAGTAGTACTGCTTGCGGACCGGGTCGTAGGTCCAGTTGGACGCCTCCGTGTCGACGAAGATGATCCGCGCGTCCTGGTACTGCTTGTCGTCGTCGGCCCACACGTAGTAGTCGCCGTAGGGGCCGTCCGGGTCCTTGCGGGACTCCTGGAACCACGGGTGCTGGTCGCTGGTGTGGTTCATCACGAAGTCGATGATCACGCGCATGCCGCGCTGGTGGGCGGCGTCGACGAACTCCACGAAGTCGGCGAGGTCGCCGAACTCCGGGAGCACGGCGGCGTAGTCGGAGACGTCGTAGCCGCCGTCCTTGAGCGGGGACTTGAAGAACGGCGGCAGCCACAGGCAGTCGACGCCGAGCCACTGGAGGTAGTCGAGCCTGGCGGTCAGGCCCTTCAGGTCACCGACGCCGTCGCCGTTGCTGTCCTGGAAGGAGCGGACGAGGACCTCGTAGAACACGGCACGCTTGAACCACTCCGGGTCCCGGTCCTGGGCCGGAGTGTCTTCGAAGGTGTCAGGAACGGGCTCATTGACGATCATGTTGTGGGTGACCCTCCGATCTGCGGGGTGGACGGTCGCAGGACGGTGAGGACGTGCGCGGGCCGGCGGCCCGGCTCGAGACGCACATAGTTGGCCCTGCCCCAGTGGTAGGTCTCGCCGGTGAGCTCGTCGCGCACCGGCACCGACTCGTGCCAGTCCAGGCCGAGTTGCGGCATGTCCAACGAGACCGTGGCCTCCTGGGTGTGGTGGGGGTCGAGGTTGGCGACCACCAGAACCGTGTTCGAACCGCTCCGCTTCGAGTAGGCGATCACCGCGTCCTTGTCGGCGTGGTGGAAGTGCAGGTTCCTGAGCTGCCGCAGGGCCGGACTCCGTCGGCGGATGTCGTTGAGCTTGGCGATGAGGGGGGCGATGGTGCGGCCCTCGCGTGCGGCGGCCGCCCAGTCGCGGGGTTTGAGCTGGTACTTCTCCGAGTCGAGGTACTCCTCGCTGCCGGGTTTGAGGGGGGTGTTCTCGCACAGTTCGTAGCCGCTGTAGATGCCCCAGGAGGGGGCGAGGGTGGCGGCCAGGACGGCACGGACCTCGAAGGCCGGACGGCCGCCCTGCTGAAGATAGGCGTGCAGGATGTCGGGGGTGTTGGCGAAGAGGTTCGGCCGCATCCAGGCCGCCGCCTCGCCCGACAGTTCGGTCAGGTACTCGGTGAGCTCCTGCTTGGAGTTGCGCCAGGTGAAGTAGGTGTAGGACTGCTGGAAGCCGATCTGGGCCAGGGTGTGCATCATCGCGGGCCGGGTGAACGCCTCCGCCAGGAAGATCACGTCGGGGTCGGTGGCGTTGACGTCGGCGATCACGCGTTCCCAGAACACCACCGGCTTGGTGTGCGGGTTGTCGACGCGGAAGATCCGCACCCCGTGGTCCATCCAGTGCCGCAGCACCCGCAGGGTCTCGGCGATCAGGCCGTCCATGTCGGCGTCGAAGGCGACGGGGTAGATGTCCTGGTACTTCTTCGGCGGGTTCTCGGCGTAGGCGATGGTGCCGTCGGACCGGTGGTGGAACCACTCGGGGTGCTTGTGCACCCAGGGGTGGTCCGGGGAGCACTGCAGGGCGAAGTCCAGCGCCACCTCCAGGCCCAGCTCCCGGGCGCGGGCCGTGAAGTGGTCGAAGTCCTCCAGGGTGCCCAGGGCGGGGTGGACGGTGTCGTGGCCGCCCTCGGGCGAGCCGATGGCCCAGGGCACGCCGACGTCGTCGGGGCGGGCGTCCAGGGAGTTGTTGCGGCCCTTGCGGAAGGTGGTGCCGATGGGGTGGATCGGCGGGAGGTAGACCACGTCGAAGCCCATCGCGGCGATCGCGGGCAGGCGGCGGGCGGCGGTGCGGAAGGTGCCGTGCGGCCGCTCGGGCGTGCCCTCGGAACGGGGGAAGAACTCGTACCAGGACCCGTACAGCGCCCGCTCCCGCTCCACCAGCAGGCCGAGCGGCTCGGAGGCGGTGACCAGGTCCCGCAGCGGATGCCGGGCCAGGACCTCGTCCACCTCCGGCGTCAACGCCGCCGCCAGCCGGGCCGCGGCCGGCCGGTTCTCGTCCCGCAGCGCCGCCACGGCGGCGAGCAGGACGTCCCGCTCGGGCCCCTCGGGCACTCCGGCGGCGGCGCGCTCGTACAGACGCGCGCCCTCCTCCAGGACCAGGTCGGTGTCCAGACCGGCCGGGATCTTGATCTGCGCGTGGTGCCGCCAAGTGGTGACCGGGTCCGCCCAGGCCTCCACCTGGTACGTCCAGCGGCCGGGGGCTCCGGCGGTCACGGTGGCGCCCCAGCGGTCGGTGCCGGGGGCCAGTTCGCGCATCGGGGTCCACGGGCCGGCCCGGCCCTCCGGATCGCGCAGGACGACGTTCGCGGCCACCGCGTCATGGCCCTCACGGAAGACGGTGGCCGAGATCTCGAACGATTCTCCGGTCACCGCCTTGGCGGGCCTGCGGCCGTGCTGGACGACCGGGCGGACGTCGAGGACGGGTATCCGGCCGACGGCCGTGACACCCCCTGGGGGCCGGCCGGGGGCCGGCGGGGTCTCGTGGGCGGCTGCCCGTGGCCGGGCCTGCGGCGTGTCGGCGCCGCGGTTGCTCTTGCTGGTTGTCCGTGCTGCTGCCGAGTGGTGCGTGGCGGGCATGACCGCTCCTGTCCGCGTCAACGAGGGGTGTGGGCGGATGTCTGTGGGGAGGTGGGTCCTGCGGGGTACTGCTGGGTCGTGCGTGGTCCTGCTGTCGGTGTACCGGAGGAGCCTTCCCACCCTATTCGGGTGAGCAATCCGGCACTTTGTTAACTACTCGCGCGTAGGTCCAGACACAAGACCGGTCCAGTCCGGACATGGACGCAACGGGGAGTGAACCGGTCCGTTCAGGTCGATGTCGGACAGTGTCCGAACCCAGCGGTGCCCGCCCTCGGACCGGTACGGTTTTGTGTGACGGGGCGCACAGCGCAGTGCGTCCATCCAGCGAACGCGCCGAGGTGGCATGTGAAGGCGATCCGTCGGTTCACCGTCCGTCCCGTTCTCCCCGAGCCCCTGCGCCCGCTCAGCGAGCTGGCCCGCAACCTGCGCTGGTCCTGGCACGCCGAGACCCGTGACCTCTTCCAGTCCGTCGACCCCGAGCGCTGGGCCTCCTCGGGCGGCGACCCGGTGCGCCTGCTCGGCAGTGTGCCTCCCGCGCGGCTGGCCGAGCTGGCCGGTGACCGCCGCTTCCTGCGCCGGCTGACCGCCGCCGCCGACGACCTGCACGACTACATGACCGGCGACCGCTGGTACCAGGCCAGGTCCGAGGGCCTGCCCGCCGCGATCGCCTACTTCTCGCCCGAGTTCGGGATCACGGCCGCGCTGCCGCAGTACTCCGGCGGCCTCGGCATCCTCGCCGGCGACCATCTGAAGGCGGCCAGCGACCTCGGCGTACCGCTGATCGGGGTGGGGCTGCTCTACCGGCACGGCTACTTCCGGCAGACCCTGTCCCGGGACGGCTGGCAGCAGGAGCACTACCCGGTCCTCGACCCCCACGAGCTGCCCGTCACCCTGCTGAAGGACTCCGACGGGGCCCCGGCGCGGGTGTCGCTGGCGCTGCCCGGCGGCAAGGCCCTGCACGCCCGGATCTGGGTCGCCCAGGTCGGCCGGATTCCGCTGCTGATGCTGGACTCCGACGTGGAGGAGAACGACCTCGGCGAGCGCGGGGTGACCGACCGGCTCTACGGCGGGGGCAGCGAGCACCGGCTCCTCCAGGAGATGCTGCTGGGCATAGGAGGGGTGCGGGCGGTGCGGACGTACTGCCGGCTCACCGGCCACGCCGACCCGGAGGTGTTCCACACCAACGAGGGCCACGCGGGCTTCCTCGGTCTCGAGCGCATCGCCGAGCTGTGCGACCGGGGGCTGGACTTCGACTCGGGTCTCGAGGCGGTGCGGGCGGGGACCGTGTTCACCACCCACACGCCCGTACCGGCCGGGATCGACCGCTTCGACCGGGAGCTGGTCGCCCGCCACTTCGGGCCGGACGCGGAACTGCCCGGCATCGACGTGGAGCGGATCCTGCGGCTGGGCATGGAGACGTACCCCGGCGGTGAGCCGAACCTGTTCAACATGGCGGTGATGGGCCTGAGGCTGGCCCAGCGGGCCAACGGCGTCTCGCTGCTGCACGGGAGGGTCAGCCGGGAGATGTTCGCCGGACTGTGGCCGGGATTCGACCCCGAGGAGGTGCCGATCACCTCCGTGACCAACGGGGTGCACGCCCCGACGTGGGTGGCCCCGGAGGTGTTCCGGCTCGGTGCCCGGCAGGTCGGTGCCCAGCGCACCGAGGACGCGCTGACCGTGGGCGGCTCCGACCGCTGGGACGCCGTCGCCGGCATCCCCGACCCGGACGTCTGGGAGCTGCGCCGCGAACTGCGCGAGCAGTTGGTGGCGGAGGTGCGGAGCCGGCTGCGGGCCTCCTGGCGGCAGCGCGGCGCCGGGACCGCCGAGCTGGGCTGGATCGACGGCGTCCTCGACCCGGAGGTGCTGACGATCGGCTTCGCGCGCCGGGTCCCGTCGTACAAGCGGCTGACGCTGATGCTGCGTGACCGGGACCGGCTGATGGGCCTGCTGCTGCACCCGGAGCGGCCGGTGCAGATCGTGGTCGCGGGCAAGGCGCATCCGGCGGACGACGGCGGGAAACGGCTCATCCAGGAGCTGGTCAGGTTCGCCGACGACCCGCGGGTGCGCCACCGGATCGTCTTCCTGCCGGACTACGGCATGGCGATGGCGCAGAAGCTGTACCACGGCTGCGACGTGTGGCTGAACAACCCGCTGCGGCCGCTGGAGGCGTGCGGGACCTCCGGGATGAAGGCCGCGCTCAACGGCTGTCTGAACCTGTCCGTGCTGGACGGCTGGTGGGACGAGTGGTACCAGCCGGACTTCGGCTGGGCCGTCCCGACGGCGGACGGGGCGGATGGGGGTGCCCCCATGCGTTCAGCAATGGGGGACGACCCGGACCACCGCGACGACGTCGAGGCCGCCGCGCTGTACGACCTGCTGGAGCAGCGGGTCGCGCCGCGCTTCTACGAGCGCGGCCGGGACGGGCTGCCGGAGCGGTGGATCGAGATGGTCCGCCGGACGCTGTCCCTGCTGGGCCCGAAGGTGCTGGCGGGCCGCATGGTCCGCGAGTACGTGGAGCGGCTGTACGCTCCCGCCGCGCAGGCCCACCGGGCCCTCGGCCCGGACACGGCGCGTGAGCTCGCCGCGTGGAAGGCGCGGGTGCGCGGGGCGTGGCACGAGGTGACCGTCGACCACGTGGAGACCTCGGCCAGTACGGCCACCGCCGAGCTCGGCGCCACCTTCGGCCTGCGGGTGCGGGTGGGTCTGGGCAGCCTCGGCCCGGACGACGTGGAGGTGCAGGCCGTCTCGGGCCGGGTGGACGAGGAGGACCGCATCGCCGACGCCACCGCCGTCCCCCTGAAACCGGCGGGCGCCCCCGACCCCGACGGCCACTGGGTCTACGAGGGTCCCCTGTCCCTCGACCGCACCGGCCCCTACGGCTACACGATCCGCATCCTCCCCACCCACCGCTTCCTGTCCTCCCCCGCGGAACTGGGCCTGGTGACGGTCCCACCGGAGGAGGCCGGCGAGAAGGCGGGGGTCCTCCTGCGCTGACCGTGCCGGTCACGGCTCCGGGATGTCCGCGCACAGTTTGCGCAGGGTCGTTCCGCAGCGGTGGGCGTAGGTGTGCTGGAAGGCGCGGGTGAACGGGCCGGCTGCCCGGGTGTACCACTTGGCGGGGCGGCTGAAGGCGGTGATCGTGAGCCAGACGGTGCCGTCGCCCGTGCGGTCCACCAGGAAGGCCTCCTCGCCGCACTCGGGATGGCCGGGCAGGGTGCCGTAGGCCCAGCCGGCGAGGCGGGGTTCCTCCGCCGTCCAGACCACTCGGCAAGGGGCGCGCACCAGGCCGGCGAGGGTGATGGTGACGTCGACGCCGGGCGCGGCCCGGTCGGCGCCCGACTCGATGCCGACGCCGAGGGCTCGGTGCAGTTCCCATGTCATCACGGCCTCGGAGGCCCGGCGGAACACCTCCCTGCCCTCGCCTATGCGGGTGCGCACGCGCAGAGGATGGAAGCCGGGCGGGCAGTGACCCTGTTCGCGGGTCGCGCCGACCTCCTCGTAGGTGAAGTGTGCCGTCGACATGCGACCCAAGCGTAAAGCGGCCCCCGGGAGGAGAGTCCTCCCGGGGGCCGCCCCGTTCAACCAGGCAGGGATCAGGTCACGTTGACCGCGGTCCAGGCCGCGGCGACCGTGTTGTACTCGGTGCTGCCGGAGCCGTACAGCGCCGACGCCGCGTTCAGGGTCGCCGTGCGGGCGGCCTTGTAGTTGGTGGTCGACGTCATGTACGTGGTCAGCGCCTTGTACCAGATCTGGAGCGCCTTGGCGCGGCCGATGCCGGTGACCGTGGCGCCGTTGTACGTCGGCGAGTTGTAGCTGACGCCGTTGATCGTCTTCGCGCCGCTGCCCTCCGCGAGGAGGTAGAAGAAGTGGTTCGCGACGCCGGACGAGTAGTGCACGTCCTTGCTGCCCACGGTGGAGGACCAGTAGTCGGCGGAGCCGCCGTCCTTGCTGGGCTTGTCCATGTAGCGCAGCGGGGTGCCGTTGCCGTTGAGGTTGAGCTGCTCGCCGATGAGGTAGTTGCCCGGGTTCTTCGAGTTGTTGGCGTAGAACTCCACGCCGGTGCCGAAGATGTCGGAGGTGGCCTCGTTCAGGCCGCCGGACTCACCCGAGTAGTTCAGCCTGGCGGTGTTGGCGGTGACGCCGTGGCTCATCTCGTGGCCGGCGACGTCCAGCGAGGTCAGCGGGTGCGTGTTGCCCGAGCCGTCGCCGTAGGTCATGCAGAAGCAGCTGTCGTCCCAGAAGGCGTTGACGTAGTTGTTGCCGTAGTGGACCCGGGAGTAGGCGGCCACGCCGTTGTTCTTGATGCCGTTGCGGCCGAAGGTGCTCTTGTAGAAGTCCCAGGTCATCTGGGCGCCGTAGGCGGCGTCCGCGGCCGCCGTCTGGTCGGTGGTGGAGCTGGACGCGGTGCCGGTGCCCCACACGTCGGTGGTGTTGGTGAACAGGGTGCCGGTGCCGGAGGTGCCGCCGGCCAGGTTGTTGGTCTTGTGACCGCCGCGGGTCGTGTCGTACAGCTGGTACGTCGACCCCGACAGGGTGGTGCTCAGGGTGACGGTGCCCGAGTACAGGGTCTTGCCCGTGCCGGTCTCGATGCCCTGGTACTCGAAGAGCTTCTTGCCGGTGGCCGCGTCGGTGATGACGTGCAGCTGGTTCGGGGTGCCGTCGTCCTGGAGACCGCCGACGACCGTCTCGTAGGCGAGGACCGGAGTGCCCTCGCCCGCCCAGATGACCTTGCGCGGGGCCTGGTCGGCGGTGACCTTCTCCGAGCCGGCGGCCTGGGCCAGCGTCACGGCCTGCTTCTCGACCTTGGCGGTGGTGACCTTCGGGGTGAGCGTGGCGACCTTGATGGCCGACTTGTTCGCTCTGGTCACGCCCTGGGTCTTGCCGGCCTTGGAGCTGTGGACGATCAGGTCGCCGCCGAGGACGGGCAGACCGGCGTAGGTGCGCTCGTAGCGGGTGTGCACCGTGCCGTCGGCGTCCTGGATGACGTCCCTGGCGACCAGCTCCTCCTTGACGCCGAGGCCTATCTCCTGGGCGGTCTCGGAGGCGTCGGCCTGCGCCTGCTGGATCAGCGAGGTGCGGGCCGCGTTGGTCAGGAAGGTCGGGGCGGCGGCGAGGTGGGCCGCGCTCGTGGTTTCGGCCGTGGTCTGGGCCGAGGCACTGGTGGTCAGACCGGTGCTGAGGAGGGCTCCGGCGGCGACTGCGGTGGCGACGGCCAGAGTGATGCGCTTGTGACGCGCGTAGCGGGGAGTCACACAAGCTCCTTATGTGGGGGTGCCCGGTTCGGCGTGGGGCTGCCGGCCCGGATCGGGGGTGAGGGTGCTGTGCTCGTGCGGCGGGTGGAGGAAGAGTGGCACCAAGGACGCGTACATGTCAGTGCCCGGAAGTGATGTTGGCCGAAAAATGACTGTCCGGTGAATGTTGCGGCGTCATGAACTGGCCCCGGAGGGCGTGTTGTACCTCGGATCCGGCACCCGAGGTCCAAGGTCATGGACCTGTTGCGGGGGGAGCGATTTTCAGCCATCCGGGCGGCTGGATCGGCGCGATGGTCCCCGTGGCGGGACGGCACGATGTCGACCGAAATCCGAAGGTTCGGCGTGCGGCCGGCCCCGGCCGCGGGCGATCCGCGGCGGCCCCTACGGGAGCGCGCCGCCGCCCTCGCCCGACGGCGTCGCTCCGTTTCCGTGCCAGGTGTGCCACAGGGCCGCGTACGCCCCGCCGGAGGCGACCAGGTCGTCGTGGGTGCCCAGTTCGGTCAGGCGGCCGTCCTCCATCACGGCGACCCGGTCGGCGTCATGGGCGGTGTGCAGGCGGTGGGCGATGGCGATGACCGTGCGGCCCCGGAGCACGGCGGCGAGGGCCCGCTCGGTGTGGCGGGCCGTGGCCGGGTCGAGCAGCGCCGTGGCCTCGTCCAGGATCAGGGTGTGCGGGTCGGCCAGCACCACACGGGCCAGGGCGAGCTGCTGGGCCTGCGAACCGTCGGTGCGGTGACCGCCCGCACCCAGCACGGTGTCCAGGCCCTCGGGCAGTTCCCGCACCCAGCCGTCGGCCCCCACGGCGGCCAGCGCCGACCACAACTGCTCGTCACCGGCGGCGGGTTCGGCGATGCGCAGGTTGTCCCGGAGCGTGCCCAGGAACACGTGGTGCTCCTGGGTGACCAGGACGACCTGCCGGCGCAGCCGCTCCGGCTCCAGACCGGCCACGTGCACCCCGCCCACCGTGACCGAGCCCGCGGTCGGCGCGTCGACGCCGGCCAGCAGCCTGCTCAGCGTGGTCTTGCCCGCGCCGGACGGGCCGACCACCGCCAGCCGCTCCCCGGGACGCACCGTCAGGTCGACCCCGCGCAGCACCTCGCCGCCGCGCTCGTAGGCGTAACGCGCCCCGGTCACGTCGATGCGGTCGTCCGTCGGCGCCGGACCGTCGCCCTTCGGCACGGGACCCAGGGCCCGGGCGAGTCCCTCCACCCGGGCGAAGGAGGCACCGCTGTTCTGCAGTTGCTCGACCCGCATCAGGATCTCGTCGAGCGGCTGGCTGAACTGGCGCAGATACAGCGCGGCCGCCACCACCGCGCCCAGGCTCACCGTCCCGTGCGCGTGCAGCACCCCGCCGACCAGCAGCACTCCCGCGACGGGCAGCACGTAGGACACCTCCACCACGGGGAAGAACACCGTGCGCAGGTACAGCGTGTGGAAGCGGGTGCGCCGGGACGTCTCCAGCGCCTCGCGGCTCGCGGCGGTCCGCGCCTTCGCCAGCCGGAACGCCTCGACCGTGCGCGAGCCCGCCGCCGTCGCCGCGATGATCTCGGCGACCTCGGAGGTTGCCCCTCCCTCGGCGAGGTAACCGGCCCGCGCCCGGCGCAGGTACCAGCGCAGGGCGAACCAGACGGGCACCAGGCCCACGATGCCCACCGCGCCGAGCAACGGGTCGAGCACGAAGACCGCGCCGAGCACGAACAGCGCCTGCACGGTGCTGATGAGCAGCTCGGGCCCGGCATCGCGCAGGGTGGTGCCGGCGGTGGCCACGTCGGCCGTGCCGCGCGCCGTCAGGTCGCCGGTGCCGGCCCGCTCCACCACGGACGCGGGCAGCGCCAGCGCCCGGTCCACGAACTCCTCGCGCACCCGGGCCAGCGTCCGCTCGCCGAACCGGTGCCCCACGTACCGCGCCCAGCGCACCAGCAGAAGCTGCGCCAGCGAGCACAGCAGGATGACCAGGGCCATCCGGTCCACGGCACCGACCCCGCCCCCGGCCCGCACCGCGTCCACGATGCGCCCGAGCAGCCACGGCCCGGCCAGCCCCGCCGCGGCCGCCGCCGCGTTCAGCGCCAGGACACCGGCGAAGGCCCGCGCGTCGGCCCGCACCAGCCGCACGGCGGCGCGACGCACATCGGCGGGCTCGGCGACCGGAAGGTGGCGGCCCGTCATCGCACGACCTCCTCGGCCGCGTCCGAGGCCGCGTCCCGTGCCACCAGCGCCCGGTAGCCGGCCTCCTCCGCCAGCAGCCGCCGGTGGCTTCCGGTGGCCATGACCTTGCCGTCGACCAGGAAGTGCACCACGTCCGCGCGGTCCAGGACGAGCGGGGAGGTGGTCGTCACCACGGTCGTACGGCCCTCGCGGTGGGTCCGCAGCCGGTCCGCCACCGTCGCCTCGGTGTGCGCGTCCAGCGCGGAGGTGGGCTCCACGGCGAGCAGCACCTCCGCGTCTGCCAGCAGCGCCCGCACCAGCCGTACGCGTTGGCGCTGGCCGCCGGAGAGGTTGCGTCCCTGCGCGTCGATCGCCGAGTCGAGCCCTTTCGGCAGGCCCTGCACGATGTCGTCGGCCGCCGCCGTGCGCACCGCCCGCGCGATCGCCGCCTCGTCGACGTCGCCCGGCTCCCGGCATCCGGCGACCAGGTGCCGCAGCGGCCCGGCGAACAGGTCTGCCTCGTGGTCGGCGACCAGGATCCGCTCGCGGACCTGCGACAGGGGGATCCCGTCCAGGCGTACACCGCCCCAGGTGGCCTCGGAGGGCGCGTACCGGCCCAGGCGGTCGACGACGGCGGCGGCGTCGGCGGGCCGCGCCGCGGCCAGCGCGGTCAGCCGCCCGGGCAGCACCCGCACCCCCGACTCCGGGTCGTGCAACGGCGACGGCTCGGTGGGCGCGTCCGCCGTGCCGATGTCCGGCGCCGGCTCCAGCCTCAGCAGCCGTACGACGCGCCGGGCGGCGACCACGCCCCGGCTGAGCTGGTAGCTGCCCTCGATCAGGAAGGCCACCGGCCACCCGGCCAGCACGGCGACATATCCGTACACCGACACCAACTCGCCGATGCTGATGGCGCCCTGGGCCGCCATCCGGGCCGCCAGCCAGGTCACCACGGCGAGGAACAGCGTCGGCAGCCCCACCCCGAGCGCCTGGATCCAGCTGGTCACCGCCCCGACCCGATACCCCTGGGCGCGCAGCCCCTGCGAGTCCCGGCGGAAGGCGTCGGCGAACAGCGACTTGCCGCCGAGGCCGTTGAGGACGCGCAGCCCGCCCGCCAGGTCGCCGATCCGCGCGGTCAGCACGCCCTGCCGCTCGCGGTACTCCGTCTCCGTGCCCTGGAGCCGCCCGAGCAGCGGCCCGACGATCACGCCGAGCAGCGGCACCCCGACCAGCACCACCACGGCCAGCGGCACCGAGAGAGTGAGCAGCAGCCCCGCGACCACGAGGTAGGCGACGATCGCGCCGACGCCCGGCCCGACGACCGTCAGGGACTGGCTGATCGTCTGCACGTCGCCCACTCCGATCGTGACCACCTCCCCGGCCCCGACCTGTGCGGGCAGCGTGGCACCCAGCCGCACCGTCTGCCGGACGACCACCTTCACCGTGCGGAAGTTGGCGTCCATCCGCACCCGGGTCATCGTGCGGTGCCGCATGATGCTCAGCCAGGCGTTGAACGCGCCCACCAGGAACAGCACCGCCGTCCACCCGGCCAGCGCGCCCATGTCGCCGGGCTCCAGACCCTCGTCGATCGCCTTGGCCATCAGATAGGGCGTCGCCGCCAGCAGCACCATCCAGGTGCTGCCGAACACCGCGCCGGCGACGGACCGCCCCGGCTGCCGGGTCACCAGCCACCACAGGTAGTGCGGTCCGCTGCGGCGGTCGGGGCCGCCGGGTTCCTCGTAGGCGTCGATCATCCGTGCCGGATCCCCCGTTCGCTCATGCAAGGCTGTCCCGCCAGGCCCGGTGCAGCTCCGAGAACCGCCCGGTGCCCGCGATCAGCCGGTCCGGGCTGCCGTCCTCCACGATCCGGCCGTGCTCCATGACCAGCACCCGGTCGGCGATCTCCACGGTGGACAGCCGGTGGGCGATCACCACCGCCGTACGCCCCCGCAGCACCGTGGCCATCGCGGTCTGCACCGCACGCTCGCCCGGTACGTCCAGCGAGCTGGTCGCCTCGTCGAGGATGAGCACCGCCGGATCGGCGAGCAGGGCCCGCGCGAAGGAGACCAGTTGCCGCTGGCCGGCGGAGATGCGGCCGCCCCGCTTGCGTACGTCCGTGTCGTAGCCGTCGGGCAGGGCGCTGATGAAGTCGTGCGCGCCGATCGCCTTCGCCGCCTGCTCGATCTCCTCGCGGGTGGCGTCCGGGCGGCCGATCGCGATGTTCTCCGCGACCGTGCCGGAGAACAGGAAGGTCTCCTGCGTCACCATGACCACCCCGCGCCGCAGTTCGGACACGGCGAGTTCGCGCAGGTCCACCCCGTCGAGCAGGACACGCCCGGTGGAGGGGTCGTAGAAGCGGGCCAGCAGCTTGGCCAGCGTGGACTTGCCCGCGCCGGTGGAGCCGACCACGGCGACGGTCTGCCCGGCCGGAACGACCAGATCGAAGCGGGGCAGCACCTCGCCGCCGGTGCGGTAGCCGAAGCCGACCTCGTCGAAGACCACCTCGCGGCCGGGCAGGTCCGGCCTCGGCGCCGGGAGCGGCCGGGGCACCGCCGGCTCGGGCACCGACGGCGTCTGCGCCAGCAAACCAGCGATCTTCTCCAGCGACGCGGCCGCCGACTCGTAGGAGTTGAGGAACATGCCGAGCCGGTCGATCGGGTCGTACAGCCGGCGCAGGTACAGCACCGCCGCCGCCAGCACCCCCAGCTCCAGCGAGCCGTCCGCCACCCGGTAGGCGCCCCACAGCACGATCACCGCGACCGCCGTGTTGGCCACCAGCCGGGAGCCGACGACATAGCGGGCCATCTCCAGCAGCGCGTCGCCGTTGGTGCGCTCGTGGCGCCGGTTCAGGACCCGGAAACCGGCGTCGTTGGCGGCCTCACGGCGGAACGCGCGCACCGGCCGGATGCCGTTCATCGTCTCCACGAACTTCACGATCACCGCGGCGATCGCGGTCGACCGCGCCTGGAACACCCGCCCCGCACGGCGCCGGTACGCCCGGACCAGCAGGTGCAGCGGCACGAAGGACGCCACCGCCACCGCGCCGAGCCCCAGGTCGAGCCAGAGCAGCATCGCCGAGATGCAGACGAAGGACAGCACGACCGTGACGAGTTCCTGGAGCCCCTCGCTGAGCAGTTCGCGCAGCGACTCCACGTCCGTGGTGGAGCGGGAGATCAGCCGGCCCGAGGTGTAGCGGTCGTGGAAGTCGACGCTGAGGGCCTGCCCCTGGCGGAAGATCCGGCTGCGCAGATCCAGCAGCACGTCCTGGTTGACCCGGGCCGAGGCGACGATGAACGCCCACTGGAGCGCGCCGGAGGCGAGCGCGCACAGCAGATAGCCGACCGCCACCGCGACGAGCGGGCCGCGGTCGTGGTCGCGGAACGCCGGTACGGCGGTGTCGATCGCGTACGCCACGAGGAGCGGACCGGCCTGGACTGCCAGCTGCTGGAGCAGCAGCAGGGCCGTGGTGCCCGCGACCCGGGCCTTCATGGGCGCCAGCAGGGAGCGCAGCAGGGCGGCCGTGGCACCGGGCGGGGTGGGCAGGACGTCGCGGTCGAAGGGGTCGCCGGCGTCCTCGCGGCGCGGCGGATCCTGCTCGTCCCCGATGGCCGGGACGGGCTTCGTGGGGGCCGTCATCGCTCGTCGTCCTCCTCTTCCGGCGAGCCTTTGCCCGACATCAGACGGGCGTACTCGGCGTGGGTGCGCAGCAGTTCGTGGTGGGTGCCGACGGCGGTGATCCGGCCGCCGGAGAGCAGGGCCACCCGGTCGGCGAGCAGGACCGTGGAGGGGCGGTGCGCCACGATCAGGGCGGTGGTGTCGGCCAGCACCTGGCGCAGGGCCGCCTCCACGGCCGCCTCCGTGTGCACGTCCAGGGCGGACAGCGGGTCGTCCAGGATCAGGAACCGTGGCCGTCCGACGACGGCACGGGCCAGCGCGAGGCGCTGCCGCTGGCCGCCGGAGAGGCTGAGGCCCTGCTCGCCCACCTGGGTCGCGGTGCCCTGGGGGAGGGCGTGCGCGAAGCCGGCCTGGGCGACGGACAGCGCGCGGTCCAGCTCGGCGTCCCCGGCGCTGCCGCCGGCGCCCATCAGGACGTTGTCCCCGACGCTCGCGGAGAACAGGGTCGGCTCCTCGAAGGCCACCGCGACCATCGCGCGCAGTTCCTCGCGGGACATCGCGGTGATGTCCTCGCCGTCCAGCGTGATCCGCCCGGAGGTCGCCTCGTGGAGGCGGGGGACGAGCGCCGTCAGGGTCGTCTTGCCGCTCCCGGTCGCTCCGACCAGGGCCATCGACTCACCGGAGCGGACGTGCAGGTCGATGCGGTCAAGGAGGGGCGGGGAGCCGGGCGGGGCGTCGGGATAGCGGAAGCGGACGTTGTCGAAGCGGAGCCCCTCGGGCGCCGGGCCGTCCGAGCCGCCGGCCGGCACGGGCGTGCGCGCACCGCGCACCGCGGGTTCCCCGGACTCCCTTTCCGCGTCCATCACTTCGAAGTACCGCTCGGTCGCCGTCGCCGCCTCCTGGCTCATCGCCAGCAGGAAGCCGATCGACTCCACCGGCCAGCGCAGGGCCAGCGCCGTGGACAGGAAGGCGACCAGGGTGCCCGCCGAGAGACCGCCGGAGGCGACCTGGACCGAGCCCACGACCAGCGTGGCCCCGATGGCCACCTCCGGCAGGGTCATGATGACCGCCCAGATGGCCGCGAGCAGACGGGCCTTGCGCAGCTCCGTGCCCCTCAGGGTCTGCGACAGCTCGCGGAAGGCGCGCGCCTGGCTGCGGTGCCGGCCGAACCCCTTGATGACGCGGATGCCGAGCACGCTCTCCTCGACCACCGTCGTCAGGTCCCCGACCTGGTCCTGCGCCAGCCGCGCCACGTGCGCGTACCGCTTCTCGAAGACCGAGCTGAAGGCGATCAGCGGCACGGCGGGCGCCAGCATCACCAGCCCGAGCGTCCAGTCCTGCATCAGCATGATGACCACGCCCACGAGGATCGTGACCCCGTTGACCAGCAGGAACGTCAACGGGAAGGCGAGGAACATGCGCACCAGCATCAGGTCCGTCGTGCCCCGGGACAGCAACTGCCCCGACGCCCACCGGTCGTGGAAGGCGACCGGCAGCCGTTGCAGATGCCCGTACAGGTCCGCCCGCATCTCCGCCTCGACGTGCGACAGCGGCCGCGCCACCAGCCAGCGCCGCAGCCCGAACAGCAGCGCCTCCCCGACCCCGAGCAGCAGCAGGTACAGCGCGCCGAGCCACACCCCGCGCGGATCCCGGTCGGCGATCGGCCCGTCCACCATCCACTTCAGGACGAGCGGGATCACCAGCCCCACGCAGGAGGCGACGATCGCGGTGGACGCGGCGGTGAACAGCCGTATGCGGACCGGCCGCACATAGGGCCACAGGCGCAGCAGGGTGCGGACGGCCGAACGGCCGGCCGGACCGGGACGGTCGGTGCGGTCCTCGGGGGTGTCAGGTGTCGTGGGCATCACGGGCGAGCCTACGGACCGGCACCGACATCGCCCACCGAGTTTTGGCTTGACCGGACTCCGCCGCTGGTCCTACGACCTGCGTTTTCCACCGCGCGGACCACACCGGGACCGGTCCGGTCGTAGGACCGCATCAACCGATCGGCTGATGCGGCTTCGAGCGCGCCGGGCGATGTGCGCCGGCCGCGTCCGCCGGGATTCTGATGCCATGTCCGTCATCGAAGTCAGCGAACTGCGCAAGTCCTACGGCGGCCGGACCGTCGTCGACGGCGTCTCCTTCGCCGTCGAGGAGGGCGAGATCTTCGGCATCCTCGGCCCGAACGGCGCCGGCAAGACCACCACCGTCGAGTGCGTCGAGGGCCTGCGCGTCCCCGACGCGGGCCGCGTCCGCGTCACCGGCCTCGACCCCGTCGCGGACCACGAACGGGTCGCCCGCGTGCTCGGCGCCCAGCTCCAGCAGAGCGAGTTGCAGGCCAAGCTCACCGTCCGCGAGGCGCTCCAGCTCTACGCGTCCTTCTACCCTGACCCGGCCGACTGGCGGCCGCTGGCCGAACGCCTCGGCCTGACCGAGAAGCTCACCACCCGCTTCGCCAAGCTCTCCGGCGGCCAGAAGCAGCGGCTGGTCATCGCGCTCGCCCTCGTCGGCAACCCGCGGATCGTCGTCCTCGACGAGCTGACCACCGGTCTGGACCCGCGCGCCCGCCGCGACACCTGGCAGCTCATCGAGGACATCCGCGCCGGCGGAGTCACGGTGCTGCTGGTCACGCACTTCATGGAGGAGGCGCAGCGGCTGTGCGACCGGATCGCCGTGATCGACCGGGGGCGGATCGCCGCCCTGGACACCCCGCAGGGCCTGATCCGGCGCTCGGCCGGCGCCACCGTCATCAGCTTCACCCCGTCCGCGCCGCTGGAGGACGTTGATCTGAACGCGCTGCCCGAACTCGCCTCCATCGCCCGCAAGGACGGCCGGATCACCCTCTCCGGATCCGACGAGACCGTCAACGCCGTCATCACGCTGCTCGCCCGCCACCACATCACCGCCCACCAACTCCGCGTCACCGATGCCACCCTCGACGACGCCTTCCTGGACCTGACGGAGGTCGAGGCATGAGCAACACCCTGGTCGACCCGGCCGTACTGCGCACCGAGATCCGCCTGTTCGGCCGTGAGCCCGGCGCGGTCTTCTGGATCCTGCTGTTCCCCACCGTGCTCCTGGTGATCCTCGGCTCCATCCCGTCCTTCCGGGAGGCCGACCCGTCCTTCGGGGGCCTGCGCCCCATCGACGCCTACGTGCCGGTCACGGTGCTGCTCGGGCTGCTCCTCGGCGGCCTCCAGGGCATGCCGCAGGTCCTCACCGGCTACCGCGAACGCGGCATCCTGCGCCGGATGTCCACCACCCCGGTCCGGCCCGCCGCCCTGCTGTCCGCGCACATGGTGGTGTTCGGGGGCGCGGCCCTGGCCTCGGCGCTGCTCGCGCTCACCGTCGGCCGGCTCGCCTTCGGCGTGACCCTGCCGGGGCAGCCGTTCGGCTACGTCGTCGCCCTGCTGCTGGCCGTGGCCGCCGCGCTCGCCCTGGGCGCGATGATCTCCGCGCTGTCCCGCACCACGAGGATCGCGGGCGCGATCGGATCGGCGGCGCTCTTCCCGATGATGTTCTGCGCGGGCGTGTGGCTGCCGGTGCAGGCCATGCCGGACGTGCTCGCCCGGATCGTCGGCTGCACCCCGTTCGGCGCCGCCGCCCAGGCCCTGGACCAGGCCGCGGCGGGCCACTGGCCGGGCTGGTCCCACCTGGGGGTGACGGCCGCGTGGGCGGTGCTGCTCACCGCGGGGGCCGCGCGCTGGTTCCGCTGGGAATGAGCCGGCCGTGCCGGACACTGGTGGGATGACGGACGCGGCGCAGCAGCAGCCCCGGGCCTCCTTCGACACCTGGGGGCCTTGGGGGCTGCTGGCCGCCGGAGCCGTCGCGGCGGCCCTGTCCGCCCGCCTGATCGGCATGGACCGCTCCGAGACGGCCGTCTCCGGTGTGCTCGTGGCCGCGGCCGTCGTGCTGCAGGTGGGCTGGGCGAGGGCGAGACGGAGGCGGCCGGGTCCGAGCCGTACCGATGCCGTCCTCTACTTCCTGCGCTGGGCCATGGGCTTCGTGCTGACCTGGATCAACCCGTTCTTCGCCTTCTACGCCGTGACCGGCTACTACACTGCCGGCCGCGAGCTGCCCCGCCGCCTGGTGATGCCCGGTCTCTTCGTGACCGCCGTCACCATGTCCGGCAGCGAGATCGGCGGCATGCCGCCGCACGGGCCGATCCTGTGGCTCGGCTTCTTCCTTGTCCTGGCCATCAACATGTGCTTGGTCAGTGTGTTCACCCGGTACGCCGAGCAGGAGCAGGCCCGCGCCGTCGTCCAGGACGACACCATCGCCGAACTGGAGCGCACCAACACGGCGTTGCAGCAGGCCCTCGACGAGAACGCGGCGCTGCACGCCCAACTCCTCGTCCAGGCACGGGAGGCGGGGGTCGCCGACGAGCGCCGCCGGCTCGCGGCCGAGATCCACGACACTCTCGCCCAGGGCCTGACCGGGATCATCGCCCAGCTCCAGGTCGTGGCGAACGCCCCCGACCTGGACACCGCCCGCATCCACCTGGAGCGTGCCTCCGGCCTGGCCCGGCACAGTCTCGGCGAGGCCCGCCGCTCGGTGCACAACCTCGCCCCGGTCGCCCTCGCCGACGACGGGCTGCCGCAGGCGCTGAAGAAGACGGTCGCCGAATGGGGCGAACGCACCGGCGTACGGGCCGGCTTCACCGTCACCGGTACCGCCGAGCAGTTGCACGACGAGGTCTCGGCGACCCTGCTGCGCATCGCCCAGGAGGCCCTGTCCAACGCGGCCCGGCACGCCCGCCCGACCCGGGTCGGGGTCACCCTGTCCTTCATGGGCGACGAGGTCACGCTGGACATCCGCGACGACGGCACCGGCTTCGAACCGGCCGCCGTGCCCGAACGCACCCGCGCCGGCGGCTTCGGCCTCGACGGCATGCGCGCCCGCGCCGAGCGCATCGCGGGCTCCCTCACGGTCGAGTCGGAGCCGGGGCACGGCACGGCGGTCTCGGCTCGCGTACCGTTGGTGCGCCATGACCGATGACGCCGTGATCTCCCTGCTGATCGTCGACGACCATCCCGTCGTGCTCGACGGCCTGCGCGGCATGTTCGAGTCCGCGCCCGGATTCACCGTCCTCGGCGAGGCGCCGAACGGCGTCGAGGCGGTCCGCAAGGCCGCCGCGCTCGACCCGGACGTGATCCTGATGGACCTGCGCATGCCGGGCGGCTCCGGCGTGGACGCCATCCGGGAGCTGACCCGCCGCGGCGCCCGCTCCAAGGTGCTGGTCCTGACCACGTACGACACCGACTCGGACACCCTGCCCGCGATCGAGGCGGGCGCGACCGGCTATCTGCTCAAGGACGCCCCGCGCGGCGAGCTGTTCACGGCCGTCCGCGCCGCGGCCGAGGGCCGTACGGTCCTCTCCCCGGCCGTGGCCTCCCGGCTGGTCTCGGCGGTCCGCGCGCCCGCCCCGGGCAAGGAGCCGCTCTCGGCCCGCGAGCGCGAGGTGCTGGCCCTGGTCGCCAGGGGCACCTCCAACCGGGAGATCGCCCGCGAGCTGTTCATCAGCGAGGCCACCGTGAAGACCCACCTCACCCACCTGTACGCCAAGCTCGGCGTCAAGGACCGCGCGGCGGCGGTCGCGGTCGCGTACGACCGGGGCATCCTCGGCTGAGCGGCCGCCGCGACGCGCTAGTGCCGCGACAGGCAACGTTCGCCCCGTCGCGACGCCCGGCACGCTTCCCCAAGCTCTTCGAGCAGGGGGCACCCCCACTTGCCGCACCGGCCGAAAGCCCGAGTACATCCAGTACGAGGACTTCCGGCCGGCACTCCCCCAAGCTCTTCGACCAGGGGGACCCCCCAGAGCACGCACCGGACGCCGCTCCTTGACGGGCAAACGTCACCTGCCGCGGCGCTAGTCCACGACCTTGAGCAGCAGCACGCACCTCGCCGGCACCGTGATCGCGGCGGCCGAGGCGTGCTCCGTTTCCGGCGCCCGCGTCTGGTCCTCCCGCGAGGTGTCCACGATCACCTCGTAACGCCGCGCCCACGGCGGCCCCGGCAGGACGAAGTCCACCGGGCGGTCCCCGGCGTGCAGCACCGCCAGGAAGCTGTCGTCGGCGATCGGGGCGCCGCGCTCGTCGCGGCCCGGGATGTCCCGGCCGGACAGGTACATCCCCAGGGTGGCCGCGGGGGCGTACCAGTCCTGCTCCGTCATCTCCGTGCCGCACGGGGTGAACCAGGCCAGGTCCCTCAGGCCGTCCGCCGAGTGCGCGCGCCCCGAGAAGAACGCGCGGCGGCGCAGCACCGGGTGCCGGTGGCGCAGCGCGATCAGACGGGCGGTCAGCTCCGCCAGCTCCCGCCAGCCGGGGTCCTCCAGGAGGCTCCAGTCCAGCCAGCCGGTCTCGTTGTCCTGGCAGTAGGCGTTGTTGTTGCCGCCCTGGGTGCGCCCCAGCTCGTCGCCCGCGACCAGCATCGGCACACCCGTCGACAGCAGCAGGGTGGTCAGGAGGTTGCGCAGTTGCCGGCGCCGCAGCGCCCGCACCCGCTCGTCGTCCGTCTCGCCCTCCGCCCCGCAGTTCCAGGAGCGGTTGTCGTCGGTGCCGTCCCGGTTGCCCTCGCCGTTGGCCTCGTTGTGCTTGCGCTCGTAGGACACCAGGTCCCGCAGGGTGAAACCGTCGTGCGAGGTGACGAAGTTGACGGAGGCATAGGGGCGGCGGCCGCCCCAGGCGTACAGGTCGCTGGAGCCGGACAGCCGGTAGCCCATCTCCCGCACGTCAGGCAGCGCGTGCCGCCAGAAGTCGCGCACCGTGTCGCGGTAGCGGTCGTTCCACTCCGTCCACAGCGGCGGGAAGGCGCCCACCTGGTAGCCGCCCGAGCCGACGTCCCACGGCTCGGCGATCAGCTTGACCCGGCGCAGCACCGGATCCTGCGCGATGACCGCGAGGAACGGGGAGAGCATGTCGACGTCGTGCATGGCGCGGGCCAGCGCGGCGGCGAGGTCGAAGCGGAAGCCGTCCACGCCCATCTCCGTCACCCAGTACCGCAGCGAATCGGTGATCAGGCGCAGCACGTTGGGCTGGACCACGTGCAGGGTGTTGCCGCAGCCGGTGTAGTCGGCGTACCTGCGGGCGTCCGGCTGGAGGCGGTAGTAGCGCTGGTTGTCGATGCCCTTCAACGACAGTGTCGGGCCGTACTCGCCGGCCTCCGCCGTGTGGTTGTAGACCACGTCGAGGATCACCTCGATCCCGGCCGCGTGCAACGCGCGCACCATCCGCTTGAACTCGCCCACCTGGGCGCCCGCGGTGCCGGAGGAGGCGTAGGCGGCGTGCGGGGCGAAGTAGCCGATC
This sequence comes from Streptomyces sp. NPDC014889, assembly GCF_043081205.1. Classification (NCBI taxonomy): domain Bacteria; kingdom Bacillati; phylum Actinomycetota; class Actinomycetes; order Kitasatosporales; family Streptomycetaceae; genus Streptomyces; species Streptomyces sp. NPDC014889. Next base: position 21,479 of record NZ_JBIBWH010000011.1, read on the forward strand.
GAGTTGTAGCCCCAGTAGTTGCGCAGGCCGCGGCGCAGCAGATGGTCCTCGTGCGCGAACTGGTGCACCGGCAGCAGCTCCACCGCCGTCACGCCCAACCTGACCAGGTGCTCGATCGCCGCCGGGTGGGCGAGACCGCCGTACGTGCCGCGCAGCTCCTCGGGAACGCCCGGGTGCAGTCTGGTGAAGCCGCGCACATGCAGCTCGTAGATCACCGAGTCCGCCCAGGGCGTGCCGGGGCGGCGGTCGTCGGACCAGTCGTCGTGGGGGGCGGGCCCCCCCCCCGCCCCCCCCGGCGCCGGGGGGGGGGGGGGGCCCGGGGGGGGGGGGGGGGGGGGGGCGCCCCCGGGGGGGGGGGGGCCCCCCCCCCCCCCCCCGACGCCCTTGGGCACGTACGGCGCCGAGTCCCGTTCGTCGCGCACGGTGTCCGCGACCCGCTGGTCCGGCCAGTCGCGTACGTGCCCGTAGACCTCGGGCGGCAGCCGGCTGTAATCATTTCCTTTGGCACCGTCCACCGCGCGCGCGTACGGGTCGAGCAGCAGCTTCGCCGGGTTCCAGCGGGCGCCCGTCCACGGGTCCCAGCGGCCGTGCACCCGGTAGCCGTAGTGCTGCCCCGGCAGGATCCCTGGCACGAAACCGTGCCAGGTCTCGTGCGTCAGCTCGGTCAGCCGGACCCTCGTCTCCTTCGCGTCCGGGCCCGGACCGTCGAACAGGCAGAGGTCGACCGCCTCCGCCCCGCCTGCCCACAACGCGAAGCCGGTGCCGGCCGCTTGGTCCGGGCCCGCCCGGAAACGGGCGCCCAGCGGTGTCGGCGCTCCCGGCCACACGGGCAGGCCGGACGACGGCGCGGCCCGCCGCACGCCGTTCACGGCGGCGGACGGCCGCTCCTCCTCGGTGGCGCGCCCGCCCGCCACCGCCTCCTGTTCGGCTGCGCTGGACACCAGGGCGGCCCCTTTTTTCGGCTCTCTGCGGCTCTTCCGGTTCCTGTCCGCCTCCGGCCCCGCCCCCTGCGGCTGACCCCCGGTCGCGGCTCCCCGTCGCGCGGTCCTCCCCACTGTTCTGCCCAGAGCTTGCCTCGCACTCACGTTTCCCGGGGGCACGCCGGTCGTTGGGCAGCTCGTGAGGCACGTAACTGGGCGCGCACGGCGCATGGGGGCCGCACTGGCCGCCGTACTGACATGGGCAGGACTGGCGGCCGGGGCCGCCGGCTGCGCCGCGGACGGCGCGGGCGGGTTCGACCGGCTCTTCGGCGGACCTCCGCGAGCCGAGGACGTCGTCAAGGTCTCGCCGGAGGACGGGCACAAGGGCGTACGCCCCGGAGAGAAGCTGCGGGTACGGGCCGCGGACGGGCACCTGGAGTCCGTCAAGGTCGTCAAGTCCCAGGACGCGAGGGACACTCCGGTGCCCGGACACCTCTCCCGCGACGGCCGCACCTGGCGGCCCGACGACGACCGGATCGCCCTCGCCGCCACCTACACGGTCGACGCGGTGGCCGTCGACGGACGCGGCCACCGCTCCGCCCGGCGCACCACCTTCACCACCCTCGTCCCCGCGGAACGCCTCATCGGCTACGTCACCCCGGAGAACCGCTCCGTCGTCGGCACCGGAATGATCGTCTCCGTGGCCTTCAGCCGGGACGTCACCGACCGCGCCGCCGTCGAACGGGCCGTCCGCGTCACCGCGCGGCCCGCCGTCGAGATCCGCCCGCACTGGTTCGGCAGGTCCCGGCTCGACTTCCGTCCACGCCGGTTCTGGACGCCGGGCACCCGCGTCACCGTCGAACTGCGCCTGAAGGACGTCGAGGCAGCGCCCGGTCTCTACGGACAGCAGGACAGGACCCTCTCCTTCACCATCGGCCGCAGCCAGTCCTCCCTGGTCGACGTCACCGCCCACACCATGCAGGTGCGCCGCGGCGGCGAACTGCTCGCCACCGTCCCCGTCACCGCGGGTGCGGCCCGGCACAGCACGTACAACGGGAAGATGGTGGTGATGGACATGCAGGAGGTCACCCGCATGAACAGCCGCACGGTCGGCCTCGGCGGTGAGTACGACATCCCCGACGTGCCGCACGCCATCCGGCTGACCGACTCCGGCACCTTCCTGCACGGCAACTACTGGTCACCCGCGGACACGTTCGGCCGCGCCAACGTCAGCCACGGCTGCGTCGGGTTGAAGGACGTCAAGGGCGGCGGCTCCCCGACCCCGGCGAGCTGGTTCTTCGACCGCAGCCTCGTCGGCGACGTCGTCGAGATCGTGCACAGCGACGACAGGACCGTCTCCGCCGACAACGGCCTGGGCGGCTGGAACATGGGCTGGGAGGACTGGAAGAAGGGCAGCGCGGTGAAGTAACCCGGTGGGGGCCGGCGCCCAGTCAAGAGGGCATGTTTCCTGGGGTCGTTGAACTTGGGACGGAACAGTGACAATTGCCTGACAACTCGCCTCTGACCTTGTGGTTAGTATGCGCCAGAGCGCGTACGGCGCGCTGGGGCACGGGTCGGGGCCGGCCCGGGGAGGGGAGAAACAAGTGAATGTGCGGCCGATATCGGGGGCGTCGGTGGGCGCGCGGGGGCGACGGGGGAGCAAGGGGCTGCTGGCGCTGGCCTCCGGCGTGCTGCTCCTGGCCGTCACCGCCTGCGGCGGGGGAGACACCCAGGGCGGGGCATCCGGCACGGGCAAGGGCAAGGACGCCGACAGCGCCCGCAGCGAGCAGTCGCAGGCGGTCGTGACCATCGCGCCCAAGAACGGCGCCAAGTCCGTCGACACCAGCGGAGCCCTGAAGGTCGGTGCGACCAAGGGCAAGCTCACCCAGGTCGACGTCAAGGACGGCAAGGGCACCGCGATAGCCGGGCGGATATCCGCCGACGGCACCTCCTGGACCCCGGACCTCCACCTGGCCGCCTCCACCAAGTACACGGTGCACGCCGTCGCCAAGGACTCCGCGGGCCGTGAGGCGGCCGAGGACTCCAGCTTCACCACGCTGACGCCGCAGAACACCTTCGTCGGCTACTTCACCCCCGAGGACGGCTCCACCGTCGGCGTCGGAATGCCGTTCTCCCTCCGGTTCACCCGGGGCATCACGGCACCCAAGGCCGTCGAGAAGGCGATCGAGATCAAGACCGAGCCGGCCGTCGAGGTCGCCGGCCACTGGTTCGGCAACGACCGTCTCGACTTCCGGCCCGAGCACTACTGGAAGGCCGGCACCAAGGTCACCGTCAAGCTCAACTTCGACGGCGTCCAGGGCCGCCCCGGCGTCTACGGCAAGCAGACCAAGACGGTCTCCTTCACCATCGGCCGCAGCCAGGTCTCCGTGGTCGACGCCAAGAAGCACACCATGAAGGTCATGCGGGACGGCAAGGTCCTCAGGACCATCCCCATCACCGCCGGCCGGCCGGGCAACGCCACCTGGAACGGCCAGATGGTCATCACCGAGAAGCTCACGGTGACCCGCATGAACGGTGAGACGGTCGGGTTCGGCGGCGAGTACGACATCAAGGACGTCCCGCACGCCATGCGCCTGACCGACTCCGGCACCTTCATCCACGGCAACTACTGGGGCGGCGGCGCCTTCGGCAACTACAACGCCAGCCACGGCTGCATCGGCCTGCGCGACGTGCGCGGAGGCTACGACGGCGGGGTGCCGGCCGCCTGGTTCTTCAACCGCTCGATGATCGGCGACGTGGTCGTCGTGAAGAACTCCCAGGACCGCACCGTCGCCCCGGACAACGGCATGAACGGCTGGAACATGTCCTGGGACGACTGGAAGGCGTAACCACTGCGACGGCTCCGCCCGGTGTGACGGACCGCACCGGGCGGACTGCCGTTAGCCCCCGTTAACCTGCCCTCATGACCGTATCTCTGGAAGTCGCCGAGGGCGTCGGCACGCTGCGCCTCGACCGCCCGCCCATGAACGCGCTCGACGTCGCGACGCAGGACCGGATCAAGGAGCTCGCCGAGGAGGCCACCCGCCGCGAGGACGTGCGCGCCGTGGTGATCTACGGCGGCGAGAAGGTGTTCGCGGCGGGCGCGGACATCAAGGAGATGCAGGTGATGGACCACGCGGCCATGGTCGTGCGGGCCCGCGCCCTGCAGGACTCCTTCACCGCCGTGGCCCGCATCCCCAAGCCGGTGGTTGCCGCGGTCACGGGCTACGCGCTGGGCGGCGGCTGCGAACTCGCGCTCTGCGCGGACTACCGCATCGCCGCCGACAACGCCAAGCTCGGCCAGCCGGAGATCCTGCTCGGCCTCATCCCGGGCGCGGGCGGCACCCAGCGGCTGTCCCGGCTGATCGGCCCCTCCAAGGCCAAGGACCTCATCTTCACGGGCCGTCAGGTCAAGGCCGACGAGGCCCTCACGATCGGCCTGGTGGACCGCGTGGTGCCGGCCGCCGAGGTGTACGAGGCCGCGCACGCCTGGGCCGCCCGGCTCGCGCAGGGCCCCGCGATCGCGCTGCGCGCCGCCAAGGAGTCGGTCGACGCGGGCCTGGAGACCGACCTGGAGACCGGGCTCGCCATCGAGCGCAACTGGTTCGCGGGCCTGTTCGCCACGGAGGACCGCGAACGCGGCATGCGCAGCTTCGTCGAGGAGGGTCCCGGCAAGGCGAAGTTCCAGTGAAACCTCGTCCGGAGCCTTGCAATTGACGTGATGTCTGATTCGGCTCCCTGGGCGGGCGGTTTGTGGCAGCCTTGAGCCAGCTTCAAGCCTGCCTTGCCGAGGGAGCCGGTCGATTGCCTCCAGCCGATCCGTCCGCCCAGGTCGACGCTTTCGACGGACCTGAAGTGCCACCGGCGCCTGCCGTTCGAAAGCCGTGCGCGGAAGGCCCCCAGGGGGCGTATTCCGCCGGAAGGGCCCCGCGCGAGACGCCGGACGGCCATGATGGGGGCATGGCGGGGCTGGAAGGCATCGGACAGCCGCGGGGACAGTCACGTGCGACCGCGGCGCGCTGGTCGCCCGCGGTCGAGGACGAACGGGCGCTGGAGGCCCTGGAGGTCCACGGCGACCCGACGGAGTGCGAGGTTCCGCTCCCGTCCCTCCCCGAGTCCGCCGCCATCGCCCGCAGACTCGCCCAGGTCGTCGTCCTGCGCCAGTGGGGCCTGTCCCCGAAACTGACCGAGGACACCGTCCTGCTGGTCTCCGAACTCGTGGGGAACGCGGTGCGGCACACCGGCGCCCGCGTCTTCGGCCTGCGGATGCGCCGCCGCCGCGGCTGGCTCCGCGTCGAGGTCCGCGACCCCTCCCGGGGGCTGCCCTGTCTGATGCCCGTGCAGGAGCTGGACGTCAGCGGCCGCGGCCTGTTCCTCGTCGACAAGCTGTCCGACCGCTGGGGGGTCGACCTGCTGCCGCGGGGCAAGACGACCTGGTTCGAGATGCGCGTGGCCGACCGCTGACCGCGCGCCCCGCGGCTGACTGACGCTCATATCGCGTCAATACGTGTGAATCGCCCGTTTTCTTACCCTCTCCCTCTTAAATGGTGCGGGTGACCACGACCGATCGCCGCGGCGTGCTGCGGACCGGTGCCGGGCTCGTCGCCGGTGCCGGGCTCGCCGCCGGGTGTTCCTCTCCCGGCGCCGCCCCGCACGCCGCCGCGTCCTCCGCCGCGTCCTCGGCCCTCTCCGCCGAGTCGCCCGCCGCCACCCCGCGGGCCGCGCCCGCGCCGCGCTCCTTCCCCCGGCAGCCCGCGCAGATCACCCACGGCCCGCGCGACCGGCCCCGCGTCGCCCTCACCTTCCACGGCCAGGGCGACCCCGAGACCGCGCGCGGCCTGCTCACCGCGGCCGAGAAACACGGCGCCCGCCTCACCGTGCTCGCCGTCGGCACCTGGCTCGACCAGTATCCGCAGCTCGCCCGCCGGATCCTCGACGGCGGCCACGACCTCGGCAACCACACCCAGCACCATGTGGCCGTCAACGACATGGCGGAGGCCGGCGCCCGCGCGGAGATCACCGGCTGCGCGGACCGGCTGAAGCGGCTGACCGGTTCGATCGGCACCTGGTTCCGCCCCTCGCGCGCACCGACCGCCTCCCCGCTGGTCCAGCGGCTGGCTCGCGCGGCCGGGTACCCGCACGTGCTGTCCTACGACGTCGACTCGCTCGACTACACCCGGCCCGGCGCCCCGGCCGTCACCCGCAAGGTCCTGGCGGAGGTCCGGAACGGATCCGTGGTGAGCCTGCACTTCGGGTACCCGGACACGGTCGCCGCCCTCCCCGACGTACTCGAAGAACTCGCCCGCCGCGGCCTCCACGCGGTCACCACCACGGAGCTGCTGAGCTGATGCCACCCACTCGATTCGCCCGGGCTCTGACCGCCGGCGCCGCCTGCCTCGCGTTCACCGCGCTCTCCGCCTGCACCGGCGGGGGCTCCAAGAACCACGCCGACGAAGCCCTCGGCAGCAAGGAACCCGCACGGCAGGCCGCCGACGTGCTGCCCGGCATGCCGCCGGTCCTCGACCCGGCAGACGTCTACGCCGCCGACCGGCCGGGCAAACTCTCCCCGGTCGTCAGGGACTTCCCCTCCCGCGTCTACGTCCCCAACACCAACTCCAACACCGTCACGGTCATCGACCCCGCGACATACAAGGTCATCGAGACCATCCCGGTGGGCCGCCAGCCCCAGCACGTCGTGCCCTCCTGGGACCTGAAGACGCTGTGGGTCAACAACGACCTCGGCAACTCCCTGACGCCCATCGACCCGAGGACCGGCAGGGCGGGCAAGCCGGTCGACGTGCACGACCCGTACAACCTCTACTTCACGCCCGACGGCAAGTACGCCGTCGTCATGGCCTCCAAGGACCACCAGCTCGTCTTCCGCGACGCGCACACCATGAAGACGGCCAAGGTCGTCCCGGTCACCTGCTCCGGGGTCAACCACGCCGACTTCTCCCTGGACGGCCGCTACTTCATCGTCTCCTGCGAGTTCAGCGGCGAACTGCTCAAAGTCGACACCGCGAGGATGGAGGTCGTCGGGCGGCAGAAGCTGGACGTCCGCGGCGCCATGCCGCAGGACGTGAAGATGTCGCCCGACGGCAAGAAGTTCTACATCGCCGACATGGTGGCCAACGGGCTGTGGATCCTTGACGGCGACACGTTCGGCAAGCCGGGCTTCCTGCCCACCGGCAAGGGCGCCCACGGCCTCTACGTCAGCCGCGACTCCCGCGAGATGTACGTCTCCAACCGAGGCGAGGGCACCATCTCCGTCTTCGACTTCGCTGAGGGCAGGCTGACCAAGAAGTGGCGCCTGCCGAACGGCGGAAGCCCCGACATGGGCGGCGTCTCCGCCGACGGCAAGGTTCTGTGGCTGTCGGGCCGCTACAACTCCGAGGTGTACGCCATCGACACCAGCACCGGCGCCCAACTGGCCCGCATCAAGGTCGGCAACGGCCCCCACGGCCTCGCGGTGTACCCCCAGCCGGGCCGCTACTCCCTGGGTCACACGGGCATCTTCCGCTGACCCGCGGCGGGTTGGCACCGGTCGGACAGGTCGTGGATATGCCACGACCGGGTGAAGATCCGCTGTCCGCCGCCGCGGAACCGGGATCGTGCCGTGCATGATCACCACTCGTCCGAGGCGGCGGACCACCGCCGCTCTGCCGTCCCTCTCCGCCGTCCTCGCCACCACGGCCGCGACCGCCGCCTCGACCTCGGCCGTGTCACACCCGCCCCGGTCTGGCGCACGACGTGCGGCACCCTGTGGCGCAACGACATCGTCGGCGCGTGCCCCGTGGACAGGACGACGAAGACGGAGATCCTGAACGGCTGCGAGAGCAACCCGCACTACCGGCCATGGCACCGAGCCCCGCCCGCCCCACCGCTCGCCTTGAGTCTCCAGCCGCTGGAAGGTACACACTCGCCGACATGACCGAAGACGGCACCGGCCTGCTCACCATCGGCGAGCTGGCCCGGGTCACCGGACTGACCGTACGCACCATCCGCTACTGGTCGGACGAGGGCGCCCTGCCCCCGGTGGCCCGCTCCACGGGCGGCTACCGCCTCTACGACGTGGCCTCCGTCGCCCGCCTGGAGCTGATCCGCACTCTGCGCGAGCTGGGCCTCGGCCTGGCCGACGTGCGCAGGGTGCTCGCAGGGGAGCGGACGGTCGCGGAGGTCGCGGCAGCCCACGTGGCCGCGCTGGACGCGCAGATCCGCTCCCTGAGGGTGACCCGGGCGGTGCTGTCGACCGTGGCCCGGCGCGGCTCGAGTGCGGAGGAGATGACCCTGATGAACAAACTGGCCCGGCTGTCTGCGGCCGAACGCAGGCGGATCATGGAGGAGTTCGTGGAGGAGATGTTCCACGGCCTCGACACCGCCGATCCCGAGATCCGGGAACGTATGCGGCGCACCGCGATGGACCTGCCCGAGGACCCGACACCCGAGCAGGTCGACGCCTGGGTGGAGCTGGCCGAACTGGTGCGGGACCCGGAGTTCCGGACCCAGATGCGCAGGGCGGCCGAGTTCAACGCAGCCGACCGCGGCCACGAGACGCCCGCCGGGGCGTCCATGTGGTTCGTCAAGCGGCTCGTCCAACTGGCAGGGCAGGCCCTGGAACGCGGCCTCGCGCCGGAGGCACCCGAAGCCGACGAGGTACTGGACGACCTCCTCGGCAACGCCGACCACGCGGCCGTCCTCGCACGCCTGGAGGCGTCCCACAACACCAGGCTCGCCCGCTACCGCGAGCTGCTGGCGACCTTGAAGGGCACGTCCGCTCCGACGCACGAGACGGAGTTCGCCTGGGTGATCGCCGCCCTGCGGGCGCGCGTGAGCAAGCCGAACACGTGATCAAGCCGAACAGGTGACACGGAGCGCTCGGCCGGCGCCGGGTCGGAATAGCCGGCGCCGCCCGGGGGTTTCATCTGTCCTGCGGAAGCTGTGCCGGACACCGACCACGGAAAGGCAAGGCGAGCAGGACATGAAGATCGGCATCATCGGCGCGGGCAACATCGGCGGCAACCTCACGCGGCGGCTCACCGCCCTCGGGCACGACGTCTCCGTGGCGAACTCCCGTGGCCCGCAGACGCTCGGCGCGCTGGCCGAGGAGACCGGCGCGACCCCCGTACCCGCACAGGAGGCGGCGCGCGGCGCCGAGGTCGTCGTGGTCACCGTCCCGGTCAAGGCCGTCCCGAACCTGCCGCCCGGGCTGCTCGACGGGGCGGCCGAGGGCGTGACGGTGATCGACACCGGCAACTACTACCCGCGTGAGCGGGACGGCCGGATCGCGGGGATCGAGGACGAGGGGCTCACCGAGAGCCGCTGGACCGAACGGCAGCTCGGCCACCGGGTGATCAAGGCGTTCAACGGGACCTTCGCCCAGGACCTCCTCGAACGTCCCCGCCCGGCCGGCGCTCCCGACCGCATGGCGCTCCCGGTGGCGGGCGACGACGAGGCGGCCAAGGCGAAGGTGCGGGCGCTCATCGACCAGCTCGGCTTCGACACCGTGGACGGCGGCGGCATCGACGACTCCTGGCGCCAGCAGCCCGGCACGCCGGTCTACGGCCTCCAGGCAGGCGCGGACACCGTCGCCAAGGCCCTGGCCGAGGCGTCCCCGGAGCGGCCGGCGCAGTTCCGGGGGTAGTCCCGGATCAGACGGCCGCCCACTGCCTCAGCGCGGTCGTGCTGCCGAAGTTCGCGACGTCCTTGTCCAGCGGGTCGTCGGTGTACTGGTGGAAGAGCCACTTCGCCTTGATCCGGGGCCGCCCGGCGGTGACGTAGTCGGCGATCCACAGGCCGTCGCCCGCGTAGGAGGTGGTGTCGATGTTGAGCCAGAAGTTCCGGTTCGTGTAGAGCACGACCCGGTTGTGCGGGCGCAGGGATTTGACCTTGCGGATGAACGCGTCCTTCTCCGCGTTGGTCGCGTGCGTGCCCTCGCCGGTCGTCTCCCAGTCGACGGCGAGGATGTCGCCCGCCTTCTCGGGCGCGTGGGAGACGAAGTACTCCGCCTGCGCGGTGATGTTGCCCGGCCACAGGAAGTGGTAGAAGCCGACCACGAGACCGGCGTCGCGGCCGTGCTTGGTCTGGTCGCTGAGCTTGGAGTTGACGTACGAGCGGCCCTCCGTCGCCTTGATGAAGACGAAGGAGAGGCCGCTCGTGCCGTAGGTGGAGGACTGGTAGGCGCTCACATCGATGCCGTGCAGCATGCACACTCCCTGAAGGTGCTGTGGGGGAGGAGTCGTTGGTTGGGTTCTGCCCCACAACTGGTACGGGCGATCCCTTCAGGGTGTTCGAACATCAGCCCCGGGGGACCACCGAACCCAGTACGGCGGCCGACTTGGCCGACCAGTCCGAGGTGATCAGGCTGGCGTGCTGCCCGGCCAGGAGGGACAGGCGAGCGGCCACCTCCGCGTCCGTGGGGTTGGTCGAGGAGATCGCCGGGGCGACCTGGGCCGCGTCCGTCGTGATCAGGATGTAGTGGTTCCGGGAGTAGAAGGACGTGTCGTAGTTCTTGGTGGCGTAGGTCGCCGCGTCGCCGTCGAAGAACACGAACCAGGGGCGGATCGAGGCGTCGTAGCGGCTCGCGCGCGGGTCGCCGGCGGCGGCGCCGAGGACGGCGGGGAAGGCCTGGGCGGAGGCGATGTTCCCGGCCGCGTACAGGTCGCGCAGGTGGTCGCCGTACTCCTGGTCGGTCCAGTAGTGGTCGAAGGGGTTGGCCTGTTCCACCGTGCCGGGGATCAGCTCGAAGAGGACCTTGCCGGTCAGGGCGTCTCGGGACGGCCAGGCGTCGGCCCTGGCGGCCGCGTCCAGCGACGCGTGCTTCCCGCCCAGCAGGTCGGACGGCTTGTAGACCAGGTCGCCGAGCTTCTGCCGCACCAGGGTGTCGAACGCGGCGGGCCCGAGTCCGAGGGTGTTGTTGAAGCCGTTCTTCATCTCCATCTTGAAGACGATGGGCCGGTGGTCGGGGTGGAGCTGGTGCCAGGCGGCGATGTTGTCCAGGCAGCTCCCGAGGTCCTGGTCGCGGCTCTTGCCGTACAGCTCGCCGGGGGCCTTCGCGGCCTCGCAGTTGTTGTCGTTGCCTAGCGGATTGCTGTGGCTGACCCGCCAGCGCCGGGTCAGCGGATCGGTGTAGACGTCGATCTCGAGCAGCGAGGCCCCGGAGTCCAGGGCCTGCGCGAAGTAGGTGTACTTGGCCTTCTCGTACGCGTTGTGCGTACCGATCGCCGTCGTCCCGGCGAACGTCGGCTCCGCCGCGCGGGCGTTGCCCGGGACCGCCGTCAGGAGCGCGACCGCACCCAGTAAGGCCGCCAGTCTTCTTGTCCCGCCCATGGCCAACTCCCTTTGCTCGTAGTTGAGTTGAGCGGAAGCGTAGGGAAGGGCGGTTACCGTTCGGTAGCCCCCGGGGGAACAGGTTCGATCAGGTGCCGGATCCCCGGGCGGGCGCCGATTGCTATCGTGCGGACGCGAAGTGAGCCGAAAGCAGAGGAAACGGGGGCGGGCCGTGGGACTGATGGACCGTATACGCGGTGAGTTCATCGACATCATCGAGTGGACCGACGACAGCCGCGACACCATCGTCTGGCGCTTCCCGCGCTACGAGAACGAGATCAAGATGGGCGCGAAGCTCGTCGTCCGCGAGTCGCAGACGGCGGTCTTCGTCAACGAGGGGCAGATCGCCGACGTCTTCACGCCCGGCACCTACACCCTGGAGACGGAGAACCTGCCGGTGCTCTCCACCCTGAAGGGCTGGAAGTACGGCTTCCACTCGCCCTTCAAGGCCGAGGTCTACTTCGTCACCACCCGCCAGTTCACCGACCTCAAGTGGGGCACCCAGAACCCCGTCATCGTCCGCGACCCCGAGTTCGGCATGGTCCGGCTGCGGGCCTTCGGCGCCTTCGCCGCCCGGGTCGTGGACGCCGCCGCGCTGCTGCGCGAACTGGCGGGCACCGACCCGCAGTTCCGCACCGAGGAGGTGCAGGAGTACCTGCGGCAGCTCGTCGTCGGGCGGCTGGCGACCGTCCTGGCCACGGCCGGGGTGCCGATGCTGGACCTGGCCACCCGTCAGGACGGCCTCGGCACCAAGCTGGCGGCCGCCCTCACCGAGGAACTGGCCCCGGTCGGCATCGCCGTGCCCAAGTTCATCATCGAGAACATCTCGCTGCCGCCCGAGGTCGAGGCCGCCGTCGACGCCCGCTCCCGGATGGGGATCGTGGGCAACCTCGACCAGTACACCCAGCTCCAGGCGGCCGACGCGATCGGCGACGCCGCACGCAACCCCGGCGCCGCCGGCGAGGGCGTCGGACTGGGCGTCGGCATGGCCCTGGGCCGGCGCATGGCGGAGGGACTCACCCCGCAGCAGGCCGCCGCCGCCCCGGCCCCCGCCTCGGCCCCGGCCGCCCCGCCGCCGCTGCCCCAGCAGCAGTGGTTCGTCGGCGTCGGCGGCGCCCAGCAGGGCCCCTACGACACCGCCGCGCTGACCGGCCTGATCAGCGCCGGCACCCTCACCCGGACCACCCTGGTCTGGCAGAACGGCATGTCCGGCTGGCTCCCCGCCGAACAGGTCCCTGAGGTCGAACGCCTCTTCGGCAGCGTCCCGCCGCCGCTGCCGCCCCAGGCCTGAGCGGACGGGGACGACGACCATGACCGAGGACCAGGCCACCGCCGCCTCCGCCCGCTCGTACCCGTGCCAGGCCTGCGGCGCCACCGTGGAGTACGCCCCGGGCACCGACGCGCTGCGCTGCCCCTACTGCGGGCACCAGCAGGCCATCGTGCCCGTCCCGCGCGCGGTCCGGGAGCACCCCATCCAGGAGCTGGCGGCCCTGCCCGCCAAGCCCCTGGCCGGACCCGGCTCCGTGAACACCTTCGTCTGCCCCGGCTGCGGGGCCCGCACCGAGAGCGACACGCTCTCCGTGCGCTGCCAGTTCTGCGCCACGCCCCTGGTGGCCGACGCGGGCGCCACCGAGCGGGTCGTCCCCGAGGCCGTCGTGCCCTTCGGCCTCGACCGCGACGGGGCTCGGGAGGCGCTGCGCACCTGGACGTCCTCGCGCTGGTTCGCCCCCAAGGACCTGAAGAAGGTCACCGAGGCGGAGTCCTTCAAGGGCAGCTACCTGCCGCACTGGACGTACGACGCGGCCACCGTCTCCGACTACCGGGGCCGGCGCGGCGAGTACTACTACGAGACCGTGACGCGCACCGTCACGGAGAACGGCGAGACCCGCACCGTGACCGAGCAGGTGCGGCACACCCGCTGGTACCCGGCCTCCGGAACGGTGTCGCGGGACTTCGACGACGTCCTGGTGCCCGGCACCGGCCATGTCAGCGCCAAGCAGCTCGACAAGCTCACGCCCTGGCCGCTGGAGGAGGCCCGGCCCTACCAGGAGGAGTACCTGGCGGGCTTCCAGACGGTGCGCTACGACATCGAGCCCGAGTCCGGCCTGGAGACGGCCAAGCAGCGGATGGCCGAGGTCATCGAGGGCGACTGCCGCAGCGACATCGGCGGCGACGAGCAGCGGGTCGAGTCGGTCGACACCCACTACTCCGACGTCACCTTCAAACTGATGCTGCTGCCGGTGTGGTTCCTGACCTACCTGCACGCCGGGCGGACCTGGCAGGTCACGGTGAACGCCCGCACCGGCGAGGTGGTCGGCGAGCGCCCGTACAGCACCGGCAAGATCGTCGCCGCCTCGCTCGCAGCGCTCGCGGTGATCGCGCTGGCCGTCTGGCTGATCGCCAGAAGGTAGCGGCCGCACGACGGCACGGGCCGGACCTCGTCAGCACTCGATGATGTTCAGGGACTTCTCAGGGACAATCCGCGACCGGTCCCGCTCCAGCCAGGTGTCCATGATCGCGAGGCCTCGCTGACCGGCTCCCGGCATGAAGTGAGCATAGTGGGTGAGCGTGGTGGTGGACGAGGAGTGCCCCAGCCATGAGGAGACGCTCACGAGGGACTCGCCCGCCTCGAGCTGCACGCTGGCGTAGGTGTGGCGCAGGACTTGGAACATGTCCTCGCGGCGCGCGGAGTAAAGCTTGACCCTCCAGCTCCGGTCGTTCCAGGTCCGGTAGTAGATCCGGTTGCCGTGCGAGGTCGTCAGCACCAGCCGCACGGTTACGGGCTTGCGCTGCCGGGCCTCCAAGGCGTTGGCCGGGGGCTCCGGAGCACGCCACGGCAACGTGCACGGGGTGGGCGGGTAGCGCCGGCAGTGCTCGCCCAGACCGAAGGCCTCTCCTTGGCGTAGCCCGAGCCCGAGACCGAGGTCGACTGCCAGCCGGTAACGGTCCTGGAGGTGAAGCCGAACAGCGTCGACGATCGGGCGGGTCCACGCCTTGGCCTTCTTGTCCAAGGCCCGCGGAGGCTTGATGCTTCGGTGCGCCTTGGTCGGGTTTCGCAGCAGCCGCTGGTCGTCGACCGCGTTGCCGGGGATCGCCGAGAGATGCCGCTAGATCACCTCGGCCGTCGAGCTCTCGACAAGGGTCAGCAGCGAGGCCGTGAAGGACCGCAGCCCCGAGGCGTCTATCTCACGAAGGGGAAGGTCCCCGAGGAGCGGGATGATGTGGTTCCGGATGCGGCTGGCCATCGGGCCCTGGGTCGAGGGCTCGTCGGTGCGGCTGGGCCACCAGTGGTCGATGATGTAGTCGGCGAGCGATATCTCACCGTCCCGCGGGTCGACGACCGTTCGTTCGACACCAGCGAGGACGCGAAGCAGTGGCTGGCCACGGCGAAGACCACACCGGCCATTCGGTGGTTCTCCGTGCTGTGGTGTGTTGTGGGTCGGTTGGTGGCAACGCTCGTAGCGGCCGGGGCTTATCCAGGCCGCGGACGGTCTTTTCCTGGTCTTTTCGAAAGGGCGCTGGTGCTACCAGAGGGACCTGGCGCGGCGTTGAGGCTTGCACGCAAGGGGGTTGAGGGCGGGGTTCGACCGGGAGTCGGCCTGCTCCTGGGCTCGTACCCACGCGTCAAGGGCGGAGACGCGGTACATCACGCGACGTCCCATGCGAAAGCTGGGAGGGCCCTGACGGCGATGGCGCCAGACGTAAAGGGCGTTGGGGGAGAGGCCGAGATGGTCGGCGGCCTTCGGGAGGGTCAGGAAGGCGGTCTCGAGGGGGCCAGTGGAGTGCTGCATCCGTTGAATTCCTGCCGTAGCTGAGGCGTTGACAGGAACAGAATCCACAGAAAGAGCGATTTGGGCGTGCCGGACCTCTCTGGTAACACGAGAGCCCGCCCGGAGGAGGCCAGGATCATGAGGCGCGTCCGTCGGAGGTCGAGCGTCGGCCTGGACCGGAGATTTTGAGGACATTCATGAGTGTCGGGTCACGCGCAAGTAGCCTTGCCGCTCTTGGTCGGCTCCAGCCACGCCTTGTTGGCGGGAAGTTTTACCGGTTCGTGCGCGATCGGGTCCCACAGCACGATAGTGCTGCCTGCGACGTTGATGAGCAGGTAGGGACGATCCGGGTTCAGCGCGGGGCCCTCACCAGGGATGTTCCCGAGCTCGGCGGTCGTCCGTACGCACGTCCAGGAAGGTTCGACGCCGAAGTACGCCGGCGATTTCGTGCCGCGTTCGGCAGCGGCCTTGGTGCGTTCGACAGCCTGGCTGGTCGAGTCCAGGGCTATTCCGGCCGTGGCGGCCAAAAGGGCAACGAAGATGAGGGCATTCAGAACGACGTTCGTGCGCTCGCCGGGCGCTGCGTAGAAGTGGTGGCGGTGCCGGGCGATGCCCCACCAGGCAGGGACGATCAACACGTAGGCCAGCATCGATACGAGCTTCAGCGAGGCGATGAACTGCCAGAGTGGCGGGACGTCGAGATCGTCGACGCTCAGGTCCAGCCCGTCGGCGTACAGGGCGTGGAGCACCGATCCCGCTGCCACGAAACTCGAGATCAGCAGCGTGGTGACGAGGGGGACAGCCCATCCGACCCATTCACCCCACGTCCACTGCCGTACCAGGAGCCAAAGTCCCGCGACCACCCCGAGAACGAGCACGGTGTAGGACATCGTGGAGGGCGTCCAGGCTTCGCTGCCGAGAAGTCCGCGCCCGGCAGCCGTCAAGAAGCCGGACGCCAGGAGGACCAGTACCGCGCCCATTGCCTTGCCGTCGGGGAAGAGCCGCCAACCGGCGTGTGCTGCTCTCACAGCGCCGGTAAGCGCGACCAGGGCCCAGAACCACAGACTTGCCGGTACTGCATGGGCTGCCAAGGCGAGGGCCACAGCCGGCATAAAAGCCCACACGACGGCATGAAGGGCCCGGCGGTTGCCTTCCTCCTCCGGCCAGCGGCGCACCGGGTCCTTCCACATGCCGTCCAAGGGACGGACGGCGACTCTTGAACCGGCCGTCGGGTTTCCGGTACGTGCCAAGCGCAGGGCTTGTCGTGCGGGGCCGGTTATGAGGCCACCGACGTCGTAGGCGCCGCGAGCCATGGCCCAGTTGGCGACGTACCGGCGCCAAGGCGAGTCGAGGGCGCGTCGTCTGGCCTGAGCGTCGATGATGCGCCAACGGGAGCGTGTCTCCCGGTCCCGATGCAGGCGTTCGGCACGTAAGACGTAGGCTTCCAGCCCTGCGGCCTGCGCCACCTTGCGGATTCGATCGGCCGCACCTCGGTCACATCCCTTGGCGATACCGAAGAGGCGCACTTCGATCTCGTAGACCCGGGAGTCGGGAGACGGGTCAACGGCATTCCCCAGCGGTCCTTGACCAGAGGGGTGTTCGCCGCGGATGGGCCAGCCTTGCTGAAGAAACCGCTCCTTGGCCTCCTCCCAGTCCTGCTGACCACCGCGGACTTCGACGAAGGCCCGCACCCGCTGGTCATAGCGTGCCTGCCCCATCGGCCGCTCCCTTGCATGGCACCTTGTTCGGCTCCCGCCGGATCTGTTGTCTCCGACGGGTTCGGAGTGTATGGGCTGTCTGTGACATCGCGCGTGGGGAGCCGGGAGCCGTTGCCAGAGGCGACTCTTCAGCGTAGGTATCATCAACCGTGATCGCCCTCGACAGGGACCTGGGGCAGCGGTCCTCCTCGGTCTCTTCGGGGAGATCGTGGATCCAACTGGTCAGCTGGATGATCCCGGCCGCGGAGAGGAGCCGGCAGCCGTCGATCGTGTCCTGCACCGTCGCGTTCTTGGTCATGAGCTTGAGCATGCGGTCGGAGCCGGACTCGCAGCCGACGAAGATCGCGCTGAAGCCGACGTCACGAAGCCGCTCCAGCTCGATGTGTCGGGCGAGTTGGACGATGTCCGGCAGCCGGGACCCCAGGGACTGAGGGGCTTTCCATCGCGTAAGCAGGGAAGGCACCGACAGCACTGAAAGAAGCAAACGCGCTGGTCAGTGCCCGCTCCCTCAGCACTCGATGATGTTCACCGCGAGCCCGCCCCGGGCCGTCTCCTTGTACTTCACCGACATGTCCGCGCCGGTCTCCTTCATGGTCTTGATGACCTTGTCGAGGGAGACCTTGTGGGAGCCGTCGCCGCGCATGGCCATACGGGCGGCGGTGACGGCCTTGACCGCGGCCATGCCGTTGCGTTCGATGCAGGGGATCTGGACCAGACCGCCCACCGGGTCGCAGGTGAGGCCGAGGTTGTGCTCCATGCCGATCTCGGCGGCGTTCTCGACCTGCTCGGGGGTGCCGCCCAGGACCTCGGCGAGGGCGCCCGCCGCCATCGAGCAGGCGGAGCCGACCTCGCCCTGGCAGCCGACCTCGGCGCCGGAGATGGAGGCGTTCTCCTTGAAGAGCATGCCGATCGCGCCGGCGGCGAGCAGGAAGCGGACCACGCCGTCCTCGTCCGCGCCGGGGATGAAGTTGATGTAGTAGTGCAGGACCGCCGGGATGATGCCGGCCGCGCCGTTGGTCGGGGCGGTGACCACCCGGCCGCCGGCCGCGTTCTCCTCGTTCACCGCCATTGCGTAGAGGGTGATCCACTCCATCGCGCGGGCCGTCGCGTCGCCCTCGGCGCGGAGCTGGCGGGCGGTGACGGCGGCGCGGCGGCGCACCTTCAGACCGCCCGGCAGGATGCCCTCGCGGGACAGGCCGCGTCCCACGCACGCCTGCATCACCCGCCAGATCTCCAGCAGGCCCTCGCGGATCTCCTCCTCGGTGCGCCAGGCCCGCTCGTTCTCCAGCATCAGCGAGGAGATCGACAGGCCCGTCTCCTTCGTCAGGCGCAGCAGCTCGTCGCCCGAGCGGAAGGGGTACTTCAGCACCGTGTCGTCCAGCTTGATGCGGTCCGCGCCCACCGCCTCCTCGTCCACGACGAAGCCGCCGCCGACCGAGTAGTACGTCTTGGCCAGCAGCTCGGCGCCGGAGGCGTCGTACGCCCACAGGGTCATGCCGTTGGCGTGGTAGGGGAGCGCCTTGCGGCGGTGCAGGACCATGTCGTCGTCGTAGGAGAACGCGATCTCGTGCTTGCCGAGCAGGCTCAGCCGGCCGGAGGTCCGGATCGTCTCGACCCGCTCGTCGGCCGTCTCCACGTCCACCGTGCGCGGCGAGGCGCCCTCGAGGCCGAGCAGCACCGCCTTCGGCGTGCCGTGGCCGTGGCCCGTCGCCCCGAGGGAGCCGTACAGCTCGGCGCGGACCGACGCGGCCCGCTCCAGCAGGTCCTCGTTGCGCAGCCGGCGGGCGAACATGCGGGCCGCCCGCATCGGGCCGACCGTGTGGGAGCTCGACGGGCCTATGCCGATCGAGAACAGGTCGAAGACCGAGATGGCCACGGTGACTCCTCAAGACGGGGTGGTGCTGGGGGTGCGAGGGGCGGGGCGCCGCGCACGGGCCGGGTTCTCCGGCCCGCACGCGGCACTCCTCGGAACGGGACTTACTTGTTCAGACCCGGGTACAGCGGGTGCTTGTCGGCCAGGGCGCGCACCCTGGCCTTGAGGGCCTCGGCGTCGTAGGACGGCTTCAGCGCCTCGGCGATCACGTCCGCGACCTCGGTGAAGTCCTCGGTCGTGAAACCGCGGGTGGCCAGGGCCGGCGTGCCGATCCTGAGGCCCGAGGTGACCATCGGCGGGCGCGGGTCGTTCGGGATCGCGTTGCGGTTGACGGTGATCCCGAGCTCGTGCAGGCGGTCCTCGGCCTGCTGGCCGTCCAGCTCGGAGTCGCGCAGGTCCACCAGGACCAGGTGCACGTCCGTGCCGCCGGACAGGACGTCCACGCCGACCGCCCGGACGTCGCCTTGGACCAGGCGCTCGGCCAGGATGCGGGCGCCGTCCAGGGTACGACGCTGGCGCTCGCGGAACTCCTCGCTCGCGGCGACCTTGAAGGACACCGCCTTGGCGGCGATTACGTGCTCCAGCGGGCCGCCCTGCTGACCGGGGAACACCGCGGAGTTGATCTTCTTGGCCAGCTCGGCGGTGGACAGGATGACACCGCCGCGCGGGCCGCCCAGCGTCTTGTGGGTGGTGGTGGTGACCACGTGGGCGTGCGGCACCGGGTTCGGGTGCAGGCCCGCGGCCACCAGGCCGGCGAAGTGCGCCATGTCGACCATGAGGTACGCGCCGACCTCGTCCGCGATCCGGCGGAACGCGGCGAAGTCGAGCTGCCGCGGGTAGGCGGACCAGCCGGCCACGATCAGCTTCGGCTTGGACTCCTTCGCCAGGCGCTCCACCTCGGCCATGTCGACGCGGCCGTCCTCGCCCACGTGGTAGGCGACGACGTCGTAGAGCTTGCCGGAGAAGTTGATCTTCATGCCGTGGGTCAGGTGCCCGCCGTGGGCGAGGTTCAGACCCATGATCGTGTCGCCGGGCTTGAGCAGCGCGAACATCGCGGCCGCGTTCGCCTGCGCGCCGGAGTGCGGCTGCACGTTGGCGTGCTCGGCGCCGAACAGCTCCTTGATGCGGTCGATGGCGATCTGCTCGACCACGTCGACGTGCTCGCAGCCGCCGTAGTAGCGGCGGCCGGGGTAGCCCTCGGCGTACTTGTTGGTGAGGACCGAGCCCTGCGCCTCCATGACCGCCACCGGGGCGAAGTTCTCGGAGGCGATCATCTCCAGCGTGGACTGCTGGCGGTGCAGCTCGGCGTCGACCGCGGCGGCCACGTCCGGGTCGAGCTCGTGCAGGGGAGTGTTGAGAACAGTCATGTGCGTGTGTCCGATTCTCAGCCGGCCGTCTCGGCGGCGTACTCGTCGGCAGTGAGCAGGTCGGCGGGCTCCTCGGCCAGGCGCACCTTGAACAGCCAGCCGCCCTCGAAGGGCGCGGAGTTCACCAGCGACGGGTCGCTCACCACGTCCTCGTTGATCTCGGTGACCTCACCGCTGACGGGGGAGTACAGGTCGGACACCGACTTCGTCGACTCCAGCTCGCCGCAGGTCTCGCCCGCGGCCACCGTGTCGCCGACCTCCGGGAGCTGGGCGTAGACGACATCGCCGAGCGCGTTGGCCGCGAACTCCGTGATGCCGATCGTCGCCACGCCGTCCTCGACGGGCGACAGCCACTCGTGCTCCTTGCTGTAGCGCAGATTCTGAGGGTTGTTCATGGCCAGAATTCTCCTGTACGCGGGTCAATGGTGATGAATGGGGAGGGCGAAAGGCGCGCGCGGCCAGGGGTGACGTGCCTCACGTCGCCCCCGTGACGGCTACGACGGTGTCACGCGCGCCGCTTTGTCACTTCTGCCGCTTGTAGAAGGGCAGCGCCACGACCTCGTACGGCTCGTGGTTGCCCCGGATGTCCACACCGACACCGGCCGTGCCGGGAGCGGCGTGCGCGGCGTCGACGTACGCCATGGCGATCGGCTTGCCCAGGGTGGGGGAGGGGGCGCCGGAGGTGACCTCGCCGATCACCTCGCCGCCAGCGACGACCGCGTACCCGGCGCGCGGGACGCGGCGGCCCTCGGCGACCAGGCCGACGAGCACCCGGGGCGGTTCGGCGGCGGCGCGCTCGGCGGCGGCCAGCAGGGCCTCGCGGCCCACGAAGTCGCCCTCCTTCTCGAACTTGACCACCCGGCCGAGGCCCGCGTCGAAGGGGGTCAGCGAGGTCGACAGCTCATGCCCGTACAGCGGCATGCCCGCCTCCAGGCGCAGCGTGTCCCGGCAGGACAGACCGCAGGGGACGAGACCCGCGTCCGCGCCGGCCTCGGTCAGCGCCTGCCACAGCTTCTCCGCGTCGCCCGGGGCCACGAACAGCTCGAAGCCGTCCTCGCCGGTGTAGCCGGTGCGCGCGATCAGGGCGGGGACGCCGGCGACCGTGCCGGGGAGGCCGGCGTAGTACTTCAGGCCGTCCAGGTCGGCGTCGGTGAGGGACTTCAGGATGCCGGCGGACTCGGGGCCCTGCACGGCCAGCAGCGCGTAGTTGTCCCGGTCGTCGCGGACCTCGGCGTCGAAGCCGGCCGCCCGCTCGGTGAGCGCGTCGAGCACCACCTGGGCGTTGGAGGCGTTGGCGACGACCATGTACTCGGTCTCGCCGAGCCGGTAGACGATCAGGTCGTCCAGGATGCCGCCGTCGGCCTGGCAGATCATGGTGTAGCGGGCCCGGCCGAGACCGACCGTGGCGATATTGCCGACCAGGGCGTGGTTCAGCAGCGCGACGGCCTGCGGGCCGGTGACGGTGATCTCGCCCATGTGGGACAGGTCGAAGAGGCCGGCCTTCGTCCGCACGGCGATGTGCTCGTCGCGCTCCGAGCCGTAGCGCAGCGGCATGTCCCAGCCGGCGAAGTCGGTCATCGTCGCGCCGAGCGAGCGGTGCAGCGCGTCGAGCGCGGTGCGGCGGGGTCGGTCGGGTTCGGTACTGCTCATCGGACGGTCTCCCAGGCATGACAGGCGAGGACGGATCGTGTCCTCCCCATCTGTCATCGGAACCTGAGAGGTTCGCCATGACCGCCGTCGGACGGACGGACCACGGCTTGCACCTTGGGTGGAGCCACTGCGCCAGCGGCCCGCTTTTCAGATGTGCCTCGCCCGCGCGGTAACGGTGCCTGAGAGATTCAAGGGAGGTACTTGCTCCTTCGGCGCCCCAGCGAGACGGCTGGGGACTCTCCCGCGCGGATTCAAGCGGCCGATATGCAGTTGCGCGCACATCATTGCACGCCCGGCCCGCTTCGCGGCAGGTCGGCATCCGTGACCGACCTGTGGCAGTACGTGCACGGAAACGCGGCGCTCGCACATTACCTTCTCTTTACGTTCGCTGGGAGGAATGATGACGACGCGCAGGACGGCCTTATCCGTGACGGCCTTGTCCACGACAGCCGTGACCGCGACGCCGGCGCACGCGATGGCCGAGGCCTCCGCGCCCCTGGTCCGCGACCTGCGGGACCGGTCCGGCCGTGGCCCGCGGACGCTGCGCTTCGGCCCGCGCGACCTCGTCGTGGTCACGGGCCTGCCCGGCAGCGGCAAGTCCACGCTGATGCGGCGCGCGGTGCACGGCGTCCGCGTCGACTCCCAGGACACCCGCGACCGCTGGGACGCCCGCCTGGCCGCGCACCTCCCCTACGCGCTGTACCGCCCCCTGGTCCGCCTCGCCCACTTCGCGACGCTCCGGCGCGCGCTGCGCTGCGGGGCGGCGCTCGTGGTCCACGACTGCGGCACCCAGCGCTGGGTACGCGCCTGGCTCGCCCGCGCCGCCCGCCGCCGCGGCGCCACCCTGCACCTGGTCCTGCTGGACGTCACCCCCGCCATCGCCCTGACCGGCCAGCTCGCCCGGGGCCGCGCCGTCTCCCGCCACGCCTTCCGCCGCCACCGCCGCACCACGACCGACCTGCTCCGCACCCTCGAACGAGACACCCTCCCCAGCGGCTGCGGCTCGGCGACCCTCCTGGACCGCACCGCGGCGACACACCTGCACCACATCGAGTTCGGCCCCTGAGGGCGGCCCGCCGCGCCGCCCGGAGCACGAAAGCCGCGAACGGCACCGCACGCCGGCCACCGACCCGGCCCACGGCGCCGGCCACCGGGCAGGGGCCGCCCGCGGACGCCGCGGCGTGTGCACGTACCGCGCCGCTGTCCGCGCCCGCCGAGCCCGGGGCTCGTCCGCCGATGCTGCGGCGTGGTGCACGCACCGCCCCGCTGCCCGCCCGCCGGGTGTGTTCCGGCTTGCCCCCGCTGTCCGCCCGCCGGGCCTGGGGGCCCGCCCGCCGACGCCGCGGCGTGGTGCGCGCACCGCCCCGCTGTCCGCGCCCGCCGGGCGTGTTCCGGCTTGCCCCCGCGCGACCGCCCGGCGCACCGGACCCGTACCGGCGCCGTGCGTGCCGTGCCGGCCACCGGGACGGTGACGGTACTCGCCGGGTAGGGGCGGGCCTGGGAGTTTTCGTGAGGTTCGGGCGCGTACCCGATAGCCTTTCGGCCACAGCAGTGGTTCACAGCAGGCGGTAGCAGATGGACTTCCCGGCGGACTTCTCCGCAGACCTTCCGGCACAGGCGCACTCCCATCCGCACGGCGGATGGCCCGGCAACGAGCTGGAGGAGGTGCTGTCCGCCTCCCTCGGCGTACCGTCCGCCGGCGGCCGGATCGTCGAGGTGCTCGGCCGCAGCTTCCTCTGGGTGCCCCTGCCCAACGGCGGCGGCCCGCGCAGCGGCCCGCTCGACCTGCCCACGCTGGACATCGACGGCCAGGCGTACGTGCCGGTCTTCAGCTCCGAGGAGCAGTTCCGCCAGGTCGTGGGCCCGCACATGGCGTACACCGTCGCGCCCGCCCTCGAGTTCGCGCGCGGACTGCCCCCGCAGGCCGGCATCGCGCTCAACCCGGACGGCGTGGTCGGCGTCCCGCTGCCGCCGGCCGCCGTGGCCGAACTGTGCCGGGCGGGGCACACCCCGCTGGACGGCCCGTCGGGCGGCGGCCGCGTCCGCCTCTTCGAACCGGACTGGCAGGACGACCCGGTGGACTTCCTCGCCGCCGCCGGCGCCGAGTTCGCCGCGACCGGCGTGGTCAGCACCGCCCGCCGCTGCCTGGCCGTCGTCGAGACGGACGAGCCGGTCATGTTCATAGGCGTCGAACTGTCCCAGTGGGACGGCGACCCGCAGGCCGGCCCCCTGGACGCCCTGGGCCGCGCCCTGGCGGGGAACCCGGCCAAGTGGCCGGTCAACCTGGTCCTCCTGGACGTGGCCCAGGATCCCGTGGCGGACTGGATGAGGGAGAACGTCCGCCCCTTCTACCAGCACGCCCACTGAGTCCGGCCGGGGACGCGGGAAGCGCACACGATCCGCGGTCGGCGGCGCACGGCGAGTCCCCGGCCGCCGGACGGCGGCTTAAGCTAGCCCTGCCGTCACTTTCCGCCTGCCCGCCGGGCGGACGGCGGGAAGGTGACGACAGGACCCGGACCCACGGCTCGGTCGAAACGTCGGTTGTATGGAGGGGCGGTACAAGTGAGCGCCAGCGGCACCACGGCCGGACAGGTCGAGCAGACGCTGCGCCAGGTGACGCCCGGGCGTTACGACGCCTACGAGGCGCTGCTGCGCGCCCTGGCGACCCCGTCCTCCGGCCAGGTCTGGATGCTGCTGTGGCACGGCCAGGCCGGCTCCCCCGACGCCCAGTACGGCCACATGGAGGTCGACGGGCACGGCTACGCGCCCTGCGTGACCTCCGCCCAGGAGCTGTCGGCCAGCGGCTGGAACCGTTCGTACGAGGTCGTGGACGGTCTCGACGTGGCCCGCACCCTCTACCCCGACCACTACGGCCTCTGGCTGAACCCGCACGCCCCGGGCGGCGGCGTCGGCATCCCCTGGCTGGACCTGCGCCGCATCGCCACCGGCCTGGACCGCCAGCCCGCGGGCCCGCTCTCCCTGTCCGAACCCGCCGTCGAGGCAGCGAAGTTCTACGCGCTGCTCACGCAGAACGCCCAACGCACCCCGGCCCTGCGCTCGTTGCGGCGCGCCTGGGTGCAGCCCGCGTTCGGGGCGCCGTACCTCGCCATCGGCCTCGACGTGTACGACACCTCGCCGCCGGCCGTCGACTCGGTGCGGATGATGATGCAGCAGTCCATCGGCGCCGTCCCCGACGGGCTGCCGGTGTCGACGGTCGCGATGTCCGACGAGTACGACCCGGTCGCGATGTGGCTGCGCGCCAACTCCCGCCCGTTCTACGACCGCGAGAGCCAAGCACCCCCGGCGGCCGGGTACCCCCGCCCCGACCAGTGGGCCTACTGAGCGCGTTCGTCATCCAGCGGTTCGGACGGAAACGCGCACCCGATCCCGGTCGCCGGCGCCGCCCCTGACACGGGCGCTTTCCTGGACCGAGTGGATGTATCGCGCCATGCTGACCGCGCCGAGCGGTCAGGGCGCCGGGCGTCGGCGGGACACCGGCGCCGGGTCCCCGCCCGTGGCCGCCACGCCCCGCCGGGACCCTCTCCCGAAGCGCCGGGAAGTCCGGTTGCCGGGGCGACCGGACTTCCGTGTCGAGACGCTGGTGAGGACCGCTGCGTCGCGCCGGGACGGGCCGGGGTGCGCCGTGCCGGAACGTCCGTTCACCGGTGCCGGAGCTCCCGCCGAGCGGGTCGTGCCCCCGGTGCGGGAAAGGCCGTCCGCAAGGCTCTGAGCAGGGCGTATCCGGTCCGCGGGTACCGGACGAGAAAGCGCTGTTCGTCTGGTTTGTGATCTCCGCAGGGGGGCCAAGTCGTGCCGTGATCCGGCCAGTTGGGTGGAGCGGAGCACGTTCGAGAGGCGCTACCCTGTGTCCGGATAACGGAAACCCCCAACCCGCATCACGTTTGCGCATCCATTCACGGTCAGCCCTGGCGAGTGATCGCCGGCCCGTTGAAGACTCGCCTCGCGGATGCAGGGCCTTCGATCCTGTGATCGAACCATTCGGGGGATCCGCCGGACAGTCGTGCCGCATCCGTCTGCCGCCATCGCGCAGCAGGCAATCGAACCAAAGCCGTCCACAGCGGCGGGGAAAAGGCCGGTCACCACCGGCGAGAGGGGTCAGGTCACTGTGACCGCACCGATCGAGACCACCGGGGCGGCAGCCGAGACGCAGCCGGAGGCTGTGCTCGCTGGTGCCGGCAAGGGGCGGATCGAGGGCCGTTCCCTCGGACAGATCGCCTGGACCCGGTTCAAGAAGGACAAGGTCGCGGTCACCGGTGGCGTCATCGTGCTCCTGCTGATCCTGCTCGCGATCCTCTCGCGTCCCATCCAGGCCGTGTTCGGGCTCGACCCGAACGCGTTCAACCAGGATCTGATCGACCCCAACACCTCGCTGCCCAACGGCGCCTGGGGCGGCATGAGCGCGGACCACCCGCTGGGCGTGGACCCGAAGTTCGGCCGTGACATCGCCACCCGCATCCTCGAGGGATCCTGGGTGTCGCTGGTCGTCGCGTTCGGCGCGACGATCCTGTCCAACGTCATCGGGGCGATCATGGGCGTCGTGGCCGGCTACTACGGCGGGCGCGTCGACACGATCATCAGCCGTCTGATGGACACCTTCCTCGCCTTCCCGCTGCTGCTGTTCGCGATCGCCATCTCCGCCACCCTGCAGGGCGGCGCGTTCGGCCTCACCGGGCTGCCGCTGCACCTCAGCGTGCTGATCTTCATCATCGGCTTCTTCAACTGGCCCTACCTGGGCCGGATCGTCCGCGGCCAGACGCTCGCCCTGCGCGAGCGCGAGTTCGTGGACGCCTCCCGGGGCATGGGCGCCCGGGGCCCGTACATCCTGTTCCGGGAACTGATGCCCAACCTGGTCGGTCCGATCATCGTCTACTCGACGCTCCTGATCCCGACCAACATCCTCTTCGAGGCCTCCCTCAGCTTCCTCGGCGTCGGCATCCAGCCCCCGCAGGCCTCCTGGGGCGGCATGCTCCGGGAAGCGGTCACGTTCTACGAGGTCGACCCTCAGTACATGATCGTGCCCGGGCTCGCCATCTTCGTGACCGTCCTGGCGTTCAACCTGCTCGGCGACGGTCTCCGCGACGCTCTCGACCCGCGCAGCCGCTGACTACAGCTGCCGAGAGCCCAACAAGTTTCCGAACAATGGAGGGGAACCCGCCCATCATGCGAAGGTCAGCGCTGGCCGCGGTTGCGGCCATCGGCTCTGTCAGCCTGCTTGTCGCAGGTTGCAGCAAGGCCGATGACAACAAGAACGACAACGGCACCAAATCGGCTGGGGCCGACGCCGCGACCAAGGGGGTCGTCAACGCCTCCAGCAAGAAGGGCGGCACCCTCACCTACGAGATGTCCGACGTCCCGGACTCCTTCGACCCGGGCAACACGTACTACGCGTACATGTACAACCTCAGCCGGCTGTGGGCCCGCCCGCTGATGACCTTCAAGCCCGGCGCCGGCACCGAGGGCAACACCCTCGTCCCGGACCTGGCCGAGGGCAAGGGCACCCCGAGCGACGGCGGCAAGACCTGGACGTACAAGATCCGTTCGGGTCTGAAGTACCAGGACGGCACGCCGATCACCACGAAGGACGTCAAGTACGCCGTCGAGCGGTCGAACTTCGCGCGTGACGTGCTCTCGCTCGGCCCCAACTACTTCCAGCAGCTCCTCAAGGGCGGCGACAAGTACAAGGGCCCCTACAAGGACAAGAGCGCCAAGGGCCTGTCCTCCATCGAGACGCCGGACGACACCACCATCGTCTTCCACCTGAAGCAGGCCTTCCAGGAGTTCGACTACCTGGTCGCCGCCCCGGAGACCGCTCCGGTGCCTCAGGACAAGGACAAGGGCGTCGACTACGTCAAGAACATCGTGTCCTCGGGCTCGTACAAGTTCGAGAGCTACTCCGAGGGCAAGCAGGTCGTCCTCGTGCGCAACGAGAACTGGGACGCGAAGACGGACTCGCTGCGCACGCAGCTTCCGGACAAGATCGTCGTCAACATGAAGGTCAACCCGGAGACGATCGACAAGGACGTCCTCGCGGGCGACGCGATCGACCTCGTCGGCACGGGTGTCCAGGCCTCGACCCAGGCGCAGCTCCTCAGCGACCCGAAGAAGCGGGCCAACACGGACAACACCTTCGGTGGCCGCCTGGTCTACATGGCGATCAACACCAAGGTCGCGCCGTTCGACAACGTCGAGTGCCGCAAGGCCGTGCAGTACGCGATCGACAAGGCCTCGGTGCAGACCGCCGAGGGCGGCCCGATCCGCGGTGAGATCGCCTCCACCGTCCTGCCGCCGGACATCACCGGCTACGAGAAGTCGGACGTCTACGCGACCGCGGACAACAAGGGCGACGTGGCCAAGGCCAAGGAGCACCTGAAGGCCTGCGGCAAGACGTCGATCACGACGAACATCTCGGCCCGCTCCGACCGCCAGCAGGAGATCGACGCCGCCACGGCGATCATCAACTCGCTGCAGAAGGTCGGCATCAAGGCCACCCTCAAGCAGTACCCGTCGGGCAAGTACTTCACCGACTACGCGGGTGTCCCGAAGGTCACGAAGAAGCAGAACATCGGTCTGATGATGATGCAGTGGGGTGCCGACTGGCCCTCGGGCTACGGCTTCCTGCAGCAGATCCTGAACGGCGAGGCCATCAGCCAGTCCGGTAACACCAACCTGTCGCAGTACGACAGCAAGGAAGTCAACGGCCTGCTCTCCAAGGCGATCGCGACGCAGGACGACGCCGCGCGCAACGCCCTGTACGCGCAGATCGACAAGAAGACCATGGACGACGCCGTGATCGTCCCGCTGACCTACTTCAAGGTCCTGTTGGCCCGCCCGCAGAACGCCACGAACCTGGTTTCCTCGGCGGCCTGGAGCGGTCAGTACGACTACCTCAACATCGGCACCACGAAGTAGCAGCCCCGGAAGGCAGGTGAAGGCATTGGTGCCCGCGGGCTTTACAGCCCGCGGGCATCGGCGCCGGCCCCGTGATCTCGTACATCCTCCGCCGGACGTTCGCAGCAGTGATCCTGCTGCTGGTCGTCTCCGCGGTCACCTTCGCCATCTTCTTCCTGCTGCCGCGGCTCGCCGGTCAGTCCGCTGACCAGCTGGCGCAGCAGTACATCGGCAAGAGCCCCTCCAAGGCCGACATCATCGCGGTCAAGCACAACCTCGGTCTGGACCAGCCCCTTTACGTCCAGTACTGGCACTTCATCAAGGGGATCGTGGCCGGCGCCACCTATGACCTGGGCCCCACCTCGGTGCACTGCGACGCGCCGTGCTTCGGCTACTCCTTCAAGACCCATGAGGCGGTCTGGCCCGAGCTGACCTCCCGTATGCCGGTGACGTTCTCACTGGCCTCGGGTGCGGCCGCCCTGTGGCTGCTCTCCGGCGTGACGGTCGGCGTCATCTCCGCCCTCAAGCCGCGTTCCATCTTCGACCGCACCTTCATGGGTGTCGCGCTCGCCGGTGTCTCCCTGCCCATGTTCTTCACGGGCAACCTGGCGATCCTGCTCTTCACCTACCAGTGGCCGATCTTCGGACGCACCTACGTCCCGTTCACCGAGAACCCCGCCCAGTGGGCCAACACGCTCTTCCCCGCGTGGTGTTCCCTGGCACTGCTCTACTCCGCCATCTACGCGCGGCTCACCCGCTCGGGCATGCTGGAGACGATGAACGAGGACTTCATCCGCACCGCCCGGGCCAAGGGCCTGGGCGAGAGCACAGTCGTGGTCCGGCACGGGCTGCGGGCCGCGCTCACCCCGATCATCACCGTCTTCGGCATGGACATCGGCCTGCTGCTCGGCGGTGCGCTGATCACGGAGACCGTGTTCTCGCTGCACGGAGTCGGCCAGTACGCGGTGCAGGGCATCACCGACAACGACCTGCCCAAGATCCTCGGCGTGACCATGCTCGCCGCGTTCTTCGTCGTGATCGCAAATCTTCTGGTGGACCTGCTGTACGCCGCCGCCGACCCGCGGGTGAGGCTCTCATGACCGAACTCTCCAAGACAGGCGCCGCCGTGGGCGAGCCGGCCGCCACCGCCAAGGCCCCGACGGCCTTCCTCGAGGTCCGCGACCTGAAGGTGCACTTCCCGACCGACGACGGCCTGGTCAAGTCCGTCGACGGGCTGAACTTCAAGCTGGAGAAGGGCAAGACGCTCTCCGTCGTCGGCGAGTCCGGCTCCGGCAAGTCGGTCACCTCGCTCGCGATCATGGGCCTGCACCGGCTCGGCGCCCGCGGCAAGAACGTCCAGATGTCCGGCGAGATCTGGCTGGACGGCAAGGAACTGGTCAACGCCGACCCGGACGAGGTGCGCAAGCTGCGCGGCCGGGAGATGGCGATGATCTTCCAGGACCCGCTGTCCGCGATGCACCCGTACTACAAGGTCGGCGACCAGATCGTCGAGGCCTACCGGGTGCACCACAAGGTGAGCAAGAAGGTCGCCCGCACCCGGGCCATCGAGATGCTCGACCGGGTCGGCATCCCCGAGCCGCACAAGCGCGTCGACGGCTACCCGCACGAGTTCTCCGGCGGTATGCGCCAGCGCGCCATGATCGCCATGGCGCTGGTCAACAACCCCGAGCTGCTCATCGCGGACGAGCCGACCACCGCGCTCGACGTCACCGTCCAGGCGCAGATCCTCGACCTGATCCGCGACCTCCAGAAGGAGTTCGGTTCCGCGGTCATCATCATCACGCACGACCTCGGCGTGGTCGCCGAGATCGCCGACGACGTGCTGGTGATGTACGGCGGCCGGTGCGTGGAGCGCGGCCCGGTCGACGAGATCTTCGAGCGGCCGCAGCACCCGTACACCTGGGGGCTGCTCGGCTCGATGCCGCGCATCGACCGCGAGACCTCAGAGCGGCTCATCCCGGTCAAGGGCCAGCCGCCGAGCCTCATCAACGTCCCGTCCGGTTGTGCCTTCCACCCGCGGTGCCCGTACGCGGACATCCCCAAGGGGAACGTCACCCGCACGGTGCGTCCGGAGCTGGAGCTGGTGGACACCGGACACTGGTCCGCCTGCCACCTCTCGGCTGAGGACCGCACGCGGATCTGGACCGAAGAGATTGCGCCGAAGCTGTGAGTGAGACGAAGAAGACGGACGCTGCCGACGGGGTCCTGCTCAAGGTCGAGGGCCTGACCAAGCACTTCCCCATCAAGAAGGGGATTCTGCAGCGGCAGGTCGGCGCGGTGAAGGCCGTCGACGGCATCGACTTCGAGGTGCGCAAGGGCGAGACTCTGGGCGTCGTCGGCGAGTCGGGCTGCGGCAAGTCGACCATGGGCCGGGTCATCACCCGCCTCCAGGACCCGACCAGCGGCACGATCACCTTCGAGGGCCAGGACATCACGCGGCTGAACGCCGGGAAGATGCGCCCGCTGCGCCGCGACATCCAGATGATCTTCCAGGACCCGTACGGCTCCCTGAACCCCCGCCACACCATCGGCTCGATCGTCTCGGCGCCCTTCCGGCTCCAGGGCGTGGAGCCCGAGGGCGGGGTGAAGAAGGAGGTCCAGCGGCTGCTGGAGCTGGTCGGCCTCAGCCCCGAGCACTTCAACCGCTACCCGCACGAGTTCTCCGGCGGTCAGCGCCAGCGCATCGGCATCGCCCGGGCGCTCGCGCTCAAGCCGAAGCTGGTGGTGGCGGACGAGCCGGTCTCCGCCCTGGACGTCTCCATCCAGGCCCAGGTGGTCAACCTCATGGACGACCTCCAGGAGGAGCTGGGCCTGACCTACGTGATCATCGCGCACGACCTCTCGGTCGTCCGGCACGTCTCGGACCGGATCGCGGTGATGTACCTCGGCAAGATCGTCGAACTCGCCGACCGCACCTCGCTGTACCAGGCGCCGATGCACCCGTACACCAAGGCGCTGATGTCGGCGGTGCCGATCCCGGACCCGAAGCGTCAGGGCGGCAAGAGCGAGCGGATCCTGCTGCGCGGCGACGTGCCCTCGCCGATCTCCCCGCCGAGCGGCTGCCGCTTCCACACCCGGTGCTGGAAGGCGACGGAGATCTGCCGTACGACCGAGCCGCCGCTCAAGGAGCTGAGGCCCGGTCAGCGGGTGGCCTGCCACCACCCGGAGAACTTCGAGGACCAGGCTCCGCAGGACACCGTGCTGCTCACGGCCGCCAAGGCGGCCGCGGAACTGGTCGCCGACGAGGTCCTGGCGGAGTCGGCGGCGACGTCGGCCGCGGTGGCCGCGGAGGTCGCCGAGACGGCCGCGGACGCCGGGACCGCCGAATCCCCGGAGTCCGGCACCGAGGACTCCGCCGGCCAGGAGCCGGCCGGGAAGTAGACGGCGTGACGCGGTGAAGCCGCGTACGTGATCGAGCGGGAGAGTGCCCGGCCGGTGGACCCGGCCGTCGCACTCTCCCGCTTCGCCGTGTCCGGGGGCGAACCGGGCCCGGGTGACAATGTGGCGTGCCTCAGCAACTGTTCAGTCCCTCCGTGCAGCACACGCTCGACGTGGTCGGCATCTTCGTCTTCGCCATCTCCGGCGCGCTGCTGGCCGTCCGCAAGAACTTCGACGTCTTCGGCATCGCCGTCCTCGCCGAGGTCACCGCGCTGGGCGGCGGGCTGTTCCGTGACATCGTCATCGGGGCCGTGCCCCCGGCCGCCTTCACCGACCTCGGGTACTTCCTCACCCCGCTGCTCGCCACGCTCGTGGTCTTCTTCCTGCATCCGCACATGGAGCGCATCCAGACCGCGGTGCTGGTGTTCGACGCGGCCGGCCTCGGCCTGTTCTGCGTGGCGGGTACGACGAAGGCGTACGCCTACGGGCTGAACCTCACCGCGTCGGCGACGCTCGGCATGGCGACCGCCGTGGGCGGCGGTGTGCTGCGGGACGTGCTCGCCAACGAGGTGCCGTCGCTGCTGCGCTGGGACCGCGACCTGTACGCGGTCCCGGCGATCGTCGGCGCCACCATGGTGGTGCTGTGCATCCACTACGACGCGCTGAACCCGCTCACCAGCGGTCTCGCCGTGGTCACCGCCTTCGTTCTGCGGCTGCTCGCGATGCGGTACCACTGGCGAGCTCCGCGGGCCTGGAACCGCCGGTCGACGGTACGGGAGGAGTGAGGGCCGTGTGGAGGCGGTGGGGCGGCCGCTGCCCCAGCTCCGCGGTCAGCCAGCGGAACGCCGCCGGGACCTGCGGACGCCACAGCGCCATGCTGTGGCCGCCCGCGCTGCGCGGCACGAAGACCACGTGCACGGTCGTCGGCGGCTTCGCGATCCGTTCCAGCGCGACGCCCGCCTGGTACCCGTCGCCGCTCTGGCCCGAGAGGTAGAGCGCGACGCGCGGCGGGACGCGGTAGTTCTTCAGCAGGACGTAGGGGTTGTTCGCGCGCCGCAGCGCCATGTTCTGGTTGGCGAGCGAATTGCGTTCGCCGATCGGGTCGTTGTACCCGGACAGGCTCACCGCGGCGCGGTAGCGGTCGGGGTGGGCGACGGCGAGCTTGGTCGCGCAGTGCGCCCCGGCCGAGTAGCCGGCGGTGGCCCAGCCGTCCGGGGCCGGCGCGGCACGGAAGTTGTCCGTGATCATCTTCGGTACGTCGATGCTCAGCCAGGTGTCCGCGTTCACGGTGCCCGGGATGTTGGCGCAGCCCGTGTCGATCTTGGCGATCAGGTTGGTGCGCGGCGCCACCAGTATGAACGGCGCGACCTGACCGCTGCGCATCAGCGGCTCCAGTTGCTGGTGCACCTTCAGGGAGCCGAACCAGGCCTTCGCCGAACCCGGGTAGCCCGACAGCAGCTCGACCACCGGGAACTTCCGGTTCTTGTAGGCGGGGTCGTCGTACTGCGGCGGCAGCCACACGTAGACCTCGGCGTTCACCCCGGAGACCCGGCCCCTGAGCTGGGTGACCCTGACCCCTCCGGACGCGCGCGTCCCGGGCCCGTCGGCCGGGGCGAACTTCTGCGCGACCCTGGGAAGCTTCCGGTAGGCGATGCCTCCGGTGCCGTCGGCGCCCAGGTTGGCGGCCTGCTGCACATGGTTGCCCGTGCCGATCAGGTCGGCCCAGTTGTCGTACAGGCTGTTGGCGTTGTTCACCAGCACGAAGACCAGGCTGATGGCCGTGGCCTGGGCGAACAGCAGCATCAGCGCCCGCAGGGCGGTACGCAGCACCCTGGGGCCCCTCAGCCGCGTCCACAGGGCGAACGGCAGGGCCAGCGCGACCACGGCCAGCGCGACGGTGGTGTACAGGAACGGAGTCCCGGTGAGGCTCATGTCCCGATAGAGGGTGAACAGGGCCTCCGGGTTACGGGCAAGTACGGGCACTTACCGAGAAATTGCCTCCCTTTCACCCCGCGAGCTGGTCGTCATACCAGCACACGGGTGAAAGCTACCGCTTAGTAGCGCCCTGTTGTACCGTTCACCCATGTCAGAAGCAGTCACCGCCGCGCGGGCCACGATCGGCGACAGCGAGTTCGACCGGGACACCGCGGTCACCCGGAGCGAGCCCGGCGTCTACGGCATCGACCTCTCCGCCGGCTGGACGATCATCAACGCCGTCAACGGCGGCTATCTGCTGGCCGTCCTCGGCCGCGCGCTCGCGGACGCCCTGCCGCACCCGGACCCGTTCACGGTCTCGGCCCACTACCTGA
Source organism: Streptomyces sp. NPDC014889 (assembly GCF_043081205.1). Classification (NCBI taxonomy): domain Bacteria; kingdom Bacillati; phylum Actinomycetota; class Actinomycetes; order Kitasatosporales; family Streptomycetaceae; genus Streptomyces; species Streptomyces sp. NPDC014889. Next base: position 55,720 of record NZ_JBIBWH010000011.1, read on the forward strand.
CCGCCTCCCGGCCCGGCCCCGCGGTCGTCCGCACGGACGTGGTCCGCGCCGGCCGCACCCTGTCGACCGGCCAGGCCTCCCTCTTCCAGCGCGACGACGACGGCCGCGAGGTGGAGCGCATCCGCGTCCTGGCCTCCTACGGCGACCTCGGCGCCCTGCCCGACGACGTGCGCACCTCGGCGAAGCCGCCCGCGATCCCGCCCCTGGAGCAGTGCTTCGGCCCCCAGGACGCCCCCGGCGTCCCGGCGCCCGTACCCGGCAGCTCGGCCATCACCGACCGCCTGATGCTCAAGCTGGACCCCGCCACCCTCGGCTGGGCGCTCGGCGCGCCCTCCGGCAAGGGGGAGATGCGGGCCTGGTTCGGGCTCGCCGACGGCCGGGACCACGACCCGCTGTCCCTGCTGCTCGCGGTGGACGCGCTGCCCCCGACCGCGTTCGAGCTCGGCATCGAGGGCTGGGTGCCGACCGTCGAGCTGACCGTGCACGTCCGCCGCCGCCCGGCGCCGGGCCCGCTGCGCGTGTCCATCACCACCCGCAACCTGGCCGGCGGCTTCCTGGAGGAGGACGCCGAGGTCTGGGACGCCGACGACCACCTGGTGGCGCAGTCCCGGCAGCTCGCACGGGTCGGGCTCGGCTGAAACCCGCACGGGCCGGGCTCGGCTCACGACACGGGCCGGGCTCGGCCCGAGAAGGGCCGCCCCGGCATCCGGAAGGGGCGGCCCCTGGGCGTCCGGCCGGTCCGTCACTCCAGCCAGTGCCGGCGGCCGACACTGATCAGACGTAGTTGCCGGGTCGCGACCCTGGTGACGCGCTCGCGCTCCTCCTCGGGGGCGTCGAGCGCCTCCAGGAAGAGCGAGCCGGTGATCAGCATCTGGTCGACGTACAGATGGGCGAGCATGAGCAGGTCGTCCTCGCTCCACCCCGTGGACTGGGGGTCCTTGGCCAGTTCGTCCCTCACCTCGTGGGCGAACCGGGCCAGTTGACCGCGCACGACCTCCCGTACCTGCTGCACCCCGCCGTGCCGTTCACGGGCGATGAAGCGGACGTGGGCGGGGTACGTCTCGACATGGCGGGCGATCAGGTCGACCGCGCGCGCGATGCGCTGCTCACTGTCGTCCGCGGTGGACACCGTCGACCGGATCATCGGGTGCAGGCTGCTCAGCGCCTGCTCGACCAGCGCCACGCCCAGATCCGCGGTGGAGTGGAAGTGGCGGTAGAAGGCGGTCGGGGCGACTCCGGCGGCGCGCGTGACCTCGCGCAGGCCGAGGCTGCTCAGGCTCTGCTCCTCCAGCAGCCCCAACGCCGCGTCCATCAGGGCCTGCCGGGTCTTCTGCTTCTGGGCCTGCCGGATGCCGGGAGTGTGACTCATGCCATTCAGTCAACAAGTGTTCTCCGGATTGTCAAAGCGGATGGCGCGCTAGACTGGGTAGTCAGTGAACAACTGTAACTACAACCGTTCACCGACAGGGGGTCCGATCTCATGCTGTTCCTCGTCGCCGCACTGCTGCTGCTCGGCGTCGTCCTGGGCACGGTTGCCCACGCGCCGCTCGACTTCACGCTCGCCGCGGCCGTGGTCATCGCCGTCTGGCTCGGCGTCTTCGCGCTCCGCGAGCGCCACGGCCGCGGCACGTCCCGCTGACGCCTCACCGACCCGGCCCGTCCTTCACGACCGTCTGGAGCAGAACCGCCATGCACCTCACCGCACCGGCCGCGCGCCGCACCGGTACGCAGAACACGGACTCCACGGACTACACCGACGACACGGACGGCATGGCCGTCGCGTCCTTCGTCCTCGGCCTGCTCGGCCTGCTCGTCCTCAACCTGTTCCTGGGGCCCGTCGCCATCGTCCTGGCCGGCGTCGCCCTGTCGCGCGGCACCGGCCGCCGCGGCCGCGCCCTCCTCGGCCTGACCCTGGGCGTCGCCGACCTCGTGGTCCTGCTGGCCTTCGCGCAGGCGGACCACACGCTGTCCTGGAGCGTGTGACACCTGGCCCGTCCTGACCTCCGGGCCGGCCGCGGGCGCCCGTAGAATCGGCCTCACCATGGCTTACCTCGACCACGCCGCGACCACCCCGATGCTCCCGGAGGCGGCAGAGGCCCTGACCGCGGCACTGGGTGTCACCGGCAACGCCTCCTCCCTCCACGCGTCCGGGCGCGCGGCCCGCCGCAGCGTCGAGGAGGCCCGCGAAACCCTCGCCGAGGCCCTCGGTGCCCGTCCGAGCGAGGTCGTCTTCACCTCCGGCGGCACCGAGGCGGACAACCTCGCCGTCAAGGGCCTGTACTGGGCGCGACGTGCCGCCGACCCGGCCCGCACCCGCGTCCTGTCCAGCCCCGTCGAGCACCACGCCGTCCTCGACGCCGTGCACTGGCTCGGCGAGCACGAGGGCGCGACCGTCGAGTACCTGCCGGTCGACTCCTGGGGCCGCGTCCACCCCGAGGCGCTGCGCGAGGCCATCGCCCGCGATCCCGGCGACGTGGCCCTGGCCACCGCCATGTGGGCCAACAACGAGATCGGCACGCTGCTGCCGGTGCGCGAACTGGCCGCCGTGGCAGCCGAGTTCGGGGTCCCGCTGCACTCCGACGCGGTGCAGGCCTTCGGGCAGGTCCCGGTCGACTTCGCCGCCTCGGGACTGGCCGCGATGACGGTCTCCGGCCACAAGATCGGCGGGCCGTACGGTGTCGGCGCGCTGATCCTGGGCCGCGAGTACGCGCCCGTGCCCGTCCTGCACGGCGGCGGCCAGGAGCGGCACGTCCGCTCCGGCACCCTCGACGTGCCCGCGATCGCCTCCTTCGCCGTGGCCGGCCGGCTCGCCGCCGAGCGGCGCGAGTGGTTCGAGCGTGAGATCGGCGCGCTGCGCGATGAGTTGATCGCCGCCGTGCGGTCGGCGGTCCCGGACGCGATCCTCGGCGGCGACCCGGCACCCGAGGGCCGCCTTCCGGCCAACGCCCACTTCACCTTCCCCGGCTGCGAGGGCGACTCCCTGCTGCTCCTGCTGGACGCCCAGGGCATCGAGTGCTCGACCGGCTCCGCCTGCACCGCGGGCGTCGCCCAGCCCAGCCACGTCCTGCTCGCCACCGGCACCGACCCGGACCTGGCCCGCGGCACCCTCCGCTTCACCCTGGGCCACACCTCCACCCGGTCCGACGTCGACGCGGTCGCCAAGGCCATCGGCCCGGCGGTGGAACGGGCCCGCGCGGCGGGACTGACGTGACGCGCCGGGGCCGCGTGCTTCAGGTCCGGGCGGTTCCGGCCGCGCGGACCAGACGTATGTAGCGGTCCCAGTCCCAATGGGGGCCCGGGTCCGTGTGGTCGGTGCCCGGGACCTCCACGTGTCCGATGATGTGCTCCCGGTCGACGGAGATGCCGTACCGGCGGCAGATCCCGGCCGTCAGCCGCGCCGAGGCGGTGTACATCGCGTCGGTGAACGAGGAGGCGTCGTCGACGAAGCCCTCGTGCTCTATGCCGATGCTCCGCTCGTTGTACGCCCGGTTGCCCGCGTGGAAGGCCACGTCCAGCTCGCGGATCATCTGTGTGACATGCCCGTCCGCGCCCACTATGTAGTGCGCTGCGGCCCCGTGCCCCGGGTCCTGGAAGACCTTCACCGCGCTCGCGTAGCTGCCCTGCGTGACGTGGATGACGACCCGGTCGATCCGGTAGTCGTCCGGGCGGTCCGCCGGCCGGTAGTTCGCCGGGGAGGCCGCCACCCACCGGGCGCCCGCGAAGTCGACCGCGCCCTCCACCCGCGGCTTCTGCGCGCCGGGCAGCCGCCACCACAGCCGGGCCAGCCCGCTGCGCTCCACCGCGGCGCCGCCCACCACCAGCGCCACCCCGCCGAGCAGCAGGGCCCGCCGCCCCGTCCGCCGCTGCCCGTCCGCCTTCTTCTCCCCCATGCGATCTTCAACGCATCCCGGGCTGCCCTGGTTCCCGCGCCCCGTACCCTGGAAGGGCTATGACTGACACCCCGCAGCGCTCCCGCCCCCTCCGCGTCCTCGCCGCCATGTCGGGCGGGGTCGACTCCGCCGTCGCCGCCGCGCGCGCCGCGGAAGCAGGCCACGACGTCACCGGCGTCCACCTCGCGCTCTCCGCGAACCCGCAGTCCTTCCGTACGGGCGCGCGGGGCTGCTGCACCATCGAGGACTCGCGCGACGCCCGCCGCGCCGCGGACGTCATCGGCATCCCGTTCTACGTGTGGGACCTCGCCGAGCGCTTCCGCGAGGACGTCGTGGAGGACTTCGTCGCCGAGTACGAGGCGGGCCGCACCCCGAACCCGTGCCTGCGCTGCAACGAGAAGATCAAGTTCGCCGCGCTCCTCGACAAGGCGCTGGCGCTCGGCTTCGACGCGGTCTGCACCGGCCACTACGCCAAGGTGATCGTGCACGAGGACGGCACCCGCGAGCTGCACCGCGCCTCCGACATGGCCAAGGACCAGTCGTACGTCCTCGGCGTCCTCGACGACCAGCAGCTCGCGCACGCCATGTTCCCGCTCGGGGACACGCTCACCACCAAGGACGAGATCCGCGCGGAGGCCGAGCGCCGGGGCCTGGCCGTCGCCAAGAAGCCCGACTCGCACGACATCTGCTTCATCGCCGACGGCGACACCCAGGGCTTCCTGGCCCGCCGCCTGGGCAAGGCCGAGGGCGACATCGTCGACGAGTCGGGAGCGGTCGTCGGCAGCCACGAGGGCGCGTACGGCTTCACCATCGGCCAGCGCAAGGGCCTGCGCATCGGCACCCCGGCGCCCGACGGCAAGCCGCGCTACGTCCTGGACATCTCCCCGGTGGACAACACGGTGACGGTCGGCCCGGCCTCCGCCCTGGACGTCACGGCCCTCACCGCGATCAGGCCCCGCTGGTGCGGCACCGCGCCCTCCGGCCCCGGCGTCTACACCGCCCAATTGCGCGCCCACGGCGGCGAGACCGAGGTCACCGCCGAACTCGTCGGCGGTGAACTCCGAGTCGCCTTCACCGAGCCGGTCCGCGGCGTGGCCCCCGGCCAGGCGGTCGTGCTGTACGACGGCACGCGCGTCGTCGGTTCGGCGACCATCGCCACGACGATCCGGGCGACGGAGCCGAGCACGGCGGTCTGACGCACGGACCGCCCCAGGACCGGGGACGGGGCGGGCGGCGCCGGTCGCCCGGCTAGGACCGGCCTTCCGCCGTCTCCTTGATGCCGGTCAGGGTGGCGTCCATGCCCTGGCCGAGCTGGTCCAGGCGGTAGGCGATGATCGCCTCCTCCTTTTCGGGGGCCTGGTCGATGAACGCGCTGAGGCCGGAGCGGCCGGGGCCGATCGTGACCGACTGGCGCACGACGGTGCCGCCCTCCGGTGCCGGGGTGAGGGCGAAGGACCAGGTGGCCATCCGGTCCGCCGGGTCTTCGGATGCCTTGCCGTACCGTCCGGTCGGGTCCATCACGCACCAGGTGAGGGTACGGTCCGGGACCGCCTCCGTGATGTGGGCGAGGGTCCGCCACTCGCCCACGAACGGATTCTGGTTGTGCCCGACGTAACGGGCGCCCGGCGCCGGCCGGTCGGCGCCGTCCTGCCACTCCACGCGCACCAGCTCCGGACTCCAGCCGGCCATCGCCTCGACGTCGGTGACGACTTCCCATACCCGCGACGGTTCGGCCGCGATGTGCACCTCGCGGTGGGTACCGGGCTGATCGGCGTAACGCATGGCTGCTCCCCGCGCGGGCACGGTCGTTCGCCGCCCCCGCGCAGGGATTCTAGATACGCCAACTCCCCCTGAAAGATGTTGAGTCGGTCACACGGGGGCCAGTTCGGACACCAGCCGGGCGGCCGTCGGCGCCGGCACGCCGTACCGCTGGGCGGCACGCAGCACGGCGCCGCCGATCGCGTCGAGTTCCAGGGCGCGGCCCGCCTCGGCGTCACGCTGCATCGAGGACTTCATCCCGGCCGGAAGAGCGTCGTACATCGCCAGGGTCCGGTCCGCGTCGAGCGGCGCCCCGGCCGCGCGGCCGACGGCGCTGATCTCGCCGACGAGGGCGCGCAGTTCCTCGCGGTGGCCGGTGCGGACCGTGCCGATGGCGGCGTCGTGGCGGGTGGTGAGCAGGGCGAAGGGGGCGAGGAAGGCCAGCTTCGCCCAGAGGACGGCGGTCTCGGACTCGGCCACACGGGTCCGCACCCCGGCCGACTCCAGCACGGCGGCCAGGCCGGTGAGCTGGTGCGCCCTCGCGCCGGCCAGGTCGATCTCGGTGAACGGGCTGCCGTGCTCGATCACCCCGGGCGCGACGCGGGTCGACTCGACGCGGATGACGCCCGCGGCCACCCGGTCGTCGCCGTAGCGGCGGCGCAGGGTCCCGGGGTGCTCGACGCCGTTGAGGAGCGGCAGGACGAGGCCGTCCGCGCCGAGCACGGCCGGCGGGACCCGATCGAGGGCGGCGTCCAGGCTGGTGTGCTTGACGGCCACCACACACAGGTCGACCGGTTCCCGCAGCTCGGTGTCCGCCTCGACCTTGGCGGTGAAGTCCCCGAACTGGCCGCTGCGCACCTGTATCCCGCCCTCGCGCAGGGACCGCGCCGTCGCGTCCCCGGCCAGGCAAATCACCCGGTGACCTGCCCGGGACAGCAGCGCGGCGAGCAGTCCTCCGACGCCGCCGGGGCCGAGCACGGCCACGGTCCAGGGGCGGGGAGCGTTCTTCTTGGAGGTGGCTTCGGTGGCTTCGGAGGCGTCGGGCGCGGTGCTGGGCATGGCTGCGGTGTCCCTTCCGGTCGCGGCGAGCGGCACCCGTGGCGGGCCCGTCTCGGTGGAGGCCAACAACGCGGTGGCCCGGCGCATTTCCGGCCCCGGCCGGGACAGGGACCCGCAGCCGTCCTGTTCAGGAGGCGAAGAACTCCGCCAGCACCGGCGCAAGCGCCTCCGGTTCCACGGCGTGGGTCTGGCCCTCCAGGGTCCGGTACGTGCCCCGTGGCGTGGCCTCGGCGACCGCTCTGGCGGCCTCGCGCAGCCAGGACGGGCTCGCGCCGCCCGCCACGGACAGGACCGGCACGGTCACCGAGGCCAGCAGGCCGCGGGGGACCAGCCCGTCGCCCATCACCGCGTCGTCATGGGCGAGCGTGGGCGCGATCGCCTCCATGCCCGCCCACATGGGGGACTGGCGGGCGCTGGCGATCATCTGCGGGGCCAGCCCGGTCAGCAGCAGGAACAGCTCCACCGCGTCCCCGCGCCGGCCCTCGGCGAGCGCCGCCGTCAGCTTGGAGGTGTACTCGGCGCGCTCCCGTGCGCCGCCCTCGTACACGGCGAACGGCGGCTCGTACACGGCGACCTGACGGACCGCCAGCCCGCTCGCCGCCGCCCGCAGGGCCAGCGCGCCGCCGGAGGAGACGCCGTACAGCGCCGCCTCGCCGCCCACCGCGTCGATCAGCGCGGCCAGGTCCTCGACCTCGCGTTCCACCGCGTAGGGCGCCGTGTCCCCGCTCCCGCCGCGGCCCCGGCGGTCGTAGACGACGGTGTCGCAGCGCCCCGACAACACCGCCGCCAGCGGCGCCAGCGTGGCCCCCGCCGACATAGCACCACTGACGAGGACGACCACCGGGCCCTGCCCGGTGCGGTGGTAAGCGAGGGAGGTGCCGTCACGCGAGACGGTCTTCTTGTCCATGCCCGACATGCCAGTCATGCCACTGAAGACTGCCACGCGGCGGCGGCCTCATCGGGTCAAAACACCTCCACGTCGTAGAAGCACAGGTGGTCCTTGATCTCGGCGACACCCGGCTTCGGGTCCGGGTAGGCCCACACCAGGTCCGCCGCGCCGGGCAGGGACCAGTAGGACGCCGTGCCCTTGAAGGGGCAGTACGTCTGCGTGTCGGACGCCGTCAGGAGGTCGCGGCGCACGTCCTCGGGCGGCAGGTAGTAGCGCGGCGGGCACCCCGTCTCGCGCAGTACCAGGGCGCGGCCGCTCTCCGCGAGGACCTGGCCGTCGCGCACCACACGCACGCGTTCGTCGCTCTTGTCGATCGTGATCGTGTGTCCTTGGGTCATAGCCGGTACAGCACCCGCGGGACCCCGCTTCTTCCCGCCCCCGGGGCCGGTGTCCGCGCCGCGTACCGTGGGCGCATGAACATCTGCGTCTTCCTCTCCGCCGCCGACCTCGACGACCGCTACACCCGCCCCGCGCGGGACTTCGCCCGGCTGATCGGCAAGGGCGGGCACAGCCTGGTCTGGGGCGGGTCCGACACCGGTCTGATGAAGGTGGTCGCGGACGGTGTGCAGGAGGCGGGCGGGCGGCTGATCGGGGTGTCGGTCGACTTCCTGTCGGCGAAGGCGCGGCCCGGCGCGGACGAGATGGTGATCGCCCGGGATCTCGCCGAGCGCAAGAAGCTGCTCCTGGAGAAGGCCGACGCGGTCGTGATCATGGTGGGCGGCACCGGGACGCTCGACGAGGCCACCGAGATCCTGGAGCTGAAGAAGCACGGCAGGACCGAGAAGCCGGTGGTGCTGCTGAACACCGACGGCTTCTACGACGGCCTCAAGCAGCAGTTCCGCCGGATGGAGGAGGACCGGTTCCTGCCCCGGCCGCTCGCCGAGCTGGTGTTCTTCGCCGAGGAGCCCGCGGGCGCGATGACGTATCTGGACGACGCGCTCCGCGCGGGCTGAACCGGTGATGCGAGCATGGCGGGCATGGCTACTCATGTGATCACCGGGGCCGGCTCCGGCATCGGCGCGGCCGTCGCCCGCCGCCTGCACGCGCGCGGGGACGAACTCGTGCTGCACGCGCGCGACGCCGGACGGGCCAAGGAACTGGCCGCAGCGTTCCCCGGCGCCCGGACGCTCGTCGGCGACCTGGCCGAACCCGACCGGCTGAGCTGGGCGTTCTCCCACCAGACGCTGCCCGACCGGGTGGAATCCCTGCTCCACATCGCGGGCGTGGTCGACCTCGGTCCGGTCGGCGAACTCACCCCGAAGACCTGGCGGCACCAGCTCGACGTCAACCTGATCGCCCCCGCCGAACTCACCCGCCACTTCCTGCCCCAGCTCCGCGCCTCGCGCGGCCACGTGCTGTTCGTCAACTCCGGCGCGGGCCTGAGCGCCCACGCCGACTGGTCCGCGTACGCCGCCTCCAAGCACGGCCTGAAGGCGCTGGCGGACTCGCTGCGCCACGAGGAGCACGGCAACGGCGTCCGGGTCACCTCGGTCTACCCGGGCCGCACCGCCAGCCGTATGCAGGCCAAGGTCCACCAGCAGGAGGGCAAGGAGTACGACCCCGGGAAGTGGATCGACCCCGACTCCGTCGCCACGACCATCGTCATGGCGCTCGACCTGCCGCGGGACGCGGAGGTGAACGACCTGACGGTGCGTCCGGGCCGCTGACGCCGGGCCGGGGGCGCCGGTGACGCGAGGCCGGGGGCGGTCCCCGGGGGCCGCGGCCCCCTGAGGCGGCCCCGCCCCCGGCGGGTTGCGTAGGCTTCCCGGGTGAGCGACAACAGCCAGTTCAGGTTCGGTGCCGCCACCGGCGTCGGATCCATGCCCGGTGGGGACGCCCGGGAGGCGGTCAAGACCGTCACCGGCACCTTCGAGGACTTCCCCTTCCTGCCCGAGCTGCCCGCACGCGGCCCCGGCGCCGACATGATCGGTCGCACCGCGGGGATGCTCGTCGAGCTCTACGCGCGCGTGGAGCCCAGCGGCTGGCGGCTCGGGGACCGGCCGGGCCGGGACACCCGGCGGGCGCGGTCCTGGCTCGGGGAGGACCTCGACGCCCTGGAGGAGTACACCCAGGGGTACGAGGGTGCGCTGAAGGTGCAGGCGGTCGGGCCGTGGACGCTCGCCGCCGCCCTGGAGCTCAGGAACGGCGAGGCGGCCCTGTCCGACCCCGGCGCCTGCCGGGACCTGGCCGGCTCCCTAGCCGAGGGACTGCGGCTCCATCTCGCGGAGGTGCGCCGGCGCGTTCCCGGCGCCCGGCTCGTCCTCCAGCTCGACGAGCCGTCCCTGACCGCCGTCCTGCGCGGGCAGGTGCGCAGCGCCAGCGGCTACCGGACCCACCGCGCCGTCGACCGGCAGATCGTGGAGGCCACCCTTCGGGACGTCTTCGGGGCGCACACCGAGGGGCCCGTCGTGGTCCACTCGTGCGCTCCGGAGGTCCCGCTCGCCCTGCTGCGCCGCGCGGGCGCCGCGGCGGTCTCCCTCGACGTCTCGCTCCTCACCGAGCGTGACGACGAGGCGATCGGGGAGGCGATCGAGGCGGGCACCCGGCTCTTCGCCGGTGTCGTCCCCGGCACGGACGGCCCGTTGTCGGACCCTGCCGGTAGCGTCATGGGTGTCAGGACGATGTGGCGCAGGCTGGGGCTGCGGCCGGAGCTTCTCGCCGAGGCGGTCACGGTCACCCCGGCGTGCGGACTCGCGGGCGCTTCCCCCGCGTACGCGCGCCAGGCGCTCGCCCACTGCGTCCGGGCGGCGGGATCGCTCGCGGACAACCCAGAGTAACGGGAGGACAACACGGTGGCCGGCGACAAGCAGCAAGCGGAAACAGCGGTACCCGTCGAGGCACGGGAGAAGCACGCGCGGCTCGCGGAGCAGGTCGAGGAGCACCGCTTCCGGTACTACGTCAAGGACGCTCCCGTCATCAGCGACGCCGAGTTCGACCAGCTCCTGCGCTCACTGGAGGCGCTGGAGGAGGAGCACGCGGAGCTGCGCACGCCCGATTCGCCGACCCAGAAGGTCGCCGTGGCGTACGAGACCGACCTCGCCGAGGTCGAGCACCGGCAGCGGATGCTCTCCCTGGACAACGTCTTCGACGACGAGGGGCTCGCCGCCTGGGCGGACCGGGTCGCCAAGGACGTCGGTACCACCGGTCACCACTTCCTGTGCGAGCTCAAGGTCGACGGCCTCGCGGTCAACCTGACGTACGAGGACGGCAGGCTGACCCGCGCGGCCACCCGTGGCGACGGCCGCGTCGGCGAGGACATCACGCCCAACGTCAAGACGATCGCCGAGATCCCGCACCGGCTGAACGGCGACCGGGTGCCGAGCCTGGTGGAGATCCGCGGGGAGGTCTACTTCCCGATGGAGGCATTCCAGGGCCTCAACGCCCGCCGCGTCGAGGCCGGCGAGAAGCCCTACGCCAACCCCCGCAACTCCGCCTCCGGTTCGCTGCGCCAGAAGGACCCCAAGGTCACCGCGACGCTGCCGCTGCACATGGTGGTCCACGGCATCGGCGCCCTGGAGGGGTACGAGGGACTGACCCGCCTCTCCGAGGCCTACGACCTGCTCAGGTCCTGGGGCCTGCCCACCTCCCGGCACAACAGGGTCGTCGACGACCTCGACGGCGTCCGCGCGTTCATCGCCCACTACGGCGAGAACCGCCACTCCGTGGAGCACGAGATCGACGGCGTGGTCGTCAAGCTGGACGAGATCCCGCTCCAGGGCCGGCTGGGCTCCACCTCCCGCGCGCCGCGCTGGGCGATCGCGTACAAGTACGCGCCGGAGGAGGTCAACACCAAGCTCGTCAACATCCGGGTGGGCGTGGGCCGGACCGGCCGGGTCACGCCGTACGCGCAGGTCGAGCCGGTCACGGTGGCCGGCTCCGAGGTGGAGTTCGCCACCCTGCACAACCAGGACGTCGTCAAGGCCAAGGGCGTGCTCATCGGCGACACGGTGGTGCTGCGCAAGGCCGGTGACGTCATCCCGGAGATCCTCGGACCGGTCGTCGACCTGCGCGACGGCAGCGAGCGCGAGTTCGTGATGCCCTCCGAGTGCCCCGAGTGCGGTACGCCGCTCAGGCCGATGAAGGAGGGCGACGTCGATCTGCGCTGCCCCAACGCGCGTGCGTGCCCGGCCCAGTTGCGTGAGCGCCTGTTCTACCTGGCGGGCCGCAAGGCACTGGACATCGAGCACTTCGGCTATGTCGCCGCGGCCGCCCTCACCAAGCCGCTGGAGCCCGCCGGGCCGCCGCTGAAGGACGAGGGCGACCTGTTCGACCTGACGGTGGAGCAACTCCTCCCCATCAAGGCCCACGTCCTCGACCAGGACAGCGGTCTGCCCAAGCGCGACCCGAAGACCGGCGAGGAGAAGGTCGTCACGGTCTTCGCCAACCAGCAGGGCGAGCCGAAGAAGAACGCGCTGGCGATGCTGGAGAACATCCGGTCCGCCAAGCAGCGCCCGCTCGCCCGCGTCCTCACCGGCCTGTCGATCCGTCATGTCGGACCGGTCGCGGCCCAGGCGCTGGCCCGGGAGTTCCGCTCCATCGACCGCATCGAGCAGGCCGGTGAGGAGGAGCTGGCGAACACGGAGGGCGTCGGCCCGATCATCGCCGCCTCGCTCAAGGAGTGGTTCGCCGAGGAGTGGCACCAGGAGATCCTGCGCAAGTGGCGGGAGGCCGGCGTCCGCATGGAGGAGGAGCGCTCCGGCGAGGACGAAGGCCCGCGCCCGCTTGAGGGGTTGACGGTCGTGGTGACCGGCACCCTGGAGCAGTTCACCCGCGACGGGGCCAAGGAGGCGCTGCAGACCCGCGGCGCGAAGGTGACCGGTTCGGTGTCGAAGAAGACCTCCTTCGTGGTCGTCGGCGACAACCCCGGTTCGAAGTACGACAAGGCGATGCAACTCAAGGTGCCCGTCCTGAACGAGGACGGTTTCCGCGTCCTTCTGGAGCGCGGACCGGACGCGGCGGCCGAAGTCGCGCTTCCGGCCGACGAGTAGCGGTTGAACTCCGCCTGTTCGGCGCATACCAGATGCATACGGGTGGCCGGGGCGCATTCGGGCAACCGTCGACGACCGCTGCCCGTGGAAGCCTTCTGCGGCCTACTGTTGAGCTGTGCGCCCGCCGTGCCCAACCGCGGCCGGGGCATTCCCGTGCTCGTCAGGAGTGCGTGGAAGGTTTTCCAGCGCGGTGCCGTCCAGGGGTCGTGGGGCATCGGGCCGCGTGGCGTGGGCAACCGCCGGCTGTGAGAGGGACGGGAATGGAACCGACCGAGAGCGCCGCCCCGCACTCACGGCTGCGCCGGATGGCCGGCGCATGGCGGGGGAGACAAGAGCGGACACCGGCGCGTCCGGGCGCGACGGAGCACCCCGGACGCGTTGCGGGACAGTACACCGTCGCGCGCGCCCGCGCCTCCGCACACACGGCCGTCGAACGCTTCTCCGGGCTGCACGGCGCCGAACCCGAACGGCACCTGCCCGGCGTCATGTTGCCCGCGGCGATCGTCGCGGCGGCCGCCTCCGAGCTGGGCGTCGGCGTGTACCGGGCGTTCACCGACCACCACGCGCTCTTCCCGTCCGGCACGGCCGGCTGGTGCCTGGCCCTGCTCACCGGCGTCATCGTCGGTCACCTGGTCATGCTCGGCCGGGCCCGCTGGTGGGGCGGCACCGGCTCCGGCGCCACCCTCACCGTCGCCGTGCTGCTGCTCTACGGCTGGGTGCCCGCCGGCATGGTCAGCCTCACCGTCGTCGTCCTGGTCGCGGCGGCCCGGCGCCACCGCTGGCGGCAGGGCGTGCTGCACGGGGCGGTGGACATCCTCGGCATCGGCGCCGGCGGCCTGGTGCTGGGCGCCTTCGGCCGCGTACCGACCGTGGAGAGCCCCTGGAGCCCGGCTGGTTGGACCACCTCCACCGCGGCCCCGGTCGTGCTGGCGGCCGGTGCCTACCTGCTCGTCACCCGCGGCCTGCTCTGGTTCGTGCACCACTCCCGCGGCCCCGGAGTGGCCACCGTCGCCCGCACCGCCGTGATCAGACAGGGCCTGGTCGCCGTCGCCCTGCTCGGCATCTCGCCGCTGGTCTGCGTCGTGGCCGTGGCCAAACCCGTCCTGCTGCCGCTGTTCGCCGTTCCGCTCATCGCCCTCGACTCCACCCTGTGGATAGCCCGCGCCCGGGCCGAGGAGCAGCTCCGCGACCCGCTGACCGGACTGCCCAACCGGCAGTGGCTCCTCGAACGCATCTGGACCGCTCTGGACGACGCCGAACGGATCGGCGCCCGGTCCGCGCTGATGCTGATCGACCTGGACCGGTTCCGTTCGGTCAACGACACGCTCGGTCATCTCGCCGGGGACCGGCTGCTGTTGCAGATCGCCGACCGGCTGCGGCAGGCACTGCCGCGCGGTGCGGAGGCGGCGCGGCTCGGCGGTGACGAGTTCGCCGTGCTGCTGCCGGTCGCCGACTCCACGACGTCCGCCACCCGGATCGCGCGCGCCCTGGTCACCGTCCTCAGCTCCCCGCTCGACCTCGACGGACTCACCCTGGTGCTGGAGGCAAGCGCGGGCGTCGCCGTCTTCCCCGACCACGCCCTGGACGCCGAAGGCCTGCTGCGCCGGGCGGACGTGGCGATGTACCAGGCCAAGCGGGACCGCACGGGCGTGGAGGTCTACGAGTCCAAGCGGGACTCCAACACCCCCGACCGGCTGGGGCTGCTGGGCGATCTGCGCCGGGCCCTCGACGCCCACGAGGTCCAGTTGCACTACCAGCCGAAGGTCCGCTTCGACGGACAGGTCGCCGGCCTGGAGGCGCTGGTCCGCTGGGTGCACCCCGAGCGCGGCAAGGTGCCGCCGGACGAGTTCATAGCGATCGCCGAGTCCTCGGGCCTGATGCCCCATCTGACGGAGTACGTGCTGGAGACCGCGCTCGCGCAGGTCGCCCGGTGGCGGGCCCAGGGACTGTACGTCCCGGTCGCGGTCAACGTCTCCCCGCGCGATGTGCACATACCCGGGTTCGCGGGTTCGGTGGCCGCGCGGCTGGCGCGGCACGGCGTGCCGGCCGGGGCGCTCCAGCTCGAGATCACCGAGCACGTCCTGCTGGAGGACCCGCAGCGGGCCGCCGACACCCTGCACGCCCTGACCGGGCACGGCGTGAAGATGTCGCTGGACGACTTCGGCACCGGCTACTCCTCGCTGGTGCACCTGCGCCGGCTGCCGGTGAGCGAGCTGAAGATCGACCGCTCGTTCGTGGCCCGGCTGGCGGTCGACACGGAGGACGCCGAGATCGTGCGCTGCACGGTCGACCTCGCGCACTCCCTCGGCCTGCTGGTCGTCGCGGAGGGCGTCGAGGACGACGAGACCTGGGAACGGCTGCGGGACCTCGGCTGCGACGCCGTACAGGGCTGGCTCGTCGCCGCCGCGATGCCGCCGGAGGAGACGACGGCGTGGCTGCGGGCGCGCGGGTCGCGCGGCTGGCAGCGGCCCGCCGCGGCGCTGCCCGCGGCGGCGGCCGACGAGTGACGGTCCTCTCCCGCCGTCCACCCGCTCGTCTTGCCGGGTGCGAGGGCCGGAGGGTTGTGTGGAGACGTCCGCTCACCGATCGCGTCGGTCCGCATGCGTACGCAAGGGCCAGGGGGTTTGGAGATGTCTCTGTTCGTCCCGAAGTTCGACGGCACCGTGCTCGTGCGCGACGCCGAGGCCGAGGTGGTCGGCGGGGACCCCGTCGGCGTCAGGCTGCTGGCCGACAGCAGCGCGACCGGCGGCGCGCTGTCCACCGTGCGCGTCACCCTGGCCGAGGGCGCCGACGGGGCCCGGCCCCACTGGCACGACGACTCCGCCGAGATGTTCTTCGTCCTGGACGGGACCGCGGAGCTGCTCTCCGGCGACGACGTGATCACCGCCGAGCGCGGCGGCCTGGTCGTCGTCCCGCCGGGCCGGCCCCATGCCTTCGCCGCCGCCCCCGGCCGCGGGGCCGACCTCCTCATCGTCATCACGCCGGGCGTCGAGCGCTTCGCGTACTTCCGCCACCTCCAGCGCATCCGCCTGGGCGAGGTCGGTCCGGAGAGCCTGCTGGAGGTGCAGGACCTGTACGACAACCACTTCCTGAGCAGCCGCGTGTGGGACGCGCGCCGCTGAACGCCGGCCCCGTGGGGCGGGGTCAGGGAAACCGTTTCACGGCCACCCCGTCCGGCCCCCTAGGATTGGGCCAAAGCACACACACTCACCCCAGAGGATCGCTGCATGCCTGGCATCACGCGCGAGGAGGTCGCCCACCTCGCCCGGCTGGCGCGTCTGGAGCTGAAGCCCGAGGAACTCGAACACCTCGCGGGACAGCTCGACGACATCATCGGCGCGGTGGCCCGCGTCAGCGAGGTCGCCGACCAAGACGTACCGCCGACCTCCCACCCGCTGCCGCTGACCAACGTCATGCGCGCGGACGAGGTCCGTCCGTCGCTCACCTCCGAGCAGGCGCTCTCCGGCGCCCCGGCCCAGGAGCAGCAGCGTTTCAAGGTGCCGCAGATCCTGGGCGAGGAGTGAGAGCCGTGACGGACATGAACAGCATCATCAGGCTCACCGCCGCCGAGACCGCCGCGAAGATCGCCTCCGGCGAGCTCACGGCCGTCGAGGTCACCGAGGCCCACCTGGCCCGCATCGAGGCCGTCGACGAGAAGGTGCACGCCTTCCTGCACGTCGACCGTGAGGGCGCGCTGGCCCAGGCCCGCGCCGTCGACGCGAAGCGGGAGCGCGGCGAGAAGCTCGGCCCGCTGGCCGGCGTGCCGCTCGCGCTCAAGGACATCTTCACCACCGAGGGCGTGCCGACCACGGTCGGCTCCAAGATCCTCGAGGGCTGGATCCCGCCGTACGACGCGACGCTCACCAAGCGGCTGAAGGACGCCGACGTGGTGATCCTCGGCAAGACCAACATGGACGAGTTCGCCATGGGGTCCTCCACCGAGAACAGCGCCTACGGGCCCACCGGCAACCCCTGGGACCTCACCAGGATCCCGGGTGGCTCCGGCGGCGGTTCGAGCGCCGCGATCGCCTCCTACCAGGCTCCGCTCGCCATCGGCACCGACACCGGCGGCTCCATCCGCCAGCCGGCGTCCGTCACCGGCACGGTCGGCGTGAAGCCGACGTACGGCGCGGTCTCCCGTTACGGCATGGTCGCCTTCTCCTCCTCCCTCGACCAGGGCGGCCCCTGCGCCCGTACGGTCCTGGACGCGGCCCTGCTGCACGAGGTGATCGCCGGGCACGACCCGCTCGACTCCACCTCCATCGACGAGCCGGTCCCGCCGGTCGTCGAGGCCGCCCGCAACGGCAGCGTCGCCGGCATGCGCGTCGGCGTCGTCAGGCAGTTCCGCGGCGAGGGCTACCAGGCCGGTGTCATCCAGCGGTTCGACGAGTCCGTCGAACTGCTCAAGGAGCTGGGCGCCGAGATCGTCGAGCTGGACTGCCCGTCCTTCGACCTGGCCCTGTCGGCGTACTACCTGATCGCGCCGTCCGAGTGCTCGTCCAACCTGGCCCGCTTCGACGGCCTTCGCTACGGCCTGCGCACCGGCGACGACGGCACGCACTCCGCCGAGGAGGTCACCTCCCTCACCCGTGAGGAGGGTTTCGGCGCCGAGGTCAAGCGCCGGATCATGCTCGGCACGTACGCGCTCAGCTCCGGCTACTACGACGCGTACTACGGCAGCGCCCAGAAGGTCCGCACCCTGATCAAGCGGGACTTCGACACGGCGTTCGAGCAGGTCGACGTGATCGTCTCCCCGACCACCCCGACCACCGCCTTCGCGATCGGCGAGCGCGCCGACGACCCGATGGCGATGTACCTCGCCGACCTGTGCACCATCCCGACCAACCTGGCGGGCAACGCGGCCATGTCGCTGCCCTGCGGTCTCGCGCCCGAGGACAACCTCCCGGTGGGCCTGCAGATCATCGCCCCGGTGATGAAGGACGACCGGCTGTACAAGGTGGGTGCCGCCGTCGAGGCCGCCTTCGTGGAAAAGTGGGGGCACCCGCTGCTCGAGGAGGCTCCGTCGCTGTGAGTAAGGCACTCGCCAAGGCCAAGGGCTTCAAGAAGTCCAAGTCCGGTACGTACGTGTCCATGGCCACCACCGCGTTCGGCGCGGTCGGTGTCGCCAAGCAGATCAAGAAGGCCCGCGCCGAGCACGACACGCTGCGCCTGATCGACGCCACCGTGTCCGCCGTAGCGATCGTCACCGGCCTCGCCATCCTCTACCGCGAGCTGAAGCGGCTGGGCGACGACGACGTCCTGCTGGGCTGAGAGGGAAGTTTTCACCGTGACCACCACGACCGACCTGGTGTCGTACGAGGACGCGCTGGCGTCGTACGACCCCGTCATGGGCCTCGAGGTCCATGTCGAACTCGGCACCGCCACCAAGATGTTCTGCGGCTGCTCGACCGCGCTCGGCGCCGAGCCGAACACCCAGACCTGCCCGACCTGCCTCGGCATGCCCGGCGCGCTCCCGGTCGTCAACGCGACCGGCGTGGAGTCCGCCATCAAGATCGGCCTCGCGCTGCACTGCGAGATCGCCGAGTGGTGCCGCTTCGCCCGGAAGAACTACTTCTATCCGGACATGCCGAAGAACTTCCAGACCTCCCAGTACGACGAGCCGATCGCCTTCAACGGCTACCTCGACGTGCAGCTGGAGGACGGCGAGACCTTCCGCGTGGAGATCGAGCGCGCCCACATGGAGGAGGACACCGGCAAGTCGACGCACGTCGGCGGCGCCACCGGCCGCATCCACGGCGCGTCCCACTCGCTGCTTGACTACAACCGCGCCGGCATCCCGCTGATCGAGATCGTCACCAAGCCGATCACCGGCGCCGGCGAGCGGGCCCCGGAGGTGGCCAAGGCCTACGTCCGTGAGCTGCGCGAGCTCATCCGGGCCCTCGGCGTGTCCGAGGCCCGCATGGAGATGGGCCAGATGCGCTGCGACGTCAACCTGTCGCTGATGCCCAAGGACGCCGACAAGTTCGGCACCCGCTCCGAGACGAAGAACGTCAACTCGCTGCGGTCCGTGGAGCGCGCGGCCCGCTTCGAGATCCAGCGCCACGCCGCCGTGCTCTCCGGCGGCGGCACGGTGATCCAGGAGACCCGCCACTTCCACGAGGACACGGGGTCCACGACCTCCGGCCGCGTCAAGGAGGAGGCCGAGGACTACCGGTACTTCCCCGAGCCGGACCTGGTCACGGTGGCGCCCTCGCGCGAGTGGGTCGAGGAGATCCGCGCCGCGCTGCCCGAGCTGCCGCTGGTGCGCCGCAACCGGCTCCGCGAGGAGTGGGACGTCTCGGCCACCGAGATGCAGGCCATCCTCAACGCCGGCGCCCTGGACCTCATCGTCGCCACCATCGACGCCGGTGCCGACGCCGCATCCGCCCGCAAGTGGTGGATGGGCGAGCTGGCGCGTGCGGCCAACGAGTCCGGCAAGGCGCTCGACGAGCTGTCGATCACGCCGGCGCAGGTCGCCCGGGTCACCGAGCTGGTCGCCGGGGGCGAGCTGAACGACAAGCTGGCCCGCCAGGTCATCGAGGGCGTCCTCGCCGGGGAGGGCACCCCGGACGAGGTCGTCGACAAGCGCGGCCTGAAGGTGGTCTCCGACGAGGGCGCGCTGACCGCCGCCGTCGAAGAGGCGATCGCCGGGAACCCGGCCATCGCGGACAAGATCCGCGGCGGCAAGGTGGCCGCGGCAGGCGCCCTGGTCGGCGCGGTCATGAAGGCCACGCGCGGCCAGGCCGACGCGGCCCGCGTCAAGGAGCTGATCCTGGAGAAGCTCGGCGTCGAGGGCTGAGCCCGCGAACCGTCTCGGGGGGTGCACCGGATCCGGCGCACCCCCCGCGTCATGCCCGCACGGGGTCCGCGGCCCACCCCCTGTCGGTGCCGCCGGACGGAGGCGCTACGCTCGCGCGCCATGAGTGGACGCGCCGATTCCGAAACGCACCCCGGCATATCCGGGGCCGACGACGTCGAGGCGGCCGGGCCGGAGGACCACGCCGAGGGATACGTCGACGCGGACGCGGGCGTGGGCGGGGGCGGTACGGTGGGCGAAGGCGACGCCGGGGCTCCGGACGACGCCGGGGCTCCGGACGACGCCGGGGCTCCGGACGACGCCGAGGACGAGTGGGAGGACCCCGCCGAGGTCGCGCGCCGTGCCCGGTGGACCGCCGCCGGGGCCGGCGCCCTGCTGACGCTCGCCGGACTCGCCGCGTCGCTGCTGCGGCTGACCCGCGCGGCCTCCGCGCTCGTCCCGGCCGCCTACGCCGCCGGCGCCGCCGTCTGCGCCGTGGCGGCCCTCATCGGCTCCCGGGGACGCACCCGGCGGGCACTGTGGCTGCTGATCGCCGGGACGATGGTGATGGCGCTCGGCGACCAGCTCGACTGACCGCGCGGCGGACACGCGATGGATCCACGGTGGAATCGCGGGGCCGGCACGGCGAACGTCCGGCGGGACGACAGACTTCCTCTGATTGTCCTGTGAATTGGGTCGCACTGATGTGAATCGGCCCACGAACGGGCTAAACGATCAGATTTGCCTGCAAGAGTGTCTTCAGATTGCTCATGCGTTCTTTGCGGGCTGTTCCGATCATGGACGACTGTTCCCGGTCAAAGATCCACAAATCCCCCAGGGAGCACGTTCGTGGCAGCCCTAGCGCGCTGGTGTGTCCGGCACCGCCTCGTCGTCGTACTGCTCTGGCTCCTTGCCTTCGGCGGGGTCACCGCTGCCGCCTCGGTCACCGGCTCCGCGTACTCCAACGACTACGAGGTCCCCGGCACCGAGTCGGGACGCGCCACCCAGCTGCTCAAGGAGGGCTTCCCCGGACTCGGCGGCGACAGCGACACCGTCGTCTGGCACACCGCGTCCGGCACGGTGCGCGCCGCGGACGTCGAGCAGACGATGACCCGCACCCTGGACAAGATCGCCGCGCTGCCCCAGGTGGCGTCCGTGACCAGCCCCTACAAGGACCAGGACGTCCAGGGCTCCGACCAGATCAGCCCCGACGGGCGCACCGCGTACGCCACCGTCACCTTCACCCACCCGTCCCAGGACATCACCAAGCCCCAGGCCGAGGCCGTGGTCGAAGCGGCCAAGGCGGCCGGAACCGACGGGCTCCAGGTGGAACTCGGCGGCAGCGCGATCAGCCTCACCGCGGCCTCCGGCGACCACACCGCCGAGATCGTCGGCGTGCTCGTCGCGGCCGGGGTGCTGCTCATCGCCTTCGGCTCGCTCGCCGCGGCCGTGCTGCCCATCGCCAGCGCGCTGCTGAGCGTGGGCACCGCCCACGCCGCCATCGGACTGCTCGGCCACGCCATGACGGTCGCCGACTTCGCGCCCATGCTGGGCATGCTGATCGGACTCGGCGTCGGCATCGACTACGCGCTGTTCATCGTCACCCGGCACCGGCGCGGACTGAAACGCGGACTCACCCCCACCGAGGCGGTCACGAACGCCGTCGCCACCACCGGACGCGCCGTCGTGTTCGCGGGCGCCACGGTGTGCATCGCCCTGCTCGGCATGCTCATCCTGCGGCTGGGCTTCCTCAACGGCGTGGCGGTCGCCGCCTCCCTGACCGTCGTCCTCACCGTCGCCGCCTCGGTGACCCTGCTGCCCGCGCTGCTCAGGATCGTCGGCCTGCGCGCCCTCAGCCGCCGCGAACGGCGCCGCCTGGCCGAGCACGGGCCCGTACCCGAGGTGCCCACCGGGTTCGCCGCCCGCTGGTCGGCCTTCGTCGAACGCCACCCCAAGGCACTCGGCGTCGTCGCCCTCGCCGTCATCACCGTGCTGGCGCTGCCCACGCTCTCCCTCCACCTCGGCACCTCCGACCAGGGCAACGACCCCAGCACGGCGACCACCCGGAAGGCGTACGACCTCGTCGCCGAGGGCTTCGGGCCGGGCGTCAACGGGCCGCTCACCCTGGTGACCCGGGTGGACGGGGCCGAGGGCAGACTCGCCCTGGACAGCCTCGACACCACCCTGCGCGCCACCGAGGGCGTCGCCGCGGTGACTCCGGCGACCTACAACGCCGGCGGCACCGTGGCGTACCTGTCCGTGGTCCCCGACTCCGCGCCGCAGTCCCAGCGCACCAGCGACCTCGTCCACCGGTTGCGCACCGAGGTGCTGCCGCGCGCCGAGACCGGCACCACGCTCGACCTGCACGTCGGCGGGGTCACCGCCGGATACGACGACTTCGCCGCCGTGATCATCGGCAGACTGCCCCTGTTCGTCGGCGTGGTGGTCGGACTCGGCTGCGTCCTGCTGCTGCTCGCCTTCCGGTCCCTCGGCATCCCGCTCAAGGCCGCCGCGATGAACATAGCCGCCGTCGCCGCCGCGTTCGGCGTCGTCGTCACGATCTTCCAATGGGGCTGGGGCAGCGAGTTCCTCGGCCTCGGCCGGGCCGGCCCCATCGAACCCTTCCTGCCCGTGATCATGGTCTCGGTGCTCTTCGGGCTCTCCATGGACTACCAGGTCTTCCTGGTCAGCCGGATGTACGAGGAGTGGCTGGAGACCGGTGACAACCGGCGGGCCGTCCGCGTCGGCCTCGCCGAGACCAGCCGGGTGATCAACTCCGCCGCGGTCATCATGATCTCGGTCTTCCTCGCCTTCGTGCTCAGCGGCGACCGCGTGATCGCCATGTTCGGCATCGCGCTCGCCTCCGCCGTCGCGCTCGACGCCTTCGTGCTGCGCACCCTGCTCGTGCCCGCCCTGATGCACCTGCTCGGCCGCGCCAACTGGTGGCTGCCGCGCCGGCTCGACCGCGTGCTGCCCCGGATCAGCATCGAGCCGCCCGAGTGCCGCGCCGCGCATGAGAGGCTCACGGACGTCGTGAGCGAACTGGCGAAGGAGACACAGCAGGATGTACGCGATACCCCTGGGTGACGGAGCCGAACTGCGCCCCCTGGAGCCCTGGCACGCCGAGGAGTTCCTAGCGCACCTGGAGCGGGGACGGGAGTTCATCACCCGGCACGTCCCCTTCGGTGCGAAAGCCACGGACGTGGAGTCCGCACGGGCCATCCTCCAGTCGTTCGCCGACAAGCGCGCCGCCGACAGCGGCTTCCTGCACGGGCTGTGGCTGGAGGACAAGCTGGTCGGCGGGCTGCTGTTCCGCGTATTCGACGCGGCCACCGGCACCTGCGAGATCGGCTGCTGGCTGGAGCCGGCCGGCACCGGACGCGGACTCGTCACGCGTGGCGCGCGGGTGCTCATCGACTGGGCGTTCGACGAGCGGGACATGCACCGCGTGGAGTGGCACGCCTCCTCGGCCAACGAGGCGAGCGTCAACGTGGCGCGCCGGCTGGGGCTGACCCGCGAGGGCGTCCTGCGCGAGAGCTTCCCCTACCGGGGCGTGCGCCAGGACACGGAGGTGTGGGCGGTGCTCGCCCCCGAGTGGCGTGAGGCACGCGCGCGCGAGGGCCGCTGAGCCGGCAGGGGCCGACGTCCCCTCCCTACGCGCGGTCCCGGGCGGGCCGTAGCCGCCTTACCCGTCTCCACCGGTGCCTTACGGCCCTTCCGCGGCCCCCGCACGCGCGCCTAAGGCACCCCGCACGGGGAAGATGCGGCACTCTCCCGATGTGGCCGGACCCCCTGGGAGACGACAGTGGAGGCATCGCGGAAAGCGACGCCGAAACCACCGCTCACCAGGGAGACACCGTGTTCCACTACGAACTGCACCAGCTGCGCTCCGCCGAACTCGGCCGCATCGCCGAGCACGACCGCCTGGTCCGCGACGCCCTGCGTGCCCGCCGCGCCGCCCGCCGCCCGGCCGGTGGACGGACCGCCGAGGCGGAGTCCCATACCCACCGCCCGCACCGGCACCGGTTCACCCGAGCGGCGTGAACACGGGCCGGCCGGACCCCGGCGGACAGGGAGGTCCCGGCTCCACGGGGGTGGACCGGGGCCTTCCGCCCGCCGTGCGGAAAACAGGTGCCGCGCCGGCGGACTTGCGTGCGATGCTCGGGCATGTGGAGACCAGGTCCGTCAGTCCGGTGTTCGTCGGCCGCGCCGACGAGTTGGGCACGCTGCGCGACGCGCTCACCCACGCGGCACGGGGAGAGCCGCAGGTCCTGCTGCTCGGCGGTGAGGCGGGCGTCGGCAAGACCCGGCTGGTCGAGGAGTTCGCCGGCGCCGCCGTTCGCGCCGGCGCCGTCGTGGCACTCGGCGGCTGTGTGGAGATCGGCGCCGACGGACTGCCGTTCGCCCCCTTCTCCGCCGCCCTGCGCGCCCTGCGCCGCGAACTGCCCGGCGAACTCGCCGCCGCGGCCGCCGGACAGGAGGAGGAACTCGCCCGGCTGCTGCCCGAACTCGGCGAACCGGCCACCGCCCGAGGTACCGGCCGGCACGACGAGGAGGGCATGGCCCGCCTCTTCGAACTCACCGCCCGCCTGCTGGAGCACGTCGCCGCCGACCACACGGTCGTCGTCGCCCTGGAGGACCTGCACTGGGCCGACGCCTCCACCCGGCACCTGCTCGCCTACCTGCTGCGCACCCTGCGCACCGGCCGCCTCGTCGTCCTGGCCACCTACCGCTCCGACGACATCCACCGCCGTCACCCGCTGCGGCCGCTGCTCGCCGAACTCGACCGGCTCCGCACGGTCCACCGGCTCGAACTCGCCCGCTTCACCCGGCAGGAAGTGGGCCGCCAGATCGCCGGCATCCTCGCCACCGAACCGGACCCGGTCCAGGTCGACGAGATCTTCGAACGCTCCGACGGCAACGCCTTCTTCGTCGAGGAACTCGCCGTCGCCGCCCACGAGGGCTGCCGCACCAGCCTCAGCGACTCCCTGCGCGACCTGCTGCTCGTCCGGGTGGAGAAGTTGCCCGAGTCCGCCCAGCGGATCGTCAGGATCGCCGCCGAGGGCGGGTCCACCGTCGAGCACCGGCTGCTCGCGGCCGTCGCCCGGCTCGCCGAGGACGACCTCATCGAGGCGCTGCGGGGCGCCGTGAACGCCAACATCCTCATCGCCGCCCCCACCGGCGACGGCTACCGCTTCCGGCACTCCCTGGTGCGTGAGGCCGTCGGCGACGACCTGCTGCCCGGCGAGCGCACCCGCCTCAACCGCCGCTACGCCGAAGCCCTGGAGGCCGACCCGACCCTCGTCCCGGCCGACGAGCGGGTCACACGGCTGGCCAGCTACTGGTACCACGCCCACGATCCGGCCAAGGCCCTGCCCGCCGTCCTGGACGCCTCCGTGGCGGCCCGCGCCCGCCACGCCTACAGCGAGCAACTGAGGCTGCTGGAACGGGCGATGGAGCTGTGGGACGCCGCGCCGCACGAGGTGCGGGCCCGGCTGCGGCCCGTCGACTACACCGAGATCTACCCTCCCTGCGGCTGCGATCCGGCGACGGCCCCGCTGACCTTCCTCGACCTGATGGCCGAGGCCGCCGTCGCGGGCCGCTTCTGCGGGGAGCGGGACCGCGCCCTGAAGATCACCAAGCGGGCACTGCGCCTGGTGGAGGAGGAGAACGACCCGCTCCGGGCCGCCTGGTTCTGGATCCAGCGCTCCAAACTGGTCCAGTCGAAGGCCCACGGCGACGGCTGGCAGGAACTGGGGACCGCGCAGGAACTCGTGCGCGGGCTGCCCCCGTCCGAGGTGCACGCGGAGGTGCTGGCCAACGTCGCCCAGTGGTCCATGGTGCACGTGCCGGGCCCCGACGCCCTCTCGGCCGCCGAACGGGCCGTGGAGTACGCCCGCATGGTCGGCGCCCGCGAGATCGAGATGACCGCGCGGCTCACCCTGGGCGGCCTCATGGTCCAGGCCGGCGACGTCGAGGCGGGCCTCGCCGAGATGTACGAGGTCAACAGACGCACGGTCGGCGACGGCATCGCCGCCGTGGCCGGCCGCTCCTACGTCAACCTGCCCTCCGAGCTGGAGTCCGTCGGCCGTTCCCGCGAGGCCGTGCCGCTCATGGAACAGGGCATCGCCTTCACCCGGTGCTTCGGCCTGCTTGAGAGCGAGGCCTGGGTGTGGGGCAACCTCGCCGAGTCGCTGTTCACCCTGGGGCGTTGGGAGGAGGCCGCCGAGGCCGCCTCCCGGTCCCGGCGCGTCGGCCAGAGCGCCAAGCCGCGCGGCTTCCACGCCCGTATCCGCGCCGAACTCGCCCTCGAACGGGGCGACCTGGCCGAGGCTTCCGATCAACTGGCCGACGCCCTCGACAACTTCGGCACCCACGACAACGCCCCCCAGCACGCCCTGCCGCTCGCCCGCATCGTCATCGGGGTCGCCGCGGGCGAGGGCCGCCTGCTGGACGCCCGCGCCGAACTTCAACGCGTCCTGGACGACGGCTTCCCACCCGGCACCCAGCGCTACGGCTGGCCGCTGCTGCTCACCGCCGCCACGGTCGAGACCCGTGCGGCAGGGCTGCCCGCCGCCGGCCCCGGACGCGCCGAGACCCTGGAGCGCATCCGCGCCGCCGCCAAGTCGCTGACCACCAACGTGCCCGTCTGGCAGGCGTACGAACGCTGGGTGCGCGCCGAACTGCTGCGCGCCGAGGGCCGCGGCTGCCCGGAGGAATGGGCCGGGATCGTCGCCGCCTTCGAGACGCTGGAGCGCCCCTACGACCTCGCCCGCGTCCGCTGCCGGCTCGCCGAGGTCCTGCTCGGCACCGACGAGGACCAGCGGGACCGGGCCACCGAGCTGCTGCGCCTGGCGCACGCCGTCGCCGAGCACACCTGCGCGCCCGCCCGCTCGCCGACTCCGTCGCCCTGCTGGCCCGGCGTGCCCGCCTCGCCCTGACCGGCGCCCCGCAGAACCCTTCCGCCTCGGCCGACCCCGTCGAGTCCCTGGGGCTCACCAGCCGGGAACGCGACGTCCTGCGGCTGGTCTCCGCCGGCCGCACCAACCGGCAGATAGCGGAGGAACTCTTCATCTCGCCGAAGACGGCCAGCGTCCACGTTTCGAACATCCTGGCTAAAATGGGTGTTTCGGGCCGTGGTGAGGCGGCGGCACTGGCCCACCGGCTGGGCATGTTCCCCCCGGGGGCCTCGGACCGGCTGGTCGCGGGATGACGGCGAGGCACCGACCCGACCGGGAGGAGAGCCGTGTTCAACGTCTTCGAGGAACTGTTCGCGCCCGGCCGCAAGCACACCCGGGACGAGCAGAACCGGCTGGAGCTGACCCGGGAGGACGTCGGGGACAACGATCCCGGGCGCGGGCCGATCGACCTAGTGCCCCGACAGGCAACGTTCGCCCCGTCGCGACGCCCGGCACGCACTTTCGCCGCACCGGCCGAAAGCCCAAGTACGTCCAGTACGAGGACTTCCGGCCGGCACTCCCCCAAGCTCTTCGAGCAGGGGGGACCCCCAGAGCACGCACCGGACGCCGCTCCTTCACGGGCAAACGTTGCCTGCCGCGGCACTAGGGCGTGTTTCGAAAGTGGCGCCGTCCGCCCGGAGGGCGGGCCCCACGGCGTCTGGTGCGGTGCATCGCAAGGCGGAGGGTCGCCCGCGTACTGGGCTTACGCGGGCGACCCCGACAACGCGGCGAGGCGCCGTGCCAGGCGTTGCGGGGCAGGCGGGACTTTCGAAACACGCCCTAGCTTCCGGGAAGGTCGTCGTACGCCCGCCCGAGCCCTTCGAGGAGGAGGCCGCAGCCGGCGGGGAGGAGTGAGGGCCGGGGCCTAGACCTGGAACCGGGGCCAGGATCAGGGCCGGGGACGGGGCCTACGTCACCTCCAGTTCCAGGATCCGGTCGTCGCCCTTCTTCGGAGTGCCACGGCCGTCGGTGTTGCTGGTGACCAGCCAGAGCTTGTCGCCGCCCGCCGGGACCACCGTGCGCAGGCGGCCGTAGGTGCCGGTGAGGAAGGCCTCGGGGGCCGCCGAGAGCTTGGTGCCCCTCAGGGGGACGCGCCACAGGCGTTCGCCCCTCAGGCTCGCCATCCAGATGGAGCCCCGGGCGTAGGCGATGCCGCTGGGGGAGGCCACGTCCGTGTGCCACTGGGTCACCGGGTTGTGGAACTTCGGGTCGTTCGACCTGCCCTCCGCGTCCGGCCAGCCGTAGTTGTCGCCCGGCTTGATCGCGTTCAGCTCGTCCCAGGTGTCCTGGCCGAACTCCGAGGCGAAGAGACGCTGCTTGTCGTCCCAGGCCAGGCCCTGCACATTGCGGTGGCCGTACGAGTACACAGGGGAGTCGGGGAACGGGTTGCCCGGGGCGGGCCGGCCGTCCGGGGTCAGCCGCAGGATCTTGCCGGCCAGGGACTTCCTGTCCTGGGCCAGGCCCCGGTCACCGGTCTCGCCCGTGCCCGCGTAGAGCATCCTGTCGGGGCCGAAGGCGATCCGGCCGCCGTTGTGGATGACGCCCTTGGGGATGCCCTTGAAGATCGTGTCGGGGGCGCCCAGTTGCATGCCGGGCGGCTTCTTGTCGTCGTACAGCATCCGGACGATGCGGTTGTCCGAGGCCGAGGTGAAGTAGGCGTAGATCAGGTGGTCGGAGGCGTAGTCCGGGGAGAGCGCGATGCCCAGCAGGCCGCCCTCGCCCTCCGGGGACACCCCGGACACCTTGCCCAGTTCGGTCTTCTGCCCGGTCCTCTCGTCGATCCGAGTGATCGTCGCCTGGTCGCGGGAGGAGACGAGGAGACCACCGCCGGGGAGCGGGGCCAGTCCCCAGGGGCTGTTCAGGCCCTCCGCGACCGTGCGCAGGACCTTCACCGAGCCCTTGGCGGGCGGCGCGGTCTCCGTGGGGGCCTGCCCGGACGGCGAGGCCACCGCCGTCGTACGGCCGGGCGCCATGCCGTCCCCACCGGCCGACGAGGCCCCGGAGGAGCAGCCGGCCGTCAGCACTAGGGCGGCGGCCAGCACGCCCGTCACAGCTCGACGTCGCACGATCTTCGTCCTTTCACACGGCGGGTTCCACCTGTCTTACACCGCCCACGCCTCCCAGGTTCCCGATCACCCGAAACCCACGCGCGGCGGCGGGAGTCGGCCAAGGTCGTTCCCGGGCCCGGCCGGTCGCCAACCAGCGCGGGGCCCGGCTCAGTCCCACGAGCCCTGGGCCCGTGGCAGGCGGCTCAGTTCCGTCAGGTCCTCGGGGGTCAGGCGCAGTCCCGCCGCGTTCGCGTTCTCCGTGACCCAGCGCTCCTGCTTGGTGCCGGGGACCGGGATCACGTGGGGGCCCTGGGCCAGGACCCAGGCCAGGGCCACCTGGGCGGGGGTGACGTCCTCACCGTGGCGGGCGGCTGTCCGCCGCAGGCCGGCCACGACCGGCTGGTTCGCGGCCATCATCTCGGCGGTGAAACGGGGGTGCCGGGCCCGTACGTCCTCCGGCTCGAAACCCTGGCCCGGGGTGAGCGTGCCGGTCAGGAAGCCGTTGCCCAGCGGCATCGCCGCCAGGAAGCCGACCCCGCGCTCCGCGCACCACGGCAGCAGCGACTCCAGCGCCTCCGGCGACCACACCGACAGCTCCGCCTGGACCGCGCTGACCGGGAAGACCTGCTGCACCCGCTCGAGTTGGCGGACCGTTCCGTCGTGCAGCCGCGCGCCGGACCGGCGCCGGCCCCGCGCACCCACCGCGCACAGGCCGAGCGCCCGCACCTTCCCGGCCCGCACCAGCTCCGCCATCGCCCCCCAGGTCTCCTCGACCGGGACCTCGGGATCGGCGCGGTGCAACTGGTAGAGGTCGATCACGTCCGTCTGGAGCCGCCTGAGCGAGGCGTCGCACGCCCGCCGCACATAGCCGGGACGGCCGTTGGCCACGATGTGCTGCTCGCCCACCAGCAGGCCGACCTTCGTCGAGACGAAGGCGTCCGCCCGCCGCTCCTTCAGCACCCGCCCCAGCAGCAGCTCGTTGGTGAACGGGCCGTACATGTCGGCCGTGTCCAGGAGCGTCGAGCCCAGGTCCAGCGCCCGGTGCACGGCCCTGAGCGACTCCGCGCCCCGCTGCCGCGACGCGCTGTAGGCCCAGCTCATCGGCATGCACCCCAGTCCGACGGCCCCCACCGCGAGTGCCGTCGCGCCGATCGTCCTGCGCTCCACTTGGCCGTAACCCTCCCTCTCCCAGGGCCCACCAACCTAACCTCTGGCGCCGCGTGCCCCTGGCATAGCCTCCTGAGCATGACTGCTGACGTATGGCTGCCCATTCCGCCGGACGAGATCGCGGGGCTCCCGCAGGGGCCCTCCTATCGTTTCTGGGACGGCGCCGGGGAGTTCCCGGCGGACCCCGCCGACTGCGTCTTCTACGTCGTGCCGTACATGAAGCCCGGCGGCGTCGGTCTGCGCCCGATGCCCCGGATGAGTTCCGTACGGGTCGTGCAGACGCTGTCCGCCGGTACCGACCAGGTGGAGCCGGGCCTGCGGCACCTGCCGCCGGGCGTACGGCTGTGCAACGCGCGCGGGGTGCACGAGGCGAGTACCGGCGAGCTCGCGCTGGCGCTCATCCTGGCCTCGCTGCGTGGCATCCCCGACTTCGTCCGGGCCCAGGACCGGGGCGAGTGGGGCGGCGGCTTCCACCCGGCCCTCGCCGACAAGAACGTCCTCATCGTCGGCTACGGCTCGATCGGGGCCGCCATCGAGGACCGGCTCGTGCCCTTCGAGGTCGCGCGGGTGGCGCGCGTGGCGCGCTCCGCGCGCACCACGGAGCGCGGTCCGGTGCATCCGCTCACCGCTCTTCACTCCCTGCTCCCGCAGGCCGATGTCGTCGTCCTGTCCACGCCCTTGACGGAGTCCACGCGCGGACTGGTGAACGCGGACTTCCTGGCGCGGATGAAGGACGGCGCACTGCTGGTGAACGTCGCGCGCGGCCCCGTCGTCGACACCGGTGCGCTGCTCACCGAGCTGGACAGTGGCCGCCTGACCGCCGCCCTCGACGTCACCGACCCCGAGCCGCTGCCCCCGGGCCACCCGCTGTGGCACGCTCCGGGAGTGCTGATCAGCCCCCACGTCGGCGGCCCCACATCGGCGTTCCGGCCACGTGCCGAGCGGCTTCTGGCGGGCCAGTTGCGCCGTTTCGTGAACCAGGAGCCGCTCGCCAACGTGGTTCTGACGACGGGCAGGGAAAGCGCCTGATCCGCTTCGGGTACGGTCCGCGATCATCCAGATGCGTTCCGTGCCCGCATCGATGCTGGTCGTCACGGAGCGTAGAGAAGCTATGTCCCTGAGTGACGAGACTGGTGTATCGTCCCGACAGGGGCTGCGCCGCGCACCGTTCGGCGCCGGGGATGGACATTTCAGACTGCGAGGGGGGCGACGGGCGATGCACGGCCTATGGACGAACGATCCGACGCGGCGGGGCCGCCACCGGCGGCCCTGGCGCACGGCCGCGCGCAGACGCGGCCACCACACCCATCACCACCACCGCAGGCCCGGCGGCCGCCGGAGGCGTGCCCACCCGGCGCACCGGCAGCCGGGGGACCCGGGCGCACGGACCGGGAGGTCCCGGTGAGCCCGCCACCGCCCACCATGACCGCGTTCGACGGCGCGCTGCGGACGCCGCCCGCGCCGGGGACGCTGCTGTCCCGGCCGCCGGCCACCGACTGCCGGCCGAGACTGGCACCGCAGCTTCTGCTGGCCCTGGTGTGCGCGGGATACGCCGTCGGCGCCGCGTGCGGCTGGGGGTCCAGCGAGCTCGCCCTGTTCATGGGCGACTTCGGGCTGAGCGCCGCGGCCGGCGCCGCCGCCGTCTCGTGCGCGCTGTACGCCCGCGGCCGCCACGTCCGCTTTCGAACCGCCTGGCTGCTGTTCGCCCTCTCCTCGGCGATGGCGGCCCTGGGCAACTCGGTCTGGGGGTGGTACGAGGTCGTCCTCGGCGCGTCCGTGCCCAGTCCCAGCTACGCCGACCTCTTCTTCCTGTGCTTCGCGCCGCCCGCGATCGTCGGCCTGCTCGTGCTCGCCAAGCGGCCGGCGAACAGGGCCGGGTGGATGTGCCTGGCGCTGGACTCGTGGCTGATCGGCGGCTCGCTGCTCACCCTTTCCTGGAGCCTCGCACTCGCCCAGGCGGCCAAGTTCGACGGGTCGAGCGTCGCGCACACCGCGCTCTCGCTGGCGTACCCGCTGCTGGACATCGCCCTGGTCTCCATGGTGCTCGCGCTGCACTTCCGGCGTTCCTCGATCAACCGCACCGCCGTGAACACGGCGATCGGCGCGCTCGCCCTGACCGTGCTGTGCGACGCCCTTTTCACCTCGCCGCTGCTGCACAACAGCTACCGCTCGGGACAACTGCTCGACGCCGGCTGGTTCGCCGGCTCCCTGCTCCTGGCGTACGCCCCCTGGGCGGCGCCCCGTCCCGGCCGCCCGGCCCCCGGCCGGCACGACACGGAGCCGTACGAGACGGACCCGTCCCGGGGGGACCGGTCGGAGGGTCACCAGTTGGACGGGTGCGACCCGGGTCCGCGCTCCGCCGACGGCCACGCGCGCGTGGCCGACGCCTACGGGCACGGCCCCGAGGACCACGCGCGCGCGGTGGACGACCACGTGCCCGGACAGCAGTCGGCCGCCGCGCGTCCGGTGCCCGGCGGGCCGCCCGCACCGGGCGCGGACCACGACCGGTATCCGGCCGGCCGGCCCGTCGCCGGGTCCCTCGCCGCCCTCACCCCGTACCTCGCCGCGGCCGTGTGCACGCTGGGGGTCCTGTACAACGCGCTCGTCGGCCACAGCGTCGACCGCGTGGTGCTGATCACCGCCGGCGCCGTCGTGCTGGTGCTTGTGGTGCGCCAGGGCATCGTGCTGCGCGACAACATCGCCCTCGCCCAGGAACTGGCCCAGCAGGAGAACCACTTCCGCTCCTTGGTGCAGGGCTCCAGCGACGTCATCATGATCGCCGCGCCCAACGGCATCCTGCGGTACGTCTCCCCGGCCGCCGCCGGGGTGTACGGGCGGCCCGCGGAGGAACTGGTCGGCACCGAACTGGCCGGGCTCATCCACCCGGAGGACCTGGGCTCCGTGGTGCACGAGGTGCGCCGCTTCCTGGTGGCCAGCCCGCTGGAGGAGCCCACCGCGCGCATCGAGTGCCGCTTCCGGTCCGGCCACGGCGGCTGGCTCAACGTGGAGTCGACCGTCAACCGCCACCACGGCGGCCTCATCTTCAACAGCAGGGACGTGACCGAGAGAGTGCGCCTCCAGGCGCAGCTCCAGCACAACGCCGAGCACGACCCCCTCACCGACCTGCCCAACCGGGCGCTGTTCACCAGACGCGTCCAGCAGGCGCTGTCCGGCCGCCGTTCGACCGACCACGGCACGGCCGTGCTCTTCATCGACCTCGACGGCTTCAAGGCCGTCAACGACACCATCGGGCACCAGGCCGGTGACGAGCTGCTCGTCCAGGCCGCCCGCAGACTCCACGAGGCGGTACGGCACGGGGACACCGCGTCCCGGCTGGGCGGCGACGAGTTCGCGGCCCTGATCGTCGGGGACGGCACCCGCGACCGCACCGCCCGCGAACGGCACATCCTGGAGCTCGCCGACCGCCTCAGGGTGACGCTGTCGCAGCCGTACGCCATCGACGGCAGCGATGTCCGGGTGGCCGCGTCCATCGGCGTTGCCTTCGCCGAACCGGGCCTCGGCGCGGGGGAGTTGCTGCGCAACGCCGATCTCGCCATGTACCGCGCCAAGGCGGCGGGGAAGGGCCGGGTCGAGTTGTACAAGCCGCAGATGCAGCAGGACGTGGTCCGCAGGGCGGAGCTGACCACCCGGCTCAGAAACGCCCTGCACGAGGGCGAGTTCACCCTGCTGCACCAGCCGGTGGTCCGTCTGGACGACGGGCGGATCACCTCGGTCGCCGCCCAGGCGCGCTGGCGGTCCTCGCAGGGCGTGCTCTTCACCCCCGCCGAGTTCCTGCGGGTGGCCGAAGACAGCGACCGGACGGCCGAACTGGGCCGCTGGATGCTGGAGGAGGCCGTGGCGCAGGCCGCCGAGCGCGCCGCCGCGACCGGCCCGAGCGTGTCCGTGGTGGTCCGGATGGGTGCCCGCCGCATGGTGGACCGCTCGCTGCCGCCCGGCACCGTGGAGGCCCTGCTGACCCGGCACGGGCTGCCGTCCGGCGCCCTGGTGATCGAGTTGTCCGACGCCGACCCGCGGGTGCCGCTGGACGAGCTGGAGCGGCGCCTGGCCGCCCTGCGCAGGCTCGGTGTGCGCATCGCGCTGGACGGCTTCGGCAGTGGCCACGGGGCGGTCACGGCCCTCAGAAGGCTCCCCGTCGACGTGCTGAGGCTCGACCGCAGTCTGGTCGAGGGCGTCGTCGAGTCCGCCCGGCTGCACAAGATCACCAGTGGTCTGCTCCGGATCGCCGGCGACCTCGGGCTCCGCTCCGTGGCCGACGGCGTGGACCTGCCGGAGCAGGTCGTGGCCCTGCGCGCGATGGGCTGCACGCACGGGCAGGGCATGGCGTTCTCCGGCCCGCTGGACGAGTACCGGCTGCGCCGGGCGCTCACCCGCGGCCACTACCAGGTGCCGCACGGTCCGGCCGAGCCGGTGTTCGCCGGCGGAAGCACCGGGGCCTACACGGCGGCGGGAGTGCCCGTCGTCTTCGGAGGCGGGCCGGCCTTCCGCTCACATGATGAGACTCCCGTCCCACCCACTTGACACCGGGTGCGTGCCGGAGGGAGGGTCATTTCCATGCGCACCCGAATTCTCGTACTTGGACAGCGCGTCGGCTGAGCTGGGAATCACCGGACGACGATCCGGAACCCAGCGACCACACCGGCGCGCTTCCCCTCGCTTGCCTTGCGGCACGAGGGGTTTTTTGTTGCACGAGCACCTGGCGTGCGGCACCCGAACTCCGCCCAAACCTCGCATAAACCCTCAGCATCGAGAAGAGAATGCCGATGACCGAGCAGGCCACCGGGGCCCCTCATCCGCAGCCGCGGCCCCGATCCGGAGGACACCCGTCCGCGCCCGAGCGTGTCACGGGTGCGAAGTCCCTCATCCGCTCGCTTGAGGAGGTCGGGGTCGACACCGTATTCGGCATTCCCGGCGGCACGATCCTTCCCGCGTACGACCCGATGATGGACTCCAGCCGGGTGCGCCACGTGCTCGTCCGTCACGAACAGGGTGCGGGCCACGCGGCCACCGGTTACGCCCAGGCGACCGGCAAGGTCGGCGTCTGCATGGCCACTTCGGGCCCGGGCGCCACCAACCTGGTGACGCCGATCGCCGACGCGAACATGGACTCGGTGCCGCTGGTCGCGATCACCGGCCAGGTCGTCTCCAAGGCGATCGGCACCGACGCCTTCCAGGAGGCGGACATCGTCGGCATCACGATGCCGATCACCAAGCACAGCTTCCTGGTCACCAAGGCCGAGGACATCCCGAAGACGATCGCGGAGGCGTTCCACATCGCCTCGACCGGCCGCCCCGGTCCGGTCCTCGTCGACATTCCGAAGGACGTGCTGCAGACGCAGACGACCTTCTCCTGGCCGCCGGTCATGGACCTGCCCGGCTACCGCCCGGTCACCAAGCCGCACGCCAAGCAGATCCGCGAGGCGGCCAAGCTCATCACCTCCGCGCGGCGGCCCGTGCTCTACGTCGGCGGCGGCGTCATCAAGGCCGGCGCCACCGCCGAGCTGAAGGTCCTCGCGGAACTCACCGGAGCGCCCGTCACCACCACCCTGATGGCGCTCGGCGCATTCCCCGACAGCCACCCGCTGCACGTGGGAATGCCGGGCATGCACGGTGCGGTCACCGCCGTCACCGCGCTGCAGAAGGCCGACCTGATCGTCGCCCTCGGAGCCCGCTTCGACGACCGCGTCACCGGCAAGCTGGACAGCTTCGCCCCGTACGCCAAGATCGTCCACGCCGACATCGACCCGGCCGAGATCGGCAAGAACCGCGCCGCCGACGTGCCGATCGTCGGGGACGCCCGCGAGGTCCTGGCCGACCTGATCCAGGCCGTCCAGAAGGAGCACAGCGAGGGCCACCGCGGCGACTACACCGCCTGGTGGAACGACCTCGGCCGCTGGCGCGAGACCTACCCGCTCGGCTACGAGCAGCCCGCGGACGGCTCGCTCTCCCCGCAGCAGGTCATCGAGCGCATCGGGCAGCTCGCACCCGAGGGCACGGTCTTCGCCGCGGGCGTCGGCCAGCACCAGATGTGGGCCGCGCACTTCATCCAGTACGACAAGCCCGCCACCTGGCTGAACTCCGGCGGCGCCGGAACCATGGGCTACGCCGTCCCGGCCGCGATGGGCGCCAAGGCCGGGCAGCCGCAGAAGACCGTCTGGGCGATCGACGGCGACGGCTGCTTCCAGATGACCAACCAGGAACTCACCACCTGCGCGCTGAACAACATCCCGATCAAGGTCGCCGTCATCAACAACGGCGCCCTCGGGATGGTCCGCCAGTGGCAGACCCTTTTCTACAACCAGCGGTACTCCAACACGGTGCTGCACTCCGGCCCCGACGACGTCAACCCGGAGGCCAGGGGCACCCGCGTCCCCGACTTCGTGAAGCTGTCGGAGGCCATGGGCTGCTACGCCATCCGCTGCGAGTCCCCTGAGGACCTCGACAAGGCCATCGAGGAGGCGAACTCGATCAACGACCGCCCGGTCGTGGTCGACTTCATCGTCCACGAGGACGCGATGGTCTGGCCGATGGTCGCGGCCGGCACCTCCAACGACGAGATCATGGCCGCCCGGGACGTCCGCCCCGACTTCGGCGACAACGACGGCGACTGACAGAGAGCTGAGTGAGAACCATGTCCAAGCACACCCTCTCGGTCCTCGTCGAGAACACGCCCGGCATCCTCGCCCGGATCGCCGCCCTGTTCTCCCGCCGCGGCTTCAACATCGACTCCCTCGCGGTCGGCGTCACCGAGCACCCCGACATCTCCCGCATCACCATCGTGGTCAGCGTCGAGGACTTCCCGCTGGAGCAGGTGACCAAGCAGCTCAACAAGCTGGTCAACGTGCTGAAGATCGTCGAGCTGGAGCCGGCGCAGGCCGTGCAGCGCGAACTCGTCCTGGTGAAGGTGCGCGCCGACAACGAGACGCGCTCCCAGATCGTCGAGATCGTCCAGTTGTTCCGCGCCAAGACCGTCGACGTCTCCCCGGAGGCCGTGACCATCGAGGCCACCGGTTCCAGCGACAAGCTGACGGCCATGCTCAGGATGCTGGAGCCGTTCGGCATCAAGGAGCTGGTCCAGTCCGGCACGATCGCGATCGGACGCGGCGCCCGCTCGATCACCGACCGGTCGCTGCGGGCCCTGGACCGCTCCGCCTGATCCGGGTCGGGCGGCCGGGTGACACCGGCCGCCCGGATACCGAGACTTCCAGACCTCCCGTCCCCCCACCGGCATAC
The DNA here is from genome assembly GCF_043081205.1 of Streptomyces sp. NPDC014889. Lineage (NCBI taxonomy): Bacteria > Bacillati > Actinomycetota > Actinomycetes > Kitasatosporales > Streptomycetaceae > Streptomyces > Streptomyces sp. NPDC014889. The sequence continues at coordinate 92,585 of NZ_JBIBWH010000011.1, forward strand.
GGTGGGAAGCACCAACTGCACACCAAGGAGAGAACCCAAAGTGGCCGAGCTGTTCTACGACGCTGACGCCGACCTGTCCATCATCCAGGGCCGCAAGGTCGCGGTCATCGGCTACGGCAGCCAGGGCCACGCCCACGCCCTGTCGCTGCGCGACTCCGGTGTCGACGTCCGGGTCGGTCTGCACGAGGGCTCCAAGTCCAAGGCCAAGGCCGAGGAGCAGGGCCTGCGCGTGGTCACCCCGGCGGAGGCCACCGCGGAGGCCGACGTCATCATGATCCTGGTGCCGGACCCGATCCAGGCCCAGGTCTACGAGGAGTCCATCGCCCCGAACCTGAAGGACGGCGACGCGCTGTTCTTCGGCCACGGCCTCAACATCCGCTTCGGCTTCATCAAGCCCCCGGCCGGCGTGGACGTCTGCATGGTCGCCCCGAAGGGCCCGGGCCACCTGGTGCGCCGCCAGTACGAGGAGGGCCGCGGCGTTCCCTGCATCGTCGCCGTCGAGCAGGACGCCTCGGGCAACGCCTTCGCGCTGGCCCTGTCGTACGCCAAGGGCATCGGCGGCACCCGCGCCGGCGTCATCAAGACGACCTTCACCGAGGAGACCGAGACCGACCTGTTCGGTGAGCAGGCCGTCCTGTGCGGTGGCACCGCCGCGCTGGTGAAGGCCGGCTTCGAGACCCTGGTCGAGGCGGGCTACCAGCCGGAGATCGCCTACTTCGAGTGCCTCCACGAGCTGAAGCTGATCGTCGACCTCATGTACGAGGGCGGCCTGGAGAAGATGCGCTGGTCGATCTCCGAGACCGCCGAGTGGGGCGACTACGTCACCGGCCCGCGCATCATCACCGACGCCACCAAGGCCGAGATGAAGAAGGTCCTCGCCGAGATCCAGGACGGCTCCTTCGCGCGCACCTGGATGGACGAGTACCACGGCGGTCTGAAGAAGTACAACGAGTACAAGAAGCAGGACTCCGAGCACCTCCTGGAGACCACGGGCAAGGAGCTGCGCAAGCTCATGAGCTGGGTGAACGAGGAGGCGTGAGCCTCGCGCCGAAGGGGCCGGAGCACTACCGCTCCGGCCCCTTCGGCGAACCCGGCGACGCCCGCGGTCCATGGCCGGTTCGCGGTGTCGTCCCGCCCGGCCGGCCACGGACGGGTGATCCTTCCGCGGTGGCGCAATACGATGCGGGCGACGCCATTACACTTCTGAACTACAACGCGTCAGGCCCACAGCGTCGTGCGTCTTTCACGCGGCTAGCCCCCTCCTCCGCCTGCGGCCGTCGGGACACGGCCGTCCGCATGCTCCCCCCTAGCTTTTCAAGGCATGGGAGGTGCCCCCAGATCTGTGAGGACTCACGTGAGCTCGAAACCCGTCGTACTCATTGCTGAAGAGCTGTCGCCCGCGACCGTCGACGCGCTCGGCCCGGACTTCGAGATCCGGCACTGCAACGGCGCCGACCGGGCCGAACTGCTCCCCGCCATCGCCGACGTGGACGCGATTCTGATCCGCTCGGCGACCAAGGTCGACGCCGAGGCCGTCGCCGCGGCGCACAAGCTCAAGGTCGTCGCACGAGCCGGCGTCGGCCTGGACAACGTCGACGTATCCGCCGCCACCAAGGCCGGCGTGATGGTCGTCAACGCCCCGACCTCCAACATCGTGACCGCCGCCGAGCTCGCCTGCGGCCTGCTCCTGGCCACCGCCCGCAACATCCCGCAGGCCAACGCCGCGCTGAAGAACGGCGAGTGGAAGCGCAGCAAGTACACCGGCGTGGAACTCGCCGAGAAGACCCTCGGCGTCGTCGGCCTCGGCCGCATCGGCGCCCTGGTCGCCCAGCGCATGTCCGCCTTCGGCATGAAGGTCGTCGCCTACGACCCGTACGTGCAGCCCGCGCGGGCCGCGCAGATGGGCGTCAAGGTGCTGACGCTGGACGAGCTGCTCGAGGTCTCCGACTTCATCACCGTGCACCTGCCCAAGACGCCCGAGACCCTCGGCCTGATCGGCGAGGAGGCGCTGCACAAGGTCAAGCCGAGCGTGCGCATCGTCAACGCCGCGCGCGGCGGGATCGTCGACGAGCAGGCGCTGTACTCGGCCCTCAAGGAGGGCCGTGTGGCGGGCGCCGGTCTGGACGTGTACGCCAAGGAGCCGTGCACGGACTCGCCGCTGTTCGAGTTCGACCAGGTCGTGTGCACCCCGCACCTGGGCGCATCCACCGACGAGGCCCAGGAGAAGGCCGGCATCGCCGTCGCCAGGTCCGTCCGCCTCGCCCTCGCCGGTGAGCTCGTGCCGGACGCGGTGAACGTCCAGGGCGGCGTCATCGCTCAGGACGTCAAGCCCGGCCTGCCGCTCGCCGAGCGCCTCGGCCGCATCTTCACCGCGCTCGCCGGTGAGGTCGCGGTCCGCCTCGACGTCGAGGTGTACGGCGAGATCACCCAGCACGACGTGAAGGTCCTGGAGCTCTCCGCGCTCAAGGGCGTCTTCGAGGACGTCGTCGACGAGACGGTGTCCTACGTCAACGCGCCGCTGTTCGCCCAGGAGCGGGGCGTGGAGGTGCGCCTGACCACCAGCTCGGAGTCGACCGACCACCGCAACGTCGTCACCGTCCGCGGCACGCTCGCGGACGGTGAGGAGGTCTCCGTGTCCGGCACGCTGGCCGGCCCCAAGCACCTGCAGAAGATCGTCGCGGTCGGTGAGTACGACGTCGACCTCGCGCTCGCCGACCACATGGTCGTCCTGCGCTACGAGGACCGCCCCGGCGTCGTCGGCACCGTCGGCCGCGTCATCGGCGAGGCCGGCATCAACATCGCCGGTATGCAGGTCGCCCGTGCGGCCGCCGGCGGAGAGGCGCTGGCGGTGCTGACGGTCGACGACACGGTGCCCGCGGGGGTCCTCACGGAGGTTGCCGAGGAGATCGGTGCGACGTCCGCTCGTTCGGTGAACCTGGTCTGAGGCCACCGTTCCCCGGGGGTTGCGCCCCCAGACCCCGCTTCGGCCTGAACGGCCTCGTCCTCAATCGCCGGACGGGCTCCTGGAGTCCGTCCGGCGATTGTGTGTTCTCAGGCCGCGGCCTCCGCCGCCTCGGACTCCGCGACCGGCGCCGCCGCTTCCCTGACGTGGATCCGGCGCAGTGTCGTCGCCGCTCCGATCGCCGCGAGGAGCAGGATCGCCGCGCCGGTGAGCGCCGCGCCGTGCATTCCGCTGGTGAAGGCCTCCCGGGCGGCGGTGGCCAGGGCGTCTCCCGTGCGTCCCGGCAGATGACCGGCGACGGCCAGCGCGCCGCCCAGGGTCTCGTGGGCCGCAGCCGGGGCGGAGTCCGGGATCCCGTGACGGTAGATCGCCGTGCCGATCGAGCCGAGGACCGCCATGCCCAGGGCGCCGCCGAACTCCGCGCCGGTCTCCAGCAGTGAGGAGGCCGCGCCCGCCTTCTCCACCGGGGCCGCGCTCAGCGCCAGGTCGGTCATCTGGGACAGCACCGCCACGATGCCCGAGGCGAGGACACCGGCCGCGACCAGCACCAGCCAGAGCGAGTCCGGGCCGGCCAGGGCCAGCATGCCGTAGCCCGCCGCGGCGACCGCGAAGCCCGCCGTCACGACGTAGGCCCGGTTGACGCCCTTCTGGACCAGCGCGGCGGCGACCGGCGCGGCCATCCCGATCGGCACGGACGGCAGCAGTGCCCACAGGGCCGCCTCCATCGCGCTCTTGCCGAGCACCGACTGCAGGTACTGCGTGGTGAAGAACGCCGAGCCCAGCATTGCGAAGGACGAGACGAGGTTGAGGACCACCGCGGGCGCGAAGCCACGGCCGCGGAACAGGGCCGGCGAGATCATCGGCGAGGCCGCCGTGCGCTGACGGTGGACGAAGAGGGCCGCGAAGAGCAGGCCGACGGCGACGGAGACGACGTACAGCGGGTGGACGCCCTCGGACGGGATCTTCTTCAGGCCGTAGATCACGGGCAGCACCGCTGCCATGGACATCGGCACGCTCAGCAGGTCGAAGCGGCCCGGTTCGGGGTTCCTCGACTCGGGCAGCAGGAGCGGGCCGAGCACCAGCAGCAGCACCATCGCGGGCAGGTTCACCAGGAACACCGAGCCCCACCAGAAGAACTGGACCAGCACGCCGCTCAGCACGGAGCCGAGCGCGATCCCCGCGGTCATCACGCCCGACCAGATGCCGATCGCCTTCGCGCGCTGGGCGGGGTCGGTGAACATTGTGCGGACCAGCGCCATCGTGGACGGCATCAGGGTCGCCCCGCCGATGCCGAGGACCGCGCGGGCGGCGATCAGGGTCCCGGCGCTGTCCGCGTACGCCGCCACCAGCGAGGCGGCTCCGAACGCGACGGCGCCGACCAGCAGCAGCCTGCGACGGCCGATGCGGTCGCCGAGCGAGCCCATCGTCATCAGCAGGCCGGCCAGGACGAAGGCGTAGATGTCGAAGATCCAGAGCTGCTGGGTGCCGCTCGGCTCCAGGTCCGCGCTGATCGCGGGGATGGCGAAGTACAGGACCGAGACGTCCATCGAGACCAGCAGCAGCGGCAGCATCAGCACGCCGAGAGCGGTCCATTCGCGGCGCCCGGCGCGCGGCGGGTTCACGGGCGGCGGGGTCGTGGTGGTGCTCGTCGAGTTCGTCATGCCCAGCAATGTACGCACGTCTTAAACGCTTGTCTAGGACGCTTGTATAAATCAGTTGTCTAGGACGGTTGTATGGATCACGGGTAAGGTGGCCGGCATGGGACACCGTGAGGACCTGCTGGAGGGCGCCAAGCGCTGCCTGCTGCAGAAGGGGTTCGTGCGCACGACCGCGCGCGACATCGTGAAGGAGTCGGGGACCAACCTCGCGTCGATCGGATACCACTACGGCTCGAAGGACGCGCTGCTGGTGCAGGCGTACGTCTCCCTCATCGAGGGGATGGGCGACCGGTTCGAACCCGGGTGGGGCGCGGGCGGGACCAGCCAGGCGCCTCCCGGCTCGCTCGAGCGCTTCCGCGAGGTGTGGGCGAACATCATCCGTTCGATGCCCGAGTCACGGGGGATCTGGCTGCTGGGCTTCGAGATCGTCCTCCAGGGCGACCGGCTCCCCGAGGTGCGCAAGATGCTGGTGGAGGCGGAAGAACAGGGTCGTTCCGGGCTGCTGCCGCTGTTCAACGGCATCCCCGAGGCCGACCAGAGCAAGGAGACCGTCGACAGCGAAGGCCGCCTCTACCAGACCCTGTTGCAGGGCCTGATGGTGCAGTGGCTCTTCGACTCCGACTCCGCGACCGACGCCGACCAGCTCACCGAGGGCCTGCGCCGGGTCATCGAAGGAACCGGACGCAACTCCTAGAGTCGTGCCGCCTTCAGGGCCATGTGCAGCAGCAGCCGGTCCTCGCCGTCGTCCAGGTCGAGGCCCGTCAGCTGTTCCACCCGGGACAGCCGGTAGTAGAGGGTCTGGCGGTGAATGCCCAGCTCGGCGGCGGTGCGCCCGGCCTGGCCCGCGCAGTCGAGGTAGACCTCGGCGGTGCGGGCCAGCTCCCGGTGGGCGGGGGAGAGCAGCGCGTGCAGGGCGGGGTCGTGTGCGGCCTCCGGGGGCAGCGAGGTGAGCAGCCGGTACGGGCCTATGGCCGCCCACTGCGCGACCGGCCCCAGCCGCGGCTCCGCCAGCGCGGCCCGCGCCGCCGCCGAGGCCTCCGCCCAGGCGGTCCCCAGCCCGGCGAGCCCCGTCCGCGCCGCGGCGATCCCGGCGGCCACCCCGCCGCCTCCGGCTCCGCCGCGTGAAGCTCCCCCGGCGATCCGGCCAGGGCCGCCGTTCCATCCGGCGGCCGCGTCCCGGGCGGCTCCGCCGCTTGCCGCACCGGTGCGGCCCACGCCGCCCTCGGGGTCTCCCGCCTGTCCGACGGCGACGCCCCCGGCGCCGGCGCGTGCGCTTCCCGCGGCCGTGCGGGGAGCGCCGCCGGACCGCCCCGCCGCCCGTTCCAGCAGGCGGGTCGCCGCCGTCACCGCCGGTGTCAGGGTGTCCGTGGAGCGCAGGCTGACCAGCAGCGCGAGGCTCTGGCCCGTCGTCCCCCAGGGGATCGCGCACAGGGCCCTGGCGCCGGGCAGGGTGCGCACCGAGGGCGCGTCGTCCGGGTCAGCCGAGGGCCAGGGGGCCACGCACACCACCGTGTGCGGGCCGTCCGCGCGGACACCCAGGGCCGTCCGCAGCTCGGCCACCGCCATGTCCCGCGGCCAGCCCGGCTCGGCGGTCAGCACCGCCCGCAGCTCCCGGGTGAGGTCCGCGCCGTGCTGGGCCTCGTCCGCCAGCAGCGCGCCGATCCGCCCGGTCACCAGCATGGCCGCGGCCAGTTGCTGCTCGGTGGGCCCGGGGTCGTAGTCCAGGAGCCAGACGTAGCCGAGGACGACACCGCGATGGCGGACCGGGAGGCAGATCCGCCCCCGGTACACGCCCGCCTCCGGGGTCCGCGGAATGCGCACCGGACCGGTCGCCCGGGTGATGCCGAAGCCCTCGAACCAGTGCCGGACGGCCGACGTGGAGCGGCGGGTGAGGATCGAGCGGGTGCGCACCGGGTCCAGGGCGGACGGATCCAGGTCGCCCTCGCTGTCGTAGGCGCCGAAGGCGATCAGCTCGAAGTTCCGGTTCTCCAGGGTGGCCGGCGCGCCGAGCAGCTCCGAGATCTCGTCGACCAGCTCCTGGTAGTCACCCTTGTAACTGGATGTCACTCGGGCATTCTCCCCCATTTCCGCCGGGCCTTCATACATCTGTCTGAGATCATGTGCGCGGATGCGTGACAGCTGTCGATGGCCGACGATCTGAGGAAACCTTTACTTTCACGGTGGTTCTCCGTGCCGCCCCCGAACCGTGGGGTCGCGGCCTTGTTGCTTGTTCGTGTGGAGGTGCCCCGTGCTGGGTCCCGTGATTCTCGCCGCGTCGCGCAGCGACCGGATGCGACGCCTGATCTCGGCGGCCCCGGGGACGAAGCAGGTCGTCGACCGCTTCATTCCGGGCGAGACCGTGGGCGACATCGTCCCGATCGTCGAGGACCTCACGGACCGGGGCCTGGAACTGACCATGGACGTGGTCGGCGAGGACATCACCACCCCCGAGCAGGCCGCCGCCGCACGGGACGCGTACCTGGAGCTGATCGACCGGATCAAGGACCTGGAGCTCGGCCCGAAGGTCGAGATGTCCGTGAAGCTGTCCATGTTCGGCCAGGCCCTGGAACACGGTCACGAGTTGGCGCTGAAGAACGTGCGCCCGGTCGTCGAGGCCGCCGCCGCCATCGGCACGACGGTCACCCTGGACGCCGAGGACCACACCACCCTCGACTCGATGTTCGCCATCCACGAGGAGCTGCGGAAGGACTTCCCGCAGACCGGCTGCGTCATCCAGGCCTACCTCTTCCGCACCGAGGCCGACGCCCGCCGCCTCGCCGCGAACGGCAGCCGGGTCCGCCTGGTGAAGGGCGCCTACAAGGAGCCCGCCGAGGTCGCCTACCAGAACAAGCACGAGATCGACAAGGCGTACGTCCGCGTCCTGCGCGTTCTGATGCGGGGCGACGGGTACCCGATGATCGGCTCCCACGACCCGCGCCTGATCTCGATCGGGCAGGAACTGGCCCGCACCGCCGGCCGCAAGCTCGACGAGTACGAGTTCCAGATGCTGTACGGCATCCGCAGCGACGAGCACCTGCGCCTGGCCGCCGAGGGCCACCGCATGCGCGTCTACACCGCCTTCGGCACCGACTGGTACGGCTACTTCATGCGCCGCCTCGCGGAGAAGCCGGCCAACCTGCGCTTCTTCGTCCGCTCGATGGTCAGCAAGGGCTGAGTCCCCGCACCCCGCTCGCAACACCGCTCAAGTCAAGGAGTTCGGAACTGATGGACGCTGTGACCCAGGTCCCCACCCCCGTCAACGAGCCGGTGCACGGCTACGCCCCCGGCTCGCCCGAGCGCGCCCGCCTGGAGGCCAAGCTCAAGGAGCTGGCCGAGAACCCGATCGAGCTGCCCTGCACCATCGACGGTGTCAAGCGCCTTGGTGGCGGCGAGTCCTTCGAGGTCGTCCAGCCGCACAACCACAAGGCCGTCATCGGCACGTACCGCAACGCCACCAAGGCCGACGCTCAGGACGCCATCGACGCCGCACTCGCCGCGGCCCCGGCCTGGCGCGCGATGTCCTTCGACGACCGCGCCGCGATCATCCTGCGCGCCGCCGAGCTGCTGTCCGGCCCGTGGCGCGAGACGATCGCCGCCTCCACGATGCTCGGCCAGTCCAAGACCGCACAGCAGGCCGAGATCGACAGCCCCTGCGAGCTGGTGGACTTCTGGCGCTTCAACGTCCACTACGCCCGCCAGATCCTCGCCGAGCAGCCCCCGGCCAACTCCCCGGGCGTGTGGAACCGCATGGACCACCGTCCGCTGGAGGGCTTCGTCTACGCGATCACGCCGTTCAACTTCTCGGCGATCGCGGCCAACCTGCCCACCGCGCCGGCCCTCATGGGCAACGTGGTGATCTGGAAGCCGTCCCCGACGCAGACGCACGCCGCCGTGCTGCTCATGCAGCTGCTGGAGGAGGCGGGCCTGCCCAAGGGGGTCATCAACCTCCTCACCGGTGACGGCATCGAGGTCTCCGAGGTCGCCCTGCACCACCGCGACCTGGCCGGCATCCACTTCACCGGTTCGACCAAGACCTTCCAGTACCTGTGGAAGACGGTCGGCAACAACATCGAGAAGTACCGCGCCTACCCGCGTCTGGTCGGTGAGACCGGCGGCAAGGACTTCGTGGTGGCCCACCCGTCGGCCGACCGCGCGGTGCTGAAGACCGCGCTGACCCGCGGTGCCTTCGAGTACCAGGGCCAGAAGTGCAGCGCCACCTCCCGGGCCTACATCCCGGCCTCGATCTGGAACTCCGGCTTCAAGGAGGAGTTCGTCTCCGAGGTCGACTCCCTGACGATGGGTGACGTCACCGACCTGTCGCACTTCCTCGGCGCGGTCATCGACGAGCGCTCCTTCGCGAAGAACAAGGCCGCGATCGACCGGGCGAAGCAGGACCCGTCCTGCACGATCGTCGCGGGCGGCACCTACGACGACTCGGTGGGCTACTTCGTGCGCCCGACCGTCATCGAGTGCACCGACCCGGAGAACGAGGTCTTCACGACCGAGTACTTCGGCCCGATCCTCGCGGTGCACGTGTACGACGACAGTTCGGCCGAGAAGTACGACGAGATGCTGACCCAGATGGAGTCGGTGTCGGACTACGCCCTGACCGGCTCGGTCATCGCGGGCGACCGCGCCGCCGCGGCGTACACGATGGAGAAGCTGCGCTACGCCGCCGGCAACTTCTACATCAACGACAAGTCGACCGGCGCCGTGGTCGGCCAGCAGCCCTTCGGCGGCGGCCGTGCCTCCGGCACCAACGACAAGGCGGGCGCCCCGCAGAACCTGATGCGCTGGACCCTGACCCGCGCCATCAAGGAGACCCTGGTCGCGCCGACCGACTACGGCTACCCGCACATGGGCTGACGCCCGCGCGGCACCCCCGAACTCCGCCCCCGCTCCGGAAGCACCCCTTCCGGACCGGGGGCGGTGCCATGCTCGACTGGCATGACGGGGCATTCTCTGATCCATCCGGGGCGAAAGAAAAGCGCAGGTCAGCGGGGTGTGGCCCGATCCACCGTCTCAGATAGTAGGAAGTCCGAGTAATTGTGGAGACAGATGCCCGGCCCTCACCTAACTTTGTAGGAACCGAACGCCTCGCTTGATCCAGCGCACGGCGGTCGTGAGCCGGGCCCGTGCAGGACACCCCTGCGGCAGGCTTTCCGCCCCTTCCGGGGGTGCCGCCCACGCCCATTAGGCAGTGGGGGAGTCCTCAGTCTTCTTTTCCGTACTCCGCGCTGTCGAAGGAGTCGATTCCCATGCCCGAGACGACCGTCCGCCGTCGCGTCCGCCACGTCCCCCGTACGAGCGAGTCCGACCGCAAGAACGCCGCCGCCGCCCTCCAGCGCGCCCTCGACCGCCGTGACAACGGCGGCGAGACGGGTCACTGAGCCCCCGAAGGCCGGCCCAGGACCCGGGAGTCACCCCAGGTGTGTCCGGATCGCGGACGCTCCGTGTCATCCCATGGGACGAGGAGTAGGGTGCCCGCATGTCTCGCAGCATCGATCTCGCAGTGATCCCCGGTGACGGAATCGGCCAGGAAGTCGTGGCCGAGGGACTGAAGGTCCTGTCCGCCGCCCTACCGCAGGATGTGAAGCTGGAGACCAAGGAGTACGACTTCGGCGCCCGGCGCTACCACGCCACCGGGGAGACCCTCACCGACAGCGACCTTGAGCAGCTCGGGCGGCACGACGCCATCCTGCTCGGCGCCATCGGCGACCCGTCGGTGCCCTCCGGCGTCCTGGAGCGGGGCTTCCTGCTCAAGCTCCGCTTCGCCTTCGACCACCACGTCAACCTGCGCCCGAGCAAACTCCTGCCCGGTGTCGCCACCCCGCTCGCGGGCGACCCGCGGATCGACTTCGTCGTCGTCCGCGAGGGCACCGAGGGCCCGTACACGGGCAACGGCGGCACCATCCGCAAGGGCACCGAGCACGAGGTCGCCACCGAGGTCTCCGTCAACACCGCCTTCGGGGTCGAGCGCGTGGTCCGCGACGCCTTCGCCCGCGCCCAGGCCCGTCCGCGCAAGAAGCTCACACTCGTCCACAAGAACAACGTGCTGACCTTCGCGGGCCACCTGTGGACGAACATCTTCAACAAGGTGGCCGAGGAGTACCCCGAGGTCGCCACCGAGTACATCCACGTCGACGCCGCCACCATCTACCTGGTGACCCAGCCCGAGCGGTTCGACGTCATCGTCACCGACAACCTCTTCGGCGACATCATCACCGACCTCGCCGCGGCCGTCTCCGGCGGCATCGGCGTCGCCGCGTCCGGCAACATCAACCCGAGCGGCGAGTTCCCGTCCATGTTCGAGCCGGTCCACGGCTCGGCCCCGGACATCGCGGGCCAGGGCAAGGCCGACCCCACCGCCACGGTCCTGTCCGTCGCCCTGCTGCTGCGCCACCTCGGCTACGAGTCCGAGGCGACCCGCATCGAGGACGCCGTCTCCGCCGACCTCGCGGAGCGCGGCGCGCTGCCCGCGCGCTCCACCGCCGAGATCGGCGACGCGCTCCGGGTACGAGTAGCGGGCTGACCCGGCCGCACTCGAAAACTTCGAAGCCGTCGGGTCGCATCCGCGCCCGGCGGCTTCCCCCTGTCCGCCGCCGGGTGCCACCATCAGTCCCTGGGCCGCATTCACCCCGTTTTCTTCCGCTGTCGGCTCCGCGCGATAATCGAACGCGGAGCCGCGGCATGAGGGAATGCTCGGACGTCCAAGCACAGGCCATCCGGCCGTACGGGCGTGAGCGCGGCCCGTCACAACACACTCGGTGAAGGACACTCACTCATGACGACGCCCACGATCGAGCTCAAGCCATCGTCCAACCCGCTCTCCGACGCCGAGCGGGAGGCCATCCTGGCCAACCCCGGATTCGGCCGCCACTTCACCGACCACATGGTGACGATCAGGTGGACGGAGGGCCGGGGCTGGCACGACGGCCAACTCGTTCCGTACGCGCCGATCTCCCTCGACCCCGCCACGCACGTCCTGCACTACGCGCAGGAGATCTTCGAGGGTTTGAAGGCCTACCGCCGGCCCGACGGCTCGGTGGCCACCTTCCGCCCGGAGAAGAACGCCAAGCGCTTCCAGGCGTCCTCCCGCCGTCTGGCCATGCCCGAGCTGCCCGTCGAGACGTTCATCGAGGCCTGTGACGTGCTGGTCCGCCAGGACAAGGCGTGGGTGCCGGCGCACGGCGGCGAGGAGTCCCTCTACCTGCGCCCGTTCATGATCGCCACTGAGGTCGGTCTTGGCGTCAAGCCCGCCAACGAGTACCTGTTCCTCGTGATCGCCTCCCCGGCCGGCGCGTACTTCCCGGGCGGCGTGAGGCCCGTCTCCATCTGGGCCTCCGAGGACCGCGTCCGCGCCGTGCCCGGCGGCATGGGCGACGCCAAGACCGGCGGCAACTACGCGGCCTCCCTGCTCGCCCAGGCCGAGGCCGCGGCCGAGGGCTGCGACCAGGTCTGCTACCTCGACGCCGTGGAGCACAAGTGGGTCGAGGAACTCGGCGGCATGAACCTGTACTTCGTGTACGGGGACAAGATCGTCACCCCGTCCCTGAGCGGCTCGATCCTGGAGGGCGTCACCCGTGACTCGCTGCTGACGGTCGCCCGTGACCTCGGCTACGAGTCCGAGGAGGCCCGCATCTCCCTCGACCAGTGGCAGCGCGACTCCGAGAACGGCACGCTGACGGAGGTCTTCGCCTGCGGCACGGCCGCCGTCATCACCCCGGTCGGCACCGTCAAGCGCGCGGGCGCCGAGTGGAAGCAGTCGGGCGGCGAGCCCGGCGAGGTCACGATGAGGCTGCGCCAGGCCCTGCTGGACATCCAGCGCGGTGTCACCGAGGACAAGCACGGCTGGATGCACGCGCTGGCGTAGGCGTCCGCCGTCCCCCGCCCGCCGGCATCGCGAACCGGCGGGCGGGGGACGGCAGTTGGTGACGCGCGGATCGGCCTCTTGGCCTGAACTGGAGCGTCGCCCTTTCCGAAGGAAAGACCCTAGATCCCGACCTCGGCGCGCGCCGGCTCCTTGCCGGCCTCGACGCGGGCCGACGGCTGCGGCCGCGGGCTGAGCAGCAGGTGGACCAGGCCGCCGACGGCCCCCGACAGCAGGAAGCTGCAGTCGACGCCGCCGGTCAGGGACAGCAGCGGTCCCTCGTACGACGGCAGGGACACCGCCAGCAGGCCGACACCCGCGCCCACCGCCCACGAGACGGTGGCCTGCACGTTCCAGCCGGACCGGTACCAGTAGACGCCGCCCCGGGAACGCCGGTTGAAGACCTGGAGGGCGTCGGCGTCGTACACCCCGCGGCAGCGGACGAAGCCGATGAGGGTGATGACCGCCCACGGGGCGCCGATCGCGGTGAGCAGCAGGACGAAGGAGGTCATCGCCGACTGCGCGTCCCAGGCGAAGTGGCCGGCGAAGACGCAGCCCGTGGCGACGACGGCGACCGTGTAGGTGGCCCGGGCGCGGGAGGCGCGCGGCAGGATGGCGTCCAGGTCGAGGCCCATCGAGTACAGCATCAGACCCGCGTTGCCGACCGAGCCCGCGGAGGCGGACAGCAGCAGCGGAACCAGGTACCAGGTGGGGGAGGCGTCCACCAGCGGCCCGGCGTAGTCGAGGGCGGCGCGGGCGCCGTAGGCCGTGAAGGTGCCGAACAGCTGCGGGACCAGCAGGCCGAGGATCAGGCCGAGCCAGGTGGCGCGCAGCACCCGGCGCGAGGAGTACCGGGTGGGGGAGATGTAGCGGGTGTAGTCGCCGAGGAGGGTGATGAAGGCGATCGGACCGGACAGTCCCGCGGCCACCGTCGCCAGGAACCACGTCGGCCAGAAGCCCCCCAGCAGATAGCCGCCGGCCTCCGGCAGCGCGGCGGTGGTGAAGTGCGGGGCGTAGGCGATCACGCCGAGGATCAGCAGGGCGGTCATGCCGACCGCGAGCACGCGGGACATGGCGAGCAGCACCCGGTAGCCGTACACCGCGCCCGCGACGGTCGCCGCGGCGAGCAGGGTGTAGACCACGCCGTACGCCACCGCGCTCGGCGTCAGCCCGAACAGCCGGTGCAGGACGGAGACCATCACGTCGCCGCCGATCCACACGGTCAGGGCGGTGTAGCCGAGGGCGAGCAGCAGCCCGACCACCGAGCCGACCAGCCGGCCGCGCACGCCGAACTGGGCGCCGGAGGAGGTCGACAGATTGGTGCCGGTGCGCAGGGAGACAAGCGCCAGCGGGGCCGTGAACAGGGTGCCGACCACCGTGCCCACCACGATCGAGCTGAGCGAGGCCCACCAGCCGAGCCCGAACGACGGCGGCAGCCAGCCGAAGATGATCACACCGAGACAGAGGTTGGATCCCAGCAGGATCGACACCAGATCGCGTGGACCGCTGGTCCGTTCCGCATCGGGGATGGTGTCGACTCCGCGCTGTTCTATCGGCATGGCAGGTCTCCTTCGACGGCCGCCCGGGGAGTTAGAGCGACGTTCAATGTGACGGCTGAGTGGCTCACCCGTCAACGGTTCCTTTCTGTGAATTTCACGTTTAGAGTGTTGTTCTAATTTGCCGAGCAAGGAGGTGCCGCGGCGTGAGACTGACCCCCACCGAGCGTGACCGGCTGCTGCTGTTCAGCGCCGCCGAACTGGCCCGCGCCCGCAGGGCCCGCGGCCTGAGGCTCAACGTCCCGGAGGCCACCGCCCTGATCGCCGACACGGTGTGCGAGGCCGCCCGCGACGGCGCCCGGCTCGCCGAGGCGATCGAGCGCGCCCGTACGGTGCTCGGCCCGGACGACGTCCTGCCCGGCGTCGCGGACGTGGTCACCGAGGTGCATGTCGAGGCGGTCTTCGACGACGGGTCACGGCTCGCGGTGGTCTCCGACCCGATCGCCGGGGGCGGCCTTGCCGAGATGGCTCCGGGCGCGCTGCTGCCGGGCCCGGCACACGCCGAGCCGGCGGCGGCCGTACGGCTCACGGTCACCAACACCGCGTCCGTGCCGGTCTCCGTCACCTCGCACTTCCACTTCTTCGAGGCCAACCCCCGCCTGGACTTCCCGCGCGAGCGGGCCTACGGCATGCGGCTCGCGGTGCCCGCCGGATCGTCCGTGCGGTTCGGGCCGGGGGAGAGCGTCGAGGTCGGTCTCGTGCCGATCGGCGGCGAGCGGATCGCCATCGGCTTCGCGGGCCTCGTCGACGGGCCCCTGGACGCGCCGGGAGCGAAGGAAGAGGCCCTGCGCCGGGCCGCCGCCTGCGGATATCTGGGAGCCGACCGATGAGCATCGACCCGTACGCGTACGCCGCCACCCACGGCCCCCGGGCCGGCGACCGCGTCCGCCTCGGCGACTCCGGGCTCGTGGTCCGGGTCGAGTCCGACGCCCAGCGGTACGGCGACGAGTTCCTCGCCGGCTTCGGCAAGACCGCCCGGGACGGACTGCACCTGAAGGCGGCGGCGGTCCGTGAGACCTGCGACGTGGTGATCAGCAACGTCGTCGTCATCGACGCCGTGCAGGGCATACGCAAGGTCTCCATAGGCATCCGCGAGGGCCGGATCCAGTCCATCGGGCGGGCCGGGAACCCCGACACCCTCGACGGCGTCGACGTCGTCGTCGGCACCGGCACCACGATCGTGTCCGGCGAGGGGCTGATCGCCACCGCCGGCGCCGTCGACACCCATGTGCACCTGCTGTCGCCGCGCATCATGGAGGCCTCGCTCGCCTCCGGCGTCACCACCATCATCGGCCAGGAGTTCGGGCCGGTCTGGGGCGTGGGCGTCAACTCGCCGTGGGCGCTGCGGCACGCGTTCGGCGCCTTCGACGCCTGGCCGGTCAACATCGGTTTCCTGGCCCGCGGTTCGTCCTCGTACTCCGCCCCGCTCGTGGAGGCGCTGGCCGAGGGCGGCGCCTCGGGCTTCAAGGTGCACGAGGACATGGGCGCCCACACCCGCGCCCTCGACACCGCTCTGCGGGTCGCCGAGGAGCACGACGTCCAAGTCGCCCTGCACAGCGACGGGTTGAACGAGTGCCTGTCGGTCGAGGACACCCTGCGGGTCCTGGAGGGCCGCACGATCCACGCCTTCCACATCGAGGGCTGCGGCGGCGGACACGTCCCCAACGTGCTGAAGATGGCCGGGGTCCCGAACGTCATCGGCTCCTCCACCAACCCCACCCTGCCCTTCGGCCGGGACGCGGTGGCCGAGCACTACGGCATGATCGTCTCCGTCCACGACCTCAAGACCGACCTGCCCGGCGACGCCGCCATGGCCCGCGACCGCATCCGCGCCGGGACCATGGGCGCCGAGGACGTGCTGCACGACCTGGGCGCGATCGGCATCACCTCCTCCGACGCCCAGGGCATGGGCCGGGCCGGGGAGACCGTGCGCCGCACCTTCGCCATGGCCGGGAAGATGAAGGCCGAACTGGGACCGGTCGACGGGGACGGCCCGGACGACGACAACGCGCGCGTCCTGCGCTACATCGCCAAGCTGACGATCAACCCCGCCATCGCGCACGGCCTGTCCCACGAGGTCGGCTCGATCGAGACCGGCAAGCTGGCCGACATCGTGCTGTGGCGCCCCGAGTTCTTCGGCGCCAAGCCGCAACTCGTCCTCAAGTCGGGGTTCCCCGCGTACGGCGTGGTGGGCGACCCCAACGCGGCCACGGACACCTGCGAACCCCTCGTGCTGGGACCGCAGTTCGGCGCGCACGGCGCCACCCCCGCCGAGATCTCGGTCGCGTTCGTCGCCCAGGCCGCCGTCGACCAGGGCCACGACACGATGCCCACCCGGCGGCGCCGGGTCGCCGTGCGCGGCACCCGCGGCATCGGCCCCGCCGACCTGCGCCTCAACTCCCGTACCGGATCCGTCGACGTCGACCAGCGCACCGGCCTCGTCACCCTGGACGGCGACCCGGTCCGCTCGGAGCCCGCCGACTCGGTCTCCCTCAACCGCCTGTACTTCCTGTGACCTCCGTGACCCCTGCGAGGACCCCGAGATGAACACCCCCGCCGCCGACGGCTTCCGCATGCCCGCCGAGTGGGCGCCGCACGAGCGCACCTGGATGGCGTGGCCGGGTCCCAACCCGACCTTCGACACCGCCGACGACGTCGCCGCCTCCCGCGCCGCCTGGGCGTCGGTGGCCCGTGCCGTGCGCCGCTTCGAACCGGTGACGGTGGTCTGCGGCCCCGGCCAGTCGGCCGAGGCCAGCACCCTCCTGGGCGACGGCATCGGCACCGTCGAACGCGATCTGGACGACGCCTGGATGCGCGACATCGGCCCCACCTTCCTGACCGGTGACGCCGGTGAACTCGCCGCCGTCGACTGGACGTTCAACGGCTGGGGAGCCCAGGACTGGGCCCGCTGGGAGCACGACGCGAAGATCGCCTCGTATGTCTCGGACCTCGCGGGCGCGAAGACGTACGCCTCCGCGCTCGTCAACGAGGGCGGCGGGATCCACGTCGACGGCGAGGGCACGGTCCTGCTGACCGAGACCGTGCAGCTCGGCCCCGAGCGCAACCCGCACTGGACCAAGGAGCAGGTCGAGGCGGAGATCCACGCCCACCTCGGCACCCGCAAGGCGATCTGGCTGCCCCGCGGCCTGACCGGCGACTATCCTCCCTACGGCTACGGCACCCTCGGCCACGTCGACATCGTGGCCGCCTTCGCCCGCCCCGGCGTCGTCGTCGCCCACCACCAGCCGGACCCGGCCCACCCCGACCACGAGGTCACCAAGGAGGTCATCGGCATCCTGAAGTCGGCCACCGACGCCGAGGGCCGCCCCCTGGAGGTCGTCGAAGTCCCTGCCCCCACCGCCCTGGAGGCCGACGGGCACTGGGCCGACTACTCCTACATCAACCACTACCTCTGCAACGGCGGCGTCGTCCTGTGCGCCTTCGACGACCCGCGTGACGAGCAGGCGGCCGGCATCTTCCGCCGGCTCTTCCCCGACCGCACGGTGACCCCGGTCGACGCCCGCGCCATCTTCGCCGGCGGCGGCGGCATCCACTGCATCACCCAGCAGCAGCCGAAGACGGTCGTCAGGTAGCAGGCAGTCAGGTACAACGTACGAGTGAACGTACTGGTCTGCGTGCCCTGTGCCCGCCACCTCACCGAGCCGCGGCGCGCCCCGCTGGTGACCGGACCCGGGGACACGCCATGAGCACCACCCCGGCGCCCCGCAGGCGTACCCCCGCGCCGCCGCGTGAGGACGTGCTCGCCGCCGCCATGGAGATGATCGCCGAGCGCGGTCTGGAGCAGCTCACCATGGCGGCGCTCGGCCGCGAGGTCGGGATGAGCAGCGGCCATCTGCTGTACTACTTCCGCTCCAAGGACGAACTGCTGCTCCAGACCCTGGAGTGGAGCGAGAGCCGGCTCGGGGCCGAGCGCGGCCGGCTGCTGACCCGTGCCGCCCCGGTCCGCGAACGCCTCGACGCCTACGTGGACCTGTACGTGCCGGACGGTCACCGCGACCCGCACTGGACGCTGTGGCTGGAGGTCTGGAACCGTTCGCTGAACGCCGGCGAGGACGCCCGCGACCGGCAGGACGCCATCGAGGGCGCCTGGCACCGGGACCTGGCCGCTCTGGTCGCCGAGGGCGTCTCGCGCGGCGAGTTCCAGCCGGTCGACGCGGACCGCTTCGCCGCCCGGCTGCGCGCCCTGCTCGACGGCTTCTCCATCCACGTCGCGATCGGGCTGCGCGGCACCGACCGGCCCCAAGTCATCAGCCATGTAAGAGAGTTCCTCGACGACACGCTGGGCAGGCCGGGGTCCGCGCAGGTCTGAACCGACCACTCCGTTTGGCTGATTCCGGCGCGTTCCCACCGCCCGGCCGGGGCAGTGACGGCTCATGGGACGACAGCACTGGAAGAAGATCTGGATCGGCTCGGCCGGAAATATGGTGGAGTGGTACGACTGGTTCGTCTATGCCAGCTTCGCCACCTACTTCGCCGGGGCGTTCTTCCCCGACGGGAACCCGACCGCCCAGCTCATGAACACCGCGGGCATCTTCGCGGTCGGCTTCTTCATGCGCCCGGTCGGCGGCTGGCTGCTCGGCAGGGTCGGCGACAGAAGGGGCCGCAAGTCCGCGCTGACCCTGACCGTCACCCTCATGTCGGCGTCCGCCGTCCTCATCGCCGTGGCGCCGACCTACGCCGTCGCCGGCTACGGCGGCGCCCTGGTGCTGCTCGTCGCACGCCTGCTCCAGGGACTCTCGGTGGGCGGCGAGTACGCGGCCAGCGCCACCTACCTCACCGAGGCCTCCGCCCCGCGCCACCGCGGCTTCGCCTCCAGCTTCCAGTACGTGTCCATGACCGCCGGCCAGATCCTCGGCCTGGGCCTGCAGATCCTGCTCCAGCGCACCATGTCCGACGAGGCCCTGCACAGCTACGGCTGGCGCATCCCGTTCGTGGTCGGCGCGCTCGGCGCGGCCGTCGTCTTCTATCTGCGCCGCAGCATGCTGGAGACCGACGTGTACGAGGCCGACGCCACCGGCGGCGAGGAGCGCGGCACCCTGCGCGCGCTGTGGCGGCACAGGCGAGAGGCGTTCCTGGTGATGGCCCTGACCATGGGCGGCACCGTGGCGTACTACACGTACACCACGTACCTGACGAAGTACCTGTCGAACTCCGCGGGCCTGCCCAAGCAGACCGCGACCCTCGTCTCGTTCACCGCGCTGATCGTCTTCGCCTGCCTCCAGCCGCTCGCCGGGAGCCTGTCCGACCGGATCGGCCGCCGGCCGCTGCTGATCACCTTCGCCGTCGGCTCCACGGTCCTGACCGTGCCGATCATGACCCTGCTGCGGCGCGCGGACAGCTTCTGGCCGGCGCTCGGGCTGTCCCTGCTCGCCCTGGTCGTGGTCACCGGCTACACCTCGATCAACGCGTGCGTGAAGGCGGAACTGTTCCCCACGGGCGTGCGCGCGCTCGGTGTGGCCCTGCCCTACGCCCTCGCCAACGCCCTCTTCGGCGGCACCGCGGAATACGTCGCCCTGTGGTTCAAGAACGCCGGCGCCGAGTCCGGATTCTTCTGGTACGTGGCGGGCTGCGCGGCCGTCTCGCTCGTGGTGTACATCACCATGCGGGAGACCAGGGACCTGGACCTGACACGGGTGAAGGCCGAGGAGGCGTCCAGGCTGACGCCCGCATCCTGAGACGCGAGGTCCGCGGGGGACGCGACTGTGCCAGACTGCCCCCGTGCTCTCGTCCGCCATGATTATGGGCAGCAGGCGCGCCGGTCCGCAGTGACCGCCACGTACGACCAGGTACGGGCGGCCATCGTCGTCCTCGACCCGCGCGCAGACCTCTCGCACCCGCGAGGGGTCTTTCGTTTTCCCGGCCCACCCACAGCCGGGACCGCTGCGCGAGGGACCATTGGGGGGACGGTGGAGCCGGTCATTGACGGCAAGACCGAGATTGCAAACAGGAGCCTTGAGACCATGACCGCAACCAGCCAGCTCGACGATTCGTTCCACGTCTTCGACACCACCCTGCGCGACGGCGCCCAGCGTGAGGGGATCAACCTCACGGTCGCCGACAAGCTGGCCATCGCTCGGCACCTGGACGACTTCGGCGTGGGCTTCATCGAGGGCGGCTGGCCCGGCGCGAACCCACGGGACACCGAGTTCTTCGCCCGCGCCAAGGAGGAGATCGACTTCCGGCACGCCCAGCTCGTCGCCTTCGGGGCGACCCGCAGGGCCGGCGCGAAGGCGGCGGACGATCCCCAGGTCAGGGCGCTGCTGGAGTCCGGCGCCGAGGTGATCACCCTGGTCGCCAAGTCGCACGACCGGCATGTGGAGCTGGCGCTGCGCACCACGCTTGAGGAGAACCTGGAGATGGTCCGCGACACCGTCTCCCACCTGCGCGCCGAGGGCCGCCGGGTCTTCGTCGACTGCGAGCACTTCTTCGACGGCTACCGCGCCAACCCCCAGTACGCCAAGGCCGTCGTGCGCACCGCGGCGGAGGCCGGCGCGGACGTGGTGATCCTCTGCGACACCAACGGCGGCATGCTGCCCGCCCAGGTCCAGGCGGTCGTCTCCACCGTCCTTGCGGACACCGGCGCCCGCCTCGGCATCCACGCCCAGGACGACACCGGCTGCGCGGTCGCCAACACCCTCGCGGCCGTCGACGCCGGCGCCACCCACGTGCAGTGCACGGCCAACGGCTACGGCGAGCGGGTCGGCAACGCCAACCTCTTCCCGGTGGTCGCGGCCCTGGAGCTGAAGTACGGAAAGCGGGTGCTGCCCGAGGGCCGGCTGCGCGAGATGACCCGGATCTCGCACGCCATCGCCGAGGTCGTCAACCTCACGCCCTCCACCCACCAGCCCTATGTGGGTGTTTCCGCCTTCGCCCACAAGGCGGGCCTGCACGCGTCCGCCATCAAGGTCGACCCGGACCTGTACCAGCACATCGACCCCGAGCAGGTCGGCAACACCATGCGCATGCTGGTCTCCGACATGGCGGGCCGCGCCTCCATCGAGCTCAAGGGCAAGGAGCTCGGCATCGACCTCGGCGACGACCGCGAACTGGTCGGCCGGGTGGTCGAGCGGGTCAAGGAGCGCGAGCTCAAGGGCTACACCTACGAGGCGGCCGACGCGAGCTTCGAACTGCTGCTGCGCGCCGAGGCCGAGGGCCGGCCGCTGACCTACTTCGACGTCGAGTCCTGGCGGGCGATCGTCGAGGACCGCCCCGACGGCACCCACGCCAACGAGGCCACGGTGAAACTGTGGGCCAAGAGCGAGCGCATCGTCGCCACCGCCGAGGGCAACGGCCCGGTCAACGCCCTCGACCGGGCCCTGCGCGTGGCCCTGGAGAAGATCTACCCCGAGCTGGCCTCCCTCGGCCTGGTCGACTACAAGGTCCGCATCCTGGAGGGCAAGCACGGCACGTCCTCCACCACCCGGGTGCTGATCTCCACGTCGGACGGTCAGGGCGAGTGGTCCACGGTGGGCGTGGCCGAGAACGTGATCGCGGCCTCCTGGCAGGCCCTGGAGGACGCGTACACCTACGGTCTGCTGCGCGCCGGGGTGGAACCGGCGAAGTAGCCGAACGGACGCCCGGGACCGCCGTCCGCCGCCCGCCACGGCACAGTGGGGACATGGACACGGACGACATCGGCTCCCCGGGCACCGGCTCTTTGGACACCGGCTCTCTGGCGAGGGGGCGTGTGACGACCCGGCTGCCGGCCCGGGACCTGGACCGGGCCCGGCGCTTCTACGCCGACAAGCTGGGGCTGCGGCCCGTCGAGGAACGGCCGGGCGGGCTGCTGTACCGGTGCGGGGAGACCTCCTTCGTGGTCTTCCACTCCACCGGGGCCTCGCCCGGCACGTTCACCCAGATGGCGTGGGAGGTCGACGACATCGAGGCGGCCGTGGCGGAGCTGCGGCGGCGCGGCGTCGTCTTCGAGGAGGTCGACAGACCCGGATTCCGCACGCGGGACGGGATCGCCGAGGTCGAGGGGCACTACCCGAGCAAGGGTGCGCGCGGGGAGCGCGGCGCCTGGTTCCGGGACAGCGAGGGGAACCTGCTGGGCATCGGCCAGCCCATGCGGTGACCGGTCCGGCCCCGTCAGGGAGCGCGCCAGATGTTGTCGAAGGCCGCGTTCTCGATGCGCCGCCGCTGCCGCACGGCCTCCAGCTCCGTCACCGCGTCGTTGACGGTGGCCAGCACGGTGACCAGGGCCTCGTCGTCCGGCGCGGTGAGCGGGGCGCCCGGCTCCGCCTCGATGCCCACGGCGGCCGCGAGCCCGGCGATGACGGCGTCGCGGGAGGCCCAGCGCTCGGCCGCCGCGCGCCGCGCCGGTGTGTCCGCGGTGGCCTTCCGGTTGCCGCGCGCCGGCATCCAGCGGTGCCGCCGCCCGGTGAGCTGCCCCTCCGCGTCCAGGGCGTCGATGTAGGCCACGGCCAGGCCCTCGCCGCGGCGCCACAGCCAGTCCTCGACGGACTCGTGCGGCGGCCGCTCCTTCAGCGAGGCCGCCGCCTGGTCCAGCAGGCGGTTCCCGGTGTCCCGCCGGGGGAGCGGCACGATGCGGTCGCCGTCCAGTCCGGCGGCCCCGGCGGAGAGCAGGTCGGCCAGTTCGGCACCCGCCAGCGCGAGCGACAGATCGCCCTGTTCGACAGGGCGCTCGGACGGGACGTCCATGCTGATCAACAACAGGTCCCGAGGTGTGGTCATGCCGGCGCTCCTGGTCGGGGTGGTCATGTCGGGCACGGGGACACCCCCGACGATACGTCCGCGGGGAGCCGCCGGCCCGGCGCCGCGACCGGTGTCCGGCCGGCCGGGGCTCCCGGCCGGCCGGTCGGCACTACTGCAACCGCCACTTCTGGTTGGCCGCGCCGGTGCACGACCAGATCTGCGCGCGGGCCCCGTTGGCCGAGGAGTTGTCGGTCACGTCCAGGCACTTGTCGGCGGCGAGGTTCACCACGTCACCGGTCGAGGCGTTGTACGACCACTGCTGGGCCCCGGTGCCGTTGCAGTCGTAGAGCTGCACCTTCGCCCCGTTGGCGGTCGACGCCGACGTCACGTCCAGGCACTTGCCCAGCGCCCGCACCGATCCGTCCGCCTGGACCGTCCACTGCTGGGCCGTGCTGGAGTTGCAGTCGTAGAGCTGCACCGCCGTGCCGTTCGCGGACGAACCGCCCGCCACGTCCAGGCACTTGCCCGCGAGCCCGACGAACGCGCCCGACCTGCTCCCGCCGCCCGACTGCGTTCCGGACCAGGTGAAGGTCGCCGAGGTCCGGCCCGGCAGCGAGTAGGTGGCGTGCTGCGCACCCCAGTTGATCGTGACGGTCTTCGCCGTGGTGGCGTCGTTGTAGGCGATCAGGGCCTTGCCGCCGTCCGGGTTGCGCCAGGCGACGTTGGGCACCGCCGAGGAGGCGGTGGACGCGATCCGTTGCGCACCCGGCCGTACGAACTTCGTCAGATGCCCCATGTCGTAGTACTCGACCGTGTAGTCGACCTGCCCCGACCGTCCGTCGCCGTTGTGCACGGTGATCAGCCCGGTGCAGGTGCCGCAACCGCCGTTGTGCGGCCCCATGTTCTGGTCCACCGCCAGCGACCACTTGGTCACCGACTTCGCCCAGTTCCGGGTGTAGTCGACGATGTCGAGCATGTCCTCGCGCTGCTGGTGGCCGATCCAGGTGCCGCCCGAGTGCTCGGTGCCGAAGGCGTCCAGTTGCGGATACCGGTTGTGCACGGTGGTCTGCTCGGTGACGTTGCCGCCGTAGCCGTGCCAGGCGATGCCGCCGAAGTTCGGGTGCGCGCGGACGGCCGCGTCGTCCACCGTCCGGGCGGCGTAGGAGTCGTAGGTGTCCCAGTTCCAGTCGTGCGCCAGCACCTTGGTGGACAGGCCCGCGGACTGGAGCTTGGGCAGCAGCTCGCTCTTGGTGAAGTAGGCGAGCCCGCCGGCGTTCCAGCTCATCGAGGGATAGCCGGAGCAGCAGGTGGGCTCGTTCTGCGCGGTCACGTAGGACACCGGGACGCCCTGGTCCCGGTAGGCCTGGAGGTACTTCACGAAATACGTGGCGTAGGCCCCGTAGTCCTCTGCCTTCAGCCAGCCGCCGTTGAGTGAACCGCTGTCCTTCATCCAGGCGGGCGCGGTCCAGGGCGAGGCCATTACCGTGAGCGCCGGGTTGAGCTGGAGCGCCTGCCGGGTCAGCGGCACCACGTCGGCCAGATCGTGGGCGATGGAGAACTTCGCGAGCGACGGGTCGCTCTGCCCGGCCGGCACGTCGTCGTAGGTGTAGCCGTTGCGTGCCAGGTCGGAGGCGCCCATCGGGTTGCGCAGGAAGGAGAGCCCGATCCCGTCCGTGGGCGAGAAGAGCTTCCGCATGGTCGCGTCGCGGGTCGACTGCGACAGCGCGCCGCTGCTGTTCATCAGCCAGGCCGCGGTGTCGGTGAAGGAGGCGCCGCCGCCGGTGAAGGTCTGGTAGCGGGTGTTCTCGTCGACGGTGATGTTCTCACCGCCGCCTCCGGTGCCGGACTGGAAGGCGAACGGCGTCTGTGGTTCGAGGCCGCGCACCACGTGCCGTCCGCCGGAGTCGTCGGTCGTGGTCAGCCAGGCGGTGACGGGCTCGCCCGCCGCGTGCGCGGCCGGGACGCCCAGGGCCGTCAGGCCCGCCGTGGACAGCAGTCCGGCGAGCAGCAGCCGCAGCGCACGGCCGCGTCTGTCGAGAAAGGGGCGCATCGGGTGCCGCCCTTCGTGAGGTGGGGATGGGGCGTGCGAGCGGTGAGTAAATGACGGCTTCGGGGCCGCGTCAAGAGGGTGCGCGTTCAGGAGCCGAAGCGACAACCCCCTTATTTCGAAAGGGAGTTGAGTATCCCCCCGGCCGGGCGTGAAGTCTTGACGGCAAGCGCCGGGCGCTAGTTCACTCAAGCCGTGATCTAAGTCGTTGTCGCCGCGGCTGAGGTCACGCCCGTCCGCGCGCTTCGAGCTGGGCCTCTTCGAGCACCCCTACTCCGACACCTCAGGCGCCTCCCGGATCGGCTCCGCCGACCACCGCTCCGTCGCCCGGCAGGCCGCCGCCGAGTCCCAGGTGCTGCTGAAGAACAAGGGCGGCCTGCTGCCGCTGAAGAAGAAGGCCAAGGTCTACGTGGCCGGGTCCGACGCCGACGACCTCGGCAACCAGACCGGCGGCTGGACCATCACCTGGCAGGGCGAGTCCGGCACCCACACCCAGGGCACGACGATCCTCCAGGCCATGCGCAGGGCCGGCGGGAACGTCACCTACTCCAAGGACGCCTCGGCGCCCACGTCCGGCCACGACGTGGGGGTGGTCGTCGTCGGCGAGACCCCGTACGCCGAGGGCGTCGGCGATGTCGGCAACGGCCACGACCTCCAGCTCTCGGCTGCCGACCGGGCCGCCGTGGACAAGGTGTGCGGGGCCATGAAGTGCGTGGTGCTGGTCGTCTCCGGGCGCCCGCAGCTCATCGGCGACCGGCTCGGGAAGATCGATGCCCTCGTCGCCTCCTGGCTGCCGGGAACCGAGGGCGACGGCGTGGCCGACGTGCTCTACGGCACCCGGCCCTTCACCGGGCAGCTACCGGTGACCTGGCCGAAGTCGCAGGAGCAGCTCCCGGTCAACGTCGGCGACACGGCGTACGACCCGCAGTTCCCCTACGGCTGGGGCCTGACCACGCTCACCGGCGTCCCGGCGGGCGGCACGGCGACGCTCAAGGCGCTGGGCCTGGCGGCCGGGGCCGCCGAACGGGTGGGCGCCGACGCCGTGGGGCGCGAGCTGGTCACCAAGGCCCGGCTGATCGTTCAGCAGAAGGCGGACGGGCGGATGAGCGCGGCGGTGGCGAAGCCCTTCGCCGACGCGGATCACCTGCTGCTGACAGGACGGTACGGGGCGGCGGTGGATCAGCTCACCAAGGCCTACTCGGCCGCGTGAGCTGACAGGCAGGGGGCGTCCCGCGCGGGTGCGCGGGACGCCCCCTCTCCTTCGGGCGACCGGTTTGTCCGTATTCCGGTAACTTCGAAACATGAAGGCCGTCGTCCCGACCCGAGCCCTTCTCCGCCCCCTGCTGACTCTCGCCCCCGCCGTCGCGGCCGTCGTGCTGGTCTCGGTCCCGGCCTCCGTCGCGGCGGAGGGGCCGATGGGCGCGGGGACCACGGGGGCCGGTGCGGCCCCGGCCGTGCACGTCCCGGCGGGCGTTCCCCGTTCCGTCGCCGCGCCGGTCGTGAATGTCCTGCCCGACGCGCCGGCCGGTGCCGGCGGGTCCGTGGCCGCGCCGGTCGTCAACGCCCTCCCGGACAGCGCGCCCCGGGTGGCCTCGCCAGGCGGTGTGCCGCGGGTTGCGGCCGCCACCAGCGTCTCGACGATCGCCCGGGCGCTTCGCAGGAGTCCGGTCTACGTCGATCCCGCCGCGGCCGCCCAGCTCTCGCGCGCCGACGCCGCCGCGCTCACCCGGCGGATCAAGGACGCCGGAAAGCCCCTGTTCATCGCCGTGCTGCCGGCGGACTACCCGACGCGGAACCTGTTCACCGAGCTGCGCACGGCCACCGGCATCACCGGTGCCTACGCCGTCCGCCTCGGCGACCGGTTCGACGCCCGCGCCGACTCCTCGGTGCTGTCGCGGACCGCCGTGGGCAACCTCGTCACCAGCGTCCAGGGGGAGAGCGCCCCGACCCAGCTCACCGACTTCACCGACCGTGCCCTGGCCGGCATGGGCGGCTCGGCGCCTTCCACCTGGGGCGACACCGGGCACCGCGGCACGGTCCCGAACACGGCGCTGATCACCGCGGCAGCGGTCCTGGTGGTGGGCGGTGTGGGCGCGTACGCCCTGGTCAGGCGTGGCAGGAGCCGCCGGGAGGTGGAGCAGCGGGCCGCGCTGGAGAAGCTGCGGGTCGTCGTCGACGAGGACATCACCGCCTTCGGCGAGGAGCTGGACCGCCTCGACTTCCATCCGGCGGAGGCCGGCGCGGACGACGCCATGCGCGCGGACTACGAGCGCGCCCTGGACGCGTACGAGCAGGCCAAGCAGTACATGGCCGACGCCCGCAGGCCGGAGGACGTGCGGGCGGTGACCCGGGCCCTGGAGGACGGGCGGTTCTCGCTCGCCCAGCTCGCCGCGCGCCGCGAGGGCCGTCCGCTGCCCGAGCGCCGGCCGCCCTGCTTCTTCGACCCGCGCCACGGCCCCTCGGTCACCGACGCGACCTGGACGCCCCCGGGCGGGTCGCCCCGCGAGGTCCCGGTGTGCGCGGCCGACCAGGTCCGTCTGGCCGACGGCCGCGACCCGCACATGCGCGAGGTCGACACCGACTGGGGCCGCCGCCCCTACTGGGACGCCGGCCCCGCGTACGGCCCCTGGGCGGGCGGCTACTTCGGCGGCGGCCTCCTGCCCGGCCTCCTGGTCGGCACGCTGCTCGGCAGCATGATGGCCACCCCGTCGTACGCGGCCGACTACGGCACCGGCTACGGCGACTTCGGCGCGTACGACGGCTACCAGGGCGGCGACCTGTCCGGCGCGGACTTCGACCCGGGTGACTTCAGTGGCGGCTTCGGCGACGGCGGGGGAGGGGACTTCGGCGGCGGGGGCGACTTCGGGGGCGGATTCTGAGCCCGGCTCAGGCGTTCTTGACGGCCGAGATGTCGAAGTTCAGCTTGATCCTGTCGGATACCAGGACACCGCCGGTCTCCAGGGCCGCGTTCCAGGTCAGGCCCCACTCCGAGCGCAGGATCTCGGCCTTGCCCTCGAAGCCGACGCGCTCGTTGCCGAACGGGTCCTTCGCGGCGCCGTTGAACTCGAGGTCGATGGTGAGCGTCCTAGTGACGCCGAGGATGGTCAGGTCACCGGTGATGCGGTAGTCGTCGCCGCCCAGGGCCTCCGCCTTGGTGGAGCGGAAGGTCATCTGCGGGAACTCCTCGGTCTTGAAGAAGTCCGCGCTCTTCAGGTGGCCGTCGCGGTCCGCGGAGCCGGTGTCGATGCTGTCCATCTTGACGTCGATGGACGCGGTGGAGGCGGCCGGGTCGGTGCCGTCCAGGTGCAGGGCGCCGGTGAAGTCGTTGAACTTGCCCTTGACGTTCGTGACCATGGCGTGCCGCGCGACGAAGCCGAGCGTGGAGTGCGACGGGTCGATCGTGTACTCGCCGGTGAGCGCGGCCAGGTCCGGGTTCACGGCGGCGGGGGCGGTGGTGGTGGTGTCGGTGGCGTCGTTCTTGCGGCCGAAGATGCCCATGAGGTGCTCCTTGAGGACGGTGGGTCGCTCGGCGCTGGACAGAGCGCCGAGTAAGTTGAAGATTCAACGAGGTGAACGGTTACGACCGTAGACCTATTCCGTTCGACTTTCAACATCATCCGGCACGTGTTTGCGGAATCGCGCACAGTAATCACTTACGCCCTCTGGCGGACGCGCGTAGACCTCGGGCACTATCTCCCTGTACCACCTGCACAGCCGCCCCACAGGACGCACGGCCCACAGCAGGAAGGTCCCCCATGAAGACCACGAAGGTCAGCAAGCTCACCAAGGCGCGCGCGGCGGTCACCGCCCTCGCCCTCGTCGTCGCCCCCGGTATCGCGGTCATCGGCACCGCCACCGAGGCCTCCGCGGCCACCAAGATCAGCCACGCCACCGCGACCCAGATGTTCCGCGACGTGGGCATCACCTGGTCCTCCTCCGGCAACTGCTCCGACCGCAACGTCTCGACCTGCACGTCCTTCGACCAGCTCAACCTGGACACCGCGAAGGGGGCCCAGACCCTCAAGAAGGCCAGTGGCTGCGCCCTCAACATCACCGGCGGCACGGAGACCGGCCACGCCTCCGGCACCTACTCCCACTGGAACGGCTACAAGCTCGACTACGGCAAGAACACCTGTGTGACGAACTACATCAAGAACTACTTCGCCTACATCGGCCTGCGTGGCGACGGCGCTCCGCAGTACCAGTCGGGCTCCGGCAACATCTACGCCGACGAGGGCAACCACTGGGACGTCCTGTACTACAACTGCGGCGGCTGCTGACCCGGCGTCGCCGTACCCCGGACGGCGGCTACGCTCTGTCCGAGCCGCCGCCGTCCGGGTCTGCGCGTCACTCCAGTGAGGGCATGTGCCGCATCCGAATGTGAGCAGGCTCGCACGCCCTGACTTTGTGACATCTCCACAACGCGGAAGCCCTCTGACCAGTTGGAAGGGCTGCAAGCCGCCAAGGTTCTGTTCAGTGGCACCAGGAAAACGGGTCGGAGACTGTACGGAGTCGACGGCCCGCTTTCCCAGGTGTCCTTCGTAAGGTCGCTACATGACCGTTTTGGAAGAGACGACGGGTGAGCCGGCGGACGCGCGCGGCCGGGTCGCCGAACTGCACGGGATCCGTGCGCAGGCGGTGGCGGGTCCCAGCGAGAAGGCGACCGCGGCACAGCACGCCAAGGGCAAGCTGACCGCGCGGGAGCGGATCGAACTGCTCCTGGACCCGGGCTCCTTCCAGGAGGTCGAGCAGCTTCGCCGACACCGGGCGAGCGGATTCGGTCTCGAGGCCAAGAAGCCGTACACCGACGGTGTCATCACCGGCTGGGGCACGGTGGAGGGCCGGACGGTCTTCGTCTACGCCCACGACTTCCGCATCTTCGGCGGCGCGCTGGGCGAGGCCCACGCCACGAAGATCCACAAGATCATGGACATGGCCATCGCGGCCGGTGCCCCGCTGGTCTCTCTCAACGACGGCGCCGGCGCCCGGATCCAGGAGGGCGTCTCCGCCCTCGCCGGCTACGGCGGCATCTTCCAGCGCAACACCAAGGCCTCCGGCGTCATCCCGCAGATCAGCGTGATGCTCGGCCCGTGCGCCGGCGGCGCGGCATACAGCCCGGCGCTCACGGACTTCGTGTTCATGGTCCGCGAGACCTCGCAGATGTTCATCACCGGCCCGGACGTGGTCAAGGCGGTCACCGGCGAGGAGATCACCCAGAACGGCCTGGGCGGTGCCGACGTGCACGCCGAGACCTCCGGTGTGTGCCACTTCGCCTACGACGACGAGGAGACGTGCATCGCCGAGGTGCGCTACCTCCTGTCCCTGCTCCCGCAGAACAACCGGGAGAACCCGCCGCGGGTGGAGTCGGCCGACCCGGTCGACCGCCGCTCCGACGTACTGCTCGACCTGGTTCCGGCCGACGGCAACCGGCCCTACGACATGACCAAGGTCATCGAGGAGATCGTCGACGACGGCGAGTACCTGGAGGTCCACGAGCGCTGGGCGCGGAACATCATCTGCGCGATGGCCCGCCTGGACGGCCAGGTCGTCGGCATCATCGCCAACCAGCCGCAGGTCCTGGCGGGTGTCCTGGACATCGAGGCCAGCGAGAAGGCCGCCCGCTTCGTGCAGATGTGCGACGCCTTCAACATCCCGATCGTCACTCTTCTGGACGTACCCGGCTTCCTGCCCGGCGTCGACCAGGAGCACGGTGGAATCATCCGGCACGGCGCCAAGCTGCTCTACGCCTACTGCAACGCCACCGTGCCGAGGATCTCGCTGATCCTGCGCAAGGCTTACGGAGGTGCCTACATCGTCATGGACAGCCAGTCGATCGGCGCCGACCTCACCTACGCCTGGCCGACGAACGAGATCGCCGTGATGGGCGCCGAGGGCGCGGCCAACGTCATCTTCCGCCGCCAGATCGCCGGGGCGGAGGACCCCGAGGCCATGCGGCAGAAGATGGTCAAGGAGTACAAGGCCGAGCTGATGCACCCCTACTACGCGGCCGAGCGCGGCCTGGTCGACGACGTCATCGACCCGGCCGAGACCCGCGAGGTCCTGGCCAAGTCCCTGGCGATGCTGCACTCGAAGCACGCCGACCTGCCCTCCCGCAAGCACGGCAACCCCCCGCAGTAACCCAGCGGACGAGCCGCGGCCATCCCGCGGACCCCTCAGCCACGGAGACTGACACCCATGGACAACGTTGACATCCGCGTCGAGAAGGGCCATGCCGAGCCCGAGGAAGTGGCCGCCATCACGGCCCTCCTCCTGGCCCGCGCCGCGGCCCGCCCCGCCGACACGACTCCGGCCCACCGCGGCCGTGCCAAGGCCGGCTGGCGCCGGCTCGAGCGGGAGAACGGCTTCCGCGCCCCGCACAGCTGGCACGGCTAGAGCGGCCGCCGACCCGGTCTGCGCATGACGGAAAGAGGGCCCCTCCACCTGGAGGGGCCCTCTTTTGCCGACCTCACGCCCGCCGGACACACAGCAGGCGGCCCTCCCCTTGTGGGAGAGCCGCCTGCTCGTTGGTCCCCGGTACTGTCCGAGTGCTAGCGCAGCCGGGCCATGAGGGCGTGTTCCACCAGAGTGATGAGGGTGGATTTGGCGTCGGCGCGGTGGCGGGCGTCGGTGATGATGATGGGGGCGTCGGGCCCGATCTGGAGCGCTTCGCGGACCTCTTCGGGGTTGTAGGGCTGCTGGCCGTCGAAGCCGTTGAGAGCGACGACGAAGGGCAGTCCGCTGTTCTCGAAGTAGTCGACGGCGGGGAAGCAGTCGGCGAGCCGGCGGGTGTCGACGAGGACGACGGCGCCGATGGCGCCGCGGACGAGGTCGTCCCACATGAACCAGAAGCGGTCCTGTCCGGGGGTGCCGAACAGGTAGAGGATCAGGTCCTGGTCGAGTGTGATGCGGCCGAAGTCCATGGCCACCGTGGTGGTGGTCTTGTCCCCGGTGTGGGTGAGGTCGTCGATGCCCGCAGAAGCGGACGTCATGACGGCCTCCGTGCGCAGCGGGTTGATCTCCGAGACAGCGCCGACGAACGTGGTTTTGCCCACGCCGAAGCCGCCCGCCACCACAATCTTCGCGGAGGTGGTGGAGCGGGAAGGACCGCCGCTAGAGCTTGCGAAGTCCACTGAGCACCCTTTCGAGCAGTGTCACGTCTGGCTGGCCACCGGCGTTCTCGTCGCCGCCGGGCTGATGGATGGCGACCAGGCCCGCCTCCGCCAAGTCGGCGACGAGGATCCTGGCCACGCCGAGAGGGATCGAAAGCAGGGCCGAGACCTCGGCCACCGATTTGATCTCGCGGCACAAATGGCAGATCCGCTGATGTTCGGGCAACTGGCCCTGCATCTGGTGCGGCTGCGCGGTGGTGTGCACCAGCGCCTCTATGGCGAGCTGGTACCGCGGCCTGGTGCGGCCGCCCGTCATGGCGTACGGGCGCACCAGGGGGTTGTTCGAGGTCCCGGCGGGCGCCGGTTCAGGGGTGCGTGGTTGCGGCTGCACCGGCTGGATACGCGGCGCGGGCGGCTGGTCGTACGGAGACGGACCGGGGCCCTGCGGCGTGTACGGCTGCCGGTGGTGGGGGGTGGAGGGAAAGCCGTACCGGTTCGCCGAACCGTCGCCCGCGCCCTGTGCAGGGCCGTACGACCAGTTGCCCGAAGACGAACCGCCTGGGGGTGTTGCCACGTTCTCTCCTCCTCCGACTGTGCCGGGCTCCCACGGGGTGGGAGCCGCGTCCCGAAACCTTACGGCCCCGGGACGCCAAAAAGCACCGTCTGTCTGTTAGTTGAGAAGGCTCCCCTGGAGTTCCGCGCGGAGGTCCGGCGTCAGGACCGTGCCCGCCCGGTCCACCAGAAGGGCCATCTCGTACCCGATGAGGCCGATGTCCGCATCGGGGTGTGCGAGAACCGCGAGCGACGAACCGTCGGAGATGGACATGATGAAGAGGAATCCCCGCTCCATCTCCACAACCGTCTGGTTCACGCTGCCGCCCTCGAAGATGCGCGAGGCACCCGCGGTCAGCGAGGTCAGACCGGAGGCGACGGCCGCGAGCTGGTCGGCGCGGTCGCGGGGGAAGCCTTCGGACATCGCCAGAAGGAGTCCGTCGGCGGAGACCACCACGGTGTGGGACACCCCAGGGGTGTTGTCCACGAAGTTGGTGATCAACCAGTTCAGGTTCTGTGCCGCCTGGCTCATCGGGCTCACACTAACGCTCCTGGTTGTAGGTGCTGTCAGGACCACTGCGTTCATTGCTTGTGGCCTGACCGTTCTTGTCAATTCCTGCGCTGCGTCCTCGTTGGACGCCCCGGCGCAGGTTGCTCAGCCTGCCCCGGATGTCCTCGGGGGCGCGGGAGACCTGTGGGCCGCCCTGCGGGGTTGATTCCGCGGTGCCTTCGACCAGGTTGGCCTGGGGCACGCGCCGTGGCAGTCCGGAGGAGGTCACCCCGCCTGCCTTGGGCTTGCGAACCTGCGAAGCCTGCTGCCAGCGCTTGTCGTTCGCCGAATGCCAGCCGTCGCCGTCGCTCGCCGGAGTACCGTTCGGAGCTTCCTGGTCCACGGGCCCCGCGCCGTTCGAACCGCTCGCGACGGATCCGCGGCGCGGCAGCCCGGCGTCGGTCAGCTCGTGGGCGGCGGAAGGGGCCGGTCCCGGACGGTCGAAGCCTACGCGGTCCGCCTCGCTCGCGTCAGCGGCCTGCGTGGATTCCGCTTCCGGAGCGTACTCGTCCGGGTGGCCGTTCTGGTACCCGTCCGGCTGCGGCCAGCCGTCCTGGTAGGACGGCTCCTGGAAGCCGGCGTACGTCTCCGCCGTCGCGGCGTGCCCCGACGTGTGCTCCTGCTGCCCGGCCTCCGCATAGCCGGCGTCGGGGTAGCCGCCGTTGGCCGAGTAGGCATCGCCCTGCGGCATGCCGCCGTCCGGCGCGTAGTACCCCTCGTCGTACGCCGGCACGCCCTGCTCGTCGTAGGCGGTCCGCTGCTGGTCGTACGCCGTGTGCTGCGGTTCCCCGTACGACGTCTGCGGGTCGTACCCTCCCTGCTCCGGGAAGGGCGCCTGGCCGGTGTCGTACAGCGGCTGCTGACCGGTGTGCTCGTCGGGGTACCCGGCAGGCCCGGCCGTCTCCGGACCCGCCGGCCCGTCGTGCGTCTGGGCCTCCAGGGCGGCGCGGCGCTCCTCGCGTTTGAGGGAGCGGCCGACGGGGTCCAGTTTCCGGGAGCCGTCGGCGGCGTCGGCGTACCGGCTGTCGTCGAAGCCGAGTTCCGCGGCGGTGCGCATCGGCTGGGGGGCGGCGAAGTTCTCGCCCTGCACCCCCTGCTCCGGGATGATCTGCGAGACGGTGAAGTCGTCGCGGTCCAGGGCCTGCTCGCCGCCACCGCCGTGGGTGATCGCGTCCGGCAGCATGACCAGCGAGGTGGTGCCGGCCTGCTCGCCCGAGGGGCGCAGCTGCACGCGGATGCCGTGCCGGTCGGCGAGTCGGCCGACCACGAACAGGCCCATGCGCTGGGAGATCGCCGCGTCCACGGTGGGCGGGTTGGCCAGCTTGTGGTTGATGTCGGCGAAGTCCTCGGCGGTCAGACCGATGCCCTTGTCGTGGATCTCGATCATGACCCGGCCGTCGGGCAGCCGGGTCGCGGTGACCCGGACCTTGGTCTGCGGCGAGGAGAACGTGGTGGCGTTCTCCAGCAGCTCGGCCAGCAGGTGCACGAGGTCGGTCACCGCGCGGCCGTGGATCTCGGCCTCGGGCACGCCGGACAGCTCGATGCGCTCGTACTGCTCCACCTCGGAGGAGGCGGCGCGCAGCACGTCGACCAGCGGGACCGGCTGGTCCCAGCGGCGGCCGGGCTCCTCGCCGGCGAGGACCAGGAGGTTCTCGCCGTTGCGGCGCATACGGGTCGCCAGGTGGTCCAGGCGGAAGAGGTTCTCCAGCTGGTCCGGATCGGCCTCGTGGTTCTCCAGGTCGGTGATCAGGGTCAGCTGACCCTCGATCAGCGACTGGTTGCGGCGCGAGAGGTTGGTGAAGATCGCGTTGATGTTGCCGCGCAGCAGGGCCTGTTCGGAGGCGAGCCGGACGGCCTCGCGGTGCACCTGGTCGAAGGCGCGGGCGACTTCGCCGATCTCGTCGGTCGAGGTGATCGGGATCGGCGCGACCCGGGTGTCGACACGGCCGGGATCGGTGCGCGAGAGCTGGTCGACCAGCATCGGCAGGCGCTGCTCGGCGATGCCGAAGGCGGCGTTGCGCAGCCGGCGCATGGAGCGGCTCATCTGGCGGGCCACCAGGCCGGCCAGGATGAACGCGGCCAGCAGGGCGACCACGACGATCGCGCCGGTGATGAACGTCGACTTCTTGGCGTTGTCGGCGATCGAGGCCGCCTCGTTCACCGCGGTGTCGGCCATGTCCGACTCGATCTGGCGGTAGGCGTCGAACTTGAGGGTGTTGACCGCCCACCAGTTCTCGGGCGTGATGCCCTTCTGCGCCAGGGCCGTGCGCTCGGCCGGGTCCGTGCTGCTCAGCGTGGCCAGCGCGGTGACCATATGCGTCGGATCCTGCGGCGGGGCCACGTAGTTCGGGTCCTTGGCCTTGGCCTGCTCGGCCATGGCCGCGGCCTTCTCCTGGATCTCCTTCTTCAGCGCGTCCAGCTTGTCCGCGTCCTCCTGGGTGCCGCCGCCGATGTACTCCTCGACGGCGATGCCCTCCAGGTAGGCGTAGGACGACAGGGCGACGCGCTGGCCCGCGAGGCCGGTGGCGTCCGGGCCGGGCTTGATCAGCAGGTGCAGGCCGATCGAGCGCTCCAGGGACAGCGCGGCCTTGGTCAGCGAGATGGCGTAGACGGTACGGCCGTAGGAGGTGATGTTGCCGGTGCCCAGGCCGAGTTCGTTGGCGAACTCCATCAGCGGGTGGGCGACCTTGACGTAGCCCTCCTCGGTCTGCGCGCCCGGCAGCTTGGAGGTGAACGCGGCGGCGCGCAGCTGCTGGAGCTCGGGCTCGGTGTCCCGGAACAGCTTGAGCCGGCGCTCCAGACCGGCCTTGTGCGGCATGGACTGCGCGGCCTGGTCGAAGACGTCGGCGGC
Organism: Streptomyces sp. NPDC014889; assembly: GCF_043081205.1. Lineage (NCBI taxonomy): Bacteria > Bacillati > Actinomycetota > Actinomycetes > Kitasatosporales > Streptomycetaceae > Streptomyces > Streptomyces sp. NPDC014889. The sequence continues at coordinate 128,416 of NZ_JBIBWH010000011.1, forward strand.
CTTGTCGGTCTGCCGGCGGGCCTCGGTGACGACCGGGTCGTCCTGGCCCTTGCCCTGGAGCAGGGGGGCCGCGCTGACGTCGCGCTCGTGGTAGAGGGCGTCGGCGTAGGCCAGCGAGGCCTGCACCAGACGGGCGGTGTGCTCGGCGTCCTGGGCGTCCTGCCAGGTGTTGATCGAGCTGTTGACCTGGAAGCCGCCCATGACGAGGCCGACCAGTACGGGCAGGAGCAGGATCGCGTTCAGCCGCGTCGGCACCCGCCAGTTGCGAGGGGAGAGACGGCCACCGCTCGCGGTGGGCGCGGCCGTCGGTTGCGAACCGGGCACGTGCGCGGGCGCCGCAGCGCGCGGCGGCGGGGTGAAATTGCCCCGGGCCGACGGCTCGGGGCCGTTCTTGCTTCGCCTCACTCGACCAACAACCTCTCGGCGGTCGGCACCTACGTCGTGCCGCAGTGTCTCAGAACCTTGCCGGCCATCGACGGCCCACTACCGGTGAGTACGTCTTTGGCCATGGGGTAGTTCAGGCATTCCAGCACGTCAACATGCGCTCTTCCAAACAGCGGAAACGGGTGGTTCCGCGTGACGCACGTCCCACATAAAACGGTCATAAACAACTAGCCCTGGCAAAAGTCCGGGAGATCGTGCGCACAGCGGCATCGCATGTGCGCGACGCGTGGCCATACCACGCGATTCCTCTGCCGAAACGTTATGAACACCGGGGCCGACCGTGTCAATGGACCCGGCCGGCCCCGGTGCATCTACGACAACTGCCGTATGGCGCTCCCGACTTGAGCGGCTGCTTCTGGTGCCCGTTACCGCAGCCGGGCCATGAGGGCGTGTTCCACCAGGGTGATGAGGGTGGATTTGGCGTCGGCGCGGTGGCGGGCGTCGGTGGTGATGATGGGGGCGTCGGGTCCGATCTGCAGTGCCTCGCGGACTTCGTCGGGGTTGTAGGGCTGCTGGCCGTCGAAGCCGTTGAGGGCGATGACGAAGGGCAGTCCGCTGTTCTCGAAGTAGTCGACGGCGGGGAAGCAGTCGGCGAGCCGGCGGGTGTCGACGAGGACGACGGCGCCGATGGCGCCGCGGACGAGGTCGTCCCACATGAACCAGAAGCGGTCCTGTCCTGGGGTGCCGAACAGGTAGAGGATCAGGTCCTGGTCGAGTGTGATGCGGCCGAAGTCCATGGCCACCGTGGTGGTGGTCTTGTCCCCGGTGTGGGTGAGGTCGTCGATGCCCGCAGAAGCGGACGTCATGACGGCCTCCGTGCGCAGCGGGTTGATCTCCGAGACGGCGCCGACGAACGTGGTTTTGCCCACGCCGAAGCCGCCCGCCACCACGATCTTCGCGGAGGTGGTCGCCCGACCCCCGTCAGAGCTTGCGAAGTCCACTGAGCACCCTTTCGAGCAGCGTCACATCCGGTGCGCCACCGTTGTTCTCGTCCCCGCCCGGCTGGTGGATGGCCACCAGCCCGGCCTCCGCGAGGTCCGCGACGAGGATCCTGGCCACGCCGAGCGGCATGGACAGGAGCGCCGAGACCTCTGCCACGGATTTCACCTCGCGGCACAGGTGGCAGATCCGCTGGTGCTCCGGGAGCAGGCCCATCAGCGCTGCCGGGTCGGCCGTGGTGCTGATCAGCGCCTCGATGGCGAGCTGGTAGCGCGGCCGGGTCCGGCCGCCGGTCATCGCATACGGACGTACCAGCGGCTGGTCGCCCTCATCCCCGTACGGCTCAGCGTACGGATCATGAGAGGCGGGGGGCGGGGTCATGAATCCTCCGGGCGGGCGGGACAGCAAGTCGGTCAGTCAAGCCGTCTGACGGGGCCGGTGGGGGGATTGTGGCGGCCGGACGGTGATTTGGTGAGGTGGATGGTGCCGGAGCCGGTCAGTGCAGCAGACTGCCCTGTAGTTCGGCGCGCAGGTCGGGTGTCAGGACCGCCCCCGCGCGGTCGACGAGCAGCGCCATCTCGTAGCCGACGAGGCCGATGTCGCACTCGGGGTGGGCCAGAACCGCCAGGGACGACCCGTCCGACACGGACATCAGGAAGAGGAAGCCGCGCTCCATCTCGACGACCGTCTGCGACACACTGCCGCCCTCGAAGATCCGGGACGCCCCGGCGGTCAGCGAGGTCAGGCCGGACGCGACGGCCGCGAGCTGATCGGCGCGGTCGCGCGGAAAGCCCTCGGACATCGCCAGTAGGAGTCCGTCGGCGGACACCACGACGGTGTGGGACACCCCGGGGGTGTTGTCCACGAAGTTGGTGATCAACCAGTTCAGGTTCTGTGCCGCCTGGCTCATCGGGCTCAACTAACGCTCCTGCTGGTGAGTGGGGCTGGGGAAACTGCCCGTCTGACCGTTACCGGCCTGACGGCCCTGTGCGATGCCCCGACGGAGATTGGTCAGCCGGCCGCGTACGTCGTCGGGCGAACGCGAGACCTGCGGACCGCTCTGGTGCTGTTGCTGCTGAGCCGTGCCCGGGACGAGGTTGGCCCGGGGCACCCGGCGCGGCAGGCCGGAGGTGGTGACACCGCCCGCGGCCGGCTGCCTGACACGTTCGGCCTGCCGTACGAGTTCGTCGTTCGGCGAGGTCCGCCAGGCGGAGGCGGCGGGACGCTGGGGGGCCGCAGGAGTCTGCGGCTGTTGCGGTTGCTGCGGCTGTTGCCGCTGCGGCGCTTGCGGCTGCTGCGGCGCGGCCGGAGCGGGAGCCGGTTCGCCGCCCTGCTGCTGCCCCTGGGCACCGCGGAACCAGTTGGTCTCCAGGGTGTCGTACAGGGGCGTACGGCCGTCGCCGGGACCCGGGGCCGGCGGCAGCGCCCAGGCGTCGTCGGGCCGCTGCTGCGGGGCGCCCTGGTTGCGCGGCTCCGGGCGGGCGGGACGCTGCTGCGGCCGCTGGGCGGCGGGACCGCGCAGGCCGAAGTCGGCGGGACCGCCCGGGTGGGCGTTCCGGCCGGGCGCGGCGTTGTCGTGACCCGGCTGTGTGAACTGGCCGGCGGAGCCGTTGTCGTACTGCTGCTGGGCGGCGAACTGGCCGGTGGAGCCGTTGTCGTAGCCCTGCTGGGCCGCGAACTGGCCCGTGTTGCCGTTGTCGTAGCCCTGCTGGGCGGCGAACTGGCCGGTGGAGCCGTTGTCGTAGCCCTGCTGGGCCGCGAACTGGCCCGTGCTGCTGTTGTCGTAGCCCTGCTGGGCGGCGAACTGGCCCGTGTCGGCCGGGTTGTTCTGCCCGGCCGGACCGTAGACGTCCGAGCGGACGAACTGGCCCGTGTTCTGGGAGCCGTCCAGGCCCGGCTGCTGAGCATCGAAGTCGGGGCGGGGGAACGCCGCGGTCTCCGCGGCGGAGCCCGGGCCCTGCCGGTCGTCGATCCGCGGCATCTGCGAGGTCTGCGCCGGGTCCTGCTCGTCGTGGCCGCGTGGGGCGTCGAGAGCGGCCCGGTGCTGAGCGTTCTCGTCGGCCCAACCCTGCGTACGGGACGGCCCGTTGCCGCCCGGCAGCTCGGCACGCGGGCCACCGCGCGGCGGGAGCTGCGGCTGCCGGCCCGGCTCGCCGCCGTTCCCGCGCTGCGGGGCAACACCGCCGCGCGGGCCGCCGAAGGCGTCCTGGCGGCGTCCGTCGCCGAAGTTCTGGGGAGCGCCCGCGCCGGGACCCTGCTGGCCCTGCGGCCCGCCGGGTGCCTGACCGAAGGCGCCGGCCATGCCCGGCGCGCCCTGACGGCCCTGCTGCGGCTGCCCCGGACCCTGCTGCCCGCGCGGCCCGCCCGGACCGCCCGGACCGCCCTGGCGGCCGGCACCGGGCAGCGCGGCCCGCGGTCCCTGGCCGGCACCGACCTGGCCACGCGGAGCGGCACCGGGACCGAGCCGGCCCGCCCCGCCCTGCTGACCGCCCGCGCCGAGGGCTCCACCGCCCTGCTGACCGCCCTGACGGCGGGCCGCGGCGGCACCGGCGGCGGCAGCCGCGGCGGCCGGACCGCCCGCGCCCTGGCCGCCGGGCTTGCCCGCACCCGGCTTCTTGCCGCCCTGGGCGACGTCGACGGGCAGCATGACCAGAGCCGTCGTGCCACCGGAGTCGGAGGGGCGGAGCTGGATGCGGATGCCGTGACGCTGGGACAGACGACCGACCACGAACAGACCCATGCGGCGGGAGACCGAGACGTCCACGGTGGGCGGCGCGGCGAGCCGCTCGTTGATCGCGGCCAGGTCCTCCGGGGACAGACCGATACCGGTGTCGTGGATCTCGATCAGCACCCGGCCGTCGGGCAGCGCGTGACCGGTGACCTTGACCTTGGTCTGCGGGGAGGAGAACGAGGTCGCGTTCTCCAGCAGCTCGGCCAGCAGGTGCACGAGGTCGTTGACCACACGGCCGGCGACCTCGGTGCCGGGCACCGAGGCCAGCTCGATGCGCTCGTACTGCTCCACCTCGGACGCGGCGGCGCGGAGCACGTCGACCAGCGGGACCGGACGGGTCCAGCGGCGGCCGGGCTCCTCACCGGCGAGGACGAGGAGGTTCTCACCGTTACGGCGCATGCGCGTGGCGAGGTGGTCGAGCTTGAACAGCGAGGACAGCTGGTCCGGGTCGGCCTCGCGGGACTCGAGTTCGGAGATCAGCGAGAGCTGGCGCTGGATCAGACCCTGGGAGCGGCGCGAGAGGTTGGTGAACATCGCGTTGACGTTGCCCCGCAGCAGGGCCTGCTCGGCGGCGAGGCGGACCGCCTCGCGGTGCACCTCGTCGAAGGCCGTGGCCACCTGGCCGATCTCGTCGCGGGAGTGGACACCGACCGACTCCACGGACGTGTCGACGTCCTGCGGGTCGGCCTCCGAGAGCTGGCGGACCAGCTCGGGCAGGCGTTCCGCGGCGACCTTGGTGGCGGTCTCCTGGAGCCGGTGCAGCGAGCGGATCATGGAGCGGGCCACGACGAAGGCGCCGACCAGCGACACGCCGAGGACGAGCAGGATCAGCACACCGGAGACGATGGCGTCGTACTCGGTGGCGCTGCGCAGCTCGCGGGCCTTCTGCTCCATCTCCTCGAGCAGCGTGTGCTCGATCTTCTTCATCTGCTCGATCTTGGTCGAGCTGTCGTCCACCCAGTCGCGGTAGGAGCGCTTGTTGGCCGCCTTGACGCCATCGGGGTTGTCCAGGACGCGCTTGGCGTAGGTGTCCGCGGACAGGATCGTCGGGTTGCCCTCCGAGATGGGCTTGATGAGCTCCTCGGAGCCGTCCCCGTAGATGTTGCGGAAGCTGTTGAGGTCGGAGGTCTGGCTCTCCAGCGCCTGCTGGGCGTAGAGGCGGTCGTTCTCCGAGAGGTTGCCGGCGTTGATGTTGTTGGCCGGCAGGGCGGCGGCGATGACGGCGCGCTGGACGGACGCGTACTCCTTGGCGGAGGAGAAGGCGGCCAGGGCACGCGTCCGCTGGATCATCTGCGGGTTGCTGGTCGCCTCGGCCATGTCCTGGGAGAGGGCGAGCAGCTCGGTGATGAGCCGGTGGTAGCTCTCGACCGTGCGGGCCGAGTTCTCCTTGGACTGGTACGCGTCCTTGCGGATCTTGCTGAGGCTGTTGAGGTCGCTGGCGAGGCCGACCAGGGTGTCGCGGACACCGAGGAGGTTGCCGTCCTTGCTGGCGGCGTCGATCTCCTCGGACGCGGTCAGGAAGTTGGCGCGGGCGCGGTCGGTCCGGTCCCGGTAGCCCTTGATGGTGATGGCACTCGCGGGCGAGGGGTTGGTCAGCGGGCCGGCGGACTGGTCGCGCTCCTCCTGGAGCGCGGCGGCCAGTTCGGTGGCCTGCTTGGTCATGACCGTCAGCAGCTTCATGTTGTCGAGCTGCTGGATGTCGTTCATGCTCTCGTTGATGCGCAGCCCACCGAGCGTGGTGGCGGCGGCCACGGGCAGCGTGAGCAGCGCCACCAGACGGGTCGAGATGCGCCAGTTGCGCAGTGCCATGCGCGAACCGGTGTCCACCGGAGTCCGGTTCCCGGACGGTGTGGCCCCCGAAGCCGGGCCCGGCGCCGACGCACCGGTCGGGCCGGTCGTGCCCGAGCGTCCGGTGCGCTCTGCGCCGTCGCCGCCCGGGGTCGGATTCTGGGCGTGCTGGGGCGAGGAGCTGACGGCCATGGGGCCAGTCCCGCCGTGCGGCTCCGGCTCCGCCGAAGCGCTGCCATCCCTCTTGAAACGTCCCTGCACTAGCGTCGCAACCTCTGGACCAGGCGCCCCTCCGCGCGAACGGAAGGACGGTGTCGGCGTTGTGGGAAGAGCCCTGAAAAACACTTCCCGGATGGTCGTGAGTGACCGGCGCTGGTTCCCCCTTCTCACCGCCACTCGGCGCTGCGTTGCGCCCCCTGCGCGCCGGCTCGATCCTGCGGCGGTCCGTGGCATTCCAGCACAGTGGCGGATCTCCAACAAGGCATGTGGGCCAGGCTGTGACCTCCGTGACAGCCCGTGAGTGACGGATTACCTGGCGTGGAAAGCGATCTTCCGTATAGGGGACATTTTGCTATGTACCCGCGAGTCACTTCAGGTGTCCCGGTCGCCATGATCGGGAGCGGAATGATGCCTTCAGTGGCCAATGTCCGATTCGGCGATCGGAGGCACCACTCGAAAATGTCCGGATTGTCGAAGGCTTCGTGAGCAAACTCACACCGACATCACGGGCTCTTCACGCCTTCGGCCGGGAATTGAATGTTTAGCCTGACGCTTTACAGGGATGGCAAATCCGACAACCGGCGCCCGAACGTGGGGTCATGCGGACCTCCCGGTGCCCGTAGACGACAAGGTCTCGTACAACCGTGAAGACGACGATGATGTTCCGCACCATAGCCAACCCCCGGCGCACGACGCTGATGCACCTCGAGGGAGCCGAGTCGTTGCAGACGCCGGAACAGCCGGAGCACTCCGTCTCCCTTCCCGGGCAGACCGCCAACCCCCGGCGCACCGTCCTCATGGTGGCGCCCGCCGCGGCCCCCGCCGGCGAGTAGCACACGGTCCGGACACGGACGAAGGATCACGGGGCGTCCCGAACACGGGACGCCCCGTCTTCGTGCCCGCGCCGTAATCGCGCGAGGTCCGGGGCCCGGCCGCGTTAGCCTGGAGCGTCAGACTCCAGCCGTTTCAGTCAAGGGGCCAAGCAACCCGTGCGCATCGCCAGGTTCTCCATCGACGGGAACGTCGCCTTCGGCGCGGTCGAGGGCGACCAGCCGGACGAGCTCGTCCTCGACATCATCAAGGGCATCCCGTTCGCGGACTTCGAGCTCTCCGGCACCCGGGTGCCGCTGAGCAAGGTACGGCTGCTGCCGCCGGTGCTCCCCAACAAGGTCGTGGCCTTCGGCCGCAACTACGCCGAGCACGCACGCGAGCTCGGCAACGAGGTGCCCGACGCACCGTTCGCCTTCTTCAAGCCGTCCACCTCGGTGATCGGCCCCGGCGACCCGATCCAGTACCCCTCCTTCTCCCAGGAGCTGCACCACGAGGCCGAGCTGGCCGTGGTCATCGGCCGCATGTGCCGCGAGGTCCCGCGCGAACGCGTCAAGGACGTGATCTTCGGCTACACCTGCGCCAACGACGTCACCGCCCGCGACGTGCAGCGGCGCGAGAAGCAGTGGGCCAGGGCCAAGGGCTTCGACACCTCCTGCCCGCTCGGCCCCTGGGTGGAGACGGACATCGACCTCACCGCCGCGTCCGACCTGACCATCCAGCTCACCGTCAACGGCGAGCAGCGGCAGCTCGGCCGCACCAGCGAGATGATCCACCCGATCGAGGATCTGATCGTCAACATCTCCGAGGCCATGACGCTGCTCCCCGGCGACGTGATCCTCACGGGCACCCCGGCAGGGGTCGGCCCCCTCAACGTCGGCGACGAGGTCGCCGTCACCATCGAAGGCATCGGCACTCTCACCAACAAGGTTGTCAAGCGTGGCTAGCGCATCCGGCTCTCCCTCACCCAAGTCCTCGGCTCCGCTCGGACAGGGGGTACGCGTCCGTTTCTGCCCCTCCCCCACCGGTAACCCCCACGTGGGCCTGGTCCGCACCGCCCTGTTCAACTGGGCGTTCGCCCGGCACCACCAGGGCACGCTGGTCTTCCGCATCGAGGACACCGACGCGGCCCGCGACTCCGAGGAGTCCTACAACCAGCTTCTCGACGCGATGCGCTGGCTGGGCTTCGACTGGGACGAGGGCCCCGAGGTCGGCGGACCGCACGCGCCGTATCGGCAGTCGCAGCGCATGGACGTCTACGCCGACGTCGCCCGCAAGCTGCTCGACGCCGGCCACGCCTACCACTGCTATTGCTCCCAGGAGGAGCTGGACAGCCGCCGCGAGGCCGCCCGCGCGGCCGGCAAGCCGTCCGGCTACGACGGCCACTGCCGCGACCTGAGCGCCGCGCAGGTCGAGGAGTACAAGGCGCAGGGCCGGTCGCCGATCGTCCGCTTCCGCATGCCCGACGAGACGATCACCTTCACGGACCTGGTCCGCGGCGAGATCACGTACCTCCCGGAGAACGTCCCGGACTACGGCATCGTCCGCGCCAACGGCGCCCCGCTGTACACCCTGGTCAACCCGGTCGACGACGCGCTCATGGAGATCACCCACATCCTGCGCGGCGAGGACCTGCTCTCCTCCACCCCCCGCCAGATCGCCCTGTACAAGGCGCTGATCGAACTGGGCGTCGCCAAGGAGATCCCGGCCTTCGGCCACCTGCCGTACGTGATGGGCGAGGGCAACAAGAAGCTCTCCAAGCGCGACCCGCAGTCGTCGCTGAACCTCTACCGCGAGCGCGGCTTCCTGCCCGAGGGCCTGCTCAACTACCTCTCCCTGCTGGGCTGGTCGCTCTCGGCCGACCGGGACATCTTCTCCGTCGAGGAGATGGTCGCGGCCTTCGACATCGCGGACGTGAACCCCAACCCGGCCCGCTTCGACCTGAAGAAGTGCGAGGCGATCAACTCCGACCACATCCGCCTGCTCGACGTGAAGGACTTCACCGAGCGCTGCGCTCCCTGGCTGAAGGCCCCCGTCGCGCCGTGGGCGCCGGAGGACTTCGACGAGGCCAAGTGGCAGGCGATCGCGCCGCACGCGCAGACCCGTCTGAAGGTCCTGTCCGAGATCACGGACAACGTGGACTTCCTGTTCCTGTCCGAGCCGGTCTTCGACGAGCCGAGCTGGACCAAGGCGATGAAGGAGGGCTCCGACGCCCTGCTCCGTACCGCCCGGGAGAAGCTGGAGCCGGCCGACTGGACCTCTCCCGACTCCCTGAAGGAGGCCGTCCTGGCCGCCGGCGAGGCCCACGGCCTCAAGCTCGGCAAGGCCCAGGCCCCGGTCCGTGTCGCCGTCACCGGCCGCACGGTCGGCCTGCCCCTCTTCGAGTCCCTCGAGGTCCTGGGCAAGGAGAAGACGCTGGCACGGATCGACGCGGCGCTCACCAAGCTCGCGTCCGCGTAAGCACCGTGTGACGCACACAGGGCGGCAGCCGGCTCGGCTGCCGCCCTGTCATATGAGGCCGACCGCGGGCAGGCCCGCGCCGGACGCGGGCCGGCCGCGGGCGGCCTCCGGAACCCGGCCGCCGTGACGTACGGTCGGTGTCATGCCGATCAAAGCCGTGCTCTGGGACGTCGACGACACGCTCTTCGACTACACCACCGCCGACCGCGCCGGTATGCGCACGCACCTGGCCGCCGAGGGGCTGCTCGACGGGTACGCGACCGTGGAGGACGCCCTGGCGCACTGGCGGCGGACCACCGACGCGCAGTGGGCACGGTTCTCGGCGGGGGAGGCGACCTTCGAGGAGCAGCGGCGGGACCGGGTGCGGGTCTTCCTCGCCCGGCCGGAGCTGACGGACGACGAGACCGACGCGTGGTTCGCGCGCTACCTGCGGCACTACGAGGCCGCCTGGGCGCTCTTCCCGGACGTGTTGCCCGTCCTTGACGCGCTCGCCGCCAGCCACCGGCATGCCGTGCTGTCCAACTCCAGCATCCACGTCCAGGAGCGCAAGCTGCGCAGCCTAGGTGTGCGCGACCGCTTCGAGACCGTGCTGTGCGCCGCGGAGCTCGGTGTGTCCAAGCCGGAGCCGCGGGCGTTCCACGCGGCGTGCGAGGCGCTGGAACTCGGCCCGCACGAGGTGGCGTACGTGGGCGACCATCCGGACATCGACGCACGGGGCGCCGCCGAGGCCGGACTGCTCTCGGTCTGGATCGACCGCGCGGGCGTGCACGCCGGCGGCGGGGACGGCACCGGTTGGCGCCGGATCGCCTCGCTCGCCGAACTGCCCGCCGTCCTCGGCGCCGATACCCGTTTTGGAGCCCCGTCCACCTTCAGGTAATGTTCTTCCTGCGCCGCGGGGCGCCGGGCCGAAGGTCCGGAACCGCGAGTGCAACACTAGAACAAGATCCTCACAGGGTCTTGCCTTCCAGTGGCCTATGGTGTAATTGGCAGCACGACTGATTCTGGTTCAGTTAGTCTTGGTTCGAGTCCAGGTAGGCCAGCTCGCAGAGCTCATCTGCACCGCGGATCTCATCCGCAGGCCCCCGTTGTGTAGCGGCCTAGCACGCTGCCCTCTCAAGGCAGTAGCGCCGGTTCGAATCCGGTCGGGGGTACGGATCTCAGGAGCATTCCAGGGATCAAGGCCCCCGTTGTGTAGCGGCCTAGCACGCCGCCCTCTCAAGGCGGTAGCGCCGGTTCGAATCCGGTCGGGGGTACGACTGGTCTAAACCATCATTGGTCTATGGTGTAATTGGCAGCACGACTGATTCTGGTTCAGTTAGTCTTGGTTCGAGTCCAGGTAGACCAGCTCGGACCTGCGGAAACGCAGCGTCCACGCCCCCGTTGTGTAGCGGCCTAGCACGCCGCCCTCTCAAGGCGGTAGCGCCGGTTCGAATCCGGTCGGGGGTACGCAGTCGGAAGGGCCCTCCCTGCGGGGAGGGCCCTTCCGCGTGTTTCCCCCTGCTCTACCTCCGCCCTTGCCGCCGCACTTGGAGAGTGCCACTATCCAAGTGCGGATAGCGGCGCTATCCGCATCTGCTGGAGTGCGAGAGGATGGGGAACGGGATGGGTGTCCAGCCGGTCGAGGGGCGCATGACCGCCGCGCACGAGGGCGAGGTGGTCGTCTTCCATATCGGGATGCGCATCAACAGCTTTGTCTCGGTGCGTAGTTGGTTGCCCGTGGTCAGGGCGATGGGACCGATGCTCGCGGAACTCCACCGCGACCGCGACCAGGGGCTCCTCGGGGTCAGGCAACTACTGGCCGGGCCGCGCGAGGTGCACTTCGTGCAGTACTGGGAGTCCAAGGAGAAGCTCCTCGCCTACGCCACCGCCCCCGACCGGAGTCACCGCCCCGCCTGGTCCGCCTTCAACCGCCGGCTGCGTGAGGGGAAGGGCAAGGTCGGCTTCTGGCACGAGACCTACGTGGTCCCCGCCGGCGCCCACGAGGCCATCTACATGAACATGCCCCCCACCGGACTCGCCAAGGCCACGGACGTGATCCCGGTGGCCCGCCGCGGCGACCGGGCGGCAGCCAGGCTGAGCCACCCCTGAGCCGGCCCGCCCCGGCCCGCCGGGCGGTGCACAGCAGGCCGACCCGGCGGTGCGCAACAGAGCGACCCCGGGTGAGCGGTGCTCGCCCGGGGTCGGGTGGTGAGGTGGATGTCGGTGTCCCGTGCGCAGGGCCTGCCGCGGCGTTGAGGCCGGCCCCGCGGGCCGGGGTCAGCCGGAGCGGCGCAGGGCCTCGGACAGGCGGGCGGCGGCGTCGATGACGGCCTGGGCGTGCATGCGGCCGGGGTGGCGGGTGAGGCGCTCGATGGGGCCGGAGACCGAGACGGCGGCCACCACGCGGTTGGAGGGGCCGCGCACGGGCGCGGAGACGGACGCGACGCCCGGCTCGCGCTCGCCGATCGACTGGGCCCAGCCGCGGCGCCGTACGCCCGACAGGGCCGTCGCCGTGAAACGGGCGCCCTGGAGGCCGCGGTGCAGCCGCTCCGGCTCCTCCCAGGCCATCAGGACCTGCGCCGAGGAGCCCGCCTTCATCGTGAGCGTGGAGCCGACCGGGACGGTGTCCCGGAGTCCGGACAGGCGCTCGGCCGCGGCGACGCAGATGCGCATGTCGCCCTGGCGGCGGTAGAGCTGCGCGCTCTCGCCCGTCACGTCCCGCAGATGTGTGAGCACCGGCCCGGCGGTGGCCAGCAGGCGGTCCTCGCCCGCGGCCGCGGCCAGCTCCGCGAGGCGCGGGCCGAGGATGAACCGGCCCTGCATGTCGCGCGCCACCATGCGGTGGTGTTCCAGCGCCACGGCCAGCCGGTGGGCCGTGGGTCGTGCCAGTCCGGTGGCCGCGACCAGACCCGCGAGGGTGGCCGGACCGGACTCCAGAGCGCTCAGGACAAGGGCTGCCTTGTCCAGAACGCCGACGCCGCTACTGTTGTCCATGCAACGATACTTGCGTCTCACTCTGTGAAACGCAAGTTCAATTTTCCGTGGAACACGCCACTCTGGTAGTCACAGCGGCCCGCGTCGACCGGCGGGCTCTGCGGCGGACGCCCGGAGGGGGGCGCGGGTGCCGCATCCTCAAGATCTCTAGTTGGGCCGGCGCCCTTGGCGTCCGGCCGGAGGGAAAGCGATGGGTAGGACACTCGCGGAGAAGGTCTGGGACGACCACGTCGTCCGGCGCGCCGAGGGCGAGCCCGACCTCCTCTTCATCGATCTGCACCTGCTGCACGAGGTGACCAGCCCCCAGGCCTTCGACGGCCTGCGCAAGAGCGGCCGCGGCGTGCGCCGGCTCGACCTGACCATCGCGACCGAGGATCACAACACCCCGACCCTCGACATCGACAAGCCCATCGCGGACCCCGTCTCCCGGGTCCAGCTCGAGACGCTGCGCAAGAACTGCGCCGACTTCGGGGTCCGGCTGCACCCGCTGGGCGACGTCGAGCAGGGCGTCGTCCACGTGGTGGGACCGCAGCTGGGTCTGACCCAGCCGGGCACCACCGTCGTCTGCGGTGACTCGCACACCTCCACGCACGGCGCCTTCGGCGCGCTGGCGTTCGGCATCGGCACCTCCCAGGTCGAGCACGTGCTCGCCACCCAGACCCTGCCGATGGCCCGTCCGAAGACCATGGCGATCACGGTCGAGGGCGAACTGCCCGAGGGCGTCACGGCCAAGGACCTGATCCTCGCGATCATCGCCAGGATCGGCACCGGCGGCGGCCAGGGCTACATCCTGGAGTACCGCGGCCCCGCCATCGAGAAGCTCTCGATGGAGGCCCGGATGACCATCTGCAACATGTCGATCGAGGCCGGCGCCCGAGCGGGCATGATCGCCCCCGACGAGACCACCTTCGCCTACCTCGAGGGCCGCCCGCACGCACCCGAGGGTGCCGAGTGGGACGCCGCGGTCGCCTACTGGAGGACCCTGCGCTCCGACGACGACGCCGTCTTCGACGCAGAGGTCGTCATCGACGCCGCCGAGCTGTCCCCGTTCGTCACCTGGGGCACCAACCCCGGCCAGGGCGCGCCCCTTTCGGCCGCCGTCCCCGACCCGGCCTCGTACGAAGACGCATCGGAGCGCCTGTCCGCCGAAAAGGCCCTGGAATACATGGGGTTGGAGGCCGGACAGCCGCTGCGTTCCATCAACGTGGACACCGTCTTCGTAGGCTCCTGCACCAACGGCCGCATCGAGGACCTGCGCGCCGCCGCCGACATCGTGCGGGGCCGCAAAGTCGCCGACGGCGTACGGATGCTGGTCGTCCCGGGCTCCGCGCGCGTGGGTCTCCAGGCCGTCTCCGAGGGCCTGGACGTGGTCTTCAAGGAGGCCGGCGCCGAATGGCGGCACGCGGGCTGCTCGATGTGCCTGGGCATGAACCCCGACCAGCTCGCCCCCGGAGAGCGCTCCGCCTCCACCTCCAACCGCAACTTCGAGGGCAGGCAGGGCAAGGGCGGCCGTACCCACCTGGTCTCCCCGCAGGTCGCGGCGGCCACCGCGGTCCTCGGCCACCTGGCCTCCCCGGCCGACCTGTCCGACGCCGACGTCCCCACGCCCGCTGGAGTCTGAGAGATCATGGAAGCCTTCACCACCCACACCGGCCGGGCCGTCCCGCTGCGCCGCAGCAACGTCGACACCGACCAGATCATCCCCGCCCACTGGCTCAAGAAGGTCACCCGCGACGGATTCGAGGACGGGCTGTTCGAGGCCTGGCGCAAGGACCCCGGTTTCGTGCTCAACCGCCCGGAGCGCGACGGCGCCACGGTGCTGGTCGCGGGCCCCGACTTCGGCACCGGCTCCTCCCGCGAGCACGCCGTCTGGGCGCTCCAGAACTACGGCTTCAAGGCCGTGATCTCCTCCCGCTTCGCGGACATCTTCCGGGGCAACTCGCTGAAGAACGGCCTGCTCACGGTCGTCCTGGACCAGAAGGTCGTGGACGCCCTGTGGGAGCTCACCGAGAAGGACCCCCAGGCCGAGGTGACCGTCGACCTGGTCGCCCGCGAGGTGCGCGCCGAGGGGATCACCGCCTCCTTCGAGCTGGACGAGAACTCCCGCTGGCGGCTGCTGAACGGGCTGGACGACATCTCCATCACCCTCCAGAGCGAGGCCGACATCGCCGCGTACGAGGCGAAGCGCCCGGCCTTCAAGCCGCGCACCCTGCCGGTCTGACCCACGGCCCCGGCCGATGACCGACCGCCGGGCCGGACACCGCTCTCCAGTGCTGTGACAAGTCGACTTTCGGCCACCGTACGACCCCGCTGTACCCCCGATCGAGGCGATCGGGGGTACAGCCTTTTTGGCGCCCCGATCACCCGGCGCGCCGACGCCAAGACGCTCAACTTCCCACGTTAGACGGGCTATTGCCGGGGTAGGCGAGGCTCCGGATGGCGCCCGGCGCAACCGCCCGGACGGCCGCCGCAGGCGTCAGTTGCCCCCCAGCGCAGGCGACAACTCGCCCCAGATGGCACAATCTGTGCATGGACAACGACGGCCAACTCGAGCTCTATACGGCGGTCGCGGCCCAGCTCAAGGAAGCGCACGAAAGGGTGCGCGCACTGCAAGTCCCGGAGAGCGTACGGATGGCGCTGACCCGGAAGCTGCTGGTCATTACGGCCTCGGCCAAGCACGATCTCGCCGGTGCGGCAAGGCGTCTGGAGCGGTTCACGGCAGACCTCGACCGGGGGCGAATCCCCGGCGAGGAAGGCTGAACAGCCCGAGGCCGTCGAGTCCGTTGCGGCACAAGGGTGATTAGCCCGTTTCGTGTTTGATTTGCGGTATATATCTGCCTAACGTGCGAAAACGCTTGAACACTTTCGTTCCGGCAAGGTCTCCGAAGGGGAAGACGTGAACAAGGCGCAGCTCGTAGAAGCGATTGCCGACAAGATGGGCGGCCGCCAGCAGGCCGCCGATGCGGTGGACGCGGTACTGGACGCCGTCGTCCGCGCGGTCGTCGCGGGAGACCGGGTCTCGGTCACCGGCTTCGGGTCCTTCGAGAAGGTTGATCGTCCCGCCCGTTACGCGCGCAACCCGCAGACGGGTGAGCGGGTGCGGGTCAAGAAGACCTCCGTTCCCCGCTTCCGGGCCGGCCAGGGCTTCAAGGACCTGGTGAGCGGCTCGAAGAAGCTCCCGAAGCACGACATCGCGGTCAAGAAGGCGCCCAAGGGCAGCCTCTCCGGCCCGCCCGCCACCATTGCCAAGGCCGTCGGCAAGAAGGCCGCCGCGAAGAAGACCACCGCGGCGGCGAAGAAGACGGCCGCGAAGAAGGCCGCCCCGGCGGCGAAGAAGACCACCGCCAAGAAGGCCCCCACGGCCAAGAAGACCACGGCGGCCGCCAAGAAGACGACGGCCACGAAGGCCGCCGCCAAGAAGACCACCGCCAAGAAGGCGCCGGCGAAGAAGGCCACGGCCAAGAAGGCCCCCGCCAAGAAGTCGACCGCCCGCAAGACCACCGCCAAGAAGACCGCCGCCCGCGGCAAGTAGCGACGCAGGGGCACTCACGCGCCGGGCCGGACTCCCGAGGGAGCCCGGCCCGCGGCGTGTTCGGACACCGCCTGCCGGGGCGCTGTTCCCTCGCGCCGGGGTGGACGGTCATCCTGCCTGCTCAGAAGGTCTGCAGCGTCACCAGGGTGATCCGCAGGCCGTTCCCCTCGCCCTCGGTCTCGATCCGCACCCGCTGCCCAGGCCGCAGCAGCCGCAGACCGCCCGCGTCGAACGCCGGCGCGTCGAAGGACACCGGGGTGCCGTCGTCCAGCAGCACCTGCCCGCTGCGGCTTTCGGGGTCGTACGTGTATGCGGTCGCCTGCATGACGGCAGCCTACTGCCCCAGGACCGGCAGCCGCGCCGCCGCGGCGGCCGTCCGCGGCCCCACGCCGAGGGCCAGCGCGGCCCGCAGATCGTCCCCGGTGTCCACGTCCCGGCGCACGGATTCCACCGCGTCCAGGGACAGTTCCACGGCGCCTGACGCCCGGTGGCGGCCCCGGGAATCGGTGCCGAAGGCCGGGAGGAGTGGATGCCCGGGGGAGGCCGTCAGCAAAGTCGTGCCGACGGCCGCGGAATCCGCGAGAAATGCCCGCGGGAATTGTCCGGCCGCCTCCAGAACCCGGGCCAATTCCATGGGCCGCAGCGCGGGAAGATCGGCGTTGAGGGCCGCCACCGGAGTTCGGGGGCGCGAGGCCCGTACCACCGCCGCGCCGTGCGCGAGGGCGGCGTTCAGGCCGGCCCGCGGCTCGTCGGCGACGATCCGGGCGCCCAGCGCCGCCAGCTCCCGCCCGGCCTCGGCGTCGTCCGTGACGACCGCCACATCCGCCACCGCCGGGCAGGCCAGCGCGGCCGCCACCGTGTCCATGGCGAAGGCGAGGGCCAGGCCGGGACGCACTCCGTCGCCGGCGGTGTCCGACAGCCTGCTCTTGGCCCGGTTCAGGGGCTTCAGGGGAATGACCAAGGTCCACTGCACCGGCGTTCCGTCCCTCTCGTGTGGTCGTCATTGTCTCCCGGAGTCGCCCCGGACGGTCCGGTGGACTCGGGAAGGGGAGGGGCGCGCAGCGCCTTCCAAAGGCGCTCCCGGTGACGTGCGGGCGTACGGTGTTCTCGACAGACAGGCGGCCTGGGGCGACACTTGTGCGGCCCCCCAGGCCCTAGAGGAAGGTGTCCGCGTGCCCCGCCGCAGAATCGGCTTCTGGTATCGCTTCGCAGCGGTGATCTGCAAACCGCCACTGGTGGTTCTGATCAAGCGGGACTGGCGCGGAATGGAGCACATTCCGGCCGACGGCGGATTTATCACCGTGGTGAACCACAATTCGCACGTCGACCCCTTCGCGTACGCCCACTTTCAGTACAACACCGGGCGCGTTCCGCGATTCCTGGCGAAGAGCGGGCTTTTCAAGAAGGGATTGGTGGGTGCCGCGATGCGCGGCACCGGGCAGATCCCCGTCTACCGCGAGAGCACGGACGCGCTGAGCGCGTTCCGCGCCGCCATCGACGCCGTGGAGCGCGGCGAGTGCGTCGCCTTCTACCCCGAGGGCACCCTCACCCGCGACCCCGACGGCTGGCCCATGACGGGCAAGACCGGCGCCGCCCGGGTCGCCCTGCAGACCAAGTGCCCGGTGATTCCGGTCGCCCAGTGGGGCGTCAACGAACTGCTGCCGCCCTACGCCAAGAAGCCCGACCTGCTGCCCCGCAAGACCCACCAGGTGCTGGCCGGGCCGCCCGTGGACCTCTCCCGCTTCTACGACCAGGAGATGACTCCGGAGCTCCTCAAGGAGGCCACCGAGGTCATCATGGCGGCCATCACCCGCCAGCTGGAGCAGATCCGCGGGGAGAAGGCGCCCGCCGAGCCGTACGATCCGCGCCGGGAGCGGATCGAGCAGCGCCGCCGCACCGAGTCGCAGACGCAGGGCAGGACCGTGCCGGTCGCGCAGCGCGGGCCGGACGTGCGGGAGTCCGTACAGGAAGAGGGGCAGGGCACGTGAGCAAGCCGGTCAAGGCGGCCGTCTTCGGTACCGGATCGTGGGGCACCGCCTTCGGCATGGTCCTCGCCGACGCCGGTTGCGAGGTGACCCTGTGGGCCCGCCGCGCCGAACTCGTCGACGCGGTCAACTCCACCCGGACCAACCCCGACTACCTGCCCGGAGTCGAACTCCCTCAGAACCTGCGGGCCACGGCCGACGCCGCCGAGGCCGCCCGCGACGCCGACTTCACGGTGCTCGCCATCCCCTCGCAGACCATGCGTGCGAACCTCGCCGAGTGGGCGCCGCTGCTCGCCCCGGACACCGTCCTCGTCTCCCTGATGAAGGGCGTCGAACTCGGCTCGGCCATGCGGATGAGCGAGGTGATCGAGGACGTCGCCAAGGTGGGTGCCGACCGCATCGCCGTCGTCACCGGGCCCAACCTGGCCCGGGAGATCGCCGCCCGCATGCCGGCCGCCGGCGTGGTCGCCTGCACCGACGAGGAAGTGGCCCGGCGGTTGCAGGCCGTCTGCCACACCCCGTACTTCCGGCCCTACACCAACACCGACGTGGTGGGCTGCGAACTCGGCGGCGCCGTCAAGAACGTGATCGGTCTGGCCGTCGGCATCGCGGACGGCATGGGGCTCGGCGACAACGCCAAGGGCTCGCTCATCACCCGTGGCCTCGCCGAGACCACCCGGCTCGGCATGGCCCTCGGCGCCGACCCGCTGACGTTCTCCGGACTCGCCGGCCTCGGCGACCTGGTGGCCACCTGCTCCTCGCCGCTGTCGCGCAACCACACCTTCGGCACCAACCTCGGCAAGGGCATGACGCTCCAGGAGACCATCGCGGTCACCAAGCAGACCGCCGAGGGCGTCAAGTCCTGCGAGTCGGTGCTGGATCTGGCCCGCCGGCACGGCGTCGACATGCCGATCACGGAGACCGTCGTCGGCATCGTGCACGAGGGCAAGCCGCCCGTGGTGGCCCTCAGGGAGCTGATGTCGCGCAGCGCCAAGCCCGAACGCCGCTGAAACCGGCGCCGTTCGGCCGTCCGCATCACGTTGCGCGACCGTCCGTGCGACGCTGAGCGACGGTGCCCATGCGGGCACTGACGTCGTGGATACCAGCGGGTACTCTCATCGCGATATGAGCAGCGAGAACCTCCCCCAGAGCCCCGAGCAGCCGTCCCGCAAGCCCCGCGTGGCCGTCGTGTGCGGCGGCCGCAGCTCCGAACACGGAATCTCCGTGGTCACCGCGGGCGCGGTGCTGCGCGCCATCGACCGGACCAAGTACGAGGTCCTGCCGATCGGCATCACCCGCGACGGCCGCTGGGCCCTGACCGCCGACGAGCCGGAGCGCATGGCGATCACCGAGGGTCGCACCCCGAGCGTCGAGGAACTCGCCGACTCCGCCGAGGGCGGCGTGGTGCTGCCCGTCGACCCGTCCAACCGCGAAGTCGTCTACAGCGAGCCCGGTTCGGTGCCCAAGGTGCTCGGCGAGGTCGACGTGGTCTTCCCGGTGCTGCACGGCCCCTACGGCGAGGACGGCACCCTGCAGGGCCTCCTGGAGCTGTCCGGCGTGCCGTACGTGGGCTCGGGCGTGCTCGCCTCGGCCGTCGGCCAGGACAAGGAGTACATGAAGCGGGTGTTCACCTCCTTCGGGCTCAAGGTCGGCCCGTACGTGGTGATCCGGCCGCGCGAGTGGGCGCAGGACCCGTCCGCCGCCCGCAAGAGGATCGTCGACTTCGCGGGCGAGCACGGCTGGCCGCTGTTCGTGAAGCCCGCGCGCGCCGGTTCGTCGATCGGCATCACCAAGGTCGACGACCTGTCCGGCCTCGACGAGGCGATCGAGGAGGCCCAGCGGCACGACCCGAAGGTGCTCGTGGAGGCCGCGCTGCGGGGCCGCGAGATCGAGTGCGGGGTGCTGGAGTTCGAGGACGGCCCGCGGGCCTCCGTACCGGCCGAGATCCCGCCGCCCGAGGCGCACGCGTACTACGACTTCGAGGCCAAGTACATCGACTCCACGCCCGGCATCGTGCCCGCCCCGCTGACCGACGAGGAGACCGCCGAGGTGCGGCGGCTCGCGGTGGAGGCGTTCGAGGCGGCCTCCTGCGAAGGTCTGGTCCGCGCGGACTTCTTCCTCACCGAGGACGGCGAGTTCGTGATCAACGAGATCAACACCATGCCCGGCTTCACGCCCATCTCGATGTACCCGCAGATGTGGCAGGCGAGCGGGATCAGCTACCCGGAACTGGTGGACCGGCTGATCCAGGCGGCCCTGCGCCGCTCCACGGGACTGCGCTGACCACACACACCGAGGGGGCGGCGGACACCGGCCGGCGTCCGCCGCCCCCTCGGCGCGCGTCAGGCACTCAGTCGGCGATCCCCTTGGGGATCGCCTTCTTCACGGCCGCGGCCAGATCGACCAGCGGCGCGACCCCGTGGTCCGTCCGCCCCGCGGGGATCGTCACCTCCACATAGGCCAGGCGCAGGGTGGTGGTGAAGCGGAACGACCCGTCCCCCTGCTTCTGCAGCAGCCAGCCCACATCGTTCACCTCGGCCCCGTCGGCCTCCGGATCGTCCATCGCGGCGGGCCGCGGGACACCGCAGCGCAGTATGATCGCCGGGCTTCCCCAACCCGCGGTCAGCGTGGAGGCGGGCCGGGGGTCCTCGCGGCTCAGTCCGTCCACTTTCGCAGGCAGTTCCCGGTCCAGATCCCGGCACAGTCCGGCTGCCGACGGTCCGGGACGGGGAACCGCCACGGTGGCGCCGGCGTCGCTCGGGGAACAGCCCGCGACGGTGATCAGCGCGGCGAGGACGGGCAGGCCGAGAAGCCGGTGACGGAAGAAGCTCACCGGCCAAGGGTAGACGGGGGCTACAGATGCACGACCGGGCAGGTCAGGGTGCGTGTGATGCCGTCCACCTGCTGGACCTTGGCGACCACCATGCGGCCCAGGTCGTCCACGGTGTCGGACTGGGCGCGCACGATGACGTCGTACGGCCCCGTCACGTCCTCGGCCTGGATCACTCCAGGGATCTTGCCGATCGTCTCTGCGACGGTCGACGCCTTGCCGACCTCCGTCTGGATCAGGATGTACGCCTGTACCACGGAACCTCCAGGGCGGCCACGAGGATCATGTGGGGAAAAAGGAACGCCACGGTATCGCGTCGTCACACGCCGTGGGGAGACCCGGGATGCCGTGACGCACGCGCCGGGGTGCAGGTAGGACAGAAGTTGACGGTCATCTCGACCGTAGCGAGGACCGCGTTGACGCGCGACCGGGAACGTACAGGGACAGAAGGGGCGAAAGGCCGATGAAGGGCACTGTCGGTGAGCTCGGGGAGTTCGGGCTCATCAGGGAGCTCACCTCCCGTCTCACCACCACCCCGGCGGTCCGGGTCGGCCCCGGCGACGACGCCGCGGTGGTCGCCGCCCCCGACCGCAGGGTCGTGGCGAGCACCGACATACTCCTGGAGGGGCGGCACTTCCGCCGGGACTGGTCCACGGCGTACGACGTGGGCCGCAAGGCGGCCGCCCAGAACCTCGCGGACATCGCCGCCATGGGCGCCGTGCCGACGGCGCTGCTGCTCGGCCTGGTCGTCCCCACCGAGCTCCCGGTCACCTGGCCCACCGAGCTGATGGACGGCCTGCGCGACGAGTGCCAGGTCGCCGGGGCCGCCGTCGTCGGCGGCGACGTGGTGCGCGGCGACACGATCATGGTGTCGATCACCGCGCTCGGTGATCTGCGCAACCACGAGCCGGTCACCCGCGCCGGCGCACAACCCGGCGACCTGATCGCGGTGACCGGCTGGCTGGGCTGGTCCGCGGCCGGGTACGCGGTGCTCTCCCGCGGCTTCCGCTCGCCCCGCGCCTTCGTCGAGGCCCACCGCCGCCCCGAGCCGCCGTACCACGCCGGCCCGGCCGCCGCCGGGCTCGGCGCCACCGCGATGTGCGACGTCAGCGACGGACTGATCGCCGACCTCGGGCACATCGCCGAGGCCAGCAAGGTCCACATCGACATCCGCTCGGGGGCCATAGACATCCCCTCGCAGATGAACGACATCGGGCAGGCCGTCGGCGTCGACCCGTTGCAGTGGGTGCTGACCGGGGGAGAGGACCACGCGATCGTGGCGGCCTTCCCGCCGGACGTGAAACTGCCGGCCCGCTGGAAGGTGATCGGCGACGTGCGCAGCCCCTCGGCGCTGCCCCAGGTCACGGTCGACGGCGCGCCGTGGACCAGCAAGGGCGGCTGGGACCACTTCGGGGACATCGAGTCATGACGGCGGCCCCTCCTCGGGTCCTGACCGTCGCGGGCTCCGACTCCTGCGGCGGCGCCGGCATCCAGGCCGACCTGAAGACGATGCTCGCCCTCGGCGTGCACGGCATGAGCGTGATCACCGCGGTGACCGCGCAGAACTCGCTCGGCGTGCAGGGCGCCTGGGAACTGCCCGTGGACGCGGTCAGGGCCCAGTACCGCAGCGTCGTCGACGACATCGGCGTCCAGGCGGTCAAGACCGGGATGCTCTCCTCGGCGGAACTGGCCGGGACCGTGGCCGAACTGATCGCCGGGACGGACGCGCCCGCGGTCGTCGATCCGGTCGGCGTCTCCAAACACGGCGACCCGCTGCTCGCCGACTCCGCGCTCCGGACGGTACGCACCAGGCTGCTCCCCGTGGCGACCGTCGCCACGCCGAACCTGGACGAGGTGGCCCAGTTGACCGGTGTCCGGGTCCGGACGGAGGAGCAGATGCGGGAGGCCGCGGCGGCGATGCTGGAGTTCGGGCCGAAGTGGGTGCTGATCAAGGGCGGCCACCTCGCCGGGGCCGCCGGGGGAGAGAGTGGTGACCAGGCCGTGGACCTGCTCACCGACGGCGCCGAGGAGCACTGGCTGCGCGCCCCCCGTTACGACAACCGGCACACGCACGGCACCGGCTGCACCCTCGCCTCCGCGATCGCCTCGTACCTGGCCAGGGGCCGGTCCGTGCCGGAGGCCGTGACGGAGGCCAAGGCGTACGTCACCGGGGCGATCGCGGCCGGCTTCGCGCTCGGCGCGGGGATCGGCCCCGTGGATCACGCGTGGGCCCTGCGGGGGCCCGGGGCGGGGTAGTCACGCGGGTACGGCAAAAAGCCGGTCCACCGAGGTGGACCGGCTCAGTGCAGCGAACCAGCGGTGGCCGCGCGCTTAGCTGTTGCTGTGCGTCAGCGCGAGACCTTGCCGGCCTTGATGCACGAGGTGCAGGCGTTCACGCGCTTCGGCGTCCCGCCGACCACGGTACGCACACGCTGGATGTTCGGGTTCCAGCGACGGGACGTACGGCGGTGCGAGTGCGAGATGTTGTTGCCGAAGCCCGGCCCCTTGCCGCAGACGTCGCAGTTGGCAGCCACGGGTCACTCCAAAGACTTCAGATGCACTTACGGTTGATCCCGGCATGCCGGGATCAAGATCTCAGGCTCGAAGAGCCTTGTTGAAATCTGAGTGGCGTTGCCAGGGGGAGAGCCCGATCAGGATCGGGCAACCGGAGCAGCATACAACGGCTGCGTCCGTAGGGCGAAACTACCATGGTGGCTCCGGGGCCCGCGCAGGCCCTCTTCCGTCCGGCACCGCCCCTGGGTCTACGCTGCGTCCAGTCCAGCAGCTCAGGGAGGCGCAGGTGGCGCAGGTGCCGCAGACGTTCGACGCGCCGGCGGTGCGCACCTGGTGCGGACTGGCGCTGCGGGCGCTGGGACGCGCGCGCGAGGAGATCGACGCGATCAACGTCTACCCCGTGGCCGACGGGGACACCGGCACCAACCTGTATCTGACCGTGGAGTCCGCCGTCGCAGCGGTGGAGGCCGTGTTCGCGGCGCACGAGGTGGGCGCCGCGACCGGCGGGGCACTGCCCGGTCCCTCGCTGGCCGACGCCGCGCGGGCGATGGCGCACGGCGCGCTGATCGGGGCCCGCGGCAACTCAGGGACGATCCTCGCCCAGCTGCTGCGCGGCATGGCCCAGGTGTTCGCCGCCGACAGTGACCGCGCGCACGCCGACGGGCGCGGTCTGTGCCTGGCCCTGCGGCGCGCGGCGGACTCCGCCAGGCAGGCCGTGGCGCACCCGATGGAGGGCACGGTCCTGTCGGTGGCCTCGGCCGCCGCGGACGCGGCCACCGGGGCGCGGGGAGACTGCGGGGCGGTCGCGCTGGCCGCCTACGAGGGAGCGTGCGCGGCCCTCGCCGCGACCCCCGGCCAGTTGGCCGTCCTGGAGCAGGCCGGGGTGGTCGACGCGGGCGGGCGCGGGCTCGTGGCGGTCCTCGCGGCCCTGGTGGAGACGTTCACGGGGCGGGCGCCGGAGCAGGGCGTGTTCCCCTCGGCGGCCGCGGCGGCGGGTGACGGCGGGCCGACGGTTCCCCACGCGCGCGTGTGCCCCGCTGACGACGGGCCCGGTGCCTGCGCGCCGCCCGCGAGCGGTCCCGCCTTCGAGGTGATCTACCTGCTGGACGCCGAGGACGCGGCCGTCGCCCGGCTGCGTGAGCGGCTCGACGAGCTGGGGGACTCCCTCGTCGTGGTCGGCGGCGACGGCCTGTGGAACGTGCACGTGCACGTGGACGACGCGGGCGCCGCCGTGGAGGCGGGCGTGGAGGCCGGGCGCCCGCACCGGATCCGGATCACGCACTTCGCCGCCGGTGACGCGCACACCCGTGGGTTCGCGCCGCCCCGGGAGCGGGCCCAGCGCGCCGTGGTGGCCGTCGTGCCCGGCGAGGGCCTGGCCGGGCTCTGCGCCGAGGCCGGGGCGACCACGGTGCTCGCCCGGCCCGGGGAGCAGCTCGCGAGCGGCGAGCTCGTCGACGCCGTACGGCGGGCACACGCGCACGAGGTGGTCCTGCTGCCCAACGACCCCGAACTGCGCCACACCGCGTCGGCGGCGGCCGAGCAGGCCCGCGGGGACGGTGTCCGCGTCGCCCTGATCCCGACCCGCTCGGCCGTGCAGGGCATCGCCGCCCTCGCCGTGCACGAGCCGGGGCGCCGCTTCGACGAGGACGTCGTCGCCATGACCTCGGCGGCCGGCGCCACCCGGCACGCCGAGGTGGTCGTCGCCGAACACCAGTCGTGGACCACGGCCGGCATCTGCCAGGCCGGTGACGTACTCGGCCTGATCGACGGCGACGTGGCCGTGATCGGCTCCGACGTCACAGCCACCGCCGAGACCGTCCTGGACCGCATGCTCGCGGCCGGCGGCGAACTGGTCACCCTCGTCCTCGGCGACGAGGCCCCCGACACGATCGCCGGCCACCTGGAGAACCGGGTCCGCGAGTCCTACCTCGCCGTCGACACGGTCATCTACCAGGGCGGCCGCCAGGGAGCGCTCCTGCTCATCGGCGTGGAGTGAACGCCGTCCCACCGATCGACCGGCTGCCGTCACGGCACGCGTGTGTGCGTGGCGTTGCGGGGCGGCCCGGGGCGGTTGCCGGTGGTCCGGCGTTCCGTTCCGGGGCCGCCGGGCAGTTGTCCGAGCCGGCCTTCAGGCCGTGCAGAGGCCTTTCGGCTTCCGGGCGGGCGGGATCTGGGCGGCGGTGAGTTCGTAGGCTGCCGTCACGGCACGCGTGTGTGCGTGGCGTTGCGGGGCGGCCCGGGGCGGTTGCCGGTGGTCCGGCGTTCCGTTCCGGGGCCGCCGG
>NZ_JBIBWH010000011.1:154036-318489 GCF_043081205.1 Streptomyces sp. NPDC014889
GTTCCGTTCCGGGGCCGCCGGGCAGTTGTCCGAGCCGGCCTTCAGGCCGTGCAGAGGCCTTTCGGCTTCCGGGCGGGCGGGATCTGGGCGGCGGTGGGTTCGTAGGCTGCCGTCACGGCACGCGTGTGTGCGTGGCGTTGCGGGGCGGCCCGGGGTGGGCGCCGGTGGTCCAGCGTTCCGCTCCTTGGCCGTCGGTCAGTCGTCCGAGCCTTTCTCAAGGGCTCGGAGGAGCCTTTCGGCTTCCGGGCGCCGGGGTGACATCTCGTCGTCCTCGTAGGCCGCCAGTACGGCACGTGCGTGAGCCGTGGCCTCCGCGGTGTGGCCCAGGTCGGCTGCCAGCCGGCCCGCGGCGAGTTCCGCTCCGGTGCGGTCGTGCAGGGCGGCCGGACCCAGCTCGGCGAAGGAGGCGATCGCCTGCTCCAGCCGGGACAGGGCCTCCTCGGCCGCCGCGCCGTCCGCGAGAAGGTCGCCGAACTGCCGGTGGGTCTGCCCGAGTTCGGCGACGAGCCGCTGCCGCGCCGCCGCGTCGTCGTCCACCGCGGCCAGCGCCGCCTCGCACTCGGTGACCGCGGCCCCCATCAGCTCCCGCGCCGCGTCCAGGCCGCCGGCCTCGGTGCCCGACGCCAGCCACGCGCGTGCGCGCAGGGCGCGGACCAGGCCGTGCACGTCGCCCAGGGAGCGCCACAGGTCGCCCGCGCGCGTGTACGCACGGTCCGCCTCCTCGTGCAGCCCGGCCCGGCTCAGCGACTCGGCGGCCAGATGGGCGAGGGTCGCGTGGTCCTGCTGCTCGGGCCAGTGCCGGGCGATCTCGGCGGCCTGGAGCCGGCGTTCGGCCGCCGCACGGTGCTCCCCGAGCTCGCTCAGACAGTCGCCGAGCCACCACTGCGTCTGCACGACGGCCCCGTCTCCGTGCGTGTCCGCGGACAGGTCCGGCAGCGCGGACTCCAGCACCTCGGCGGCCTCCGCCCACCGCCCCAGCCGCAGCAGCAGACCGCCGAGCTGCTGCCGGGCCCAGGCCCCGAGCGCCGGTCCCCCGCCCGCCTCGTCGGCCCAGTGCGCCGCCTCCAGAGCGTGCTCCGCCGCCTCCTCGGCCCGGTCGAGACCGCCGAGCACCTCCGCGAGCTGAAGGTGCAGCTGTGCCCGCCCCGGCGCCTCCAGATACGCCCCGCCGTGCTCCAGGGCCGCCCGCAGCGCCCGCTCGGCGCCCTCCGGGTCGCCCAGATGGTGCGCGAGCGCCGCCAGCCGGGCCTCGTACTCCACCGCGAACCACGGCACACCCGCCTCGGCGTACTCGGCCGCGGCCCGCTCGAACAGCTCCGCGGCGCCCCGCAGGTCCCCGGCGCGCGCGGCGACCTCGGCGAGCATCGCCCGCGCCTCGGCCGCCCGGGCCGCGAGCCGCACATCGTCCCCGGTGTGCCCCTCCACGAGGGCCAGGACCTCCCGCACGGCCTCCCCGGCGGCGGACAGCGCCCCCGGGTCCACGGGCCCCTCGGCCTCGTACACCGGCCGTATCAGGATCCGTGCCCGGCCCATCACCACGGACGCCGTCTGCCGTACTCCGGTGCGCTTCTCCGCGTACAGCGCGCGGACCCGCTGGTAGGGCTCGGCGACCGCGGCGAGCGCCCCCTCCACGTCCCCGGTCAGCGCCCTCGTGTACGCGGCACGCGAGCGTGCGGCCAGCGCCTCGCCCGGATCGCCCGCACGCGCGTACAACTCGGCGGCCCGCTCGAACAGGGCGGCACCCTCCGGGCCCCGGCCCATCGCCTCGTGGTCGGCGATCTCGGCCCGGTCCCGGGCCGCCAGCCCGACGCCCTCCGCGGCCCGCGCGACCGCCGCCCACGCCTCCACGGCGTACGGGCGCAGGGTGTCCGACAGCCGCCGCGCCTCGGCGATCAGCTCGGGCAGGGCGGCCCCCTCGGGCGCGACCGCGGCCGGCGTCTCGACGGGGACCCGTGCGGCGGGAGCCGCAGCGGCACCGGCGGTCCGCCGAGCCGTGCGCACGCCCAGCGGCAGCCGGTCCAGCAGCGGGCGCTGCGCCATGCGCGCGCGTGCCCGCTCGCCGACCCGGTCCGTGCCGTTGCGCTCGTCGAAGCGTGCCGCCAGGGCGGACGCGTCCGCGCGCGCGTGCTCGGCGAGTTCGCCGGCCGTCCACGCGCGCCCCGCGGGACCCGGCACCGTCTGCCCGTCCCGTCCCAGCTCGGCCAGCCGGTCCATGAGCAGGGCCGTCACCGCCAGGAAGTCCAGCCTGCTGAGCGGGTTCCCGTCGTCCGTGAAGTACGCCGGCCGCTCGGCCAGCAGCTCCAGGGCCCGCGCCTCGTTGCCGGTCAGCGCGCAGAACTCCACGTGGGCGGCGTAGGCGCTCCGCATGCTCTCCATCGGCCGCACCAGCCTCAGGCCCCGCAGATGGTGGGCGCGCGCCTCGTCGAGGCGGCCGAGCCGCAGCAGCGGCAGCAGCGAGGAGGCGAGGACGCCGTGCGGCTCGTGGGCGCAGGAGAACTCGCCGTCCAGCACCGGCCGCCACAGCTCGACCGCCTCCGCGTCCCGGCCGCACTCGGCCTGCCACCGGCCCTGGCCGTGCAGTTCGCAGGCGTGGCAGTCGGCCATGCGGTCCCGGTCGGCGGCCAGCCACGCCGCGTACGCGCGCTCCGCCCGAGGGAGGTCCCCGATGTGCCGGGCGACACTGAACTCGGCGCTGCGCACGGCCCGTTCGGAGTGGCCAGCGAGCCGGTAGCGGTGCTCCATCTCGCCGAGCCACTTCTCGATCGAGGCCAGCGGGATGTGCGGCTGGCCCAGCATGCCCGCCGACATCCACTTGAAGACCCAGTGCAGCGAGTGGGTCTCGTACTCGTCGAAGTCCTCGGGGCGTTCGTCCCACATGCGCAGCAGCCGCGCGAACGGGACGAACATCCTGTCCTTCTCGGAGCTGTAGTTGTAGACCTTGAGCTGGTGTCCGAGCGCCTCGATCACGGCGAGCGGGATGTTCAGCCGCTCGGCCTCGGCGAGCAGCAGCTCCGCGCGCGCGTTGCGGGCCGGGCCCTCCGGCCGCTCGCCGTTGGCCGCCAACTCCCGGCGCAGCGAGTCGAAGTCGCTGATCCCACTCATCGGTGGCCGTCCCCCGTCGTGCCGGTGCCGCTGTGCGTGGCCCACTCCAGCAGGCCGATGAACGCCCGGTTCAGCAGCGCCGAATCCGCCGGCCGCAGCGGGCGCCGCGCCATCAGCAGCGCCTGCCCGTACAGCGACTCGGTCGCGGTGCCGATCAGCTCCGGGTCGCCGAGCGAACCGATGCGGCGGATCAGCGGGTTGAGGTGGTTGAGCACCAGACGCGCGCGCGGGGCGCCGCCCCGCAGCGAGCCGAGGATGCCCGCCCACAGGTCGTCCGCCTGCTCCTCGGCCTCGGCGCGCGCCTGCTCGTGCCGGGCCGCCCGGTCGTCCAGGTGCAGCGCGGGCACGGACAGCGGGTGGAAGGCGCGCAGCACGACGTCGCAGCCCAGCGGGTCGAGCCGGTCCCGCGCGGCGGCCAGGAATCCCGACAGGGCCAGCTCCTCGGCCGGGTCGACGGAGTCCAGGTGCGCGGTCACGGTGTCCGCGTCCAGCTCGGCGACCACCGTCCCCGGGCGCACCGACGGCAGCGCCTCGACCAGCTCGCTGTCGTAGGTGTAGCCGCCGTTGACGACGCCGACGCCCTGCGCGGACGCGATCGGCGCGACCTGCCGGTACTCCTCGACCGTGCGGGTGAAGTGGACGACGGGGTGCCGCTGCGCGAACTCCTCCAGGGACAGCCGCCCGTCGGTCGTCTCGAAGGGCAGCCACGGCAGCATCGTGCGCAGCATCTCCGCGTCGTGCCGGGCCAGCGACTTCACGCCCAGGAAGTGCACCGACAGGAACGCCTCCAGGCGTTCCGGATCGCCGGCCGCGAGAGAGGTCAGCCAGGACCGTATCCGCTCCCCGAGCGCCTCACGCACGGCGGCCAGCGTCTCGTCCTCGTAGAGCGACTCCCGCGAGGCGGTGGGCCGCAGACTGTCCGTGTCGAGGACGCAGCGCACGAAGAACGCCCAGTCGGGCAGCAGCTGTTCGGCCCGCTCGGTCAGCAGCATGCCCTTCAGGTGCACGCGGTGACCCGCCCGCTGCGCCGGGCTGACCGCCGACGGCAGCACGTACGCCACCCCGCGGATCCCGGCCAGCGGCACGTCCAGCCCGATGGTGTCCAGGGGAGTGAACCCGAACGCCTCGTGGCAGTGCCGGGCCAGCGCGACCCGGCGGGCCGCGGGGGAGGGGTACGCCCGGTCCCAGGGTGCCGGCAGGTCGGTGACCGCCTCCTCGCCCACCCGGACGTCGTACGGCAGCAGCGACCCGAAGTCCCGTGCCAGCGCGAGGACTCGCCGCTCGGTGAGCCATTCGCCCGCCCCGGCGCGTGCCTGGAGGTGGACGGTCGTGCCGGGTTCGGGGCGGGCGGAGTCCGGCAGGGTCCGCACGGTGTACGAGCCGTCGTCGCGCGCCGTCCACTCCACGGGAGGCGCCTCGGGCGTCCGGGCGCTGCGGCTGACCACCCGGATCCGCTCGGCCACCACGAAGCAGGCCAGCAGGCCGATGCCGAACTGGCCGAGGAAGTCCGAGCGCGCCTCTCCCAGGCCCTCGGCCCGCTTGGAGCTGCGCCCGATGGTGGCCAGCAGTTCGTGCACGTCGGACTCGGTGAGGCCGACGCCGGTGTCCTCCATGCGGAGGGTGCCGCCGTCCGCGTACAGCCGTACGCGCGCCGGGGCGCCCGGCTCCTCCGCGCGCCGGGCGGTGATGGCGTCCACGGCGTTCTGGAGCAGTTCGCGCAGGTAGACCTTGGGGCTGGAGTACAGGTGATGGGAGAGCAGGTCCACCAGTCCCCGCAGATCGACCTGGAACATATGGGCCGGGCGGGGCTCTGGGGACGATTGTGCTGACTGGGATGCCTGTGCTGACTGTGAGGTCTGGAAGTCCATCGTCGCAGCGCCGGTGGGGGGACTTCGGGTCGGCGCGGGGTAGGGCGGCACCTGTGAGGCGGCTGCCGCGTGGATGGCCGGAGCGCGTCATCCTAGAGCCCGGACGGCCCGGCTGACCAGGGGTTTCGCGCCAGGTTTACGGCATTGTCGGTGCCGTGGTGTGCAATGGATCCCGTGCCCGCACTGCAAGAACCACTGAAACAGCCACTGAAGTCAGTGCTCGGCCCCGCCACCGCGAAGGTGATGGCCGAGCACCTCGGCCTGCACACGGTCGGCGACCTCCTGCACCACTACCCGCGCAGGTACGAGGAGCGCGGCCAGCTCACCCACCTCGCCGACCTGCCCATGGACGAGCACGTCACCGTGGTCGCCCAGGTCGCCGACGCCCGCCTGCACACCTTCGCCTCCGCCCGCGCGCCGCGCGGCAAGGGCCAGCGCCTGGAGGTGACGATCACGGACGGCAGCGGCCGGCTCCAACTGGTCTTCTTCGGCAACGGCGTGCACAAGCCCCACAAGGAACTCCTGCCGGGCACACGCGCGATGTTCGCGGGCAAGGTCTCGGTCTTCAACCGGCGGCTGCAACTGGCCCACCCGGCGTACGAGTTGCTGAAGGGCGAGGACGGAGAGGCGGTCGAGAGCTGGGCCGGCGCCCTCATCCCGCTGTACCCGGCCACCGCCAAGCTGGAGTCCTGGAAGATCGGCAAGGCCGTCCAGACCGTCCTGCCCAGCGCCCAGGAGGCGCTCGACCCGCTGCCCGAGTCGCTGCGCGCGGGCCGCGGGCTGGTCACCCTCCCCGAGGCCCTGCTCAAGGTCCACCGCCCGCACAGCAAGGCGGACATCGCCGACGCGCACGCCCGCCTGAAGTGGGACGAGGCCTTCGTCCTCCAGGTCGCCCTCGCCCGCCGCCGCCACGCGGACGGCCAACTTCCCGCCGTCGCCCGCGTGCCCGCCCCGGACGGACTCCTCGCGGCCTTCGACGACCGCCTCCCCTTCACCCTCACCGAGGGGCAGCGGAAGGTCTCCCGCGAGATCTTCGCCGACCTCGCCACCGAGCACCCGATGCACCGCCTGCTCCAGGGAGAGGTCGGCAGCGGCAAGACGCTCGTCGCCCTGCGCGCCATGCTCGCCGTCGTCGACGCCGGCGGGCAGGCCGCGATGCTCGCGCCCACCGAGGTGCTGGCCCAGCAGCACCACCGGTCGATCACCGAGATGATGGGGGAACTGGCGGAGGGAGGCATGCTGGGCGGCGCCGAGCAGGCCACCAAGGTGGTGCTGCTCACCGGCTCCATGGGCGCCGCGGCCCGCCGGCGGGCCCTGCTCGACCTGGCCACCGGCGAGGCGGGCATCGTCATCGGCACGCACGCGCTGATCGAGGACAAGGTCCGGTTCGACGACCTGGGGCTCGTCGTGGTGGACGAGCAGCACCGTTTCGGCGTCGAGCAGCGCGACGCCCTGCGCGGCAAGGGGCACTCCCAGGGGGAGAAGCGGACCCCGCACCTGCTGGTCATGACCGCCACGCCCATTCCGCGCACGGTCGCGATGACCGTCTTCGGCGATCTGGAGACCTCCGTCCTCGACCAGCTCCCCGCGGGCCGCTCGCCCATCGCCAGCCATGTCGTACCGGCCGCCGACAAACCGCACTTCCTGGCGAGGGCCTGGGAGCGGGTGCGCGAGGAGGTGGCGAAGGGCCACCAGGCGTACGTGGTCTGCCCGCGCATCGGGGACGAGGAGGAGGGTCCGCAGAAGGCCGCCGCGAAGAAGTCCGCCGAGGACGAGGCGGAGAAGCGCCCGCCGCTCGCCGTGCTGGACATCGCCGGCCGGCTCGCCGAGGGCCCGCTGCACGGCCTGCGGGTCGAGGTGCTGCACGGCCGTATGCAGCCCGACGACAAGGACGCGGTCATGCGCCGCTTCGCCGCCGGCGAGACCGACGTCCTGGTCGCCACCACGGTCATCGAGGTCGGTGTGAACGTGCCGAACGCCACGGCGATGGTGATCATGGACGCCGACCGCTTCGGCGTCTCCCAACTGCACCAGTTGCGCGGTCGCGTCGGCCGTGGCGCGGCGCCCGGCCTGTGCCTGCTGGTCACCGAGATGCCGGAGGCGAGCGCCGCCCGGCAGCGGCTGAACGCGGTGGCCTCCACCCTGGACGGCTTCGAGCTCTCCCGCATCGACCTCGAACAGCGCCGCGAGGGCGACGTCCTCGGCCAGGCCCAGTCCGGCGCCCGCTCCAGCCTGCGGGTGCTCGCCGTCATCGACGACGAGGAGATCATCGCCGAGGCCCGCGAGGAGGCCGCCGCGGTGGTGGCCGCCGATCCCGAGCTGGAGCGCCTGCCCGGGCTGCGCACGGCGCTGGACGCCTTGCTGGACGAGGAGCGGGAGCAGTACCTGGAGAAGGGCTGACAGACTGGGACCGGCCGCATCCGAGCCGCCACCGCCACGGCCGCCACCGACCAGGCCGTCACCGACAAGCAAGGACCCAGACATGACCCGCGTGATCGCCGGCCGGGCCGGCGGACGCCGTCTCGCCGTACCGCCGGGCAGCGGAACCCGCCCCACCTCGGACCGGGCGCGCGAAGGACTGTTCTCCACCTGGCAGTCGTTGCTCGGCGGCCCGCTGGACGGCGAGCGCGTCCTGGACCTGTACGCCGGCTCGGGCGCCGTCGGCCTGGAGGCGCTGTCCCGGGGCGCCGGGCACATCCTGCTCGTGGAGGCCGACCAGCGAGCGGTCCGCACCGTCCGGGAGAACGTGAAGGCGCTCGGCCTCCCCGGCGCCGAGGTACGGGCGGGCAAAGCGGAACAGATCGTCCACACCCCGCCCCCCGCGGAGCCCTACGACATCGTCTTCCTCGACCCGCCGTACGCGGTCTCCGACGACGATCTTCGCGAGATCCTGCTCACACTCCGCACCCAGGGCTGGCTCACGGCGGACGCCCTCGTCACCGTGGAGCGCAGCACCAGGGGCGGGGAATTCACGTGGCCGCGAGGGTTCGACGCGATCCGGGCCCGTCGCTACGGCGAGGGGACGTTTTGGTACGGTCGCGCCGCCTCTACGTGCGAAGACGCACGATGACCGGACCGGAGAGCGAGGGATCTCAAGTGCGCCGCGCCGTCTGCCCCGGGTCGTTCGACCCCATCACCAACGGACACCTGGACATTATCGCCCGCGCCTCCCGTCTCTACGACGAGGTCTACGTCGCGGTGATGATCAACCAGTCGAAGAAGGGCCTGTTCGAGATCGACGAGCGGATCGACCTCATCCGGCAGGTCACCGCCGAGTATGGCAACGTCCGCGTCGAGGCCTTCCACGGTCTCCTCGTCGACTTCTGCAAGCAGCGCGACATCCCGGCCATCGTCAAGGGCCTGCGCGCGGTCAGCGACTTCGACTACGAACTGCAGATGGCCCAGATGAACAACGGCCTCTCCGGGGTCGAGACGCTGTTCGTGCCGACCAACCCCACCTACAGCTTCCTGTCGTCCTCCCTGGTCAAGGAGGTCGCTGCCTGGGGCGGCGACGTCTCCCACCTGGTGCCGCCACAGGTCCTCGAAGCGCTCACCGGGCGGCTGAAGAAGGACTGAGGCGGCTGACGGTCCGTCACCCGGTGTCCGGCGATCACCTCATGGACGTACAGTCGTCCCGTCCGTCTCCGACACATCGGTAGTCCAACACACCTGTAGAGAGTGGCGAGCACACGGTGGACGTGCAGAAGAAGCTCGACGAGATCGTGTCCACGGTCTCCGGCGCCCGGTCCATGCCCATGTCGGCCTCGTGCGTGGTCAACCGCGCCGATCTGCTCGCAATGCTCGACGAGGTGCGCCAGGCCCTGCCCGGCTCCCTCGCGCAGGCCCAGGAGCTGATCGGCGACCGCGACCAGATGGTGCAGGAGGCGCGGCGCGAGGCCGACCGGATCATCGAGACGGCACACGCCGAGCGCGGCTCGCTGATCTCCGGCACCGAGGTCGCCCGCCGCTCCCAGGCCGAGGCGGACCGGATCCTCGGCGAGGCCCGGCAGGAGGCCGAGGAGGTCCGCGCCGAGGCCGACGAATACGTCGACTCCAAGCTCGCCAACTTCGAGGTCGTCCTCACCAAGACCCTCGGCTCGGTCGGCCGCGGCCGCGAGAAGCTGCTCGGCACCGGCCCCGGCCTCGACGAGGACGGCTACGAGGACGAGGACGCCCCCGAGCGCAGCCACGACCCGGAGACCCTGCGCCGCAACGCCGACGCGTACGTCGACGCCAAGCTCGGCGCCTTCGAGGCGGTCCTCGCCAAGACCCTGGAGGCCGTCGGCCGCGGCCGCCAGAAGCTGCACGGCCGCATCGCCACCGACGACCTCGGCGCCCTCGCCGACGACACCACCACCGTCCAGCACTCCAGCGACGCCGACTACCTCGCCGACCTCGCGGCCCTGGCCGACGCCCCGGCCGCCCCGCCGACCCCGGCGGCACGGGCGGCCCCGCCCGCCGAGCAGCCCGCCCCGCCGCAGTACGAGCCGCAGCCGGCCTACGGCTACCAGCAGCCCGGGCAGCCCGATCCGTACGGCGGCTACCAGCAGGGTTACGGCCGGCAGGACCAGTACGGCTACCAGCAGCCCGATCCGTACGCCGCCACCGGCTACGCCCCGGCGGAAGGCGCCGCCTTCCAGGCCTACGACGCCCAGCAGCCGGCCGGCTACGACCCGAACCAGGCCCAGCAGGGGCAGCAGGACCCCCACGGCTACGCACAGCCACAGGCCCACGCCCTCGACGAGACCAGCCTCTTCGACACCGGCATGATCAGCGCCGAGCAGCTGCGCGCCTACGAACAGGGCCGCGGACTCTAGTGCCGCGACAGGCAACGTTTGCCCCGTCGCGACGCCCGGCACGCTCCCCCAAGAGCAGGGGGGACCCCCAGAGCACGCACCGGACGCCGCTCCTTGACGGGCAAACGTCACCTGCCGCGGCACTAGTCGGCGGCCGGCCAGGCCGCCGATTGGGCCGAGAGCGAAAGGTCAAGTATCCTGGCCCTTCGGTCGCGCATACGTCCGCGATCCGCGCTGCCCGGAACACCACCGGGCCAGCGTCCCCCCGAGTTCGGAAACCGAAAGCAGGAATGGCTCAGAACGCCCGCCTCGACCACCGTGACCCTCTCGTGTTCGACACGCACGAACTGGGGCGGCGGCCCGGCGCGCTGCAGCGCCTGACCCGCACGGTCCCCGCCCCCAAGGACCTCGGTCTCCAGGGTGTCGTCGGAGTGCCGGAAGGCGCCCCGGTGGAGCTCGAACTCCGGCTCGAGTCGGTCATGGAAGGGGTGCTCGTCACAGGCACCGCCCGTGCACAGGCCGAGGGGGAGTGCGTAAGGTGTCTGGAGCCGCTCGAGCTCGATCTCGAAGCGGACTTCCAGGAGCTGTTCTCGTACCCTGACGCCGACGAGCGGGGCCGCGTGTCCGCGGAGCCCGACGCCGACGCCGAGGACGACGAGGACAGGCTCTTCCTCGAGGACGGACTCTTCGGCCTCGAACCTCTGCTGCGCGATGCGGTGGTGCTCGCACTGCCGATGCAGCCGGTGTGCCAGGAAGACTGTTCCGGGCTGTGCTCCGAGTGCGGTGCGCGGCTCCTGGACGACCCGGACCACCACCATGACGCCGTCGACATCCGTTGGGCGGCTTTGCAGGGACTCGCCGACACCATGAAGGACGGCGAGAAGGACGAGATGAGCGGCGGCGCGCCTCGATCGGCACGCCCCGACGAGAAGCAGGAGAAGTAGCCGTGGCTGTTCCGAAGCGGAAGATGTCGCGCAGCAACACGCGCCACCGCCGGTCGCAGTGGAAGGCTGCGGTCCCCACCCTGGTTGCGTGCGAGCGCTGCCACGAGCCCAAGCAGCAGCACATCGCGTGCCCGTCGTGCGGCACCTACAACAAGCGCCAGGTCCTCGAGGTCTGAGCGGCTGGTGAGAGGCACTGTGTCCACTGCCAAGAAGGCGGAAGGCGCCGAAGCGGGCAATCACCGCCGACGCGGAGCCGCTCCGTCGGACAACACGGCCTCGTCCCACACGCTTCTGGAAGGGCGGCTCGGCTACCAGCTCGAGTCCGCCCTTCTGGTGCGCGCGCTGACCCACCGTTCCTACGCGTACGAGAACGGCGGTCTGCCGACGAACGAGCGGCTGGAGTTCCTCGGTGACTCCGTCCTCGGCCTGGTCGTCACGGACACGCTGTACCGCACCCACCCCGACCTGCCCGAAGGCCAACTGGCCAAGCTGCGGGCCGCGGTGGTCAACTCGCGTGCGCTGGCGGAGGTCGGGCGCGGCCTCGACCTGGGCGCCTTCATCCGGCTCGGCCGCGGTGAAGAGGGCACGGGCGGCCGGGACAAGGCGTCCATCCTCGCCGACACCCTGGAAGCGGTGATCGGCGCGGTCTACCTCGACCAGGGCCTCGACGCGGCCTCCGAACTGGTGCACCGCCTGTTCGACCCGCTGATCGAGAAGTCCTCCAACCTCGGAGCCGGCCTGGACTGGAAGACCAGCCTCCAGGAGCTGACCGCGACCGAGGGGCTCGGCGTGCCCGAGTACCTGGTCACGGAGACCGGCCCCGACCATGAGAAGACCTTCACTGCTGCCGCCCGCGTCGGAGGCGTCTCGTACGGCACCGGCACCGGCCGCAGCAAGAAGGAGGCGGAGCAGCAGGCCGCGGAGTCCGCGTGGCGGGCCATCCGGGCCGCGGCGGACGAGCGCGCCAAGACGGTGGGGTCCACCGACGACGCCGGTGACGCGCCGGCCTCCGCCTGAGAACAGGGAAACCGAGCGCGGCCGCCCGGCGGTCCTCCGCCCACGGGCCGCGCCCAGCAGAACGCGACCGAGCGCCCGTCCCCGCCCCGGGGCGGGCGCTCGGCCCGTGACGGCCACAGCGGCCGCGACGTGTGAACGGGGGAGTCATGCCCGAGCTGCCCGAGGTCGAGGTCGTACGGCGCGGACTGGAACGCTGGGTGGCGCACCGCAGCGTCGCCGGCGTCGAGGTGCTGCACCCGCGTGCCGTACGCCGCCACCCGGCCGGCGCCGAGGACTTCGCGCACCGCGTCCAGGGCCACCGGCTCGGCCTCCCCGGCCGCCGGGGCAAGTACCTCTGGCTGCCCCTGGAGGACAGCGGTCAGGCGATCCTGGCCCACCTCGGCATGAGCGGCCAGCTCCTGGTCCAGCCGGTCGGCGCGCCCACCGAGAAGCACCTGCGCATCCGGGTCCGCTTCGCCGACGCGCCGGCATCGGGCGCCTCCGCGGCGGGGGCCACCGAACTCCGCTTCGTCGACCAGCGCACCTTCGGCGGTCTGTCACTGCACGACACCACCCCCGACGGGCTGCCCGACGTCATCGCGCACATCGCCCGCGACCCCCTCGACCCGCTGTTCGACGACGAGGCCTTCCACCAGGCCCTGCGCCGCAAGCGGACCACCATCAAACGGGCCCTGCTCGACCAGTCCCTGATCAGCGGCG
Source organism: Streptomyces sp. NPDC014889 (assembly GCF_043081205.1). NCBI lineage: Bacteria > Bacillati > Actinomycetota > Actinomycetes > Kitasatosporales > Streptomycetaceae > Streptomyces > Streptomyces sp. NPDC014889. The sequence goes on from NZ_JBIBWH010000011.1 coordinate 166,463, forward strand.
TCGGCAACATCTACGCGGACGAGGCCCTGTGGCGCTCCCGCGTCCACTACGAACGCCCCACCGCGGCCTTCACCCGCCCCCGCACGGCCGAACTCCTCACCCACGTCCGGGAGGTGATGAACGAGGCCCTCGCCGTCGGCGGCACCAGCTTCGACAGCCTCTACGTCAACGTCAACGGGGAGTCCGGCTACTTCGACCGCTCCCTGGACGCCTACGGCCGCGAGGGCCTGCCCTGCCGCCGCTGCGCGACCCCGCTGCGCCGCCGCCCGTGGATGAACCGCTCCAGCTACTACTGCCCGACGTGTCAGCGGGCGCCGCGCACGGCGTCGTAGCGCTCGCGTGCCGCCAGGACCTCGTCCATGCGCCCCTCCACGCAGTGGATGAGGGCCAGCAGGCGTTCGGCGACCTCGCGGCCCAGCGCCGTGAGCTCGTAGTCCACCCGCGGCGGATTGGTCGGCTGGGCCTCGCGGTGCACCAGGCCGTCCCGCTCCAGCGCCTGGAGGGTCTGGGACAGCATCTTCTCGCTCACGCCGTCGACCCGGCGCCGCAGCTCGTTGAAACGGAGCGAACCCTCGTACAGGGCGCCCAGCGCCAGCCCGCCCCAGCGTCCCGTGACATGCTCCAGCGTGCCGCGCGAGGGACAGGCCCTGGCGAACACGCTGTACGGGAGGTCCTGGGCCGGCGGAGTGCTCATGCCGTTGAGCGTACTCGCGCACAGCGCTGACCATCAGGTGGCGCTAACCACAAGTCAGCGCCACCTGACGATCCGCCGGTCGGGTCCCGCCGGCGCCTGTCGCGGTGCTAGTACCCGAAGTCCTGCGTCCACCACGGACCGCCGGAGCCGAAGTGCACGCCGACGCCCAGGGTCTTGAAGTCGCAGTTCAGTATGTTGGCGCGGTGGCCGGGGCTGTTCATCCAGGCGTCCATCACCGCCTCCGCGTCGGCCTGCCCGCGGGCTATGTTCTCGCCGCCGAGGCTGGTGATGCCGAGCTTCGCCGCCCGGTCCCACGGCGAGGCGCCGCTGGGGTCGGTGTGGTCGAAGAAGTTCTCCGCGGCCATGGCCTCGCTGAAGTCCTGGGCGAGGCCGGCGAGCGTGCTGCTCGCCGTCAGCGCGCTGCACCCCACCTTCGCCCGCTCCTCGTTGACGAGCCTGAGCACCTCGGCCTCGACGGCCGCCTGCGTGGGGGCGGCGGTCGGGGCCTGCGTCTTCGCCGGGGCCTCGGAGGCGGTCTCGGCCGGTGTGGTCTCCGGCTTCTCCGGGGCCGTGGTCGGCTTGGCCTCCGGTGCCTTCGTGGGCGTGGCCGACGATTCCGCGTCCGGTGTGGAGGCCGGGGCCGACTCGGCGGCGGACCGCTGCGGTGGCACGGGCCGGTCCGCGCCGCGGCTGGTCGTGGAGCCGCCGGCCTGACCGCCCGCGTCGGCGCTGCCCGAGGTGCCGCCCAGCGGGCCCTCGCTGTTCGTCGGCGAGCCCGCCGCCTGCACCTTGTCCGCGCCGCCGCCCGGGCCGCCCAGCTTGTAGTTCTCCAGGCCCGGCACCGCGCCGGTGGCGACCGCGACGGTGCCGAGGGCGACCGCGGCGGAGACCCCGAGCAGGCCCGTGCGGACCGGCGTCGCGGCCTTCTTCTTCCGGCGGTGTCCCCGCTCCCGCGGTCCGTCCGCCGGGCTGAAGCCGTCGGCCGGGAAGATCACGGTGGTCGTGGCGTGGGCGGAGCCGTCGACCGTGTCGAAGAGGTACTCCGGGGTGGTCGCGCGGGCGTCGGTGTACAGATCCGGGTTCAGATAGGGCGCGATGCCCAGGCGGCCGTCGTCGTCCTGCGGGCGGCTGTCCCACGGACCGCGATCGTGTTCGTACTCGTACTCGTACGAACCGTGCGTCCGACTGTCCCCCGTGGCGCGGCCCGTGGCGGCGCGGCCGGCGTCCGAACGTCGGTGGCGTCCCATGTGCTGGCCTTCCTCGTCTCTCTCGGCCGACGCGCGCCCTGAGCCGACGCGGTCAACCCAACTCACTCGATCGAGTGAGTTTCAGATGAGATTCATTGGATCGGGACGGTACCGCATGGCACGAGGGGCGGAGGTGCCCAGAGAGACATTGGCCGGTTAGGTTGCACCCATGAGCGAGGATGTTCGACTGGTCGCCTGGGTCCGCGGACAGGTCCAGGGAGTGGGTTTCCGCTGGTTCACCCGGGCCAGGGCGCTGGAGATCGGAGGCCTGAGCGGTTTCGCCCTCAACCTGGGAGACGGGCGCGTGCAAGTGGTCGCCGAGGGCGCCCGAGAGGGGTGCCAGAAGCTCCTGGACTGGTTGCAGGGCGGCGACACGCCCGGACGCGTCGACGGTGTCACCGAGATGTGGGACACACCTCGCGGCGGCTACGACGGGTTCGCGATCCGCTGACCGTGTGACGCGGTGGGGCCCGGACGACAGCGGCGGCATCTGCCACGGGCACCTGCCCGAAGGGAAAAGGAGCAGGTGGTTGCCAAGAAACGCGCGGCATGGCAGGCTCCGCACAGCAGGATGATCCGCACGCCCCGAAGGGCCCGCAGGAGTCGCAGCGCCACCAGGTTTCCGGTCGCGCGCCCCCGGGACACCCATGGATACGGGGTGTGATCGTGTTGACCGTCAAACTTTTTGGTGAGACGCTGAAAGCCCGCGCACCTCAGCTGTTTGGCATGGATGAACGGCACCACAACTCAGGCAGTGCCAAGCACCACGGGTGCGAATCCCTCACGACCCACACCGCTTCGGTCGGTCACTCAGTGTGGAGGACCATCCATCATGGCAAAGGCGCTTCTCGGTTACGTCGGTGGCTCCGACCCTCGACTCCTCGCCGAGATGCGACGGCTCCAGCAGCGCGTCCAGGACCTGGAATCCGAGCTTGTGCGGATCCAGGCGGAGAACGACGCCCTGACGGCTGCCGCTTCTCACGACAGGATCATGGAGCGCGTCGACGCACACCAGGCGGAGCCTGCGCTCACCTGATCACTGCATCGCACAACGACACAGGGGTTGGGCTGCCCGTCAACCGCTCACTTGTCAGAGTTGCAAGGGACGCTTCGGCGTCCCTTCGTTCTTTCCCCCGCCCTTCTTGCCCCGCCTTCGTTGCCCCCGCGCATCCTTTCACCGTCTTTAACATTTGGTGTGCCCTGCATATTCAACGGTGAAACCGCGCGGTTGCGGGGGTTCGTGGAGTGGGGTAGCGGCTGCCGGTAAAGTCCGGCTGCGTGCACCTCAAGGCCCTGACCCTCCGAGGGTTCAAGTCGTTCGCCTCGGCGACCACGCTCCGGTTCGAACCGGGGATCACGTGCGTCGTCGGGCCGAACGGCTCGGGCAAGTCCAACGTCGTGGACGCGCTCAGCTGGGTCATGGGCGAACAGGGCGCCAAATCGCTGCGCGGCGGCAAGATGGAGGACGTCATCTTCGCGGGCACCACCGGGCGCCCGCCGCTCGGCCGCGCCGAGGTGTCCCTGACCATCGACAACTCCGACGGGGTCCTGCCCATCGAGTACACCGAGGTCACCATCACGCGGATCATGTTCCGCAACGGTGGCAGCGAGTACCAGATCAACGGCGACACCTGCCGGCTGCTCGACATCCAGGAACTGCTGTCCGACTCCGGCATCGGCCGCGAGATGCACGTCATCGTCGGCCAGGGCCAGCTCGACTCCGTCCTGCACGCCGACCCCATGGGCCGCCGGGCCTTCATCGAGGAGGCCGCGGGCGTCCTCAAGCACCGCAGGCGCAAGGAGAAGGCGCTCAGGAAACTGGACGCGATGCAGGCCAACCTCGCCCGCGTGCAGGACCTCACCGACGAACTGCGCCGCCAGCTCAAGCCCCTGGGCCGGCAGGCGGCGGTCGCGCGCAGGGCCGCGGTCATCCAGGCGGACCTGAGGGACGCCCGCCTGCGGCTCCTGGCCGACGACCTCGTCGGCCTGCGCGAGGCCCTGAAGACCGAGATCGCCGACGAGGCGGCCCTGAAGGAACGCAAGGAAGCCGCCGAGCAGGAGCTGAGGAAGGCCCTCCAGCGCGAGGCCCTCCTCGAGGACGAGGTGCGCCGGCTCGTCCCGCGCCTCCAGCGCGCCCAGCAGACCTGGTACGAACTGTCCCAGCTCGCCGAACGCGTACGCGGCACGATCTCGCTCGCCGACGCGCGCGTGCACAGCGCCACCTCCGTGCCCCCCGAGGAGCGGCACGGCCGCGACCCCGAGGAACTGGAACGCGAGGCCGAGCGCGTCCGTGAACAGGAGGCCGGCCTTGAGGCGGCCCTCGAGGCGGCCCAGCGCGCCCTGGACGACACCGTCGCCCACCGCGCCGAGCTGGAGCGGGAACTGGCCGTCGAGGAGCGGCGCCTGAAGGACGCGGCCCGCGCCATCGCCGACCGCCGTGAGGGCCTGGCCCGGCTGGGCGGCCAGGTGAACGCGGCCCGTTCGCGCGCCGCCTCCGCCCGGGCCGAGATCGAGCGGCTGGCCGCCGCCAGGGACGAGGCCCAGGAACGGGCCGTCCACGCGCAGGAGGAGTACGAGGCGCTCAAGGCCGAGGTCGACGGCCTCGACGCGGGCGACGAGGAGCTGGCCGGGCGGCACGCGGCGGCGAAGACGGCGCTCACCGAGGCGGAGGCCGCCCTCAGCACGGCCCGCGAGGCGGTCACCGCCGCCGAACGCAAGCGGGCGGCGACCCAGGCCCGGCACGACGCCCTCGCCCTGGGCCTGCGCCGCAAGGACGGCACGGGCGCCCTGCTCGACGCCAAGGACCGCCTCACCGGCCTGCTGGGCCCCGCCGCCGAACTCCTGACGGTCACTCCCGGCTACGAGACCCCCCTGGCCACCGCCTTCGGCACCGCCGCCGACGCCCTGGCCGTGACCACCCCCACCGCGGCGGCCGACGCCCTCCGCCTGCTGCGCAAACAGGACGCGGGCCGGGCCGCACTGCTCCTCGCGGGCCCCTCACCGGAAGCCACCGAGGCCCCACCCGACCAGGACCAGCCCTTCGCCGCCGCGTTCGTGCGCGGACCCGCCGAGCTGATGCCCGCCGTGCGGTGGCTGCTGCGGGGAATCGTCGTGGTGGGGACGCTGGAGGACGCGGAGGACCTGGTGCTCGCCCGGCCGGAGCTGACCGCGGTGACCGCCGAGGGCGATCTGCTAGGGGCGTACTTCGCCCAGGGCGGCTCCGCGGGGGCGCCCAGTCTGCTGGAGGTACAGGCCTCCGTGGACGAGGCCGCCGCCGAGCTGGAGCAGCTCGCCGTGCGGTGCGAGGAGCTGACCGCGGACCAGGAACGGGCCGCCGAGCGGCGCCGCCGGTGCGCGGCCCTGGTCGAGGAACTGGGGGAGCGGCGGCGGACCGCCGACCGGGAGAAGTCGGCCGTCGCCCAGCAACTCGGCGGGCTCGCCGGGCAGGCGCGCGGCGCCGCTGGGGAGGCCGAGCGCTCCGCGGCCGCCGCCGCCCGCGCCCAGGAGGCCCTCGACAACGCCCTCCAAGAAGTGGAGGAACTCGCCGAGCGGCTCGCCGTGGCCGAGGAGATGCCGATCGAGGAGGAGCCCGACACCTCCGCACGCGACCGGCTCGCCGCCGACGGCGCCAACGCCCGCCAGACCGAGATGGAGGCCCGCCTCCAGGTCCGTACGCACGAGGAACGGGTCAAGGGGCTGGCCGGCAGGGCCGACTCGCTGGACCGGGCCGCCCGCGTCGAACGCGAGGCACGCGCGCGTGCCGAGCAGCGGCGCGCCCGGCTGCGCCACGAGGCGGACGTCGCCTCTGCGGTCGCCTCCGGCGCCCGGCAACTGCTCGCGCACGTCGAGGTCTCCGTGGCCCGCGCCGAGGAGGAGCGGTCCGCCGCCGAGGCCGCCAAGGCCCGCCGCGAGCAGGAGCTGACCGCCGCCCGCACCGATGGCCGTGAGCTCAAGGCCGAACTCGACAAGCTGACCGACTCGGTCCACCGGGGCGAGGTGCTCGGCGCCGAGAAGCGGCTGCGCATCGAGCAGCTCGAGACCAGGGCGCTGGAGGAACTCGGGGTCGAACCGGCGGGCCTGATGGAGGAGTACGGCCCCCACCAGCCCGTACCGCCCTCGCCCCCCGCCGAGGGCGAGCAGCTCCCGGAGGACCCGCAGCACCCCCGCAACCTGCCCCGGCCGTATGTGCGGACCGAGCAGGAGAAGCGGCTGAAGGCCGCCGAGCGCGCCTACCAGCAGCTCGGCAAGGTCAACCCGCTCGCCCTGGAGGAGTTCGCGGCGCTGGAGGAACGCCACCAGTTCCTCAGCGAACAGCTGGAGGACCTCAAGAAGACCCGCGCCGACCTGCTGCAGGTCGTCAAGGAGGTCGACGAGCGCGTCGAGCAGGTCTTCACCGAGGCCTACCGGGACACAGCCCGCGAGTTCGAGGGTGTCTTCGGCCGGCTCTTCCCGGGCGGCGAGGGCCGGCTCGTGCTGACCGACCCCGACAACATGCTCACCACGGGCGTGGACGTCGAGGCACGCCCGCCGGGCAAGAAGGTCAAGCGGCTGTCCCTGCTCTCCGGCGGCGAGCGGTCGCTGACCGCCGTGGCGCTGCTCGTCTCGATCTTCAAAGCCCGTCCGAGCCCCTTCTACGTCATGGACGAGGTCGAGGCCGCCCTCGACGACACCAACCTCCAGAGGCTGATCCGGATCATGCAGGAGCTCCAGGAGGCCTCCCAGCTGATCGTGATCACGCACCAGAAGCGCACGATGGAGGTCGCCGACGCGCTCTACGGCGTCTCCATGCAGGGCGACGGTGTGTCGAAGGTCATCAGCCAGCGCCTGCGGTAGCGACCCGGCGCGTTTGTGCGGTGGCGGGGAGCCCGCGTGCGTTCGCCACTTCGGGGTAGTCGGACCATGTCCGCAGCTTGACTACAACATTTGAATCGAAGTCCCGATGCAGTGGGTGGTGAGGCTTAACCCAGAGCGAAGTTGACTTCGATAAATGAAGGCATAGTCTCTCACTCGTTGTTCTTGTCTTCAGGTCTCATCGCCTGAAGGGGCTGACCCCACTCCGGCAGCGCTGCCGGAGTGCCCGAGGAGTACACGTGACCGCAACGCAGGCCCCAGGCCCCGGAGCCCGGACGGCTCACCCCGAACATCTCGGGCACGTCATCTTCATCGCCGCGGCCGCCGCCATGGGCGGCTTCCTGTTCGGGTACGACAGCTCCGTCATCAACGGCGCCGTCGAGGCCATCCGGAGCCGCTACGGCATCGGCTCCGCGGAGCTGGCCCAGGTCATCGCCATCGCCCTGATCGGCTGCGCGATCGGCGCCGCCACCGCGGGCCGTATCGCCGACCGCATCGGCCGCATCCGCTGCATGCAGATCGCCGCGACCCTGTTCACCTTCAGCGCCGTCGGCTCAGCCCTGCCGTTCGCCCTGTGGGACCTCGCCTTCTGGCGGATCGTAGGCGGCTTCGCCATCGGCATGGCCTCCGTCATCGGCCCCGCCTACATCGCCGAGGTCGCCCCGCCCGCCTACCGGGGCCGCCTCGGCTCCTTCCAGCAGGCCGCGATCGTCGTCGGCATCGCCGTCTCCCAGCTGGTGAACTGGGGGCTGCTCAACGCCGCCGGCGGCAACCAGCGCGGCCGGCTGCTGGGCCTGGAGGCCTGGCAGGTCATGCTCGGCGTGATGGTCGTCCCGGCAGTCCTGTACGGACTGCTCTCCTTCGCCATCCCCGAGTCCCCGCGCTTCCTGCTCTCCGTGGGCCGCCGTGACAGGGCCCGCCGGATCCTCGCCGAGGTCGAGGGCGACCACATCGACCTCGACGCCCGCGTGGCCGAGATCGAGAACGCCATGAAGCGGGAGCACAAGTCCACCTTCAAGGACCTGCTCGGCAGCAGCTTCCTCTTCAAGCGGATCGTCTGGATCGGCATCGGCCTGTCCGCCTTCCAGCAGTTCGTCGGCATCAACGTCGCCTTCTACTACTCGGCGACGCTGTGGCAGTCGGTCGGCGTCAACCCGACGGAGTCGTTCCTCTACTCGTTCACGACGTCGATCATCAACATCGTCGGCACCGTGATCGCGATGATCTTCGTGGACCGCATCGGCCGCAAGCCGCTCGCGCTCATCGGCTCGGCCGGCATGGTCGTCGGCCTCGCGTTGGAGGCCTGGGCGTTCTCGTACCCCCTGGTCGGCGGCAAGCTGCCGGCCACCCAGGGCTGGGTCGCCCTGATCGCGGCCCACGTCTTCGTCCTCTTCTTCGCGCTGTCCTGGGGTGTCGTCGTCTGGGTCCTGCTCGGCGAGATGTTCCCGAACAGGATCCGCGCCGCCGCCCTGGGTGTGGCCGCCTCCGCGCAGTGGATCGCCAACTGGGCCATCACCGCGAGCTTCCCGTCGCTGGCCGACTGGAACCTCTCCTGGACCTACGTCATCTACGCGGCCTTCGCCGCGCTCTCCATCCCGTTCGTCCTGAAGTTCGTCAAGGAGACGAAGGGCAAGACGCTGGAGGAGATGGGGTAACCACCCCGCACTACCGCCTCCCGCTGTCCCGGCTCGCGCCCCGAGCCGGGGCAGTACGCGCTCTCGGGCGTACGTTCCCCGCCCTGTGGGCCGGGCGGCCGCCGGGCCCGGAAATCAAGGAAACGCGGCCCCCTCCGCACTACCCCTGACCGCCCAGTCAGTCACGCATACTGGACAGGTTATGGAAACCATCATCCTTGCTGTAGTCATCGCCGTGGTGGTGCTCGGCGCGCTCGGCGGGCTCATCGTCGGCAGCCGGCGGAGGAAGCCGCCGCCCCCGCCGCCGCCCTCGGCGCCCGACATCACCGCCCCTCCGGCCGAGCCACACGTCGGCGAGGAGGCCGAGACGCCGCGGGAGGAGCCGCGGCGGACGATCGAGGAGGTGGATCTGCCCGACGGCTCGGCTCCCGTCGCCGTCGAGGAGCCGCCCGTCGAGGAGCTTCCGGCACCCCCGATCGAGGTGCCCGAGCCCACCGCCGGCCGTCTGGTGCGGCTGCGCGCCCGCCTCTCCCGCTCGCAGAACGCCCTGGGCAAGGGCCTGCTCGTCCTGCTGTCCCGCGAGAACCTCGACGAGGACACGTGGGAGGAGATCGAGGACACGCTGCTGACCGCCGACGTCGGCGTGCAGCCCACCCAGGAGCTGGTCGAGCGGCTGCGTGAGCGCGTGCGTGTGCTCGGCACCCGCACGCCCGAGGAGCTGCGCGGCCTGCTGCGCCAGGAGCTGCTCACGCTGATCGGCCCCGAGATGGACCGGACGGTGAAGACCGAGCCGGCCACCAGCAAGCCGGGCATCGTGATGGTCGTCGGCGTCAACGGCACCGGCAAGACCACGACGACCGGCAAGCTCGCCCGCGTCCTGGTCGCCGACGGCCGCAGCGTGGTGCTGGGCGCCGCCGACACCTTCCGCGCGGCAGCCGCCGACCAGCTCCAGACCTGGGGCGAGCGGGTCGGCGCCTACACCGTGCGCGGACCGGAGGCCGGCGACCCCGCCTCCGTCGCCTTCGACGCGGTGAAGGAGGGCAAGGAGATGGGCGCCGACGTGGTGCTCATCGACACCGCCGGCCGCCTGCACACCAAGACCGGTCTCATGGACGAGCTCGGCAAGGTCAAGCGGGTCGTGGAGAAGCACGCGCCGCTGGACGAGGTGCTGCTCGTGCTCGACGCGACCACCGGGCAGAACGGCCTGGTCCAGGCCCGTGTGTTCGCCGAGGTCGTCGACATCACCGGCATCGCGCTCACCAAGCTGGACGGCACGGCCAAGGGCGGCATCGTGGTCGCCGTCCAGCGCGAGCTGGGCGTGCCGGTCAAGCTGGTCGGCCTCGGCGAGGGCCCGGACGACCTGGCCCCCTTCGAACCGGAGGCCTTCGTCGACGCCCTCATCGGCGACTGACCCCCACCCTCCCCAGCGCCCGCCCCGTCCACCGGGGCGGGCGCTTCCGTTTCCACGTTGCCCCGGCGGGGCCCGAACCCGTGGGGGTCATGGGGCCGACTCCGCAGGGCGGCCGTGCTCCGTGAGCGTGCCGCCGCGGACGCTGGTACCTGGCGGGCCCCAACACAAGAACGCTCCCGCCCGACGGACCGCACCCCGGCCTTGCCCATCGGGCGGTGCCCCGGCCTTCACTGTGGGGCGCGCCCCGGCCCTCGCCCGGCGGGCCGTACTCCGGCCCCGGCTGGTGAGGTGCGCCCCGGCCCCCGTTCGTCGACGGAGGCCGTCGGCGCCGTCAGCGGGGGGTGCATCCGGGGGTCTTGCTCGTGGACCGTGGCCCGCGTCGGCGGGCCACGCTCCGGCTCACGCCGCGAGCCCGAGCCCCGGTCCTCGCTCGGCGAATCGAACTCCGGCCCTTGCCGGAAGGTCGTGCCCCGGTCCGCGCCCGGGGGGCCGTACTCCGGTCCGCGCCCAGACAACCGCACCACGGCACCCGCCCGCCGACGGAGGCCGTCGGCGCCGCCCACGGGTTGAATCGGAAGGTCCTTGCCGACGGATCGCGATCTGGGCCCGGCCCAGAGGCGAAGCCCCGCCCGGTTCGCCGGCGACGTCGCCGGTGCCGTCGGCGGGGCTCAACCCGAGGGTTCCCGGTCGACGGGACGCGCCCTGGTCCCCGCCCGCGTGGCGAACCCCGCCGGTGGCGTCGGCGGGCTGAACCGAGGGCCCGCGGACCGCGCCCCGCCCTCGCGGGGCCGCCCCCGGCCTCGCTCGCCGACGCGTGTCCCCGGAGTTGCCGGTCGGACCCCGTTCGGCTATGCCCGGGACCGGTGGGCCACGTAGGCCAGGGTGCCGAGGAGGAGGCGGGCCTGTGGCGGCTTGGCCGTGTCCAGGGCGGGCGGGCGGAGCCAGCGGACCGGGCCGCGGCCGCCGCGGTCGGAGGGCGGGGCCGTGAGGAACGTGCCGGGGCCGAGGCCGCGCAGATCGAGGGCACCGGGATCGTCCCAGCCCAGGCGGTACAGCAGGGCGGGCAGCTCGGTGGCGGCTCCCGGGGCGACGAAGAACTGGGCCCGGCCGTCCGGCGTGGCGGTCACCGGGCCGAGGGGCAGGCCCATGCGCTCCAGCCGGGCCAGGGCGCTGCGCCCGGCCGGCTCGGCGACCTCGATGACGTCGAACGCGCGGCCGACGGCCAGCATCACCGCGGCCCCCGGCAGCTCCCGCCATGCCCGGGTCGCCTCGTCGAGCGTGGCCCCGGCCGGGATCCCGGGCGCGAAGTCCAGGGGGTGGGCGCCCGGAGCCGGGCAGTCCGTGCGGCCGCAGGAACAGGCCCCGCCGACGGCCCGCGCGCCCCGCACCACGTCCCAGCCCCACAGCCCGGTGTACTCGGCCACCGCCGTGCACTCCGATGAGCGGTACGACCGGCCGCGCCGCCGCGTGCCGGTGCGGATCTCGCGCATGCCGCCGATCGTGAAGCCCATGCCCCCTCCAACGGTTCCACCACCCCGATGGTTACGAGGCGGATGTCTTTCGTCACTCTCGGTTTCCGCACCTCCCCGGTCGTGCCGGGTTCCTGCCGCGTGCGGAAGCGCCACGGGTGGTGCGCCGGACAGCGCGCGCCCTCATGTGCACCGCTCCACTCGCCCGCCGCTGGCCTATGTCAAGTGAATCGCGCCCGGGGCACGACGGGTTCATTCGAAGGGGTGGCGAATGGTGGCGTTTCAGCGATCCCCGTGGCTGAGCGGGTGATCGTAGGATTACTGTGAGTGTGCGAGGCCTGGGGGCACATGCACTCGTGGGTATGCCGGAGGCAACTCGGCAGTCGGTTCGAAGGGTGAGAATCGGCGGACGAAAGGCCTTGTTGACCGGCATTCTGATAGGGCTTGGCGCACCAAGCGACAAGTGGTCTCAGGGATGGGGGCGTTCCAGTGAGCGGCAACGGCGGAAGCGGGACGAGCGCTGCGAGCGCGGACAAGCGCCCGAACGAGCTGCTCGCCTCGTGGTTCGTGCGCAGCGGCTGGTCCAAGGGTGAGCTGGCCCGCCAGGTCAACCGCCGTGCCCGCCAGCTGGGCGCCAACCACATCTCCACCGACACCTCGCGCGTCAGGCGGTGGCTGGACGGCGAGAACCCGCGCGAGCCGATCCCCAGGATCCTCTCGGAGCTCTTCTCCGAGCGTTTCGGCTGTGTCGTCGCCGTGGAGGACCTCGGTCTGCGCACCGCGCGCCCGACGCCCTCCGCCACCGGTGTCGACCTGCCCTGGACGGGCCCGCAGACCGTGGCCCTGCTCAGCGAGTTCTCGCGCAGCGACCTGATGCTGGCGCGGCGCGGCTTCCTCGGAACGTCGCTGGCGCTGTCCGCGGGCCCGTCCCTCATCGAACCGCTCCAGCGCTGGCTCGTGCCCGTGCCCCAGTCACCCCTCGCGGAGCCCGATCCGCAGGCCGCCTCCCGCCGCCCCGGACGGCTCTCCCGGCCCGAGCTGGAGCTGCTGGAGACCACCACCGTGATGTTCCGGCAGTGGGACGCCCAGTGCGGCGGCGGCCTGCGCCGCAAGGCCGTCGTCGGCCAGTTGCACGAGGTGACGGACCTCCTCCAGGAGCCCCAGCCCGAACCCACCGGCCGCCGGCTGTTCAAGGTCGCCGCCGAACTCGCCGAACTGGCCGGCTGGATGAGCTACGACGTGGGACTCCAGCCCACCGCCCAGAAGTACTTCGTCCTCGCCCTGCACGCCGCCAAGGAAGCCGGCGACAAGCCGCTCGGCTCCTACGTCCTGTCCAGCATGAGCCGCCAGATGATCCACCTCGGTCGCCCCGAGGACGCCCTGGAGCTCATCCACCTCGCGCAGTACGGCAGCCGCGACTGCGCGAGCCCGCGCACCCAGTCCATGCTGTACGCGCTGGAGGCCCGCGCCTACGCCAACATGGGCCAGCCCGGCAAGTGCAAGCGCGCCGTGCGCATGGCGGAGGACTCCTTCGGCGACGCCGAGGACTGGGACGAGCCCGACCCCGACTGGATCCGCTTCTTCTCCGAGGCCGAGCTGTACGGCGAGAACTCCCACTCCTTCCGCGACCTCGCCTACGTCGCCGGCCGCAGCCCCACCTACGCCTCCCTGGCGGAGCCGCTGATGCAGAAGGCGGTGGAGCGGTTCGCCGAGGACCGCGAACACCAGCGGTCGTACGCCCTGAACCTCATCGGCATGGCCACGGTCCACCTGCTCCAGCGCGAGCCCGAGCAGAGCACCGAGTACGCGAGGCAGGCCATGAGGGTGGCCAAGAAGGTCCGCTCCGAGCGCGTGAACACCCGTATCCGCAAGACCGTCGACAACGCGGTCCGCGCCTACGGGGGCCTCGCCGAGGTCATCGACCTGACCGAACAGCTCGCCTTCGAACTGCCCGAGACCGCCGAGGCCGTCTGACAGCGCCTCCCCGGACCCCGGCCGCGGCCGGCCCTCCCGAACTGCCCGACTCGGCTCCCCCATGCCTGGTCATCGGAAGGCCGCCCGCGGCCGGCCTGTTTCTCCGTACGCGCTTCACGGCACGTCATCACGCGCTTCACCGCCACGTAACACGGCTGACCTCTTCGTCACCCCGACGAAACAACGAGAGGCGTCCGCCGAAACCGCGCTCGGCCAGTCTCGTGACACGGTCGGCCGGTCACCCCCTCGCCGACCGGACCGCGCAAGGCTTCGCCCGGCCGCCCGCACGGGGCCGTGCCGACCGACGAGGAGACGCCGATGGCACCAGCCGCCATCCTGCTGGCGGCGGACGCGCCCAAACTGTCGTCCGCCAACACCGGCTTCATGCTCATCTGTTCCGCCCTGGTGATGTTGATGACCCCCGGTCTGGCCTTCTTCTACGGAGGCATGGTCCGGGTCAAGAGCACGCTGAACATGCTGATGATGAGCTTCATCAGCCTCGGAGTCGTCACCCTCCTGTGGGTGCTCTACGGCTTCTCGATGGCCTTCGGCACCGACCGGGGCTCCCTCATCGGCTGGACCTCCGACTTCGTCGGCCTCAGCGGCATCGGGAAGACCGAGCTGTGGCCCGGATACACCATCCCGGTCTTCGTCTTCGCCGTCTTCCAGCTCATGTTCGCGATCATCACCCCCGCCCTGATCAGCGGAGCCCTCGCCGACCGGGTCAGGTTCAGCGCCTGGACGCTGTTCCTGGTGCTGTGGGTCACGGTCGTGTACTTCCCGGTCGCCCACTGGGTCTGGGGCGCCGGCGGCTGGGCCAACAAACTCGGCGTGATCGACTTCGCGGGCGGCACCGCCGTCCACATCAACGCCGGAGCGGCGGCACTCGGCGTGATCCTCGTCATCGGCAAGCGCATCGGATTCAAGAAGGACCCGATGCGCCCGCACAGCCTCCCGCTGGTCATGCTCGGCGCGGGTCTGCTGTGGTTCGGCTGGTTCGGCTTCAACGCCGGCTCCTGGCTCGGCAACGACGACGGCGTCGGCCCGCTGATGTTCGTCAACACCCAGGTCGCCACCGGCGCCGCCATGCTCGCCTGGCTCGCCTACGAGAAGATCCGGCACGGCGCGTTCACCACCCTCGGAGCCGCCTCGGGCGCGGTCGCCGGACTGGTCGCGATCACCCCGTCCGGCGGCGCGGTCTCCCCGCTCGGCGCGATGGCCGTGGGCGCAGTCGCCGGAGTCCTGTGCGCCATGGCGGTCGGCCTGAAGTACCGGTTCGGCTACGACGACTCCCTCGACGTGGTCGGCGTCCACATGGTCGGCGGCGTCGTCGGCTCCCTGCTGATCGGCTTCTTCGCCAGCGGCAGGGGCCAGTCCGCCGTCCGGGGCCTGTTCTACGGCGGCGGCCCGGAGCAGTTCTGGAAGCAGTGCGCCGGAGTCTTCGCCGTCCTCGCCTACTCCCTGATCGCCTCCGCGGTCCTCGCCTTCCTCCTGGACCGGACCATCGGCATGCGGGTCACCGAGGACCAGGAGGTCTCCGGCATCGACCAGGCCGAGCACGCCGAGACCGCGTACGACCTCACCGGCGCGGGCGGCGGAGCCGTCGCCGCCGTCACCGCCCCGGCCCTGGCCGCCGCGCAGATCAAGAAGGCCGCCACGCAGAGCAGGAAGGTGGACGCATGAAGCTCATCACCGCCGTGGTCAAGCCCCACCGGTTCGACGAGATCAAGGAGGCCCTCCAGTCGTTCGGCGTCAACGGCCTCACCGTCACCGAGGCGAGCGGCTACGGACGGCAGCGCGGCCACACCGAGGTCTACCGGGGCGCCGAGTACACCGTCGACCTGGTGCCCAAGATCCGCATCGAGGTGCTGGCCGAGGACGACGAGGCCGAGCAGTTGATCGAGGTCGTCGTGAAGGCCGCCCGCACGGGCAAGATCGGCGACGGCAAGGTCTGGTCCGTGCCGGTCGAGACGGCGGTCCGGGTCCGCACCGGCGAGCGCGGCCCGGACGCGCTCTGACGGCCGCAGGACAGGAGCCGCCGATGACGCGCGCGGACGTGCGGGGCGAAGCGGAGAAGGGCTACGCGGCGGCCCGGCTGCGCCTCCTCACCGAGGGGGCGTGCACCGGGCCACCGCGCCGAGCCGCGCTCGCCGGACTGACCGACCACTGGCTCGCGGAGCTGTTCACCGCGGCGGCCGGGGGGCTCCGGGGCATCGCTCTCGTCGCCGTGGGCGGCTACGGGCGCGGAGAGCTGTCGCCCCGCAGCGACCTGGACCTGCTGCTCCTGCACCAGGGCGGCGGCACCGAGGAGATCGCCGCCCTCGCCGACCGCCTCTGGTACCCCGTGTGGGACCTCGGCATCTCCCTCGACCACGCGGTCCGCACCCCGGCCGAGGCCCGCGCGGCGGCGCGCGAGGACCTCAGGGTCCAGCTCGGTCTGCTGGACGCCCGGCACCTGGCCGGCGACCTCGGACTGACCACCGCACTGCGCACCGCGATCCTCGCCGACTGGCGCAACCAGGCGCCAGGACGCCTGCCCGCGCTCCGCGAACTGTGCGCCGAACGCGCCGAGCGGCAGGGCGAGTTGAGGTACCTCCTGGAACCCGATCTGAAGGAGGCCCGCGGTGGTCTGCGGGACGCCACCGCCCTGCGCGCCGTCGCCGCCTCCTGGCTCGCGGACGCCCCGCGCGAGGGCCTCGCCGACGCCCGCCGCCGGCTGCTCGACGTGCGCGACGTCCTGCATCTGACGACCGGCCGCGCCACCGACCGGCTCGCGCTGCAGGACCAGGACCAGGTCGCCGCGGAACTGGGCCTGCCCGACGCCGACGCGCTCCTGCGCCAGGTGTACGAGGCGGCACGCGTCCTCTCGTACGCCGGTGACGTCACCTGGCGGGAAGTGGGGCGCGTGCTCCGGGCGCGCGCCGTGCGGCCGAGACTGCGCGCCCTGCTCGGCGGCGGACGGCAGATCGCGGAGCGCACCCCGCTCGCCGAAGGCGTGGTGGAACAGGACGGCGAGGTCGGGCTCGCCCGCACCGCGCGTCCCGAACACGACCCCGTGCTGCCGTTGCGCGCCGCTGCCGCCGCCGCACAGGCAGGCCTGCCGCTCTCCCCGCGCGCCGTACGGCACCTCGCGGCCACCGCGTGCCCCCTGCCCACGCCCTGGCCCGCCGAGGCCCGCGAACAGCTCGTCACCCTGCTCGGCTCCGGCCGCCCCACCGTGCAGATCTGGGAGGCACTGGAGGCGGAAGGGCTGATCACCCGGTTCCTGCCCGACTGGGAGCGGGTGCGCTGCCGCCCGCAGCGCAACGCCGTCCACCGCTGGACGGTCGACCGCCATCTGATCGAGACCGCCGTACGCGCCTGTGCCCTCACCCGCCGGGTCGGCCGCCCCGACCTGCTCCTGGTCGCCGCGCTGCTGCACGACATCGGCAAGGGACGGCCCGGCGACCACTGCGCGGCCGGGGAACCCGTCGCCGCGGCCGTGGCCCGGCGCATCGGCTTCGGCCCGGCGGACACCCGGGTGCTCGCCACCCTCGTACGCCACCACCTGCTGCTCGTCCGGACCGCCACCCGGCGCGACCTGGACGACCCGGCCACCGTCCGCGCCGTCGCCGAGGCGGTCGGCACCCAGAGCACCCTCGAACTGCTGCACGCGCTCACCGAGGCGGACGCGCTGGCCACCGGGCCCGCCGCCTGGTCGTCCTGGCGTGGCTCCCTCGTCGCCGACCTGGTCGGACGGGTCCGCGCGGTCCTCGCCGGGGACATCCCCGACGAGCCCGGGCCCACCGCGCCCACCGCCGAGCAGGAACGTCTCGCCATCGAGGCCTTCCGCACCGGCGGACCGGCCCTGGCCCTGCGGGCGCGGACCGAGCCGCCCGTCGAGGAGCACCCGGGGGAGCCCGAGCCGCTCGGCGTCGAGCTCCTGATCGCCGTCGCCGGCCAGCCCGGCGTCCTGCCGGCGGTCGCCGGAGTACTGGCCACCCACCGGCTCACCGTCCGCGCGGCCGAGCTGCGGCCCCTGGACCTGCCGGCCGGCGTCGGGGGCGGCTCCGTGCTCCTGCTGGACTGGCGCGTCGCCGCCGAGTACGGCGCCCTGCCGCAGGCCGTCCGGCTGCGCGCCGACCTCGTCCGGGCCCTGGACGGCTCCCTCGACATCGCGGGCCGCCTCGCCGAACGGGACGCCGCCCACCCGCGTCGCCACGGCACGGCCGCACCCCCGCCCCGGGTCACGATCGCCCCGGCCGCCTCCCGCCACGCCACCGTGATCGAGGTCCGCGCCCAGGACGCGCCGGGGCTGCTGTTCCGGATCGGACGGGCGCTGGAGGACGCGGGGGTACGGGTGCGCAGTGCGCACGTGTCGACGCTCGGCGCCAACGCGGTGGACGCCTTCTACGTCCTGAGCGACAAGAGCGTCCCGCTGTCGGCCGGGGAAGCGGCCTCCACGGCCCGCGAACTGGAAGCGGCGTTGCAGGCGTGACCTCCGTGACCTCACGGTCGTGTGAGGGTGTCCGCTCGCCGTAATCAGCGGGCAGGGACGATTTGCTTGCCGAGCCGGATACCCTGGAAGGCGCTCAGACTGCCGACCCCGACCCCGAGGACCGACGCCGCCGTGTTCGATACTCTCTCCGACCGCCTCAGCGCGACCTTCAAAAACCTCCGCGGAAAAGGCAGGCTGAGCGAAGCGGACATCGACGCCACGGCGCGCGAGATCCGCATCGCGCTGCTCGAAGCCGACGTCGCCCTGCCGGTCGTGCGTTCGTTCATCAAGAACGTCAAGGAACGCGCCCTCGGCGCCGAGGTCTCGAAGGCGCTGAACCCCGCCCAGCAGGTCCTCAAGATCGTCAACGACGAGCTGGTGACCATCCTCGGCGGGGAGACCCGCCGTCTGCGCTTCGCCAAGCAGCCGCCCACCGTGATCATGCTGGCAGGTCTCCAGGGCGCCGGTAAGACCACCCTCGCGGGCAAGCTCGGCAAGTGGCTCAAGGAGCAGGGCCACTCCCCGCTGCTCGTCGCCTGTGACCTCCAGCGCCCGAACGCCGTCAACCAGCTCAGCGTCGTCGCCGAGCGCGCCGGCGTCGCCGTGTACGCGCCCGAGCCGGGCAACGGCGTGGGCGACCCGGTCAAGGTCGCCAAGGACTCGATCGAGCACGCGCGGACCCAGGTCCACGACATCGTGATCGTGGACACGGCCGGCCGTCTCGGCATCGACCAGGAGATGATGCAGCAGGCGGCGGACATCAGGGACGTCGTCGGCCCCGACGAGATCCTGTTCGTCGTCGACGCGATGATCGGTCAGGACGCCGTCAACACCGCCGAGGCCTTCCGCGACGGCGTCGGCTTCGACGGCGTGGTGCTGTCCAAGCTCGACGGTGACGCCCGCGGTGGCGCGGCCCTGTCGATCCGGCAGATCACCGGCAAGCCGATCATGTTCGCGTCCAACGGTGAGAAGCTCGACGACTTCGACGCCTTCCACCCGGACCGGATGGCCTCCCGCATCCTCGACATGGGTGACCTGCTCACCCTGATCGAGCAGGCGGAGAAGACGTTCAGCCAGGAAGAGGCCGAGAAGATGGCCTCCAAGCTGGCGTCCAAGAAGGGCCAGGACTTCACCCTGGACGACTTCCTGGCCCAGATGGAGCAGGTCAGGAAGATGGGCAGCATCAGCAAGCTGCTCGGCATGCTGCCCGGCATGGGCCAGATCAAGGACCAGATCAACAACATCGACGAGCGGGACGTCGACCGCACGGCCGCGATCATCAAGTCGATGACCCCGGGCGAGCGCCAGGACCCGACCGTCATCAACGGCTCGCGCCGCGCCCGTATCGCCAAGGGTTCCGGCGTCGAGGTCAGCGCGGTGAAGAACCTGGTCGAGCGGTTCTTCGAGGCGCGCAAGATGATGTCCCGCATGGCCCAGGGCGGCGGGATGCCCGGCATGCCGGGGATCCCGGGCATGGGCGGCGGTCCCGGCCGGAGCAAGAAGCAGCCGAAGAAGGCCAAGGGCAAGCAGCGCTCCGGCAACCCGATGAAGCGCAAGCAGCGGGAGCAGGAGGAGGCGGCCCGCCGCGCCGCCGCCCAGTCCGGCGGTGCCCTGGGGCTGCCGCAGCAGGGCGGTCAGGACTTCGAGCTTCCGGACGAGTTCAAGAAGTTCATGGGCTGAGCCCACCCCGAGCGCCGTACGGGACGCGCGTGTCACCCGTACGGCGTCTGGACAACGCCGAGGGCGCCCTTCCGCGGAGGGGCGCCCTCAGCGCGTGCCGGGGTACGCCATGTGTCGTAACGTCCAGATATGAGCAATGCCGCGCCGCCGCGCAATGGCTCTGACCAGCCGTGGCGTACCGAGGGCACGCCGGACGAGCCGCCCGGGCGGCCCGGTGGCAGGCGAACGCGCGGCAGGTGGTGGGGGCTGCTCGTCACCGCGGTGATCGTCTTCCTGGTGGCCTACGGCGGACTGAGCTACTACAACCAGGGCCACGAGCCGACGATCTCGTACACCGAGTTCAGCAGACAGCTCGGTGCGGGCAACGTCGGCACGATCTACTCCAAGGGCGACGCGATCCAGGGCCGGCTCAGGAGTGCCCGGGCCAATCCGCAGGGCGGGGGTACGTACACCAAGTTCAAGACCCAGCGCCCGGCCTTCGCGGACGACAGGCTCTGGCAGAGCCTGAGCAGCCACCATGTGACGGTGACCGCGCAGCCGGTCGTGCAGGAGCGCGGCCTGCTGCCGAACCTGCTGCTCTCGCTGGCGCCGATCGTGGTGCTGGCGGCGCTGTGGATCTTCTTCGCGCGGCGGATCGGCTCGGGTCTGGGCGGGGCGGGCGGTCTGCTGGGGCGCAAGACGCCGCCCAGGCCGGTCGAACTCCAGCCGGGCACCCAGCGCACCACGTTCGCGGACGTGGCGGGCATCGACGAGGTCAAGGGCGAGCTGGACGACGTCGTCGACTTCCTGGAGCATCCGGACGCCTATCGCCACATGGGCGCGAAGATGCCGCGCGGGGTACTGCTCACGGGGCCGCCGGGCACGGGCAAGACGTTGCTCGCGCGGGCCGTGGCCGGTGAGGCCGGTGTGCCGTTCTTCTCGGCGTCGGCGTCCGAGTTCATCGAGATGATCGTGGGGGTGGGCGCCTCCCGGGTGCGCGAGCTGTTCGCGGAGGCCCGCAAGGTGGCGCCGTCGATCGTGTTCATCGACGAGATCGACACCATCGGCCGGGCCCGGGGCGGCGGCGCCTCGATGGGCGGGCACGACGAGCGCGAGCAGACGCTGAACCAGATCCTGACGGAGATGGACGGCTTCTCCGGTTCGGAGGGCGTCATCGTGCTCGCCGCCACGAACCGCGCCGACGTGCTGGACCCCGCGCTGACCAGGCCGGGCCGTTTCGACCGGGTGGTGAGCGTCTCGCCGCCGGACCGGGGCGGCCGTGAGGCGATCCTGCGGATCCACACCCGGCACATCCCGCTCGCCCCGGACGTGGACCTCGCCCGGGTGGCGCGTACGACTCCGGGCATGACCGGTGCGGAACTGGCCAACCTCGCCAACGAGGCCGCCCTGCTCGCGGTCAAGCGGCGGCAGGAGCGGGTGACGCGGACCGACTTCTCGGAGGCGCTGGAGAAGGTCCAGCTCGGCGCCGAACGCGCGCTGGTGATGCCCGAGGAGGAGCGCAGGCGCACCGCCTACCACGAGAGCGGGCACGCCCTGCTGGGCATGCTCCAGCCCGGCGCCGACCCCGTTCGCAAGATCACCATCGTGCCGCGCGGGAGGGCGCTCGGGGTGACGCTGTCGACGCCGGAGTCCGACAAGTACGCGTACACCGAGGAGTACCTGCGGGGCCGCATCATCGGCGCGCTGGGCGGCATGGCGGCGGAACACGTCGTCTACGGGGTGGTCACGACCGGCTCCGAGCACGACCTCGAACAGGTCACCGCGATCGCGCGCGGGATGGTGGCCCGCTGGGGCATGAGCGAGCACCTGGGCCGTCTCTCCGCGCTGCCGGACGACGCCCAGCAGGCCTACGGGCTCGCCGCCGCCCCGCAGACCCTGGACGCCATCGACAGCGAGATGCGGCGCATCGTCGACGAGTGCTACGAGGAGGCGTGCCGCAAGCTGCGTGATCACCGGGAGCAGCTGGACGCGCTGGCGCAGGCGCTGCTGGAGAACGAGACGCTGGAGGAGGCCGACGCCTACCGGGTCGCCGGGGTCGCCCGGCTGCGCAAGGAGGCGGAGGCCGACGGCGGCGTCCGGTGAGGCTCGTCCGGCGAGGTTCAGGGCGTGCGTGCGATCAGGTACCGGAAGACGTTGGGCATCCACACGGTGCCGTCCGGCCGCTGGTGCGCGTGCAGCGCCTCGGTGAGTTCCTTGTCGACCTGGTTTTGGTCGGTGGCGGCGACGGCCGCGTCGAACAGCCCCGTGGACAGCAGTCCGCGCACCGCGCTGTCGAGATCGGCGTACCCGAACGGGCAGGCGACGCGGCCGGAGCCGTCGGGCCGCAGGCCGGCGCGCTGGGCCACCTCCTCCAGGTCGTCGCGCAGGGCGGGACGCCAACTTCCGGGGCTGCGCAGCGGATCGGCGAGCTTGGTGGCCACCCGCAGCACGGACGAGGTCGCGCAGCGCTCCGGCGGTCCCCAGCCGGCCAGGACCACGGGCGCCCCCTTCTCGGCGAGCGGTGTCGCGGCGGCGAGCAGGCCGGCCAGGCCCTCCGAGTCGCCCGCGAGGCAGCCGATCGGCTCGAAGGCGGTCACGAGGGTGTACGGGACGCCGCCGGGGTCGGCGGCGTCCCTCGGTGATCCGTCGACGATCCGTGCGGCCGTACGCGTGCGCGTGTCCCACGGCTCCGGCAGCAGCCGCTGCCGGGCGAGGGCGAGCCGCTCCGGGCGGGAGCGGTCGACGCCGGTGACCGTCGCGCCCCTCGCCGCGGCCAGGAGCAGGGCGAGCCCGGAGCCGCAGCCGAGGGCCAGCAGCCGGGTGCCGGAGCCCACTTCCAGTCGCGTGTAGACGGCCTCGTGGAGCGGGACCAGCATCCGCTCCTGGATCTCGGACCAGTCGCGCGCGCGTGCGCGTGGCTCCGCGCCGGGTTCGGTTGCCGTGTGCCGTAAGTGCTGCCGCATGAGCGCAGGTGTCATGGATGGGCGCCCCTATCCGCCGAGTGCTGCCGTTGTGCCCGGTTCCGTGGCCCCCGTGCAGTGCGCTCCCACTTCCCCCATGCCAGGTAACTCCGAGCCCTCCCTCGCGTCCAGGGGTCGCGGGGCTCCGCTTGCGTCCTGGGGCGGTACGGGCCGGGATTTCACGTCCCGGCAACCTGGGCCCGGGATCGACGTGGCCGGAAGTCGGCTGTCCCGTGGCCCGGTGGCCGGCGCCGGGCGCGCACCCGGTAACGTCGGGGCTCCGACCGGTTGGGGCTCTTTGGCCCGGGAAGCGGCCGAAACGCCTCTTGCGCGTGGCGCGATCCCGTCCCCCCGGCGTGCGGGAAAGGCGTACGCGCCGGTGCGTACTCCCCTTGCGCACCACCTTGGGGGGAGCTGTGCGGCTTCTCCGCAGATCAGCGCACCCGCCCTCGTCAGGACGCATCAGTGACGACTGACGGGTACGTGCAAATTATTTGGGATGCCCCGGAATAGGAACACAGGGGCCCTCCGGCTCGTTGTCATTACGTGAGCACGACACCACCTGTTCTCGCCGCAGAGCTGGCGCAGGCGTGGGCCGACATTCAGCGGTACCACCCCGAGCTGCCGGACCTTGCCGCGCCCGAGTCCCTGATCGGGGAGTCCTCGTCCGCATGCGGACACGAACTCTCCTTCGAGCGACTGCTTCACGAGGCAGTCCATGGCGTAGCCGCCGCGCGCGGCGTACGCGACACGTCCCGTGCCGGCCGCTACCACAACCGCAGGTTCCTCGCGATCTCCGAGGAGCTGGGCCTCGACCACCCCGAGGAGCCGCATCCGAGCAGCGGCTTCTCGCTGGTCACGCTCAGTCCCGAGGCGAAGCGGCGCTACCGTCCGACGATCGAGCGGCTCCAGCGTGCGCTGAAGGCGCACTCGGCCGCCACCTCCACCGACACCGGCCGCAGCTTCCGCGGACCGGCCGCCCGGCACGGCTCCTCCGGCGGCGGGGTCAGGGTCAAGGCGGTCTGCGACTGCGGTCGCAATGTGCGGGTCGTCCCCTCGGTCCTGGCCCAGGCCCCGATCATGTGCGGCGGCTGCGGCAAGCCGTTCAGGATCCCGGAGCCGGTGGGCGCGGCGGCCGGCTGACCGGCCGGCCGCGTCCCGGCATCTCGTGGGTGCCGGACGAGCGGCGGGACGTGCGCGGGGCGCCGCCGTGCAGGGCGGCGCCCCCGCCGGAAAGTGGGCAGGCGCCCGCATTCCACGGCACCCGGAACGCCGGGTGCCGTTCAGTCGTGCCCGGAAGCGGCCCCGCACCCTCCGCGCGGAAAGCGGCCCATCGGGTGTGGCACAATGGCTAGCTGTACTCGACAGCCGCACAGGACCCCTCTCTCCTCCGGCTGACGCGTCCGTCGGGCACTCGGGTACCGCAACCCCACGCGGCGTCTCCGCCGTGCCCAACCACGTCAAATCCAGGAGAACCCACTCCCGTGGCAGTCAAGATCAAGCTGAAGCGTCTGGGCAAGATCCGTTCGCCTCACTACCGCATCGTCGTCGCCGACTCCCGTACCCGCCGTGACGGCCGGGCCATCGAGGAGATCGGTCTGTACCACCCGGTGCAGAACCCCTCGCGCATCGAGGTCAACGCCGAGCGTGTGGCGTACTGGCTCTCCGTCGGCGCCCAGCCGACCGAGCCCGTGCTCGCCATCCTGAAGAAGACCGGCGACTGGCAGAAGTTCAAGGGCGAGCCCGCCCCCGCGCCGCTGCTGCAGCCGGCCGAGAAGGCCACCCGCCCGTCGTTCGAGGCCCTCGGTGGTGACGACGAGAACAAGGGTGAGGCCATCACCCAGAAGAAGAAGGCTGAGAAGAAGGACGAGGCCGGCGCCGAGTCTTCTTCGGCTGAGTCGACCGAGGCCTGAGCAGCATGCTCGAGGAGGCGCTTGAGCACCTCGTGAAGGGCATCGTCGACAACCCCGACGATGTGCAGGTCGCCTCGCGCGACCTGCGCCGCGGGCGCGTGCTCGAGGTCCGGGTCCACCCGGACGACCTCGGCAAGGTGATCGGCCGCAACGGCCGCACCGCGCGTGCCCTGCGCACCGTCGTGGGCGCCATCGGCGGCCGCGGAGTCCGTGTCGACCTCGTCGACGTGGACCACGTCCGCTGACGCTTTTCGCAACCGGCTCGGGCCGGGGAGGGCCGCTGGGCCGTCCCCGGCCCGTAGTCGTATGAGCCGCCCGGCGGCTCGCGTTCTGACGTTTCGACAGGAGATCTTCCACGTGCAGCTGGTAGTCGCACGGATCGGCCGCGCCCACGGCATCAAGGGCGAGGTCACCGTGGAGGTACGTACCGACGAGCCCGAACTGCGGCTCGCTCCCGGCGCCGTCCTGGCCACCGACCCGGCGTCCGCCGGCCCGCTGACCATCGAGACGGGCCGCGTCCACAGCGGCCGCCTCCTGCTGCGCTTCGAGGGCGTGCGCGACCGCACCGCCGCCGAGGCCCTGCGCAACATCCTCCTGATCGCCGAGGTCGACCCCGAGGAACTGCCCGAGGAAGAGGACGAGTACTACGACCACCAGCTGATCGACCTCGACGTCGTCCTCACGGACGGCACGGAGATCGGCCGGATCACCGAGATCTCCCATCTGCCCTCCCAGGACCTGCTGATCGTCGAGCGTCCGGACGGCACCGAGGTGATGATCCCCTTCGTCGGGGAGATCGTCACCGAGATCGACCTGGAGGAGCAGCGGGCCGTCGTCGACCCGCCGCCCGGCCTCATCGACGACCGCTCCGAGCCCGACGAGGACGCCGGCGCGCCCGGCGCCCCCTCCCGCACGCACGCGGAGACTGCAAAGAACGCGGAGGACGAGTCCTGATGCGGCTCGACGTCGTCACGATCTTCCCCGAGTACCTGGAACCCCTGAACGTCTCCCTCGTCGGCAAGGCACGCGCGCGTGGACAGCTGAACGTGCACGTCCACGATCTGCGCGGCTGGACGTACGACCGCCACCACACGATCGACGACACGCCCTACGGCGGCGGTCCGGGCATGGTCATGAAGACCGAGCCCTGGGGCGACGCCCTGGACACCGTCCTCGCCGACGGCTACGAGGCCGGCTCCCACGCGCCCGCGCTCATCGTCCCGACGCCCAGCGGCCGCCCGTTCACCCAGGAACTCGCCGTGGAGCTCTCCGAGCGCCCCTGGCTGATCTTCACACCGGCCCGCTACGAGGGCATCGACCGCCGGGTGATGGACGAGTACGCCACCCGCATGCCCGTGTACGAGGTCTCCATCGGCGACTACGTCCTGGCCGGCGGCGAAGCGGCCGTACTGGTCGTCACCGAGGCCGTGGCGCGGCTGCTGCCCGGCGTCCTCGGCAACGCCGAGTCGCACCGCGACGACTCCTTCGCGCCCGGCACCATGGCCAACCTCCTGGAGGGCCCCGTCTACACCAAGCCGCCGCTCTGGCGCGGCCAGGGCATCCCCGAGGTGCTGCTCAGCGGCCACCACGGGAAGATCGCCCGCTGGCGGCGCGACGAGGCGCTGCGGCGTACGACGGCCCACCGGCCCGACCTCATCGAGCGCTGCGACCCGAAGGTCTTCGACAAGAAGGACCGCGAGATGCTGTCCATCCTGGGCTGGGCGCCGGACCCCGGGGGCGGGACGCACGGCCGATTTTGGCGCAGGACCGACGACGTGGAAGAATAGGCCGCTGCTGTGCGCCGTCCGGCGTGCGCCCCTGCCACAGGGGGACACGACGCCCGTTCCGACCCGCGCGGCACCCATCCCGTAGATCTAGTTCCCGTTGATGACCTGTGGCATCAGCGAAGAAAGCAGACGAAATGTCTCACCTGCTCGACTCCGTCGACGCCGCGTCGCTGCGCGAGGACGTCCCGGCCTTCCGCCCGGGCGACACCGTCAACGTCCACGTCCGCGTCATCGAGGGCAACCGCTCCCGTGTCCAGCAGTTCAAGGGCGTGGTGATCCGTCGCCAGGGCTCCGGCGTGCGCGAGACCTTCACGGTCCGCAAGGTCTCCTTCTCCGTCGGCGTCGAGCGCACCTTCCCGGTGCACACCCCGATCGTGGAGAAGATCGAGCTCGTCACCAGGGGCGACGTGCGCCGCGCCAAGCTGTACTACCTGCGTGAGCTGCGCGGCAAGGCCGCGAAGATCAAGGAGAAGCGCGACAACTGAGCGCCTCCCGGAGTTCATGGCGGGGCCGGATAACATTCGGCCCCGATGGACACCGAAGCACAGCAGACGGAGCGCGACCGCTCCTCCCGCCCTTGTGACGCGGAACCCGGGAAGACCCCGGGGACGCGGGGGCCGGAGGAACGGTCGCGTTTCGCGTTGATCTCGTGGATCACCGAGTGGCTTCCCGGCGCGAGGATCACCCTGACCGCGCTGAGCTGCCTGGTCCTCCTGCTGCTCCTCAACACGTTCGTGATCCAGCCGTTCGAGATTCCGAGCGGATCCATGGAGCCGGGATTGAGGATCGGGGACCGCGTTGCCGTAAACAAGTTGGCGTACCGTTTCGGAGCCGTGCCGCGGCGCGGCGATGTCGTCGTGTTCGACGGCACCGGGTACTTCGGGGACGGCGACTACATCAAACGCGTTGTGGGTGTAGGCGGAGACCATGTGGTCTGCTGTGACAAGGAGGGCAGAATCCAGGTGAACGGCCGGTCGGCCGACGAGTCGGCGTTCCTCTACCCCGGTGACAGCCCGTCCATCGTGCCCTTCGACGTCGTCGTGCCCGAGGGCACCCTGTTCGTCCTCGGCGACCACCGCGGCGACTCCAGTGACTCGCGCGACCATCTGGGCTCGCCGGGCGGCGGCATGATCCCGGTCGGCGAGGTGATCGGCCGGGCCGACTGGATCGTCTGGCCCTTCGGCCACCGGACCCACCTGCACCGCCCGGACGCGTACGCGCGCGTGCCCGCCGCCGGCCCAGCGGACGGCACCCATGGGTAGCCGCGGCCGACCGCGCGGCGTCTCCGCCAACGCCGCCGACAACCTGCTCCCCACCGGGGCACGGCGCGCCGCGAGTCAGGCCGGCGGCCGCACCCGCGCCGAGCGGCGCAAGCTGCAGCGCAAGGTCAAGCGGCGGCGCAGGCGCTCCGCGGTCCGGGAGATACCGCTCCTCGTCGGCGTCGCCGTGCTGATAGCCCTGGTGCTGAAGACCTTCCTCGTGCAGGCCTTCGTGATCCCGTCCGGTTCCATGGAGCAGACGATCCGGATCGGCGACCGGGTCCTGGTCGACAAGTTCACCCCGTGGTTCGGCGCCAAGCCGCAGCGCGGGGACGTCGTCGTCTTCCACGACCCGGGCGGCTGGCTGGCCGGCGAGCAGACCGCCCACAAGGACGACCCGGTGGGCGTCAAGCAGGTCAAGCAGGGCCTGACCTTCATCGGCCTGCTGCCCTCCGACGACGAGAAGGACCTCATCAAGCGGGTCGTCGGCGTAGGCGGTGACCACGTCAAGTGCTGCGACACGCAGGGCAGGATGACCGTCAACGGCGTTCCCCTGAGCGAGGGGGACTACCTCCACCCGGGCAACGCACCCTCCAACACCCAGTTCGACATCACCGTCCCCCCGGGCCGGCTGTGGGTGATGGGCGACCACCGGGACAACTCCGCCGACTCGCGGGCCCACCAGGACACCCCGTACGGTGGCACCGTCGCGGAGAAGTCCGTGGTGGGGCGTGCCATGGTCATCGGCTGGCCCGTCGGCCACTGGACCATGCTGAGGGAGCCGAAAACCTTTTCGTCGGTGCCCGACGCGGCGGCGGCATCGACCGCTGCTCCCCGGCTGTCGCATAGGGTTGCCCCAGACGATCCGAACGGATCGGTTCGACTCCCGAGCCCTGCGGAACTCCCGCTCGTTATGGGAGTGGTGGGCCTGCGCCGCGCATGGGGCAGGCGGCGGCACGGAGTGAGGAGTTGGCGTGGGGGATGTGGCGGTCGGCGCACGGTCCGGACACGACGGCGAGGAGCACCGCGGACACCCCGAGGGAGCGGCGGACCCCGCTGCGCGCAGCGCCGTGGCCTCCGGGAGTGAGAGCGAAGCAGCCGAGGACGGCACGGTGACGGAGTACAACGACGGCGGTGACCAGGGGAGCGGGGGCGCCTCCGAGCAGAAGAAGCCCCGCTCCTTCTGGAAGGAGCTGCCCATCCTGATCGGTATCGCGCTGGTACTGGCGCTGCTGATCAAGACCTTCCTCGTGCAGGCGTTCTCGATTCCCTCGGACTCGATGCAGAACACTCTTCAGCGGGGCGACCGCGTCCTGGTCGACAAGCTGACGCCGTGGTTCGGCTCCGAGCCCGAGCGCGGCGAGGTCGTCGTCTTCCACGACCCGGACGACTGGCTGGCGGGCGAGCCGGCGGCCAGCCCGAACGCGCTGCAGACGGTGCTCAGCTGGATCGGCCTGATGCCGTCCGCGGAGGAGAAGGACCTCATCAAGCGCGTCGTCGGTGTCGGCGGCGACACCGTCGAGTGCAAGAACACCGGCCCGCTGCTGGTCAACGGCAAGCCGCTGGAGGAGCAGTCGTACGTCTACGCGGGCAACACGCCGTGCAGCGTCGACGACCAGGGCGGCCAGTTCAAGGTGCACGTGCCCAAGGGCTTCATCTGGGTCATGGGCGACCACCGGCAGAACTCCCGGGACTCGCGCTACAACCAGAGCGACGCGAACCACGGCATGGTCCCGGTCAAGGACGTCGTAGGCCGTGCCATCGTCAAGGCCTGGCCGATCAACCGCTGGGGCACGCTGCCCGTTCCGGACACCTTCGACCAGCAGGGCATCAACCAGCAGTCCTCGGCGGCGGGCGCCCTGTCGGTGGCCCCCGAGGGCGTGGCCCTGACCGCGGTCGTGCCGGTGGCGGTGTGGCGGCGCAGGCGGGCCGCGAAGGCCGCGGCCGGCACGGGCACGCCGACGACGGCCACCGGAAGCCGCTGAGCCCCGCTCGCGGCGGCTTCCGCTCCTCCGTCCACCGTTGTGAAGCCCTTGTGGAGCGTGCGGCGGTGGCCGGGAAGGAGGGGCTGCCCCGTCCCGGTACCGACGGGTAAGGTGCGGGTCCATGGGTGGTGAGAGCACGACGCGTACGGCCCCGCGCAGCGGTGGCACAGACGGGAACCCGGTGGGTGGAAAGGCCGGACAGAGGCTGTCCGGACTTGCCGTGGCCGTGGGGCTGGTGCTGTTCCTCGCGGGGTTCGTGTGGGCGGCGGTGATCTACCGTCCGTACACCGTGCCCACCAGTTCGATGACGCCGACGATCGGCATCGGCGACCGGGTGCTGGCCCAGCGGGTCGACGGCGATCAGGTGCACCGCGGCGACGTGGTCGTCTTCCACGACAAGAACTGGGTGCAGAACTCCGCCGTGATCAAACGCGTGGTCGCCGTCGGCGGCGACACCGTCTCCTGCTGCGAGAAGGGCAGGCTGACCGTCAACGGCGAGCAGGTCGACGAGCCGTACCTGAAGGGCGCCGTCGCCGAGGCCGGCGGCTTCCCGACCGTGAAGGTCCCCGAGGGCCGGCTGTTCCTGCTCGGCGACGAACGCCACGGCTCCCTGGACTCCACCGCCCACCTCACGGACGCGGCCACGGGCACCGTCTCGCGCGACGCCGTGGACGCCCGGGTCGACGCCGTCGTCTGGCCCATGAAGGGTCTGCTGGAGCGCCCCAGCGGCTTCGAGGCGCTCGGTTCCCTCTCCCGGCCGGGCCCGCTGCGCACCATCACCACGATGATCGTGGCGGGCGCCGCGCTGGTCCTCGTCGGGGGAGCCTACGGCCCGATCGCGGCGCGGCTGGGCCGCTCCCGCGCCCGCACCCGGACGGAGCCGGCCGGTGCTCGCTGAGGACGCCGAGGGCGCCGAGGGCGCGGACGGCCTCCGCGGCGGACTGCGCAAGGTCGCGCGGGTGGTCCTGCTCGACCCCGAGGACCGCATCCTGCTGCTGCACGGCCACGAGCCGGACGACCCGGCCGACGACTGGTGGTTCACCCCGGGCGGCGGCCTGGAGGGCGCCGAGACGCGCGAGGAGGCCGCCCTGCGGGAACTCGCCGAGGAGACCGGCATCACCGAGGTCGAACTCGGCCCGGTGCTGTGGCGCCGGACGTGCTCGTTCCCGTTCGCGGGCCGACGCTGGAACCAGGATGAGTGGTACTACCTGGCCCGTACGGACCGGACGGCGGTCGAGGCCACGGCCCTGACGGAGCTGGAGCGGCGCAGCGTCGCCGGAGCGCGCTGGTGGACGTGTCAGGAACTGATCCGGGCACATGAGACGGTGTATCCGACCAGACTCGCCGAGCTGCTGCGCAGACTGCTCGACGAAGGTCCCCCGGCCGGGCCCGTTACCCTCGACACCGAAATCGTCTAGGGCCTCATGGGACTGGCGCACAATGGTGGGATCGCACGGCTGAAGGGGAACATGCCATGAGCGCCGAGGACCTCGAGAAGTACGAGACCGAGATGGAGCTCAAGCTCTACCGGGAGTACCGCGATGTCGTCGGTCTGTTCAAATTCGTGATCGAGACCGAGCGGCGCTTCTACCTCACCAACGACTACGAGATGCAGGTCCACTCGGTGCAGGGTGAGGTGTTCTTCGAGGTGTCGATGGCCGACGCCTGGGTGTGGGACATGTACCGGCCGGCCCGGTTCGTGAAGCAGGTACGCGTCCTTACGTTCAAGGACGTGAACATCGAGGAGCTGAACAAGAGCGATCTGGAGCTGCCGAGCGGGTGAGGGGCGGTGTCGCCCCACTCGATATCGCCCGATCGCTGTGACTCGCGTGAGTGACGGCGTTGTCCACAACCGGTGAGTAGCCCACCAAGATCCACTCCGGCGGGGCGGATGCGTGACCGTGGGCGCCGGAGGTGGTGCCGACATGAACGCACGAAGCGCGCTCGGCAGGTACGGAGAGGGCCTGGCGGCCCGGCGGCTGACCGGGGCCGGCATGACGGTCCTGGAGCGCAACTGGCGCTGCGGCAGGACCGGTGAGATCGACATCGTGGCCCGGGACGGCGACGTCCTGGTCGTCTGCGAGGTGAAGACCCGCCGGGAGGGGCTCTTCGAACATCCGATGGCCGCGGTCACGCCGGAGAAGGCGGAGCGGCTGCGCGGCCTCGCGGAACGCTGGATCCAGTCCCACGGAGGGGTGCCGCCGGGAGGCGTCCGCATCGACCTGGTCGGCGTCCTGCTGCCGCGGCGCGGCGCCCCCGTGGTCGAGCACGTACGGGGGGCCGCCTGATGGGCTTCGCGCGTACGTGCTCCGTGGCCCTCGTCGGTGTCGAGGGCGTGGTCGTCGAGGTCCAGGCCGACCTGGAACCGGGCGTCGCCGCCTTCACCCTGGTGGGCCTGCCGGACAAGAGCCTGACCGAGAGCCGGGACCGGGTGCGGGCCGCGGTGGTCAACTCCGGAGGCGAATGGCCGCAGAAGAAGCTCACCGTCGGACTCAGCCCGGCCTCGGTGCCCAAGGCCGGCAGCGGTTTCGACCTGGCCGTGGCCTGTGCGGTGCTCGGCGCCGCCGAACGGATCGACCCCCGGGTGCTCGCCGACATCGTGATGATCGGGGAGCTCGGCCTGGACGGTCGGGTGCGTCCGGTCAGGGGCATCCTGCCGGCGGTGCTGGCCGCCGCCGACTCCGGGTACGAGCAGATGGTCGTGCCCGAGTGCGCCGCCGCCGAGGCCGCGCTGGTGCCCGGCGTCTCCGTCCTCGGCGTCCGCAGCCTGCGGCAGCTGATCGCGGTGCTGACCGACGAGCCCGTGCCCGAGGAGGATCCGGACGAGCAGGGACGCCCGGACCCGCTGCTTGCGGGCCTGCGCCTGCCCGGCACGGGCGCGGCCGCCGGAATGCACAGCATGGGCGCCGCCCAGCAGGACCAGGGGCACGACCTCGCCGACGTCGTCGGCCAGATCTCGGCCCGTACGGCGGTGGAGGTCGCCGCGGCCGGGGCGCACCACCTGTTCCTCGAAGGGCCGCCGGGCGCGGGCAAGACCATGCTCGCCGAGCGGCTGCCCGCCCTGCTGCCCCGCCTCGCCCGGGGGGAGTCCCTGGAGGTGACGGCGATCCACTCGGTGGCCGGACTCCTGCCGCCGGGCAGACCGCTGATCGACCTCGCCCCCTACTGCGCCCCGCACCACTCCGCCACCATGCAGGCCCTCGTCGGGGGCGGTCCGGGCGTCGCCAGGCCGGGGGCCGTGTCGCTGGCCCATCGCGGGGTGCTCTTCCTGGACGAGACCCCCGAGTTCAGCAGCCACGCGCTCGACGCCCTGCGGCAGCCCCTGGAGGCGGGTCATGTGGTGATCGCCCGCAGTGCCGGGGTGGTGCGCTACCCGGCGAAGTTCCTGATGGTGCTCGCATCCAACCCCTGCCCCTGCGGACGGTTCTCGCTGCGGGACGCCCTGTGCGAGTGCCCGCCCTCGGCGGTCCGCCGCTACCAGGCCAGACTGTCCGGGCCGCTGCTCGACCGGGTCGACCTGCGGGTCGAGGTCGACCCGGTCACCCGCTCCGAACTCGCCCGGCGCGAGGCCGGGGGCGAGACCACGGCGGCGGTGGCCGACCGGGTGCGGGCCGCCAGGGAACGCACGGCGGCCCGGCTCGCGGGCACGCCGTGGCGGACCAACAGCGAGGTGCCCGGCCGCGAGCTGCGCAGCCGCTGGCAGGCCGCGGCCGGTGCCATGGACGAGGCCGAGCGCGGCCTGGAGCGGGGTGTCCTCACCGCGCGGGGACTCGACCGTGTCCTGCGGGTCGCCTGGACGGTCGCCGACCTCGCAGGCCACGACCGGCCCGACGCGTCGGACGTCGCCCTGGCCCTGCAACTGCGCACCGGAGTGCCCCGGGGCGTGCCCATGGCCATCGGAGCACCGGTGTGAACACCGTCCCGCCCCACGACGGCGAACTGCTCGCCCGGGTCTTCCTGAGCCGGGTCCTCGAGCCCGGGGACGAGGCAGGCGGGCGGTGGCTGCGGGAGTTCGGGGCGGTGGAGGTGGCCCGGCGGCTGCGCGACGGCGCCCCGCGGCTCGCCGGGGTGTCGGACAAGCGGTGGGCGGGGCTGTGCGCCCGGGCGGCACGGGCCGAGCCCGGACGGGACCTCGCCGCGGCGCGGGAGGCCGGGGTGCGGTTCGTGCGGCCCGGGGACACCGAGTGGCCCGCCCAGCTCGACGACCTCGGCGACGCGCGGCCCACGGGACTGTGGGTGCGCGGCAGGCCCAGCCTGCGGATATGGGCGCTGCGCTCGGTCGCGGTCGTAGGTGCCCGCGCCTGCACCCAGTACGGCGCCCACATGGCCGCGGCCCTCGCCGCCGGCCTCGCGGAGCACGGCTGGGTCGTGGTCTCCGGCGGCGCCTACGGAGTCGACGGCGCCGCCCACCGCGGGGCGCTCGCCGCGGGCGGCGCCACCGTCGCCGTCCTGGCCTGCGGCGTCGACCGGCCCTATCCGCGCGGGCACACCGAGTTGATCACCAGGATCGCGCAGCAGGGTCTGGTGGTCGGCGAGTTGCCGCCCGGTGACCACCCGACCCCGAGCCGGTTCATCGTCCGCAACCGGGTGATCGCGGCGCTCACCCGGGGCACGGTGGTGGTCGAGGCCGCCCACCGCAGCGGATCGCTGGTCACCGCGCGGGCGGCGCAGCGGCTCGGACGGCACACCATGGGGGTGCCCGGCCCGGCCACCAGCGCGCTCTCCGCCGGTGTCCACGAACTCGTGCGCGGCGGGGCGGTGCTGGTCACCGATGTCGCGGAGGTCGTCGAACTCGTCGGCGACATGGGGGAGCTCGCCCCGGACCGGCGCGGTCCCGTACTCCCGCGCGACCTGCTGGAACCGGACGCCCGGCAGGTTCTGGCCGCGTTGCCGGCGTGCGGCGGGGCGACGCCGGACGAGATCGCGCGCGGGGCCCGGACGACCGTGGACGACGCGATCGCGAGACTGTACGAACTCCGGTCCCTGGGTTATGTCGAACGACATGGCGAGGGATGGAAGTTGACACGCCAGGCGCTGATCTCGGCCCGGGAGGGCCGCGAGCGGTGCTGACCGAGCGTGTTCGGCCGTCCGGGGGAGGCCCGACACCGGTGGGGATTCCCGCAGTTGGGCGTCGTGGTGGTCACTCAGGGTGACTGAAGTGGCGCGGCGGGGCGTATCGCGGAACGAATCTGCGCACGCTTCGCGGCCCGCCCTTAGCGCACCGCGACACTTCAGTCACGCTACGCTCACGTGGTTCGGACCACAGAACGACTCAGACCGGCAGATCACTCAGACGCCCGCATTCCAGGGCAGAACGACACAAGGCGACTAATGCCCCAGCACACCTCCGGGCCCGACCGGGCGGCGATCCCCCCAGCCGCCCGTGACGGTGGCAGCGTGCGGCCGCCCGCTCCTTCGACGCTCGAGGAGCTGTGGCGGTCGTACAAGGCGACGGGGGACGACCGGCTGCGGGAGCAGCTGATCCTGCACTACTCGCCGCTCGTGAAGTACGTGGCGGGCCGGGTGAGCGTCGGCCTGCCACCCAATGTGGAGCAGGCCGACTTCGTCTCCTCCGGGGTCTTCGGGCTCATCGACGCGATCGAGAAGTTCGACATCGAGCGGGAGATCAAGTTCGAGACCTACGCGATCACGCGGATCCGCGGCGCGATGATCGACGAGCTGCGGGCACTGGACTGGATCCCCCGCTCGGTGCGGCAGAAGGCGCGGAACGTGGAGCGGGCGTACGCGACCTTGGAGGCCCGGCTGCGGCGTACCCCGACGGAGGTCGAGGTGGCCGCCGAGATGGGCATCGCGGTCGACGATCTGCACGCTGTTTTCAGCCAGTTGTCGCTGGCCAACGTGGTGGCGCTGGAGGAGCTGCTCCATGTCGGCGGCGAGGGCGGCGACCGGCTGAGCCTGATGGACACGCTGGAGGACACCGCCGCCGACAATCCGGTGGAGGTGGCCGAGGACCGGGAGCTGCGCACGTTCCTGGCCCGGGCGATCAACACGCTGCCCGAGCGGGAGAAGACCGTCGTGATGCTCTACTACTACGAGGGCCTGACACTCGCCGAGATCGGCCACGTGCTCGGTGTGACCGAGAGCCGGGTCAGCCAGATCCACACCAAATCGGTGCTCCAGCTGAGGGCCAAGCTGGCCGGCTTCGGCCGCTGACCCGGGCGGAGTCACTCCCGGTCCGGGTGGCACGTCCGTAAAGTGGTTGACGTGCCAAGGATTCGAGCGGCCTCCGTGGCCGAGCACCGGTCGATGCAGCGAGCCGCCCTGCTGGACGCGGCGCGGACCCTGCTGTCCGAGGGAGGGACGGAGGCGCTGACCTTCCCGGCCCTGGCGGAGCGGACGGGGCTCGCGCGGTCGTCGGTGTACGAGTATTTCCGATCGCGGGCGGCCGTGGTCGAGGAGCTGTGCGAGGCCGACTTCCCGGTCTGGGCCGCGGAGGTCGAGGCCGCCATGGCCTGCGCCGACGGGCCGGCGGCCAAGGTCGAGGCGTATGTCCGCAAGCAGCTTGAGCTGGTCGGGGACCGGCGGCACCGGGCCGTCGTGGCGATCTCGGCGAGCGAGCTGGACGGGGGCGCCCGGGAGAAGATCCGGGCCGCCCACGGCGGACTCGTCGCCATGATCGTGGAGGCGCTGGGCGAGCTGGGCCACGAGCAGCCGCGGCTGGCGGCGATGCTGCTCCAGGGCGTCGTGGACGCGGCGGTGCGGCGCATCGAGCTGGGCGCCGCGGAGGATCCGGCCGCCATCGCCGAGGCCGCGGTCGGAATGGCCCTGCGCGGCGTCTGCGGCTGACCCTGACGACGGCGGCGTGCCGCGCCTTGTGCGCGGGACACGCTCGCCCACGGCGAGGTGTGTTCGCCCCGCCCGCCGCGGCCGGGGCGGTGGCGCCCCCCAGTACCGGCAGAAGTCTCGTCGGCCCG
Source organism: Streptomyces sp. NPDC014889 (assembly GCF_043081205.1). Taxonomy (NCBI): domain Bacteria; kingdom Bacillati; phylum Actinomycetota; class Actinomycetes; order Kitasatosporales; family Streptomycetaceae; genus Streptomyces; species Streptomyces sp. NPDC014889. The sequence goes on from NZ_JBIBWH010000011.1 coordinate 202,718, forward strand.
TTCAGGAGCCAGGGAGGGAGCAGGAGGAGGGGGTTCAGATAGGTCCTGCCGCGCAGTAGGCCCCAGTGGACGCACGAAGCCTCGCAGTGCCGGCCCGTGGCCTCCACCGTGCCGACGACGGCGCCCACCGCCACCTCGTCGCCCTGTTTCACCGACGCCGTCACCGGCTCGTACGTCGTCCGAAGCGGTGGTTCGCCGGTGCCCGTCAGCTCGATCGACACCACGCCCCTGCCGGCCACCGGGCCCGCGAAGAACACCCGCCCCGCCGCCACCGCCCGGACCGGCGCGCCCGGCGGCGCGGCCAGGTCCACGCCCCGGTGCCCGGGTCCGTAGACCGTCGCCGGGGGATCCCAGCCGCGCAGCACCCCGGGGCGCACCCCGACCGGCCACACCCGGCCCACGGCCGGTACCGGGGCCTCACCTTCCCCGGATTCGGCCCCGGAGCCGGACCCCGGACCGGAGCCGGGAGCGGACCCCGGACCGGAGCCGGGACCGGACCCGGGATCGGCCGGCGCGGCAGGACCGTCACCCGTCCAGGCCGTCCACACCACCGAACCCGCCGGTGCCGTCGAGGCCGCGAGCGCCACCAGCGCCACCGAGGTCACCAGCACCACCGAGGCCGCCATCACCGCCGTCCACCTGGGCAGACGTCCCCGCCGGGCGCCGTCGGCCGGCCATCGCGTCGCACGCATCAGAACCATGTGCCCACCGTCCCGCACCCCGCCGCCGGCGGCCGGAGGCTGTGGACGACTCACCCGTTGTGGACAGCGGCGTCACCCGGCGCCCCGCGGGTCCCGTACACTTCTGGTGGCGACCCGGGTCACCGGGTCGACTTCGCACGCCCCGACACCCGGACCGGAGACGGCCGGTGTCAGCGCCCCTCGGTCCCTCGTGGCACGGCGCACCAGGGCGTCAGGCGCGGAAGCCATCCGGCATCCGCGGCACAACCGAGAAACTCAAGGAGTACGGCCATGGCCGTCGTCACGATGCGGGAGCTGCTGGAGAGCGGCGTCCACTTCGGTCACCAGACCCGCCGTTGGAACCCGAAGATGAAGCGCTTCATCTTCACCGAGCGCAACGGCATCTACATCATCGACCTGCTCCAGTCGCTGTCGTACATCGACCGCGCCTACGAGTTCGTCAAGGAGACCGTCGCCCACGGCGGCACGGTCATGTTCGTCGGCACGAAGAAGCAGGCGCAGGAGGCCATCGCCGAGCAGGCCACCCGCGTCGGCATGCCCTTCGTCAACCAGCGCTGGCTGGGCGGCATGCTCACCAACTTCTCGACCGTCTACAAGCGCCTGCAGCGCCTGAAGGAGCTCGAGCAGATCGACTTCGAGGACGTCGCGGCCTCCGGTCTGACCAAGAAGGAGCTCCTGGTCCTCTCCCGCGAGAAGGCCAAGCTGGAGAAGACCCTCGGTGGTATCCGCGAGATGCAGAAGGTGCCCAGCGCCGTCTGGATCGTGGACACCAAGAAGGAGCACATCGCGGTCGGCGAGGCCCGCAAGCTCAACATCCCGGTCGTCGCCATCCTCGACACCAACTGCGACCCCGACGAGGTCGACTACAAGATCCCGGGCAACGACGACGCGATCCGCTCCGTCACTCTGCTCACCCGTGTGATCGCCGACGCGGTCGCCGAGGGCCTCATCGCCCGCTCCGGTGTCGCCACCGAGGGCAAGGGCGAGAAGGCCGCGGGCGAGCCGCTCGCCGAGTGGGAGCGCGACCTGCTCGAGGGCGAGAAGAAGGCCGAGGAGGCCCCGGCTGCGGAGGCTCCCGCTGCGGAGGCCCCGGCTGCGGAGGCCCCGGCTGCGGAGGCTCCCGCCGAGGAGGCCCCGGAGGCTCCCGCCGCGGAGGCTCCTGCCGCTGCCGAGGCGCCGGCCGCCGAGGGCGAGCAGGCCTGACACTCGTCAGCGCCAGCGTTGACGGCGGGAGCGGCGACATGAAGTCCGCTCCCGCCGTTCACCCGTAGGTCAGCACCGAGTCGGGCATCTGCATCTACATGTAGATGCAGACCCGTGCAGATCTTCGATCCTCCAGACTTCGAGAAAGATTCACAGACTCATGGCGAACTACACCGCCGCCGACGTCAAGAAGCTCCGCGAGCTCACCGGCGCCGGCATGATGGACTGCAAGAAGGCGCTGGACGAGGCCGAGGGCAACGTCGAGAAGGCCGTCGAGGCGCTCCGTATCAAGGGCCAGAAGGGCGTCGCCAAGCGCGAGGGCCGCTCCGCCGAGAACGGCGCCGTGGTCTCGATCATCGCCGACGACAACTCCTCCGGTGTCCTCGTCGAGCTGAAGTGCGAGACGGACTTCGTCGCCAAGGGCGAGAAGTTCCAGGCCGCCGCGCGCGCGATCGCCGAGCACGTCGCCAAGTCCTCCCCGGCCGACCTCGAGGCCCTGCTCGCCTCCGAGATCGAGGCCGGCAAGACCGTGCAGGCGTTCGTGGACGAGGCCAACGCCAACCTCGGCGAGAAGATCGTCCTGGACCGCTTCGCGCAGTTCTCGGACGGCTTCGTGACCGCGTACATGCACCGCACGATGCCCGACCTGCCCCCGCAGATCGGCGTTCTCGTCGAGCTTGACAAGCCGAACGCCGACGTTGCCAAGGGCGTCGCGCAGCACATCGCCGCCTTCGCGCCGAAGTACCTCGCCAAGGAGGACGTGCCGGCCGACGTCGTCGAGTCCGAGCGCCGTATCGCCGAGGAGACCACCCGCGCCGAGGGCAAGCCCGAGGCCGCGATCGCCAAGATCGTCGAGGGTCGTCTGAACGGCTTCTTCAAGGACGCGACGCTGCTCGGCCAGCCCTACGCCCTGGACAACAAGAAGTCGGTCCAGAAGGTCCTGGACGAGGCCGGTGTCACCCTGAAGCGCTTCACGCGCATCAAGGTCGGCATCTGAGTCCACGGTCCGTACCGCGACGGACCCCCGACCCCGATAGGGTCGACAGCAGTCGTCCACATCGCTCGCGTGTGCAGCCACACACGCGCGCGTGACGGACGGCAGCAGATCTGACGAGGAGGCCATTGCCGCTGCATGGGATGCGAAACACGCCCCACCGGCAATGGCCTTCTTCGCATGTGCACCACGTAACAGAGGCGGGATCTCATGACCACCAAGGCCCAGAAGAGCGACGACGGCAAAGTACCCGGCCGGTTTCTGCTGAAGCTGTCCGGAGAGGCCTTCTCCGGCGGCGGGGGCCTGGGCGTCGACCCGGACGTGGTGCACGCCATCGCCCGTGAGATCGCGGCCGTCGTACGCGACGGCGCACAGATCGCGGTCGTGATCGGCGGCGGCAACTTCTTCCGCGGTGCCGAACTCCAGCAGCGCGGCATGGACCGCGCCCGCTCGGACTACATGGGCATGCTCGGCACCGTGATGAACTGCCTCGCCCTGCAGGACTTCCTGGAGAAGGAAGGCATCGACAGCCGGGTCCAGACCGCCATCACCATGGGCCAGGTCGCCGAGCCGTACATCCCGCTGCGCGCCGTGCGCCACCTGGAGAAGGGCCGCGTGGTCATCTTCGGCGCCGGTATGGGCATGCCGTACTTCTCCACCGACACCACCGCCGCCCAGCGCGCCCTCGAGATCGACGCCGAGGCGCTGCTCATGGGCAAGAACGGCGTGGACGGGGTTTACGACTCCGACCCGAAGGCCAACCCGGACGCCGTGAAGTTCGACTCCCTCGGCTACGGCGAGGTCATCACGCGGGACCTGAAGGTCGCAGACGCCACGGCGATCACGCTGTGCCGGGACAACAAGCTCGCGATCGTCGTCTTCGAGCTCCTGAAGGAGGGCAATATCGCCCGCGCCGTCAAGGGTGAGAAGATCGGCACGCTTGTGGGTGACCAAGGCAGCCGGGACTGACCGGCGGACCCCGTACCGGGGGTCGCCGGAAAGAGACCTGTCCGGGCGACGGACGGGACGGACTCCGGCCGGAGGATGGACAATGTCCTGCCGGTCGGGAACCGTGCAGGAAGAAGACGCGACGAAGCCGGCCGCCGGTCCCGACAGGGAAACCGCAGCCGGGCCTACTCAAGACACGCAGGAGCAAGTGGTGATCGAAGAGACCCTCCTCGAGGCCGAGGAGAAGATGGAGAAGGCCGTCGTGGTCGCCAAGGAGGACTTCGCCGCGATCCGCACCGGCCGTGCGCACCCGGCGATGTTCAACAAGATCGTGGCCGACTACTACGGCGCGCCGACGCCGATCAACCAGCTGGCCTCGTTCTCCGTGCCGGAGCCGCGCATGGCCGTGGTGACCCCGTTCGACAAGAGCGCGCTGCGCAACATCGAGCAGGCGATCCGCGACTCCGACCTGGGCGTCAACCCGAGCAACGACGGCAACATCATCCGCGTGGTGTTCCCCGAGCTCACCGAGGAGCGCCGCCGCGACTACATCAAGGTCGCCAAGGGCAAGGGCGAGGACGCCAAGGTGTCCATCCGCTCCGTGCGCCGCAAGGCCAAGGACGCCATCGACAAGCTGATCAAGGACGGCGAGGTCGGCGAGGACGAGGGCCGTCGTGCGGAGAAGGAGCTCGACGACACCACCGCGAAGTACGTGGCGCAGGTGGACGAGCTGCTGAAGCACAAGGAAGCGGAGCTGCTCGAAGTCTGATGGACGACACTTCCTGGGGAGCGCCGCGGCAGGCCGGGTACCGGGGGCCCGCGGACGGGCCACCCGCCCATCAGGGGGGACCCGTCCCGGGGGCCGCTCCGGCGGGTCCCGCGTACGATGCGCATGACGCCCAGCGGACCCGCCCCATGCCCGTCGTGCCCGACGCGCCCGCTCACGGCGGAAACCAGGATGACGACCGGGGTGCCGCCCAGCCGGGCGGCGCCTCGTTCCGCGACACGCCGCGGCAGCCGCACCACGCGCCGCAGCCGTGGCCCCACGACACGCCGCAGACACCGTCCTTCCACGGGACGGCGTCGCAGAATCCGGAGCCCATGCCCGACGCCCCGCAGCCGGCGCCCGCGCCGCAGAAGAAGAGCGCGGGCCGCGACCTGGGCGCCGCCATAGGCGTCGGCCTCGGTCTCGGCGCGGTGATCGTGGTGTCGCTGTTCGTCGTCAAGGCCGTGTTCGTGGGTGTCATCGCGATCGCGGTCGTGGTCGGCCTATGGGAACTCACCAGCCGGCTCGACGAGCGCAAGGGCATCAAGGCGCCGCTCGTGCCGCTGGCGGTCGGCGGCGCGGCCATGGTGATCGCCGGGTACGTCCGGGGCGCCGAGGGCGCCTGGGTGGCGATGGCGCTGACGGCGCTCGCGGTTCTGGTCTGGCGGATGACGGAACCGCCGGAGGGCTATCTCAAGGACGTCACGGCCGGTGTCTTCGCGGCGTTCTACGTGCCGTTCCTGGCCACGTTCGTCGCGATGATGCTGACCGCGGACGACGGTCCGCGCCGTGTGCTGACCTTCCTCGTGCTCACGGTCGTGAGCGACACGGGCGCGTACGCCGTCGGCTGGCGCTTCGGCCGGCACAAACTCGCTCCGCGCATCAGCCCGGGCAAGACCCGCGAGGGCCTGTTGGGCGCGGTGGCCTTCGCGATGGTGGCCGGCGCGCTGTGCATGCAGTTCCTGATCGACGACGGCGTCTGGTGGCAGGGCCTGCTGCTCGGCCTCGCGGTCGCGGCCACCGCCACCCTCGGCGACCTCGGCGAGTCCATGATCAAGCGGGATCTGGGCATCAAGGACATGGGCACGCTGCTCCCCGGCCACGGGGGCATCATGGACCGCCTCGACTCCCTGCTGCCCACCGCACCGGTGGCCTGGCTCCTGCTGGTCCTCTTCGTCGGCTCCGCGTGAGCCCACGTCCACCGAGCCCCCACCCCGCACGGGTGGGGGCTCGATGCCGTTCCGGTGCAATCCTGCCTTTGCGGCGGAGCTTTGCGTCGCCGCCAAAGGCAATCGTGATCAGGCCCGAGAAAGTGTATTGAGGCCGCACGAGTGATCTTCGCCTATGACACGGGTCGAATCGTAATAATTCAATCGCCGAGAACTGAAGCTGGCGTCGTCCGTAGCCGAAGGCGACGTGACACACACGCGAAAGAAGCGCACCAAGTGCGCCCGCTTGCGGCCTTGTCCCGCAAAGTGAGGAAGGTTCTCTGTGAGCCGCACAACGATCCGTAGTTCACGCATCTGGTCCGCCACGCTCGTGACGGCGGGCGCGCTTGCCGTAGCACTCAACGTGGCCCCGAGCGCGACGGCCGTCGCCGACACGATGCACAGGGCCGGCAGCGCGAACGTCGCCCTGAGCTCCGGTGACCGCGACGAGGACATGAACAAGCAGGGCACGCAGCCCACACAGCCCACGCAGCCCAGCACCACGATGCTGTCCGCGTGCTCGGCGATCGCCTCGTCCGGCCTGACCGGCCTGCTCGGGACGATCAACAGCGTGCAGTGCGTCCCGTCCGCGATCACCACCACGGGCTGAGACCGGCTCACCGGAGCCAGCGCCGGGAGGCAGGCCCAGTCCAGCCTCCCGGCATCTTCCGGATCAATCCCCGGGCGTATTCGGCAATGTGCGTATTCATGCGGTTGTGTATTTCCCGGTGAATCCTTTTCAGGCCTTAGGTGTGAACCCCGATCGGTCCGTTCGTCGCGCCCTGTACCGGTTGTCACGCTCGCTATCCCCATCCTTGGGTGATCCCGCAGGGCGCGCCGATGCCTTTCGGCTGGGCTCGTGAGACGCGACCACCGTAGGAATCTCATGGAGCAATCGCCGGCCACGCTGAACCGTCAGGCCAACACCGGCCTCGGAGCCGTTCCGGCGGTTGCCTGCATTGCGTACGCGACGCAAGCCGATACCGCCGTTGCACGGCTTGCGGCTGGTCTGGCCGTGATCGGGTTCGCTGTTTTGGCGGTGCGGGGATATCGACTCAGCGTGACATACGATCAATCGCGGCTGGTGATCCATGGCTACCTACGCACACGCGTAATCGACCGAGAGGGCATCCTGGAGATCACGGACTTCCCCGCGGTGAGGTGGACGGCTCGCGACGGACGTAAGCGATGGACCCCCCTCACGGCGTTCATGACGAGCCCGGGCGAAATCTCGGCAACCCGTCTTTACAAGGACCGTGTCATCAGGAAGCTGCGACAGTGGGCCCGGCATTAGCCACCCCAGGCGCCCTGCGGCAGCGACGACAGTCGTCCGGGCGGACAGCCGCAGGTCACCCGAGTGGATCTGCGACACTGGTACCACCATGCCCAAGCCCGGAGAACTCACCTTTGTCGCGCCGCGCGGTGCCAAGAAGCCGCCGCGGCACCTTGCCGATCTGTCGCCCGCCGAGCGCAAGGAGGCCGTCGCCGCGATCGGCGAGAAGCCGTTCCGCGCCAAGCAGCTCTCGCAGCACTACTTCGCGCGGTACGCGCACGACCCGGAGCAGTGGACCGACATCCCCGCCGGGTCCCGCGCCAAGCTCCAGGAGGCGCTGCTCCCGGAGCTGATGACGGTCGTGCGGCATCTGTCGACCGACCAGGGCACCACGCGCAAGACGCTGTGGCGGCTGTTCGACGGCACGCTCGTGGAGTCGGTGCTCATGCGCTACCCGGACCGGGTGACCATGTGCATCAGCTCGCAGGCGGGCTGCGGCATGAACTGCCCGTTCTGCGCCACGGGACAGGCCGGGCTCGACCGGAACCTGTCCACCGCCGAGATCGTGCACCAGATCGTGGACGGGATGCGCGCCCTGCGGGACGGAGAGGTCCCCGGTGGTCCCGCGCGCCTGTCGAACATCGTCTTCATGGGCATGGGCGAGCCGCTCGCCAACTACAACCGCGTCGTCGGCGCCGTCCGCGCCCTGACCGACCCCGAGCCGGACGGGCTCGGCCTGTCCCAGCGCGGGATCACCGTCTCGACGGTGGGCCTGGTGCCGGCCATCCACCGGTTCTCCGACGAGGGCTTCAAGTGCCGGCTCGCCATCTCCCTGCACGCCCCGGACGACGAACTGCGCGACACGCTCGTCCCGGTCAACACGCGGTGGAAGGTGCGGGAGGTCCTCGACGCAGGATTCGAGTACACCGCCAGGTCCGGGCGCCGGCTGTCCATCGAGTACGCGCTGATCCGGGACATCAACGACCAGGCGTGGCGCGGCGACCGGCTCGGCCGGCTGCTCAAGGGCAAGCCCGTGCACGTCAACCTCATCCCGCTGAACCCGACGCCCGGCTCGAAGTGGACCGCGTCCCGGCCCGAGGACGAGAAGGCGTTCGTCGAGGCGATCGCCGCCCACGGAGTGCCGGTGACCGTCCGGGACACCCGTGGTCAGGAGATCGACGGCGCCTGCGGTCAGCTCGCTGCCACCGAAAGGTAGCCGGACGGTGGCCGGACGGTAGGCTGAGAACCTACACATCTTCATATTCCGACAGGGGAGCGCCACAGCGCTGAGAGTGCGGCACCGGCCGCAGACCCTCTGAACCTCGCCCAGGTCATTCTGGGTAGGAAGTTCGGTCATCACTCAAGCTGTTGTGCCCTGCCCGGGTGTCCCTCGCGGATCCCGGGCAGGGCCGCGTCTCTTCCTGGCCAACCCCCAGGAGGACATCCAGTGCACACCAAGACGTTCGCCGCAGCCGCGGTCGGGCTCGGCCTCGTCACGCTGTCGGCGTGCGGCTCGTCACCGAACGGCAAGGACTCCGCCGGGTCCAGGACGGTGACCCTGGTCAGCCACGACTCGTGGGCCGCGTCCAAGAGCGTCATCGCGGACTTCGAGAAGAGCTCCGGCTACAAGGTGAAGGTCCTGGAGGACGGCGACGCCGGCCAAGCCGTCAACAAGGCCATCCTCACCAAGGACAACCCGCAGGGCGACGTCTTCTTCGGCGTCGACAACACACTGCTGTCCCGCGCCCTGGACAACGGGCTGTTCCAGTCGTACGAGCCGAAGGGCGCGGACCTGATCCTGCCGCAGTACCGGGTCGACGAGGCCAAGCACCGCGTCACGCCCATCGACACCGGCGACGTCTGCGTCAACTACGACAAGAAGTACTTCGCCGACCACAAGCTCACCCCGCCCGCCTCGTTCGACGACCTGGTCGCGCCGGAGTACAAGAACCTCCTCGTCACCGAGAACGCCGCCACCTCCTCGCCGGGCCTCGGCTTCCTGCTCGGCACCGCCGCCAAGTACGGCGACAAGGGCTGGCAGGACTACTGGAAGAAGCTCAAGGCCAACGGCGTCAAGGTCGTCGACGGCTGGGAGCAGGCCTACAACCAGGAGTTCTCCGGTTCCGCCGGCGGCAAGAAGGCCAAGGGCGACCGTCCCCTCGTCGTCTCCTACGCCTCCTCGCCGCCCGCCGAGGTCATCTACGCCGACCCGCGGCCGAAGACCGCGCCGACCGGCGTCGCGCAGGGCACCTGCTTCCGCCAGGTCGAGTACGCGGGCCTGCTCGCCAACGCCAGGAACACCGAAGGGGGCAAGGCCCTCCTGGACTTCCTGATCAGCAAGAAGTTCCAGGACGACATGCCGCTGAACATGTTCGTCTACCCGGTGCGCGAAGGCGCCCAGGTGCCCCCGGAGTTCGTGACGTACGGCCCGCAGGCCAAGAACCCCGAGACCCTGGCCCCCGAAAAGATCTCCGCCAACCGTGACCAGTGGGTCAAGTCGTGGACCTCACTCGCCCTCAGGTAGGCCGCGGACGCGGCCGCCGGACGGGGAACACGGCGCGGCTCGGTCTCATGGCCGGGCCCGTCGCGTTCTTCGCGGCGTTCTTCGCCTACCCCGTGGCCGCGATCGTCCGGCGCGGCCTGGAGACGGACGGTGCCTGGCAGTTGGGGCGGATCACCGACGTGCTCGGACAGTCCGACATCCGGCACGTGCTGTGGTTCACCTCCTGGCAGGCGCTCGCCTCCACCGCGCTCACCCTGCTCGTCGCCCTGCCCGGCGCCTATGTCTTCGCCCGCCTCGACTTCCCCGGCCGGCAGGTCCTGCGGGCCGTCGTCACCGTGCCGTTCGTGCTGCCCACCGTCGTGGTCGGCACCGCGTTCCTCGCGCTGGTCGGGCGCGGCGGCCTGCTCGACGAGCTGTGGGGCGTCCGGCTGGACACCACGGTGTGGGCGATCCTGCTCGCCCATGTCTTCTTCAACTACGCCGTCGTCGTACGGACCGTGGGCGGACTGTGGGCGGGGCTCGACCCGCGCCAGGAGGAGGCGGCCCGGATGCTCGGCGCCTCCCCGCTCACCGCCTGGCGCAAGGTCACCCTGCCCGCGCTGGCCCCCGCGGTCGCCGCAGCGGCGCTCATGGTCTTCCTGTTCACGTTCACCTCCTTCGGCGTGGTGCAGATCCTCGGCGGCCCCACCTTCTCCACCCTCGAGGTGCAGATCTACCGGCAGACCTCCCAGATCTTCGACCTGTCGACCGCCGCCGTCCTGACGATCCTCCAGTTCCTGGCCGTGGGCGCGATCCTCGCCGTGCACGCCTGGACCGTACGGCGCCGGGAGACCGCGCTGAAGCTGGTGGACGCCTCGCTGACCGCCCGCCGGCCGCGCGGCGCCGGGCAGTGGACGCTGCTGGCCGGGGCCCTCGCCACCGTCGCCGTCCTCCTCGTGCTGCCGCTCGCCGTACTGGTGCAGCGGTCGCTCGCCGCGCCCGGCTTCGGCTACTACCGGGCGCTGACGAACGCGGACGGCGGCACCTTCCTGGTCGCGCCGATCCACGCCGTCGGCACCTCCCTGGGCTACGCCGCCGCCGCGACCGCCATCGCCGTGGTGATCGGCGGGCTCGCCGCCGCCGCTCTCACCCGCCGGGACGCCGGCCGGCTCGTACGCGGCTTCGACGCGCTGCTGATGCTGCCGCTCGGGGTCTCGGCGGTGACCGTCGGCTTCGGTTTCCTGATCTCGCTGGACCGGCCGCCGCTCGACCTCAGGCAGTCCTGGATCCTGGTCCCGCTGGCGCAGGCTCTGGTCGGCGTGCCCTTCGTCGTACGGACCATGCTGCCCGTGCTGCGGGCGGTGGACGTACGGCTGCGGGAGGCGGCGGCCGTGCTCGGGGCCTCGCCGTGGCGGGTGTGGCGGGAGGTCGACCTGCCTCTGGTGCGGCGGGCGCTGCTGATCGCCGCAGGGTTCGCCTTCGCGGTCTCCCTGGGGGAGTTCGGGGCGACGGTGTTCATCGCGCGCCCCGACAATCCGACGCTGCCGGTCGCCGTGGCGCGGCTGATCGGCCGGCCCGGCGACCTCAACTACGGCCAGGCGATGGCCCTGTCGACGATTCTGATGGTGGTGTGCGCGGTGGCGCTGCTGGTGCTCGAGCGGCTGCGCACCGACCGGAGCGGGGAGTTCTAGATGCTGCTGAGCCTCGATGCCGCGACCGTGCGCTTCGGCGGACGTACCGCGCTGGACGCGGTCGACCTGTCGGTCGCCGAGCATGAGATCGTGTGCGTGCTCGGACCCAGCGGCAGCGGCAAGTCGACGCTGCTGCGCGCGGTGGCCGGGCTTCAGCCGCTGGACTCCGGACGGGTGCTGCTGGACGGGCGGGACCAGTCGGGAGTGCCGGTGCACCGGCGCGAGGTGGGGCTGATGTTCCAGGACCACCAGCTCTTCCCGCAGCGCGACGTGGCCGGCAACGTCGGCTTCGGACTGCGTATGCACGGCGCGGCGAAGGGCCAACGGGACAGTCGGGTGGGGGAGCTGTTGGAGCTGGTCGGGCTGCCCGGGGCCGGGCGGCGGGCCGTGGCCGCGCTCTCCGGCGGGGAGCAGCAGCGCGTGGCCCTCGCCCGGGCGCTCGCCCCCCGGCCGCGGCTGCTGATGCTGGACGAGCCGCTCGGCCAGCTCGACCGCTCGCTGCGGGAGCGTCTCGTCGTCGAACTCCGTGATCTGTTCGGGCGGTTGGGCACGACGGTGCTCGCCGTCACGCACGACCAGGGCGAGGCCTTCGCCCTCGCCGACCGGGTCGTGGTGATGCGGGACGGCCGGATCGCCCAGTGGGGCACACCGCTTGAGGTGTGGCAGCGGCCTGCCGACGCCTTCGTGGCCCGCTTCCTCGGCTTCGAGAACGTGGTGGAGGCGAGCGTGGACGGCGAGGTCGCGGTCACCCCGTGGGGCAAGGTGCCGGTCGCCGACGGCTCGGCCCAGGGCAACCGCACCCTGCTCGTCCGGCCCGCCGGTGTCCGCCTGGTGCCCGCCGACGAGGGCCTGCCCTGCACGGTGACCGCCCGTACCTTCAAGGGCACCCACGTCACCCTCCACCTCCAGCCCGCCAACGCCCCCCGCCTGGAGGCGGCCTGCGCCCTGCGCGAGGCACCGGAGGCCGGGGACGAGGTCGCGGTGGAGTTCGACGCGACTGAAATCGTGGTCCTGGAATGATCACCGGGCACTTAGTGTGCTGAGCATGACGTTACTTCCCTACGACCGTTACTGCGACGAGATCGTCCGTCAGGTCGACGAGTTGAGGGCCCTGGTCACCTCCGGGGCCGACTTGTCCAGGACCGTGCCGACCTGCCCGGACTGGACACTGGAGAAGCTGGTACGGCATGTCGGCGGCGCCCTGCGCCGGGCCGAGGCCCTCGTCAGGACCCGCGCGCAGGAGAACATTCCGGCCAAGGAGGTCCCGCTCGCCGGGGGTCCTGAGGCGCAGGGCGACCCGGCCGCCCTGGACGCCTGGCTGGCGGAGACCGCCCGCATGCTCGTCGACGCCCTCCGTGAGGCCGGACCGGACACGAAGGTGTGGACCTGGGCCGGAATCCTCGACACCGGCTTCTGGGCCCGCCGGATGACCCACGAGATCACGATCCACCGTGCCGACGCGGCGCTCACCGCGGGCCTGCCCTACGAGGTCGCCGCGGACGTGGCCGCCGACGCCCTCGACGAGTGGCTGCAGATCGTGGAGTTCATCCAGCGGAGCAAGGCGCGCCCGGGGATCCAGGAGCTGCGCGGTCCGGGCCGCAGCATCCATCTGCACGCCACCGACGCCGCTCCCGGGCTGAACGCCGAGTGGGTCGTCGAGTTCACCGAGGACGGCGTCACCTGGCGCCGCGGCCACGAGAAGGCGACCGTCGCCCTGCGCGGGCCGCTCACCACCGTGCTGCTCGCGTTCTTCAGCCGACTGCCCCTGGACAGCCCCGGCCTGGAGGTGCTCGGCGAGCGGGAACTGCTGGAGTTCTGGCTGGAGCGGGCGACTTTCGGATGAACGGCCGTGGCCCGCCCCCGAGTTCGGGAGCGGGCCACGGACGGTGTGTGTGGGGCGTCAGCGGTTGCTGTTCGCTCCACGGCGGCGCATGCCGAAGAACACGGCGCCACCGCCGACGACGACCAGGGCGGCCGCGATGCCGGCGATCATGCCGGTGTTGGAGTCGGCACCGGTCTCGGCGAGGTTGGAGTCACCGACCGCGGGCGACGGAGCGTTGTTCTCGGCGCCTGCCGGAGCGGTGGTGCTCTCCGAGGCGGACGGCGCCGAGGACGCCTCCTGCGACGGGGACTCCTCCGACGGGGCGGACTCCGACGGAGCCGGCGTCGACGTCTCCGGCTGAGACGGCGTGGTGGAGTCGGTCGGCTCCTCGGTCGGCGTCTCGGACTTGCACGCGGTCGACGGAGCCCTCAGGTTGTCCTTGATGTCCGCGTCGACCTTGAACCGACTTTTGTCCGCGGTCTTGACGTGGATCCGGTAGACCGCGTTCGGCTGCCAGTCCTCGGCGAAGGTGATCGTGGTTCCCTGACGGGAACCCTTGATCTCCTGCTCGCCGATCTTCTTGGCGTCGGCACCCTTGTCCTCGAGGAACACGGTGACCGTGGCCGGGGTGTTGGAGGAGTCGATGCTCTTGACGACGATGACGCCGTTCTCGCCTTCACACTTGGCTTCGGCGGAGAAGTCCTTGATGTCACAGGCGAGTGCGTTACCCGCAGCGCCGAGAGCGAGAGCGGCGGACGCGGAGGCGACACCGAGGATGCGCACGGTGCGTGCGGTACGACGGGATATGGACAAGATAGCCACTTTGCCCTTCACGGGATGCCCAATTGCGGGGGGTGTGCGGGGGGTTGGGGCAGCAACGAGGTCGAGCCCACAGAAACCCCAGGAGGCTCAGATTTATAAGCGCTCCGGCGGGAGTGTCAATCCGAAAGCCTCCCACCGGCGTTGACTTTACCGCATCATTAACCAGGCGAATGTTTCAACCTGTTGGCATGCGTCAGGGCGGGTGCCGTCGCACCCGCCCTGACCATGGTGAGTCTCCGCCCGCGGGGGTTCAGCCCTGCACCGCCGCCGGGTCCATCCACATGACCTCCCAGGTGTGGCCGTCGAGGTCGTCGAAGGCGCGGCCGTACATGAAGCCCTGGTCCTGCGTCTCGCCGCTCACGGTGCCGCCGGCCGCGACCGCCTTGTCCACCAGCTCGTCGACCTTCTGGCGGCTCTCCGCGCTCAGGCAGATCAGCACCTCGCTGGACCTGGTCGAGTCAGCGATCTCCTTCTTGGTGAAGTTGGCGTAGTGCTGCTTGCTGAGCAGCATCGCGATGATCGTGTCGCTGATGACGACGCACGCGCAGTCGTCGGTGGAGAACTGGGGGTTGATGGTGTAGCCGAGCTCGGTGAAGAACTTCCTGGACGCGGCCACGCCGTTGGTCGCCAGGTTCACGAAGATCATCTGCTGGTACATGGCGGGTCTCTCCCATCGCGGTTCGTTGCCGTTCGCAGGGGTAGACCCGGGGCCGGCGCGGAACTCATCGGCGACTCCGGGACTTTTTCGTACCTCTTCTCCGGGTCCGCCGGCGGACCGGCGGCCGGTGGCTCAGGGGAGCAGCGGCAGTGCGGCGAGGTCCGCGACCACCAGCGTCAGCGGGACGAACAGGGCCAGCAGGGCGCCGCAGCGCAGGAGGGCGGCCGAGCGCAGCATCGTGGCCGGCGCGCCGAGTCGCAGCAGGGCCGCGGTGCTGTCGGCACGGGACTGCCGCGCCTCGACGACTGCGATCAGGAGGGTGGTCAGGGCGCAGCCGGCGACGAGCAGCGTGCCCAGCGTCGTCAGCGGGCCGAGCGGCCGGGCGGCGCCGTCGTAGGCCGCGAACATGGCGTACGTCCCGGACGCCACCGCGCAGACCACGCCCAGCGGGCGGCCGATGCGGGCCGCCTCCTCCATCAGGACGCGCCCGGCCAGGAGCCGCAGGGCTCCCGGGCGCGCGGACTGGACCACACGGCCGCACAGGTGGGTGAGGCCGGGGCCGGCGAGGGCGAGACCGAGTGCGGTCATCAGCCAGCCGATGAGGACCGGCACGGAGCCGGCCGCGAGCCCGCCGGGCAGGGCCGGGCCGCCGGTGGCCGTGAGGCCGGCGGCCTGTCCGGCGTACGCCTCCACGGCCAGTCCGGCGGCGAGCACGGCGATGCCCCAGGGAAGCCCGGTGGGCGGCCGCCGGGGGGCCGGGGGCCGGTGGGGATCGTGATCGTCGTGCGCGCCTTCGTGACCGGTGTCCTCGGGGGCTCCGGTCGGTTCAGTCCCGGTCAAGCCGGTCGGGGTCAGGTGGGCTCCGGTCGGGTCGGCCCCGGCCGGGTCACTTCCGGGCCGGTCGGTGCGGGCCGAGTGGGGCCCGGTCGGGTCGGTCCGTGTCACGGCCGGTCCGGGCCCGTCCGCCGCGGCCGGGCCGGTCCGCGTCAGGCCCGCCCCGGTCGGACTGTCCCCGGTCGGGTCGTCCCCGGGCCGCACCGTGCCGACGGCCGTGGACGGGGGCCGGGTCGCACACGCCGTTGCCGAACCGTTCCGGCGCGCGGCGGTCCCGTTGCCGAGCCGGGCGCCGAACCGGCCGTACGCCCCGAACGTCTCCTGCGTGCCGGTGCGGCGGTACGCGCCGAAGCGGCCGAACCGCCGACCGGGCCCGGCCGCCGTGGGCCTCGCGTCGCGGGGGCACAGCACCAGCGCGACCGCCGCCGAGGCGAGGACGGGGACGACGGTGAGCAGGGTCAGCACCGCCGGAACCGGCAGCGGCTCCCCGGCCGCCAGGAACGCCGACGCCGCGCCGTCGCCGCGCAGGTAGGTGAAGACCAGCAGCGCGAGCAGTGAGCCGAGCCCGCAGGCCAGGGCGGTCGTCGCCGCCGACACGGCCATCAGCCGGCCCGGACCGAGGCCGAGCGCGGACAGCCCGGGCCGGGGACGGGTCCCCGGGTCGGTGCGGGCCACCGCGACCGCGAGGTACACCGTCGCCGCCAGGGGCAGCACGCACCAGGACAGCCGCAGCGCCCCGGCGGCCGAGTGGTCCGGGTGGCCGAGGGCGTAGCCGAGGCTGGACAGCAGCAGGAAGCCCGTGCCCGCCGACGCCGCCGCGACCGTCAGACGGCGCAGTTGGACGCCCGGCCGGGCGACGCGGATCAGACGGAGAGCGAGCACGCGGCCCGCCCTTCCGCGGTGTCGCCGACCGGGGGCAGGTGCACGGTCTTCACGCGCCGCCCGTCGAGCACCGGCACGGTCCGGTCCGCGAGGGCCGCGGTCGCGGGGTCGTGCGTGGCGAGCACGACCGTGATGCCGTGCGAGCGGGCGGCGGTGGTGAGCGTGCGCAGCACATGGGCGCGGTCGGCGCGGTGCAGCGGGGCCGTTGGTTCGTCGGCGAACAGCACCGTGGGGGAGGGGGCGAGCGCGCGGGCGATGCAGACGCGCTGCCGCTCGGCCTGGCGCAGCCGGTGCGGGCGCATCCGCGCCAGGTCGCCGACGTCGAGGCGGTCCAGCCACTCCAGGGCGGCCACCTTGGCCCGCCGCCGGCTCGTGCCGCGCAGCATCAGGGGCAGGGCCGTGTTCTCCCAGACGTTCAGCTCCGGTACGAGCACGGGCGCGGGGTCGACCCAGCCGAACCGGTCCCGGCGCAGCCGCTCACGGGCCAGCGGGCCGAGGGAGTGCAGGGGGACGCTGTTGAACCAGACCTCGCCGCGCCGCACCCGCGTCATGCCGGACAGGCACCGCAGCAGGGTCGTCTTGCCGCTCCCGCTCGGCCCGCTCACGGCGAGGATCTCGCCCTGCGCGACACCGAGGGAGACGCCGCCGAGAGCCGGCGAGCCGTCGTCGTGGGTGTAGTGCAGGGCCCGCGCGCAGAGCACCTCGTTCTCAGGTGGGACGTCCATGGGCGTACACCTCGGTTCTCATCGGGAATTCCGTGCCGTGTCCCCCGTACGGGCGAACGAGTCTGAAGACCTCGGGTCACGGAGCCGGTCCGACGCAGAGTGACGCGTCAAGGGAACGCTAGGCAGCGCCCGTCGGGAGCCCGGACAGCACACGGCCCCGGGCCGCCGTTTCTCACTCGAACGGTCGGCACCGGGGCCGGCGATGATCATCTGATCGCAGGTGTGCGCCTTTCGCGCGGCGGTCGGGCCGCCGCGGTCACAGCTTGGTCCACGCCTCCGTCAGGGTCGCGCGCAGGATCTGCTCGATCTCGTCGAAGGTCTCCTGGTTGGAGATCAGCGGCGGGGCGAGCTGGACGACCGGGTCGCCGCGGTCGTCGGCACGGCAGTACAGGCCGTTGTCGTACAGCGCCTTGGAGAGGAAGCCGTACAGGACCCGCTCGGTCTCCTCCTCGTTGAAGGACTCCTTGGTGTTCTTGTCCTTCACCAGCTCGATGCCGTAGAAGAAGCCGTTGCCGCGGACGTCGCCGACGATCGGCAGGTCGTGCAGCTTCTGCAGGGTGGAGAGGAAGGCGCCCTCGTTGTCCAGCACGTGCTTGTTGAGGCCCTCGCGCTCGAACAGGTCGAGGTTGGCCAGGCCCACCGCGGCGGAGACCGGGTGGCCGCCGAAGGTGTAGCCGTGCAGGAAGGTGTTGTCGCCCTTGTAGAACGGCTCGGCCAGGCGGTCGGAGATGATGCACGCGCCGATCGGGGAGTAGCCCGAGGTCATGCCCTTGGCGCAGGTGATCATGTCCGGGACGTAGCCGAACTTGTCACAGGCGAACATGGTGCCCAGGCGGCCGAAGGCGCAGATGACCTCGTCGGAGACGAGCAGCACGTCGTACTGGTCGCAGATCTCGCGGACGCGCTGGAAGTATCCGGGCGGCGGCGGGAAGCAGCCGCCGGCGTTCTGCACCGGCTCCAGGAAGACCGCGGCGACCGTGTCCGGGCCCTCGAAGAGGATCTGCTGCTCGATCTGGTCGGCGGCCCAGCGGCCGAAGGCCTCCGGGTCGTCGCCGAAGAGCGGGGCGCGGTAGATGTTGGTGTTCGGCACCTTGTGCGCGCCCGGCACCAGCGGCTCGAACGGCGCCTTCAGGCCCGGCAGGCCGGTGATGGACAGCGCGCCCTGCGGGGTGCCGTGGTAGGCGACCGCGCGGGATATGACCTTGTACTTGGTGGGCTTGCCGGTCAGCTTGAAGTACTGCTTGGCGAGCTTCCAGGCGGTCTCGACCGCCTCGCCGCCGCCGGTGGTGAAGAAGACCTTGTTCAGGTCGCCCGGGGCGTAGTCGGCCAGACGCTCGGCCAGCTCGACGGCCTTGGGGTGCGCGTAGGACCAGACGGGGAAGAACGCAAGCTCCTGCGCCTGCTTCGACGCGGTCTCGGCCAGCTCCGTGCGGCCGTGACCGGCCTGGACCACGAACAGGCCCGCGAGACCGTCGAGGTAGCGCTTGCCCTTGTCGTCGTAGATGTAGGTGCCCTCACCGCGCACGATCGTCGGCACGGGGGCGTTCTCGTACGAGGACATGCGGGTGAAGTGCATCCACAGGTGATCGTACGCGGTACGGCTGAGGTCCTTGCTCACGGTTATCGGGTTCCCCACATGTAGGTCTGCTTCTTGAGCTTGAGGTAGACGAAGCTCTCGGTGGAGCGCACGCCGGGCAGCGCCCGGATGCGTTTGTTGATGACGTCCAGCAGCTGGTCGTCGTCCTCGCAGACGATCTCGGCGAGGATGTCGAACGAGCCCGCGGTCATCACCACGTACTCGACTTCCGACATGCCGGTCAGAGCGTCGGCCACGGACTCCGTGTCGCCCTCGACGTTGATCCCGACCATCGCCTGCCGGCGGAAGCCCACGGTGAGGGGGTCGGTCACGGCGACGATCTGCATCACGCCCTGGTCGAGCAGCTTCTGGACGCGCTGGCGCACCGCGGCCTCGGACAGGCCGACGGCCTTGCCGATGGCGGCGTACGGACGGCGGCCGTCCTCCTGCAACTGCTCGATGATGGCGAGGGAGACGGCGTCCAGGTTCGGGCTGCTGCCGTTCCTGGACTCGCGGGAGTCCCTTTGCTCTGCGCTTCTACTGGGCACGACCACACTGTGCACGACGTATCGACAGTTCCGCAAGGTCGATGCGATGAAATTCGTTGTTTACGAGACCGAGACGTGCGGATTTCGCAGAACTCGCCCGGACAGGGGTGTTGAAAACGTGGCACCGCGGACTAGGGTGGGTGCCTCAGCGATGGGACATCCCGAACAGCACCAGGAGGGCCGGGCAGTGAGCACCGAGCTGCGTCGTCTGCGCAACTACATCGACGGTGAGTTCCGCGACGCCGCCGACGGACGGACCACCGAGGTGGTCAACCCCGTGACGGGCGAGGCGTACGCGACCGCGCCGCTGTCCGGGCAGGCGGACGTGGACGCCGCCATGGCGGCCGCGGCCGCGGCCTTCCCGGGCTGGCGCGACACCACCCCGGCCGAGCGCCAGAAGGCGCTGCTGAAGATCGCGGACGCCTTCGAGGAGCGCGCCGAGGAACTGATCGCGGCCGAGGTGGAGAACACGGGCAAGCCGATCGGGCTGACCCGCTCCGAGGAGATCCCGCCGATGGTCGACCAGATCCGCTTCTTCGCGGGTGCGGCCCGGATGCTCGAGGGCCGCTCGGCCGGCGAGTACATGGAGGGGCTGACCTCGATCATCCGCCGCGAGCCGATCGGCGTCTGCGCGCAGGTCGCGCCGTGGAACTACCCGATGATGATGGCCGTGTGGAAGTTCGCCCCGGCGCTCGCCGCGGGCAACACGGTGGTCCTGAAGCCGTCGGACACCACCCCGGCCTCCACGGTCCTGATCGCCGACATCATCGGCTCGGTCCTGCCCAAGGGCGTCTTCAACGTCATCTGCGGCGACCGCGACACCGGCCGTCTGATGGTGGAGCACCCGACCCCGGCGATGGCCTCCATCACCGGTTCGGTGCGCGCCGGCATGTCGGTCGCCGAGTCGGCCTCCAAGGACCTCAAGCGGGTCCACCTGGAGCTGGGCGGCAAGGCCCCGGTCGTGGTCTTCGAGGACACCGACATCGACAAGGCCGTCGAGGACATCTCGGTCGCCGGCTTCTTCAACGCCGGCCAGGACTGCACGGCCGCCACCCGCGTACTCGTGCACGAGTCCATCCACGACGCGTTCGTCTCCGCGCTCGCCAAGGCCGCTGCCGAGACCAAGACCGGTCAGCCGGACGACGAGGACGTGCTGTTCGGCCCGCTGAACAACCCCAACCAGCTCAAGCAGGTGGCCGGCTTCATCGAGCGGCTGCCCGCCCACGCCAAGGTCGAGGCCGGCGGCCACCAGGTCGGCGACAAGGGCTACTTCTACGCCCCGACCGTCGTCTCGGGCCTGAAGCAGGACGACGAGATCATCCAGCGGGAGGTCTTCGGCCCGGTCATCACCGTGCAGTCCTTCTCGGACGAGGACCAGGCCGTGGAGTGGGCCAACGGCGTCGAGTACGCGCTGGCCTCCTCGGTGTGGACCAAGGACCACTCCCGCGCCATGCGGATGTCCAAGAGGCTTGACTTCGGCTGCGTGTGGATCAACACCCACATCCCGCTGGTCGCCGAGATGCCGCACGGCGGCTTCAAGAAGTCCGGCTACGGCAAGGACCTTTCGGCGTACGGCTTCGAGGACTACACGCGGATCAAGCACGTGATGACGTCGCTCGACGCGTGACGCGCTGACCGGGCGGTTCGCCCGCTCGCGGCCCCGGACGGAGAACGGACCGTCCGGGGCCGCGGTGTGTCCGCGGCGGGAAGTCCGCGCTCTCGCGGTCGGGCGTCGGGCGGCGCGGTCGGGCGTCGAGCGGCGCGATCGGGCGTCGAGCGACGCGGCCGGACGTCGAGCGGCGAGGTCCGGCGTCGACCGGGGCGAGGACGTTGATCGACAAGGTGTCGGCTCCGTCCCGGCGTGCTCGACGCTGCGTCGATTGCCCGGCCACGGACACGAACGGCATGCTGGGCCGGTGCCCAAGACTCCGAAGACGCCCCCGCTCTCCCGCCGCTCCCTGCTGCGCGCCCTGGGCGGCACGGCCGCGCTCGGTGCGCTCGCCGGCTGCGGGGTGCCCGCCGCCTACGTCCAGCCCGGTGACCGCGCCATCCCGGACGCCTCCGCCACCGATCACCGGCTGAACTGGGCGAACTGGCCGCTCTACATCGACACCGACGACAAGCACCCGAACCGGCGGCCCACCCTGGAGGCCTTCGAGAAGCGCACGGGCATCACCGTCGACTACGTCGAGGAGATCAACGACAACGACGAGTTCTTCGGCAAGATCAGCCCGTCGCTGATGAACCATCAGGACCCCGGCCGCGATCTCATCGTGATCAGCGACTGGCTGTGCGCGCGGTTCGTCCGGCTGGGCTGGGTGCAGGAGATGGACCGCGCCCGTCAGCCGCAGGTGGCCAAGTACCTCGACCCGCTGCTGCGCGACCCCGCCTTCGACCCGGGACGCAAGTACACGATGCCGTACCAGTCGGGCATCACCGGCATCGCCTACAACCGCCGCAAGCTCGGCCGCGAGATCCGCCAGGTCTCCGACCTGTGGGCGAGCGACCTCAAGGGCCGCGTCACCCTGCTGTCCGGCCTGGACGAGGCGTTCGCCCTGCTGATGCAGGCCAACGGCGTGGACATCACCAAGTGGAGGACCCACGACTTCGACCGGGTCTGCGACCAGGTGGAGCGGCAGGTCCACAAGGGCCAGATCCGCCGCTTCACCGGCAACGACTACACCAAGGACCTGGTCAGCGGGGACGTCCTGGCCTGCCAGGCCTACTCGGGCGACGTGATCCAGCTCCAGGCCGACAACCCCGACATCCGCTTCGTCGTGCCCGAGGAGGGCGCCGAACTGTGGTCGGACTCCTGGATGATCCCCAACCGGGCCGGCCACAAGGCCAACGCGGAACGCCTGATCGACTACTACTACGACCCCGAGGTGGCCGCGGAACTCGCCACCTGGGTCAACTACGTCTGCCCCGTGCCGGCGGCCCAGGGCGTGCTCGCCGGCTCCAAGGACAAGGACACCGCCGAACTCGCCGAGAACCCGCTGATCTTCCCCGACGCGACCATGCGCAAGCGCCTCGCCATCGCCCGCGACATGTCCTCCAACGAACGCGTGCACTTCGCCAAGCGCTGGAACGCCATCGTGGGTCTGTAGGTGTTGGGGGCCTTCCCCTACGGTGCCGTGGTCTGCGGGGTGCGCAGGGTGTGGAGGAGGCCGACTCGGTTGGTCGTGATCGAGTCGGCGCCGAGGTCCAGGAGGCGGCGCAGGGAGCGGCGGGTGTCCGGGGTCCAGACGGACAGCAGGTAGCCGTCGCGGTGGACGCGGGCGGCGAGGTCCCGGTCCACCAGCGTGAAGCGGTAGTTCAGCCACCGGGGCCGCACCGCGTCCAGCAGCCCGGCCCGCGGCGGTGCGAGGGTCGTCCAGGTCAGCGCGATCTCCGCGGCCGGGTCGGCGGCGCGCACCGCGAGCATGGCCTCGGCGCCGGCGCAGTAGTACACACGGTCCCGCGCCCCGCACGCGTCCACCACGTCGACGATCCGCCGCACCGACTGCGGGCGGGCCGGGCCGGGCAGGTCGATCATCACCCGGCCGTCGCCCGTCGCCGTGAGCGCGTCCTCCAGCGTGGGCACCAGGCCGCCGGTCACGTCGCGCACCTCCGACGCGGACAGCGCGTGCAGCGGCCGGTCGTGGGCCCACAGCCGTTTCAGCGACTCGTCGTGGAGCAGCACCGGAACACCGTCCCGGGTCAGCCGTACGTCGATCTCGACCGCGTCCGCGCCCCGGTCGAACGCGGAGCGCAGCGAGTCGACGGTGTTCTCGCGGATGCGGTAGGGGTCGCCGCGGTGTGCCACGGCGGTCACGGTCTGCATGGCCCCATTGTGTCCCGCCGGGTCCCGGTCAGGGCGCGAGCCACCGTGCGGTGTAGGCGTCGATCTCCTCCGCGATGCGCGCCTTGCCGGCCGCGTCCAGGAAGGAGGCGTGCACCGCGTTCTTGGCCAGCTCTGCCAGACCCCGCTCGTCGAGGTCGAGCAGCCGCCCGGCCACGGCGTACTCGTTGTTGAGATCCGTGCCGAACATGGGCGGGTCGTCGGAGTTGACCGTGACGAGGACCCCGGCGCGGGCGAACTCCTTGATGGGATGCTCCTCGATGGTGCGCACCGCCCGGGTGGCGATGTTGGAGGTCGGGCAGACCTCCAGGGGGATGCGGTGCTCGGCGAGGTGGGCGAGCAGCTTGGGGTCCAGGGCGGAGCTGGTGCCGTGGCCGATGCGCTCGGCCCGCAGTTCGGTCAGCGCGTCCCACACGGTCTGGGGCCCGGTGGTCTCGCCGGCGTGCGGGACGGAGCGCAGCCCGGCGGCGATCGCCCGGTCGAAGTAGGGCTTGAACTGGGGCCGCGGCACGCCGATCTCGGGCCCGCCGAGCCCGAAGGACACCAGGCCCTCGGGGCGCAGCCGGTCGTCGGTGGCCAGCCGGGTGGTCTCCTCGGCCGACTCCAGTCCGGCCTCACCGGGGATGTCGAAGCACCAGCGCAGTACGGTCCCGAACTCGGCCTCCGCCGCCTTGCGGGCATCCTCGATCGCGTCCATGAAGGCGCGCTCGTCGATGCCCCGCCGGGTGGAGGAGAACGGCGTGATGGTGAGCTCCGCGTAGCGCACCTGCTGCCGGGCCAGGTCGCGGGCCACCTCGTAGGTCAGCAGCCGGACGTCCTCCGGGGTGCGGATCAGGTCCACGACGGACAGGTACACCTCGATGAAGTGGGCGAAGTCCGTGAAGGTGAAGTAGTCGGTCAGGGCCTCGGGGTCGGTGGGCACCTTGGAGTCGGGGTGGCGGGCGGCCAGCTCGGAGACGATCCGGGGGGAGGCGGAGCCGACGTGGTGCACGTGCAGTTCGGCCTTGGGCAGTCCGGCGATGAACGCTTTCCGGTCACGCGGCGCCCGCGGGTCGAGCAGGGTCTGCGGGTCGTGGGGTGCGTGCTGGTCGGTCAAGGGGTCCCTCCCCGGGACGGGCGCCGCGGGCCCGGGGGCGCGGCGCGGGTGATCGGCTGATCGGTGAGCACGGTCATCGTAGGCGCATGCCCCGCCGCGGCCTCGGGCAGCGTCCCGGACCAGGGGCGGGGCCCCGGTGCCCGGCGGTTCGCCCGCACGGGTGAGGCCTTAGCATGGCGGGGCGATCCGATCGAGGGGGAGACGACGACATGACGGACGGAACGCAGGCCGGTGCGGGCGCTGGAGCCGAGGACCCGTGGGCGCCACCCGGCAGCAGACCTTCCCTGGAGAAGAACCCGTCCGCCCCGTCCGCCCCTGCGCAGCCCTCCGGGACGTACCAGCCGCCCGCCTTCCCTCCGCCCTCCGTGCACGACCAGGAGACGATGATCTCCATGCCGGGGGCCGGTTTCGCGCCGCCCGGCTACGGCGCCCCCACCGCGGACTCCGCCGTACCGCCGCCGCCCGTCGCTCCCACCGGTCCGGGCGTGCCCACCGCTCCTGTCCCCGGCGGATACGGCTACCCCGCCTATCCGGGACCGGGTCAGGGCTGGCCCGGCATGCCGATGCAGCCGCAGAACGGGATGGGCACCGCCGCGCTGGTGCTCGGCATCCTGTCCTGCGTGCTGTTCTGCTTCTACGGGATCTTCGGGGTGGTGCTCGGCATCCTCGCCGTGATCTTCGGCGTCAAGGGCCGCCGGAAGGCCGATCTCGGCGAGGCCAACAACCGCGGCCAGGCCCAGGCCGGCCTGGTCACGGGAATCATCGGTATCGTCCTCGGCCTCGCCACGATCGCCCTGGTGATCCTCGGCGTCTTCTACCTCACGAACGTGGAGCGGTCCTCGGACAGCTCCCGGGACGAAGGCGCCCGCACCCCCCTGCCGGCCGTGACCGTCCTGACCGACCGCTGACACCGGGGCCGGCCCCCACCCCGGTCAGCGTGCCTCCGCAACGGCCCGCAGCCGCTCGCGTGCCTCCATCAGCGCGAACCCCAGCAGGTTCGGCCCGCGCCAGCGCTCCGGGTCGGCCGCCGCCTCGTCACCGGCGGCCAGTCCGATGCCCCACACCCGGTCCACCGGGCTGGCCTCCACCAGCACACGTTCGCCCGTGGCCAGCAGGTACTCCCGCAGCGCGGGATGGGCGGCGAACTTGTGGACGCTGCCCTCCACCACGATCCGGAACCGGCGCTCCCATGCGCGCTCGTCGAAGCCGCGCACGAGCCGCCCCTCCTTCTTTGCCTCGGCCGGATGCCGCGCGGCCAGCACCCGCCGCTCCGCCTCCGCGTCCCCGAACAGGCGCGCCTTGCCGGCCATCATCCAGTGCTCCGCGGTCGCGTACGGCACCGCGTCCACGGTGAACGGCGACGGCCACCACTGACTCAGACAGCTCGGTCCGACGCTGCCGTCCCGGTGCGGCCGGTGTCCCCAGAAGTGCAGGTAGCGCACACGCTTTCCCGCGCGGACTTCCCTGGTCAGAGCCTGCCAGGAGTCGATGTTCCCCATGCACGCGAGTGTGGCACGCACCACTGGCACACCGTCCTGCCTTTTCCGTTCCGACTCGACACCTGGTCGACAGATTCCGTCGCGTAACCAAAAGGCAACAACGGAATCACTTGTTGCGGTCCCTGGCCTCTGTCAGGATCGGCACTCAAATCGAGCTGGAGCTACGCCACCCGCCCCCGGCGACCGAGGGGCGACGGCGGAGGAGAGCGACATGCACAACCCGGGCACCGCAACCCCGGAACGATTCCCGGCGCAGGACCGCTTCGCGGACGGCGCGCAGTACATCTCCGGCAGGCTGACCAAGGGCACCTCGGGCAGCAGCCACGCGGTCGTCGACCCTGCCACCGGCGACGAGGTCTTCACCTACGAACTGGCCGGCCCCGAGGACGTCGACGCCGCGGTGGCCGCCGCGCGCGAGGCGTTCCCGGGCTGGGCGGGCGCCACGCCCGGCGACCGCTCGGACGCGCTGCACCGCTTCGCGGCCGTGCTCGCCGACCGGGCGGAGGACTTCGCCCGCGCCGAGTCCCTCCAGTGCGGCAAGCCGCTGAAGCTGACGCGCGAGTTCGACGTGCCGGGCACGATTGACAACGCCGCCTTCTTCGCGGGCGCGGCCCGGCACCTTCAGGGCCAGTCGGCCGGCGAGTTCTCCGGCGACCACACGTCCTACGTGCGCCGCGAGCCCATCGGCGTCGTCGGCTCCATCGCGCCCTGGAACTACCCGCTCCAGATGGCCGCCTGGAAGATCCTCCCGGCCGTCGCCGCGGGCAACACCATCGTGCTCAAGCCTGCCGAGCTGACTCCGCTGACCTCGCTGATGTTCGCCCAGGCCGCCACCGACGCGGGCATCCCGGACGGCGTGATCAACATCGTCACCGGCACCGGCAGGGTGGCCGGCGAGCACCTGATCGGCCACCCGGACGTGGCCATGACGTCCTTCACCGGCTCCACCGCCGTCGGCAAGCGGGTCGCCGAGATCGCCACCGCGACCGTCAAGCGCCTGCACCTGGAGCTCGGCGGCAAGGCACCCTTCGTGGTCTTCGACGACGCCGACCTGGAGGCCGCCGTCAACGGCGCCGTCGCGGGCGCGCTCATCAACACCGGGCAGGACTGCACGGCCGCCACCCGCGCGTACGTGCAGCGTCCCCTGTACGAGGAGTTCGTCGCGCGGACGGCCGCCCTGATGGAGACCGTCCGGCTGGGCGACCCGTTCACCGCCGGCACCGACCTCGGCCCGCTGATCTCGCACGTCCAGCGCGACCGTGTCGCCGGTTTCGTCGACCGGGCGCGTGCCTACGCGCGCGTGGTCACCGGCGGCGAAGCACCCCAGGGCGCGCTGAAGGACGGGGCGTACTATCGCCCCACTCTCGTCGCGGACGCGGCACAGGACAGCGAGATCGTCCAGTCGGAGATCTTCGGTCCGGTACTGGTCGTACTGCCGTTCGACAGTGATGATGAGGGGATCCGGCTGGCCAACGACACTCCTTACGGCCTGGCGGCCTCGGCGTGGAGCCGGGACGTCTACCGGGCCAACCGCGCGACGCGGGAGATCAAGGCGGGGTGCGTATGGGTCAACGACCACATTCCGATCATCAGCGAGATGCCGCACGGCGGTTATAAGCAGTCCGGCTTCGGCAAGGACATGTCCTCGTACTCGTTCGAGGAATACACACAGATCAAGCACGTCATGTTCGATAACACGGCGGTAGCCCGCAAGGACTGGCACCGCACGATCTTCGGGGACCGATAGCAACGACCAGGCCTTGCATCAGGCCACCTTCCCGAAAGGGCACCACGCGCATGGAGCAGTACGAGCCCGACCGCCTCACCCCGGCCCAGCTGGCCGCCGTGCGGCGCAGCTTCCGCAACGGCAGGGCATCTTTCAGCCGCCGCTCGATGCTGCGCGCCTCGGCGGGCGGCGCGCTCGCGGTCGGGGGACTCGGGGCGCTGAGCGCCTGCGGGATCCCCCCGGCCGGCCAGGCCCAGGGCGGCACCTCCGCCGAGGACCACTCTGCCAAGGAGAAGGTCGTCAACTTCTCCAACTGGCCCGTGTACATCGACGTCGACGACAGCGGAAAGAAGCACCCGACGCTCGACGCGTTCACCCGGCAGACCGGCATCAAGGTCAAGTACAGCGAGGACATCAACGACAACAACGAGTTCTTCGGCAAGGTCAAGCCCGAGCTCGCCTCCGGCCAGGACACCGGCCGGGACGTGATCGTCCTCACCGACTGGCTCGCCGCGCGGATGATCCGGCTGGGCTGGGTGGAGAAGCTGGACCCGGCGAACCTGCCGCACGCCTTCGCCAACCTGTCCGGGCAGTTCCGCGGCCCGGACTGGGACCCGGGACGGGCCTACTCGTACCCGTGGCAGGGTGTCTCGAACGTCATCGCCTACAACAAGAAGGCGCTCGACGGCATCGAGGTGAAGTCGATCTCCGACATGCTGGACAACCCCAAGCTCAAGGGCCGGGTCGCCTTCCTGTCGGAGATGCGCGACACCATGGGCATGACGCTGATCGACATGGGCAGGGACCCGGAGAAGTTCACCGACGACGACTACGACGCGGCGATCGCGCGCCTGCAGAAGGCCGTCGACAAGGGGCAGATACGCCGCTTCACGGGCAACGACTACACGTCCGACCTGGCCAAGGGCGACGTCGCCGTGTGCCTCGCCTGGGGCGGTGACATCGTCCAGCTCCAGTCGGACAGCGCCGACGTCGACTACATCATGCCGGAAGCCGGATTCACGACGGCCACCGACAACCTGCTCATTCCCCGCGGGGCCCGGCACAAGGCGAACGCCGAGCGGCTGATCGACTTCTACTACCGGCCGGAGCAGGCCGCCCAGCTCGTCTCCTACACGGCCTTCATCAGTCCCGTCGACGGGGCGCGGGAGGAGCTGGCCAAGATCGACAAATCCTCGGCGGAGAACCCGCTGATCTTTCCCACCAAGGACATGGTGGCCAGGTCCCACTCCTTCCGCGCCCTGAGCGACAAGGAAGAGGCGGCCTACGAAGCGAAGTTCGCGAAGCTCACAGGGGCGTGACGAGAATGACGACGAAAGACAACAGCGGCGACGTCCGCCTCTCCGGGATCGGCAAGCGCTACGGCGCCTTCACCGCCGTGCACCCGCTGGACCTGACCGTGCCGCAGGGGTCCTTCTTCGCCCTGCTCGGTGCCTCCGGCTGCGGCAAGACCACCACCCTGCGCATGATCGCCGGCCTGGAGGAACCCTCCTCCGGCACCGTGCACCTCGGCGACCAGGACGTGACGCACCTGCCGCCGTACAAACGCCCGGTGAACACGGTCTTCCAGTCCTACGCCCTCTTCCCGCACCTCGACATCTTCGAGAACGTCGCCTTCGGTCTGCGCCGGCGCGGCATCAAGTCGGTGAAGAAGCAGGTCGAGGAGATGCTGGACCTGGTGCAGCTGGGCGAGCAGGCCCGCAAGAAGCCGCACCAGCTCTCCGGCGGCCAGCAGCAGCGCGTCGCGGTCGCCCGCGCGCTGATCAACCACCCCAAGGTGCTCCTGCTGGACGAGCCGCTCGGCGCCCTGGACCTGAAGCTGCGGCGCCAGATGCAGCTCGAACTCAAGCGCATCCAGACCGAGGTCGGCATCACCTTCATCCACGTCACGCACGACCAGGAGGAGGCCATGACCATGGCCGACACGGTCGCCGTGATGAACGGCGGCCGGGTGGAGCAGCTCGGCCCGCCCACCGACCTCTACGAGAACCCGCAGACCACCTTCGTCGCGAACTTCCTCGGCACCTCCAACCTGATAGAGGCCGAGGTCGACTCCCGCAGCGGCGAGGACGTCGTCCTGAAGGCGGGCGGCGGCAAGCTCTCCCTGCCCGAGGCCCGCTGTTCCGCCCCGGCGACGACCGGCGGCAAGGTGCTCGTGGGCGTCCGCCCGGAGAAGATCTCGCTCACCCACGCCGACGACGCGGGCGAGATCCCCGACGGCCGCAACCGCATCACCGGCCGGATCTCCGAGTCGAGCTTCATCGGCGTCTCCACGCAGTACGTGGTCGACAGCCCCGTCTGCCCCGGCTTCGAGGTCTACGCCCAGAACATCGACCGCGACGCCCGCCTGGTGCCCGGCGCCGAGGTGGTCCTGCACTGGAACCCGGCCCACACCTTCGGCCTGGACGCGGATCAGGACATCGACGCCGGTGTCGAGAGTGTCGAGGAGGACGCAGCCTGATGGCCGCCGTCACCGAGGCGCCCTCGCCGCCCGCCGCCCAGCCGACGAGACCGCCGCGCAGGCGGGGCCGCTTCACGCCGTACTGGCTGCTGCTGCCCGGCATCCTGTGGCTGGTCGTCTTCTTCGCGCTGCCGATGATCTACCAGGCGTCCACGTCCGTGCAGACCGGCTCCCTGGAGCACGGCTACGAGGTCACCTGGCACTTCGCGACCTACTGGGACGCGCTGTCCGAGTACTGGCCGCAGTTCGTCCGCTCGGTCCTGTACGCGGCCTCCGCGACGATCCTGTGCCTGCTGCTCGGCTACCCGCTGGCGTATCTCATCGCCTTCCGCGCGGGCCGCTGGCGCAACCTGATCATGATCCTGGTGATCGCGCCGTTCTTCACCAGCTTCCTGATCAGGACCCTGGCCTGGAAGACGATCCTCGCCGACGGCGGCCCGGTCGTGGGCGCCCTCAACACGCTGCACGTCCTGGACGTCACCAACTGGCTCGGCTGGACCGCCGGCGACCGCGTGCTCGCCACCCCGATGGCGGTGGTGTGCGGTCTGACGTACAACTTCCTGCCGTTCATGATCCTGCCGCTGTACACCTCGCTGGAGCGCATCGACCCGCGGCTGCACGAGGCGGCGGGCGACCTGTACGCCAAGCCGTTCACCACCTTCCGCCGGGTCACCTTCCCGCTGTCGATGCCGGGCGTGGTCTCCGGCACGCTGCTGACCTTCATCCCGGCGGCCGGCGACTACGTCAACGCGGACCTGCTCGGCTCCACCGACACCCGTATGGTCGGCAACGTCATCCAGACGCAGTTCCTGAGAATCCTGGACTATCCGACGGCCGCGGCCCTGTCCTTCATCCTCATGGCCGCGATCCTCGCCATGATCACCATCTACATCCGCAAGTCCGGCACGGAGGATCTGGTTTAAATGGCCTTCGTCAACTGGCTCAAGCGCCACCTCGTCGTCATCGCCGGACTGCTGACGCTCGGATACATGCTCCTGCCGAACGTCGTCGTCACGGTCTTCTCCTTCAACAAGCCGAAGGGCCGCTTCAACTACGCGTGGCAGACGTTCTCCCTGGACGC
The DNA here is from genome assembly GCF_043081205.1 of Streptomyces sp. NPDC014889. Taxonomy (NCBI): domain Bacteria; kingdom Bacillati; phylum Actinomycetota; class Actinomycetes; order Kitasatosporales; family Streptomycetaceae; genus Streptomyces; species Streptomyces sp. NPDC014889. The sequence goes on from NZ_JBIBWH010000011.1 coordinate 233,573, forward strand.
CTGGAAGGACCCGTGCGGTGTCGCCGACATGTGCGGATCGCTGTCGATCAGCCTCCAGATCGCCGTCTGGGCCACGATCGGCGCCACCGCCCTCGGCACGATGATCGCCTTCGCGCTGGTCCGCTACCGCTTCCGCGCGCGGGGCACCGTCAGCTCGCTGATCTTCCTGCCGATGGCGATGCCCGAGGTGGTCATGGCGGCCTCGCTGCTCACCCTGTTCCTCAACATGGGCGCGCAGCTCGGCTTCTGGACCATCCTGATCGCGCACATCATGTTCTGCCTCAGCTTCGTCGTCGTCGCCGTCAAGGCGCGCGTGATGTCGATGGACCCGAGGCTCGAGCAGGCCGCGCAGGACCTGTACGCCGGACCGGTGCAGACGTTCCTCCGGGTCACCCTGCCGATCGCGGCCCCCGGCATCGCCGCGGGCGCGATGCTCGCCTTCGCGCTGTCGTTCGACGACTTCATCATCACGAACTTCAACGCGGGCTCGACCGTGACGTTCCCGATGTTCGTCTGGGGCTCGGCGCAGCGCGGCACCCCCGTCCAGATCAACGTCATCGGTACGGCCATGTTCATCATCGCCGTCCTGTTCGTCCTGGTCTCCATCGCCATCGGCAACCGCCGGTCCAGGCAGAAGGCATGACGCCGCTCAGCCTCGCCGGCGCCCGCTCCACCGCACCAACGAAATTGACTCTGTAGGGAGTTGAAATCATGGCCCGTAGCGCCATGAGCCGTGAGCACGACTGGACCACATCCCTCTCCGAGGCCCAGCCGGTCCCGTACTGGCTGGACGACCCCGGCAGGCCCCGCCCGGAGCCGGCGCTGACCGGCGCCGAGACCTGCGACCTGCTGGTGGTCGGGGGTGGTTACAGCGGACTGTGGACCGCGCTGATCGCCAAGGAGCGCGACCCCGCCACGGACGTGGTGCTGGTGGAGGGCCGCGAGGTGGGCTGGGCCGCCTCCGGCCGCAACGGCGGCTTCTGCGCGGCCTCCCTCACCCACGGACTGGCCAACGGCCTCGCCCGCTGGCCGGAGGAGATCCACAAGCTGGAGGAGCTGGGTGCCCGCAACCTCGACGCCATCGAGGAGACGGTCGCCCGCCACTCCATCGACTGCGAGTTCGAGCGCACCGGCGAACTCGACGTCGCCACCGAGCCGTACCAGGCCCGGGAACTGAAGGACTGGTACGCGGAAATGCAGGAGCACGGCCTTGCCGAGGGCCACGAGTTCCTCGACCGGGACGCGGTGCGCGAGCAGGTCGCCTCACCGGCCTTCGAGGCCGGCCTGTGGGACCGCCGGGGCGTCGCCATGGTCCACCCGGCCAAGCTCGCCTGGGGCCTGAAGGAGGCGTGCGTGCGCCTCGGCGTGCGCGTCTACGAGCGCACCCCGGCCCTGACCCTGAGGCCGTACGACGCCGGCATGTCCGTCCGCACGCCCTACGGCCGGATCCGGGCCCGCCGGGTCGCGCTCGGCACCAACGTCTTCCCCAGCCTGGTCAAGCGGGTGCGCTCGTACACCGTCCCGGTCTACGACTACGCCCTGATGACCGAGCCGCTCAGCGCCGCGCAGATGGCGTCGATCGGCTGGAAGAACCGGCAGGGCCTCGGGGACTCGGCGAACCAGTTCCACTACTTCCGGCTGTCGGCCGACAACCGCGTCCTGTGGGGCGGCTACGACGCGATCTATCCGTACGGCGGCCGGGTGCGCGCGGAGTACGACGACCGTCCCGAGACCTACGCCAAGCTGGCCGGGCACTTCTTCACCTGCTTCCCGCAGTTGGAGGGCGTCCGCTTCACCCACGCCTGGGGCGGGGCGATCGACACCTGCTCGCGCTTCTCGGCGTTCTTCGGCACCGCGCACCAGGGGAAGGTGGCCTACGCGGCCGGCTACACGGGCCTCGGCGTGGGCGCGACCCGCTTCGGCGCCGAGGTGATGCTCGACCTGCTGGCCGGTGAGCGCACGGAGCGCACCGAGCTGGAGATGGTCCGCAAGAAGCCGCTGCCGTTCCCGCCCGAGCCGTTCGCCTGGACCGGCATCGCGCTCACCAAGTGGTCCCTGGCCCGCGCCGACGAGCACGGCGGCCGGCGCAACCTGTGGCTGCGGACGATGGACCGCCTGGGCCTGGGCTTCGACAGCTGAGACCCGAGACCTGAGACGGGAAAGGAGACCTCCCTTCCCCTCGTGACGCGCCACGCGTCCGAGGGGGAGGGAGGTCTTCTCGTGCCGGCCGGTGCCACAGGTCTTGACAACCGGATTGGTCTGGACCAAATTGGGCGCGCTCCACCTCCCCAATCCCCCCATGTCCGGAGGCAGTTGTGGATCGCGACATACTGAGACCGGCCGGTCCGGCCGGACCGGCCAGGCGCCGACTGCTCGCCGCGCTGACGGCCACCCTCCTCGCCCTGCCCGGCGTCACCGCGCTCACGACGACCGCGCGAGCGGCCGACGCGGACGTCCTGCGCAACGGCGGCTTCGAGGCCGGCCTCGACGGCTGGACCTGCTCGGCATCCTCCGGTACGACGGTGAAGTCCCCGGTCCGCAGCGGCGGTTCGGCGCTCCAGGCGACCCCGGCCGGCAGCGACAACGCCCAGTGCGCGCAGACGGTGTCGGTCCAGCCCAACTCCCAGTACACGCTGACCGGTTACGTCCGCGGCTCCTACGTCTACCTGGGCGCGAGCGGCACCGGCACCACCGACGTCTCCACCTGGACCCAGTCCGCCCCCGACTGGCAGCGGCTCACCACCGCCTTCCGCACCGGCGCGCAGACCACCAAGGTCACGGTCTACACCCACGGCTGGTACGGCACGGGCGCCTACTACGCCGACGACATCTCGCTCGTCGGACCGGGCGGGAACACCGGCCAGCAGCCGCCCGCCGCGCCGACCGGCCTGAAGACCGGCACCGTCACCTCGACCAGCGTGGCCCTGTCCTGGTCCCCGGTCGCCGACGCCACCGGCTACACGGTCTACCGCGACGGCACGAAGGCCCAGACGGTCACCGGCACGTCCGCCACGATCACCGGCCTGACGCCCTCGACCTCCTACGGCTTCCAGGTCGCGGCGGTGAACGCCGCAGGCGAGTCCGCGAAGTCGGCGACGGCGACGGCCAAGACGGCCGCCGACTCGGGCGGCCCGGGCGGCGGCACCGCGGACCTCCCGGCGCACGCCCTGGTCGGTTATCTGCACGCCGGCTTCGCCAACGGCTCCGGCTACACCCGCATGGCCGACGTCCCCGACGGCTGGGACGTCATCGACCTGGCCTTCGGCGAGCCGACGTCGGTCACCTCGGGCGACATCCGCTTCAACCGCTGCCCGGTCACCGAGTGCCCGAACGTCGAGAGCGACGCCGAGTTCAAGGCGGCCATCAAGGCCAAGCAGGCGGCCGGCAAGAAGGTCCTGATCTCCATCGGCGGCCAGAACGGCCAGGTCCGGCTCACCACGACGGCGGTCAGGGACACGTTCGTCTCGTCCGTCTCGAAGATCATCGACACATACGGCCTCGACGGCCTCGACATCGACTTCGAAGGCCACTCCCTGTCCCTCGACGCGAACGACACGGACTTCAGGAACCCGACCACCCCCGTGGTCGTCAACCTGATCTCGGCCCTGAAGACCCTGAAGGCGAAGTACGGCGCCAGGTTCGTCCTGACCATGGCACCGGAGACCTTCTTCGTGCAGATGGGCCACCAGTACTACGGCACGGGCAAGTGGGGCGGTCAGGACCCGAGGTGCGGTGCCTACCTCCCGGTGATCCACGCCCTGCGCAACGATCTGACCCTGCTCCACGTCCAGGACTACAACTCGGGTCCGATCATGGGCCTGGACGGCCAGTACCACTCCATGGGCGGCGCGGACTTCCACATCGCCATGACCGACATGCTCCTGACCGGCTTCCCGGTGGCCGGTGACGCGTCGAACGTCTTCCCGCCGCTGCGCCCCGACCAGGTCGCCATCGGCATGCCGGCGTCCGTGAACGCGGGCAACGGCTACGTCGCCCCGTCCGAGGTCACCAAGGCCCTGGACTGCCTGACCAGGAAGACGAACTGCGGCTCGTACAGCACCCATGGCACCTGGTCGGCCCTGCGCGGCCTGATGACGTGGTCGGTCAACTGGGACCGGTTCGGGAACTGGCAGTTCCAGAACACCTTCGACGCCTACTTCGGCCGCGGCCGCTGACCTGCGAGCCGCTTCACTCCAACGAGGGACGGTAAGCCGCGTAATGCCTGATGGGCGACCTCCCTCTCTCCCTCGTGACGCGGTCCGCGTCCACGAGGAAGAGAGGGAGGTCTTCTCATGCCTGGGGGAAAACGGAGGTCGCCTGGCTGGCATCGGTCGCGCCGGACCCGGAGGCCTGCCGCCGGGAGTGGGAACGCGACCCCCGTGGGGTCGCCCTGCTGCCCGCGGGCAAGGCCTGGGACGTCCTGATCCTGCCCGGCGCGCTCGGCCACCCGACGCTGGACGTCCTGACCCGCGTCCTCGACCGGCCGGGACCGGTGCCGGCCGACTTCGGGGACGAGCGCACAGGCTTCTTCGTGCCGCCCGGCACGGCTGCCCGCTGGCTCGGCACCGGAATCCGCGGCGCCGGGCTCGGCACCTGGATCGTCGTGCCGTACCCGGGACGGATCACCGGCCGGTTGCGCTGGCTGGTCACACCGGACGGCTCGGGCACGCTCACCGATCCGGCGCTGCTGGAACTGGCGATGCACGAGGCGGCCGCGGCCGTGGCCCTCGACGAGGAAGGCCGCTGATCAGCAGCCACAGCGCGGAGAGCAGCACGGCCGCCAGGCACCAACTGGCCACGACGTCCAGTGGCCAGTGGTAGCCCCGCCGCACAAGCCCGTACGACGTACCGAGCACAAGGGCGGCGCACACGCCGACGAGCACGCCACGGGCGAGCGCCGTACGCAACCAGGGGAGAAGGACCAGGGCCGCCGCTCCGTAGCCGACGGCCGCGGTGGCCGTGTGCCCAGAGGGGTAGTACCCGGAGCCGGGCGGCATGACGGCGGTCCCGTGCCGCGCGGTCCACGTCTTGAACGGGACGATCAGCGCGGGCAGCAGAGCCATCGGCAGAACAGCGGCACAGGGCGCCGCCCACCAGCGCCCACCGCCCGCGCTCCGTGCCCGCCACGCGGCGTACGCACCCCCGGCCAGCAGAACCGGCACGGCGACCCGCACGTCGCCGAGATCGGCGAGCAGCGCGGAACCACGGTCCGGATGGAGCAGGGCCCGGCTGACCGCCCGGTCCGCGCCCAGCAGCGGGCCGTTGACGACGACCTGCCAGGTGATCAGCGCGAACAGCACGGCCGAGAACCCGGCGACGCCGGTGAGCGCGAAGCAGACGCGACGCCTTCCGTCCCGCGCGCGCTCAGGGCCCTGGCTCCGCGAAGTCGACACGCCGCACAGGATCGCAGACCCGGCCGACCTGTCCCGAACCCGGCGTCGCCCGACGGCTCACCCCCGTGGTACTCCGCACGTCGGTGCGGCGGCGGGTCGGCGTACGCCGAAGGGCCGGCGCAAGGGGGGGATGTGCGCCGGCCCTTCGAGGACGGTCGTCCCGTCTTTCTGCGACCGTCCGGACCGGGAGGCCGCGCGCCCCGGGGGGTCTGGGGCGGGCGACTGTCCGATCATTGAGGAGAACCGGAACCCGAGGGTTCCGGGTGTGTGCGCGAGGCACGACCAGGTCGAAGCTGGGGAGGCCACGGCCTGGAGCCGCCCACAGTCCCCTGTGAGCGGGTGTATCTCTCATCCGGGAAGAACTTACGGCAGCCGATGGGCGGGGGACAGCCGGAACGGGGTCCTGCCATCCACCTCGCACACCTTCTTCACACGCTCTGCCGCCGGCTGCGCCAGGCGTGCGTATCCGCCGCTCAGATGCGCGCGAACGCCTGCTCGATGATGTCGAGGCCCTCGTTCAGCAGGTCCTCGCCGATGACGAGCGGGGGCAGGAAACGCAGCACGTTGCCGTAGGTGCCGCAGCTCAGCACCACCAGGCCCTCGGCGTGGCAGGCCTTGACGAGCGCGGCCGTCGCCTCCGGGTTCGGCTCCTTGGTGTCGCGGTCCTTGACCAGCTCGATGGCGATCATCGCGCCGCGGCCGCGGACGTCGCCGATGATGTCGAACTTGTCCTGCATCGCGGTGAGGCGGGCCTTCATGACCTGCTCGATCCGCTTCGCCCTGGCGTTGAGGTCGAGCTCCTTCATGGTCTCGATCGCGCCGAGCGCGCCCGCGCAGGCCACCGGGTTGCCGCCGTAGGTGCCGCCGAGGCCGCCCGCGTGCGCGGCGTCCATGATCTCGGCGCGACCGGTGACGGCGGCCAGCGGCAGACCGCCGGCGATGCCCTTGGCGGTGGTGATCAGGTCCGGGACGATGCCCTCGTCCTCGCAGGCGAACCACTGGCCGGTACGGCAGAAGCCGGCCTGGATCTCGTCGGCGACGAAGACGATGCCGTTGTCGGCGGCGAACTGGCGGATCGCGGGCAGGAAGCCCTTGGCCGGCTCGATGAAGCCGCCTTCGCCGAGCACCGGCTCGATGATGATCGCGGCCACGTTGTCCGCGCCGACCTGCTTGCTGATCTGGTCGATGGCCTGCTTGGCGGCCTCGGGGCCGGCGTTCTCCGGGCCGGTCGGCCAGCGGTAGCCGTAGGCCACCGGCACCCGGTAGACCTCGGGCGCGAAGGGGCCGAAGCCGTGCTTGTACGGCATGTTCTTCGCCGTCAGCGCCATGGTGAGGTTCGTGCGGCCGTGGTAGCCGTGGTCGAAGACGACGACGGCCTGGCGCTTGGTGTACGCGCGGGCGATCTTGACGGCGTTCTCGACGGCCTCGGCGCCCGAGTTGAACAGCGCGGACTTCTTGGCGTGGTCACCCGGCGTGAGCTCGGCCAGCGCCTCGGCGACGGCCACGTAGCCCTCGTACGGCGTGACCATGAAACACGTGTGGGTGAAGTCGGCGAGCTGCGCGGAGGCACGGCGTACGACGGCCTCGGCGGAGGCGCCGACCGAGGTCACCGCGATGCCGGAGCCGAAGTCGATGAGGCGGTTGCCGTCGACGTCCTCGATGATGCCGCCGCCGGCACGCGTGACGAAGACCGGCAGCGTGGAGCCCACGCCCTGCGCGACCACTGCGGTCCGGCGGGCCTGCAGCTCCTGCGACTTCGGGCCGGGGATGGCGGTGACGACGCGGCGCTCCTGCTCAAGTGCGGTCATGGGGGCTCCCTGATGAGATCTTGCGTACGGCGGCGTTTTTCGGACGCTTTTCCTTCTTTTCTCGCAGGTTAGGACGGCGGACACAGGCTGGGCATGCTCCATGTGGGCGTTGTCGCCGCCCGCGGTTGTCCGCGGTGGACATAGGCGCTGGGGACGCGGTGGACACGGGGACACGGGCCGGAAAACGCGAACCGTCGACGCCGTGACCCGCGGCGTGCCGCGCAATCGGTGAACTCCCCTTGCGCGGGCGTTAGATTGACTAGTGCCGCGACAGGCAACGTTTGCCCCGTCGCGACGCCCGGCACAGTACGAGGGCTTCCGGCCGGCACGCCGAGAGCACGCACCGGACGCCGCTCCTTGACGGGCGAACGTCACCTGCCGCGGCACTAGCTGATGGTGGACGGGACTGCTGGCCAGGGGGCAAGTGCGATGGACGACGGGACGCAGGACGCCCGGGGTACGCAGCCGAAGCACGCGAACCCGGTGCCGCGCCCGGCGGCGCCACGGGACGCGCCCGCGACGCCACCACGGCCGAGCATGCCCCCGGCCGCGCCCGGCGCCCACGAGCAGCGTCCCCTGGCGGGACTCACGCACGGGCAGCGGTCCGCCGTCGCCGAGTGGCTCGACACCCCCCGGCCGGCCGCCGCGCCCGGCGTGTGGCGCTTCGGCCACCGCCCGCCCAAGCCCGCCGGGACACCGGACCGGCTGCCGCCGATCACGATCGTCGGGCTGCTGATCCCGCTGGTCTTTGCCCTGCTGATCTGGTCGCTGTGGCGGCAGGGCGCGCTGCCGTACCAGTGGGCGCCGCTGAAGCTGTTCACCCCGGGCGACTGGTGGTGGGGCGGCACCGTGTCCCCCAAGGGCACGCAGGGCCGTGAAGCCATGGTGGTCTACGACGGCGTGTTCTTCGCCGTGCTCGTCTACGCCGCCGGACGGCTGGGCGGCTGGCCCGACGTCGTACGGCACTTCGTGGGCCGCCGTCCCCAGCCCGCGCGGGCCCTGTTCGCCGCCGCCGGCGCCCTGATCGCGCTCAGCCTGGTCTTCCCCGGTGCCTTCCCGGTCGTCGGCTGGGACCCTGTGCCCGTCGTCGACCCCGTGTTCTCCCTGGTCGTCCTCGTCTCGGGCGGCTACGGCCTGTTCGCCTCCCAGCTCTTCACCGACGCGCTGTACGCGCTCATCACCCTGCTGGTCGTCTGGCCGTTCGCCCGGGTCGGCGACTGGTGGACGTACGCCGGGGAGCTCGCCGCGCGCCGCCGGGCCGCCGCGGACCCCGTCGCACCGCCCGCGGAGCCGCGCTCGCAGTGGCCGGGGCCGCGCCGGGCCGGCCAGTACCGGGCCGCCGACCTACTGGCCGGCGAAGTGGCCGCCGGCCGGATGAACGACGTGGACTGCGCCCGGATCGAGCGGGCGTGGGAGGCGGCCCGGCGGGAGGCGCGCCCGGCCGCCTTCGCCGACGCCGTGCTCCAGCAGGGCGCCGCCGCCTGGACCCATCCCTCCGGGGAGCGCGACCTGCCGGGCCGCACCGCGCACCACGACCTGCTGGACGGACAGGTGCGCATCGGACGGTGGGCGGGGGAGCGGACCCCGCGCGACTACGAGGGGGCCGGGGCCGCCCTCGGCCCCGAGACGCTCGGCACCTCGCTGCTGCTGGTGGGACCCCCCGGCTCCGGGAAGACCCGGCACGTCACCGCACCGGTCACCGAGGCGCTCACCCTCCAGGCGCTGACCGGAGGGTGCGCGGTCGTCGCCGTCGGCGCCGCCGGGACGCCGCTCGGCCCGGACTCCGCGTACGACGTGGTGGTCAGGATCGGCGACCCCGCCTCCGTCCACGACCTCGACCCCTACGCCGGGTCCGACGACCCCGACGAGGCCGCCGCCCTCCTCGCCGAGGCCCTGGCCGGCGACCTCGACACCGTCGGCGGGCAGAGCGCCGCCACCGCGCTCGCCCAGCTGCTCGGCCCCTACCGGGCGGTGCACGGGCACTTCCCGCCGCTGCCGGCGCTGCGTGAACTGCTGGAGGGCGATCCGGGCGCGGTGGCGTCCCTGCGGGCGGCCCTGTCGGCGGACGAGCACGCCGTGCTGCGCCGCGAACTCGACGCCCGGATGCGGCAGGCGGGCTCCGCGGCCGACGCCGGACGGGCCCTCGCGGACCGGCTCGCGCTCCTGGACCGGCCGGTCTTCGCCGAGTTCTTCGGCGGGGCGGGCGCCGGCAGCCGGCCCTTCTCGCTGCGCGCGGTGGCCCACCATCCGCTGCGGGTCCGCGTCGACCTGCCCGAACACGGGCACGAGGAGGCGTCCCGGCTGATCACCCGGCTGGTCCTGGCCCAGTTCCACACGGTCGTACGGGACACCCGGCGCCCCCACTTCGCCTGTCTGGTCCTCGACGACGCGACCGGGGCCGTCACCGCCGAGTCGGTGCGCCGCGTCCAGGGGCTGCGCTCCCAGAACGCCGGTGTCGTGCTCGCGCTCCGCTCGGTCGCCGACGTGCCCGAGGCGCTGCACGGCCCGCTGCTGGCGGCCGTCGGCTGCCGTATGGCGCTGGCCGGCGTCACCACCTGGGACGGCAGCCGGTTCGCGCAGGCCTGGGGGACCGAGTGGGTGGAGACCAAGGAGGTGGCCAAGCACACCGTCTTCGCCCACCAGCCGATGACCCGTGCCCTCCACGCCCTGCGCAAGCTGGTGACCGGGCGGGCCGTGACCACGGACGCCGTGACGACCCGGCAGGTGGAGCGGGAGCGCTGGTCCGCCTCCCAGCTGGCCCACGAGGTGCCGCCCGGACACGCGGTGCTGTCGCTGACCGACGTCCGGGGCGAGCACACGCCGCCGCTGCTGGTGGACCTGCGGGGCTGACCGGATCGGGTGGAGCGGGGCGACGGGTGTCCGTACGGACCGTGACGCGTTGACCGTACGGTGAGGCAGAATCGGCAGAGGCCGTTCATACGTGACGTCCAAAAGATCACAATGATCATCCGATCTCCATAGAACCCCCGGAAGAACCTCCTCCGCAGAACCTCCGCCGAAGACCTCCGCAGACCAGAAGGCCTCATGCCCCCGACGCTCGCCTCGCTCGTCCACCACTCCGCGCTCAAACTGACCGTGCGCGCGGGCGGGGACCGCCTGGACGTGCCCGTCCGCTGGGCCCACGTCAGCGAGCTCGCCGACCCCGTGCCCTACATGGAGGGCGGGGAACTGCTGCTGATCACCGCGCTCAAGCTGGACGCGGAGGACCCCGAGGCCATGCGTCGCTACGTGAAGCGGCTGGCCAAGGCCGGGGTTGTCGGGCTCGGCTTCGCCGTCGGGGTCAACTACGAGGAGATCCCCGCGGCGCTCGTCGACGCGGCCGAGGAGGAGGGGCTGCCGCTCCTCGAGGTGCCCCGCCGCACCCCGTTCCTCGCCATCAGCAAGGCGGTCTCGGCGGCCATCGCGGCCGACCAGTACCGGTCGGTCACGGCCGGCTTCGCCGCCCAGCGGGAACTGACCAAGCAGGCCCTGAACGCCGGCCCCGAGGGACTGCTCGCCGCGCTCGCGGCCCAGGTGGACGGCTGGACGGCGCTGTACGACGCCTCGGGCGCCGTCGTCGCCGCGGCACCCGAATGGGCCGCACGCCGCGCCGAACGGCTCACGGCGGACATCGAGCGGCTGCGCGACCGGGCGGCCCCCGCGTCCGCCGTGGTCGGCGGACCCGAGACCGAGGACCGCGTCGAACTGCACTCCATCGGCACCGGGCGCCGCCCGCGCGCCGCGCTCGCCGTCGGTACGGCCGCCGCCCTGGGCACCGCCGAGCGGTACGCCCTCCACTCCGCCGTGGCCCTGCTGACCCTCACCACGGAACGCTCACGGTCGCTGCACGCCGCCGAGCAGCGGATCGGCGCCGCCGTGCTGCGCATGCTGCTCGCCGGACAGCCCGACCATGCCCGCGCGGTGGCCGGGGACCTGTACGGCGGCCTCCTCGACGCCCCCTTCCGCGTGATCGTCGCCGAGTCCGCCTCGGCGTCCGCCGCGCGGGCCCACGCCGGTGCACACGCGCGCGTGCGGCCCGCGACGCCCTCACCGGCCGCCGTACTGGCCGCCGCCGACCCCGGAGCCGACCCGCTCACCGCGCTGTCCGAGGTGGTCGAGGCGGCCGCCGCCCGCTCGGGGGAGGCGGTGCTGGTGGTCCCCGACGGGGAGCGCCTGGTGGTCCTGGCCGCCGACGGGGGCGCGGCCGTGGCGGTGTGCGGCCAGTACGCGGCGGCGCTGGAGGCGGCGCGGGCCGAGACCGTGCGCGAGCAGTCGGGCGGCGGGGAGGAGGACGAACTGGTCGTCGGGCTGTCCGGGCCGGCCGGGCCCATCGCGGCCGCCGCCGCGTACAAGCAGGCCGAACAGGCGCTGTCGGTGGCACGGCGGCGCGGCCGGGTGCTCGTCGAACACGAACAGCTCGCCTCCGGATCGGTGCTGCCGCTGCTGGCCGACGACGCGGTCCGCGCGTTCGCGGACGGGCTGCTGCGCGCGCTGTACGAGCACGACGCGACCGGGCGCGGCGACCTGGTCGCCTCGCTGCGGGCCTGGCTGTCCCGGCACGGCCAGTGGGACGCGGCCGCCGCCGACCTCGGCGTCCACCGGCACACCCTGCGCTACCGGATGCGCAGGGTCGAGGAGATCCTCGGCCGCTCCCTGGACGACCCGGACGTGCGGATGGAGCTGTGGCTGGCGCTGAAGGCCACATCCACGGAGTAGGGATCCCGTACCCGTAGGAATCCCGCTTTCCGACGCTCGTACGCCAATCCGGCGCACCCCGCCCCGGCACTGCTACGACTCGGACAAACGACCCCGGGCCGCCCCAGCCCTACCGTGGACGACGAAAGCCAAGTACATCTCCTACGCGGAAGGGCCGGGACTCCTTGATGACTTCCACCCACGCCTTCTGGCTCGCCGGCCGCCAGGTCACCGGCGAGGACACCTTCGACGTCACCAACCCGTGGAACGGGCAACTGGTCGGCAAGGTCGGCATGCCGACCGACGCCCAGGTCGAGGAGGCCGTGGCCGCCGCGTACGCCGTGCGGGACGAGTTCGCCGCCACCCCGGCGCACGTGCGGGCCGCCGCCCTCGACCACGTCAGCAAGCGGCTGGCCGAGCGCACCGAGGAGATCGCGCAGCTCATCTCCGCCGAGAACGGCAAGCCGATCAAGTGGGCGCGCGGTGAGGTCGGCCGGGCCGTGTCCGTGTTCCGGTTCGCCGCGGAGGAGGCCCGCCGGTTCAACGGCGGCGAGGCCCAGCGCCTGGACACCGACGCCGGCGGCCAGGGCCGGCTCGCCTTCACGCGCCGCTTCCCCAAGGGCGTCGTCCTCGGCATCGCGCCGTTCAACTTCCCGCTGAACCTGTGCGCCCACAAGGTGGCCCCGGCCATCGCGGCCGGCGCGCCGATCATCCTCAAGCCCGCCCCGGCCACCCCGCTGTCCGGGCTGATCCTCGGTGAGCTGCTGGCCGAGACCGACCTGCCGGCCGGCTCCTGGTCGATCCTCCCGGTCGCCAACGACAGGATGCCGGCCCTCGTCCAGGACGAACGCCTGCCGGTCATCTCCTTCACCGGCTCCGAGAAGGTCGGCTACGCGATCATGGACTCGGTGCCACGCAAGCACTGCACCCTGGAGCTCGGCGGCAACGGCGCGGCTGTCGTCCTCGCCGACTACGCGAGCGACGAGGACCTGGACTGGGCCGCGAGCCGCATCGCGACCTTCTCCAACTACCAGGGCGGCCAGTCCTGCATCTCCGTGCAGCGCGTGATCGCCGACGCCTCGGTCTACGAGCGTCTGCTGCCGCGCATCGTCGCCGCCGTCGACGCCCAGGTCACCGGTGACCCCTCCGACCCGAAGACCGACGTCGGCCCGCTGGTCAGCGAGGACGCCGCGAAGCGTGTCGAGTCCTGGGTGCAGGAGGCCGTCGAGGCCGGCGCCACCCTGCACATCGGCGGCAAGCGCGACGGCGCCTCGTACGCCCCGACCGTCCTCACCGACGTGCCCGCCGAGGTGACGATCTCCTGCGAGGAGGTCTTCGGCCCGGTCCTGACCGTGCAGAAGGTGGAGGGCGAGGCCGAGGCCTTCGCCGCCGTCAACGACTCCAAGTACGGCCTCCAGGCAGGCGTGTTCACCCACGACCTGCAGACCGCCTTCCGTGCCCACCGCACCCTGGAGGTCGGCGGCGTGGTCGTCGGCGACGTCCCCTCCTACCGCGCCGACCAGATGCCGTACGGCGGCGTCAAGCAGTCCGGCGTAGGCCGCGAGGGCGTCAAGTTCGCCATGGACGACTACACCTACGAGCGCGTCCTGGTCCTGACGGGCCTCGCCCTGTAGTCCTTTCGCCCGGACAGCCGACGACGGCCGGAGCCCGCTGTGCGGGGGCTCCGGCCGTCGTCGCACCATGAGCGCGTGTTCGGTCTCGGATCGGCCGGGGCGGGCGAAGGGTGGGACGGGCGGTGCCCCCACGTAACCTCTTCCTGTGCCAGCCTCCCGCCTGCATCGCGTCGCCGTCCTTGTGCTCGACGGTGCGAAGCCGCTCGACGTCGGGATTCCCGCGCAGGTCTTCACGACCCGCGCGAGCATGCCGTACGAGGTGCGGGTGTGCGGGGCGACGCCCGGTCTCGTGGCCGGCGGCGACGGCCTCGCCTACTACGTCGCCCACGGTCTCGACGCGCTCGCGTGGGCCGACATCGTCTTCGTCCCCGGCTACCGGTTCCCGGACCGCGACGACCCGCCGCAGGCCGTCGTCGACGCACTGATCGCCGCCCACGACCGGGGCGCGAGGCTCGCCGCCATCTCGACGGGCGCCTTCGCGCTCGCGGCCACGGGCCTGCTCGACGGCAGGCGCGCCACGACGCACTGGCACTACACGCGGGCACTCGTCGCCAGGCATCCGCTCGTCCAGGTCGACGAGAACGTTCTGTTCGTCGACGAGGGCAGCGTGCTCACCTCGGCCGGCGCCGCCTCCGGCATCGACCTGTGCCTGCACATTCTGCGCGGCGACCTCGGGGTGGCCGCGTCCAACCACGCGGCCCGGCGTCTGGTCGCCGCCCCCTACCGCAGTGGCGGCCAGGCCCAGTACGTGCCGCGCAGCGTCCCCGAGCCGCTCGGCGAGCAGTTCGCCGCCACCCGCGAGTGGGCGCTGCACCGGCTCGGCGAGCCCCTCACCCTCGGCGCACTGGCGCGGCAGGCCGGGGTCTCGCCGCGCACGTTCTCCCGGCGCTTCGTCGAGGACACCGGCTACACGCCGATGCAGTGGGTGATGCGCGCCCGCATCGACCTGGCCCGCGAACTGCTCGAGCGCTCGCAGCGCAGCGTCGAACAGATCGCCGCCGACGTCGGGCTCGGCACCGGCGCGAACCTGCGCCTGCACTTCCAGCGGATCCTCGGCACCACACCGAGCGAGTACCGGCGCACCTTCACCCGGGGCGAGTAACCCGCCCGGCACCGCGTGGCGGGAAGCTTTTGAACCGTGGCGATCCCGCCACTGTCAGCGGTGCGGGCCGCGGGCGAACCTGGTGGCGAAGGAAGGGACATCATTCATGACTCGCATCGCCATCAACGGATTCGGCCGCATCGGACGCAATGTGCTGCGCGCACTGCTGGAGCGCGACAGCGTCCTCGAGATCGTCGCCGTGAACGACCTCACCGAGCCCGCCACTCTCGCCCGGCTGCTCGCCTACGACAGCACGGCCGGCCGGCTCGGGCGCCCGGTGACCGTCGACGGGGACGTCCTCGTCGTCGACGGCCGTCGGATCACGGTGCTGGCCGAGCGCGAGCCGGCGCAACTGCCGTGGGCCGAACTCGGCGTCGACATCGTCCTGGAGGCCACCGGCCGCTTCACCTCGGCCAAGGCCGCCCGGGCCCACCTCGACGCGGGCGCGAAGAAGGCACTCGTCAGCGCGCCGTCGGACGGCGCCGACGTCACGCTCGCGTTCGGGGTCAACACCGACGCCTACGACCCGGCCGTGCACACGATCGTCTCGAACGCCTCCTGCACCACCAACGCGCTCGCGCCGCTCGCCGCCGTCCTCGACGAACTCGCCGGTATCGAGCACGGGTTCATGACGACGGTGCACGCCTACACGCAGGAGCAGAACCTTCAGGACGGTCCGCACCGCGACGCCCGTCGCGCCCGTGCCGCCGGCGTCAACATCGTGCCGACCACGACCGGCGCCGCCAAGGCGATCGGCCTGGTGCTGCCGAACCTCGAGGGCAAGCTGTCCGGCGACTCGATCCGCGTACCGGTGCCGGTGGGCTCGATCGTCGAACTCAACACGACCGTCGCCCGCGACGTGACGCGCGACGACGTGCTGGCGGCGTACCGCGCCGCGGCGGAGGGGCCGCTCGCCGGCATCCTCGAGTACTCGGACGACCCGCTCGTGTCGTCCGACATCACGGGCAACCCCGCCTCGTCGATCTTCGACTCGGCCCTCACCCGCGTCGACGGCCGCCACGTCAAGGTGGTCGCGTGGTACGACAACGAGTGGGGCTTCTCGAACCGCGTGATCGACACGCTCGAATTCCTCGCCACCCGCTGACGGGACGCCGGGACGGTACTCCTGGGGGCCACTACGGAGAGGCGGCTCAGGCGGTGAAGCCGAGACGGGCCAGGCGCAGTGGGCCCTGCAGCCTCAGCCGTAGGTCGTGTACTCCGGTGGCCGTGGCCGGGGCGGTGAGCCTGGTGTAGTCGTACGGGCCGGGTGTGGGAGTGTCCAGAGTGACGACAGCCAGTGTCGGGCCGCCGTCGAGGGACAGTTCGACCGTGCCCTCGCCCGCCACCTCCACGCTCACCCCCGTCACTCCTGTGCCGAAGTCGCAGTCGCGGTAGAGGAGTTCGCCCGGCCTGCCGGGTGCTGGTGTCACCGCGTCGCCCGTCGTTTTCGTCCGGTCGACGATCTCGATGCCGGACTGCTCGTCGAAGTCGGCCGCGTTCAGGCCGTGTTCCAGGAGCGGGCGCGGGGTGCCGGGCTCGCCGTCGAGGGTGAGGGTGGTGCGCAGGCGGATGTCCTCGCTGGAGGCGCCGACGAGGAGGTCGTAGGGGCCCGGCTCGAGGCGCGGGCGGCCCTGGGAGACGTCCCAGAACTCCAGTGCGGAGAGCGGGATGTCGAAGGCCAGGTTCGCTCTCTCGCCGGGTGCGAGGGTGATGCGGCGGTGGGCGGCCAGTTCGCGGCGTGGGCGCGGGACCGACGGGTTCGCGGCGCGGGTGTAGAGCTGGGCGACCTCGTCCGCGGTGACGCCCCCGTGATTGGTGACCGCGAAGGACACGCGCACCGTCTCCTCCTCGACCCGGACCGCCAGGCCGTCGTAACCGAACGACGTGTACGACAGCCCGTGTCCGAAGGGGAACAGCGCGGTGCCCTCGAAGTACAGGTACGTCTGGCGGCTGCCGATCACGTCGTAGTCCAGCAGGTCCGGCAGGTCGGAGTCGTCCGCGTACCAGGTCTGCGGGAGCCGGCCGGCGGGGGAGGAGTCACCGGCCAGCACCCGGGCCAGGGCGGTACCCGCCGCTTGGCCGCCGTGGGCGGTCCACAGCACTGCCCGCAGGGGCGCGGGGTCGACCGCGTACGGGTACGACGAGACCAGCACCAGAGCCGTGTTCCGGTTCGCGGCGCGGGCCGCGCGCAGCAGCCGCTCCTGGTGCTCCGGCAGCCGCAGGGTCGTACGGTCCTGTGTCTCCCGGCCGTTGATGTGCGGGTCGTTGCCCGCCACCACCAGCACCACGTCCGCCCGGCCGGCCGCGCGTGCCACCGCCTCCTCCCCGCGCTCGGACACGACCAGTTGGAAGACCTCCGCGGTCGCCGCGGCGTCCGCCCCGGTCTCCTCGCCGACCTTCACGCCGTCGGCGGTGACACGGACGTGGCGGCCGGTCCCGAGGTGCCGCAGGAGGTGCCCGCCGCCGTGCGGTTCGAGGCGGAACGTCTCCTGCACCACCCAGCCGCCGGGCTGGTCGGCCGAGGCGCGCAGACAGCCGTCGTCGGCCACCGAGAGATAGTGGCCGTCCGGCGCGCGCAGGGTCAGGACGCCCTCGCCCCAGTCCATCAGGGCCAGTTCGGTGCCGGTGGTGTCGGTGGTGAGCGGCGGCAGGTCGGTGCGGCCGGCCAGCAGGGCCGGATCCAGCGCCCCTTCGGCGCCGCGCACCGGACCTTCGGCCTTCCCGGGCGGCACGTGCAGGAAGCGGCCGTCGGCCGTGCGCAGCCGCACCCTGTCCACGCCCTCCGCGAACTCGACGCGCTCGGCGCCGAACCGCTCGTACAGCCCTTCCAGCGGCGTGGACCGGTGCAGCAGGGTCCCGCTGTACCAGTCCAGCTTGCACTCGTCCGCGAGCGGACCGACCACGGCCACGCGGGTGCCGGCGGCCAGGGGCAGCAGCCCGTCGTTGCTCAGCAGCACGACCGCCTGCTCGGCTGCCTCCAGGGCGAGCGCCCGGTGCCCCGGGGTGTCGAACTCCCCGGTACCGGCGTACGGATCGTCCCCCGGGTCGAACTCGCCGAGCCTGAAGCGCACCGAGAGCTGCCGGCGCACGGCAGTGTCGACGTCGGCCTCGGTCAGCAGGCCCTGCTCCAGGGCGCCCCGCACCCGCGCCACGATCTTCGCCGGATCCGTGCCGTGGTCGGTGAAGCTGTCCACGCCGGCCAGCAGCGCGGCCGCGGTGGCCTCCTCGTGGGTGGCGAAGTAGTGCTCGGAGTCGACCAGGTTGGAGGGCGCGCCCGCGTCCGAGCAGACCAGCAGGTCCTCGTCGGTCCAGTCGCGCAGGTGCTCGCGCAGGTACGGCGAGACGTGGTTGGGGCGGCCGTTGACCAGGTTGTAGGCGGGCATCACCCCGGCCACCGCGCCCGCCGCCACCGCCTCCCGGAAGGCCCGCAGGTCGTACTCGTGCAGGACACGCGGGCGCACCGAGGAGGACGTGGTGTCCCGGCGGGTCTCGTTGTTGTGCGCCAGCCAGTGCTTGAGGACCGGTGCCGTGCGCCAGTACGTCGGATGGCCACCGCGCAGGCCGCGGGTGTAGGCGACGGCGATCGCCGACGTCAGCCCCGGATCCTCCGAGTAACCCTCCTCGTTGCGGCCCCACAGCGGGTGGCGCAGCAGATTCACCACCGGGGCCCAGACGTTGAGACCGACGCGGTCGTCGCGGGCGCGCATCGCCCGTACCTCGCGGGACACCGCCTCGCCGATCCGGCACACCAGGTCGTCGTTCCAGGTGGCGCCGAGCCCGACGGCCTGCGGGAAGACGGTCGCCGGGCCCATCCACGCCACCCCGTGCAGCGCCTCCTGACCGGTGCGGAACGCGGACAGGTCCAGCCGCGCGACGGCGGGCGCGAACTGGTGCAGGAAGGAGACCTTCTCGTCGAGGGTCAGCCGTGCCAGCAGATCGTCGACGCGCTTCGCGAACGGCAGTTGCGGATCGCGGAACGGTGGCGTGTGAGGCGTTCGTACGGTCACGTGGGGGTCCCCTAGCGCTCAAGCGGCGGGCCTCTTTCGAAGCGCTTCGATGCTCAGTCGACTCGGGGCTGGGTGTCAAGACGGTCCGGGGCAACACGTCCGGTTACCGGCCTGCACCGCAAGGGGCGTATGAGGCCGGTCCGATACCCGGCACCTCCGAGCAATCTTGGATCCGACCCTTGTGCGCCCCCAGGTGTTCACTTAACCTCGCAGCAACATCGAAGCGCTTCGACTCAGTTCGACCTCCCCGTATCGATACATCGATGCATCGATATCTCGAGACACCACAGCCGACGGCCCCACCGCCGGGTGTCCTGGTGCGCCACGAAGGGTTGACGCAATGACGCCGAACGCCGCTCCCGCCTCCGCCGGCCCCAGCCGGAGAAGCTTCCTCGCCTCCACGGCGGTCGCCGCCGCAGCGGTGGCGGGAGGGATGCCGCTGCTCACCGCCTGCGGTGGCGGCGACAGCGGCTCGCGCGGTGGCACCACGTCGGGCAAGGGCGCCAGGAAGCTGCTGCCGTCCTACGCGGCGAACAACGTCGTCACGCCCGACATCCCCGCCAGGAACGGCTCCGCCGTCGGCTTCACCCGCCCGCTCGACCTCGCCGGCCTCAGGACCTCCGTGCCGAAGAAGCTCGGCAAGGGCGGCGAGGTCAGCGTCATGTCGCCCTTCTGGGGCTCCCCGCCCAAGCAGGACAACGCGTACTACCGGGCAATGAACGACCTCATCGGCGTCGACGTCGTCTGGCAGAACCAGGACGGCAACACCTACGACCAGAAGCTCGGAGCCGTCCTCGCCTCCAGCGGCATCCCGGACGTCGTGGTGGTCCCCGGCTGGAACATGGGCGGCAAGATACCCAGCGCGATCACCAGTAAGTTCGCCGACCTGGGCCCCTACCTGTCCGGGGACGCGGTCAAGCAGTACCCGAACCTCGCGGCGATCCCGACGGACGCCTGGCAGCGCTCCATCTTCGGTGGGAAACTGCGCGGCCTGCCCATGCCGGCCCCCTATGTGACGAACATCGTGCCCCTCTACCGCAAGGACCTGTTCGACAAGGAGGGCTACGAGGTCCCCACCTCGGCGGACGAGTTCCTGGCGCTGGCCAAGGAGATCACCAACGCCCGGGCCAAGCGGTGGGCCTGCGGCGACATGAAGTGGACGGCGTTCAACGCCTTCGGTGTGCTCTCCGGCGGCGAGAAGCCCCTCGGCTGGGACCTCGTCGACGGCAAGCTGGTCAACCGCGTCGAGACCCAGGAGTACCTGGAGGCGCTGGAGTGGACCCGCAAGCTCTTCGCCGCCGGATACGTCCACCCCGACTTCGAGCTGGGCAAGAGCGCCTCCACCGACTCGGGCCCCAAGTTCGCCGCGGGCGAGTTCCTGATCTACAACAACGACATCTCGCAGTGGTACAGCCGGACGGCCGAACAGGCCGGCCAGAACCCGGCCTTCAAGGTCTCCGGCATGGACATATTCGGCCACGACGGCGGCCGCCCCACTCTGTGGGCCACCCAGCCCGCCAACATCTTCGCCTTCGTCAGCAAGAAGGCGTCCGAGTCCGTGATCCGTGACGCGCTGGCCGTCGCCAACGTCACCGCCGCCCCGTACGGCACCAAGGAATACATGCTCACCAACTACGGGCTCGAAGGCACCCACTACACCGTCGAGAACGGGGTGCCCGTCAAGAACGACAAGGGCAACAACGAGGTCATCAACGCCTACATCATGATCGCGAGCCCCGCTCCGACCCTCGCCCACCCGGACTTCCCGGACGTCACCCGGGCCCAGGTCGAGTGGCAGCAGCGGATGGGCGCCGTCACCAGGAAGTCCGCCTTCTACGGCATGCAGATCACCGAGCCCGCCCGCTGGACCAACCTGTCCAACGACTTCGAACAGCTGGAGGACGACATCGTCCGCGGCCACAAGAAGATCTCCGACATGCAGCAGGCCGTCTCCGACTGGAAGAGCAAGGGCGGCGACAGGCTGCGCGACTGGTACAAGCAGATCCTCGACGAGAACGGCTCGGCGGCAGGCTGATCCGGGCGCTGAGGCAAGGAGACCGGCCGTGTCCCACAGCACGGTGCCTCGGAGCAGGACCGAGGCCGACCCGACGGCGAGGACTCCGGCAGCGTCCGGGGGCGGCAACGGAACCCGGAACGATCCGCACCGGGGGAGGCTGAGCCTGCGGACCAGGTTCAGGCGCGACCGCGTGCTGCTCCTGATGACGCTCCCGGCCGTCGCCCTCGTCCTGCTCTTCAACTACATACCGATCCTCGGCAACGTCGTCGCCTTCCAGGACTACGACCCCTACATCAGCGACAACGGCGTCGTCTCCATCCTGCACAGCCCCTGGGTGGGCCTGGAGAACTTCCAGGCGATCTTCGAGGACTCGGCCTTCTGGAACGCGGTACAGAACACCCTGGTGCTGTTCCTCCTCCAGCTCGTGCTGTACTTCCCCCTCCCGATCCTGCTCGCGCTGCTCATCAACAGCGTGGTCAGGCCCCGGGTCCGGGCGGTCGCGCAGGCCGTGCTGTACCTGCCGCACTTCTTCTCCTGGGTGCTGGTCATCGCCGTCTTCCAGCAACTGCTCGGCGGCGCCGGGCTGCTCTCCCAACTGCTGCGGCAGCACGGCTACGACGGCCTCGACATCATGACCGACCCCACCACCTTCAAGTTCCTCGTCACCGCGCAGAGCGTGTGGAAGGACGCGGGCTGGGGGATCATCGTCTTCCTCGCCGCGCTCGCCTCGGTGAGCCCGGACCTGTACGAGGCCGCCGCGATGGACGGCGCCGGACGGTGGCGCCGCATCTGGCACGTCACACTGCCCGCGCTGCGCCCGGTCATCGCGCTGCTGCTGGTGCTCCGCGTCGGCGACGCCCTCACCGTCGGCTTCGAACAGATCCTGCTGCAACGTGACGCCGTCGGCCCCGGCGCCGCCGAGGTCCTGGACACCTTCGTGTGGTGGAACGGCGTGCGCAACCAGGACTTCGGCTACGCGGCCGCCGCCGGCCTGATCAAGGGCGTGATCAGCCTCGGACTGGTCCTCGCCGCGAACAAGGTGGCCCATCTCATGGGCGAGCAGGGGGTGTACAGGAAGTGACCGCCGTGATCGACGAGCCCGTACGCGAACGCCGCGGGTGGGACGCCCCGGCCCGGCCGGCGTGGGAGGAGAAGCCCACCGGGGCCGGTCTTGCCGGCAAAGGACTGGTGCTGGCCCTGGCCTGTCTGGCGATCCTCTTCCCGCTGTGGATCGTCGTCGTCACCAGCCTCTCCTCGCGCAGGACCATCGACGAGGCCGGCGGTCTGGTCATGGTGCCCCGGGGCATCACCTTCATCGCCTACCGGGAACTCCTCGGCGGCGGCCAGGTCACCCGCGCCGCGGTCGTCAGCATCCTGGTCACCCTCGTCGGCACGCTGTTCTCGATGACCGTGTCCGTGCTGTGCGCCTACGGCCTGTCCCGCACCGGCTCGCTCGGCCACCGCTGGATCCTGATGACGCTGCTGGCCACGATGTTCTTCAGCGCCGGTCTCATCCCGACCTACCTGCTGGTGCAGACCCTCGGCCTGACCGACAGCTACCTCGCGCTGATCCTGCCCAGCGCGGTGAGCGTGTTCAACATCCTGGTGCTGCGCGGCTTCTTCATGAACATCTCGCCCGAACTCATCGACAGCGCCCGCATCGACGGCGCCGGCGACCTGCGGATCCTGTGGCAGATCGTGATGCCGCTGTCCCGCGCGGTGCTCGCGGTGATCACGCTGTTCTACGCGGTCGGCTACTGGAGCGCGTGGTTCAACGCCTCCCTGTACCTCAACGACCAGAGCATGCTGCCGCTGCAGAACGTCATGATCCAGCTCGTCCAGAAGCAGGAGGCCCCGGTGGGCCTCGCCCAGTCCATCAAGACCGGCCAACTGTCCGGGCTCGCCGTGCAGATGGCGGTGATGGTGATGGCGCTGCTGCCGGTGACCGTGCTGTCGCCCTTCGTCCAGAAGCACTTCAGGAAGGGGATGCTCACGGGGGCCGTCAAGGGATAGGGGAACTGTCATGCGTACGATCGCCGGCCGCCGCATCCTCTTCGGCGGCGACTACAACCCCGAGCAGTGGCCCGAGAAGTCCTGGCACGAGGACGTCCGGCTGATGAAGGACGCCGGGGTCAACTCCGTCACCCTCGGCGTGTTCTCCTGGTCGAAGCTCGAACCGCAACCCGGCGCACGGGAGTTCGGCTGGCTCGACACGGTGATGGACCTCATGGAGGCCAACGGCGTAGGAGTCGTCCTCGCCACCCCCACCTCCTCACCCCCGCCCTGGATGGGCCGCCTGCACCCCGACACCCTGCCCCGGGACGAGGACGGGCGCACCGAGTGGTGGGGCGGCCGGCAGCACTTCTCGCACTCCAGCGCCACCTACCGCCGCTACGCCGCCGCCATCACCGAGGACCTGGCCGCCCGCTACGCCGGCCACCCCGCCCTCACGATGTGGCACATCAACAACGAGTACTGCACCCACGACCACGGCGACGAGGCCGCAGCCGCCTTCCGCCGCTGGCTGCGCACCAGGTACGGAACCCTCGACGCCCTCAACACCGCCTGGGGAACGGCGTTCTGGAGCCAGGGCTACGACAGCTGGGACGGCGTCCTCCCCCCGCGCCACACCCACTACCTGAAGAACCCTGCGCAGGTCCTGGACTTCCGCCGCTTCACCTCCGACATGCTCCTGGAGTGCTACCTCGCCGAACGCGACATCGTCCGCCGGCACACCCCGCACCTTCCGGTCACCACCAACTTCATGCCCCTGTGGTCCGGTCAGGACGGCTGGCGCTGGGCCGCCGAGGAGGACGTCGTCTCCGTCGACCTCTACCCCGACCCGGCCGACCCCCTCGGCGCCCAGTACGGCGCGCTCGTCCAGGACCTCACCCGCTCCCAGGCCCGTGGCCCCTGGATGCTCATGGAACAGGCGGCCGGCCCGGTCAACTGGCGCTCCGTCAACCAGCCCAAGCCGCACGGGCTCAACCGCCTGTGGTCCCTCCAGGCCGTGGCGCACGGCGCCGACGCCGTCTGCTACTTCCAGTGGCGCCAGTCCCGGCAGGGCGCGGAGAAGTTCCACTCCGGGATGGTCGGCCACGCCGGCGAGCAGGGCCGTGCGTTCCAGGAGGTCAAGCGGATCGGCGCCGAACTGCGGCGGATCGGCGCCGAGGTGTCCGGCACCCACGGCACCCGTGACATCGCGATCCTGCACGACTGGCACTCCTGGTGGGCCTGCGAGCAGGACGGCCGCCCGTCCGCGCACGTCGAGTACCCCGAGGTCCTGCGCGCCTGGCACCGCGCCCTGTGGGAAGCGCACCTCACCACCGACTTCGCCCACCCCGAGCACGACCTGGCCGCCTACCGGCTCGTCGTCGTGCCGCAGCTCTACCTGCTCACCGACGCGGCGATCGACAACCTCGTGGCGTACGTCGCCGGCGGCGGCACCCTCGTGAGCGGCTTCCTCACCGGGGTCGCCGACGAGGACGATCGCATCCGTCCCGGCGGCATGGATCCGCGGCTGCGCGAGCTGTTCGGCATCCGCACGCTGCACGAGTGGTGGCCGCTGGACGCGGAGGAGAGCGTCACTTGCGCCGGCGGCCTGCGCGGGACTCTGTGGTCGGAGGAGATCGAGGCCGCCGGCACCGCCGACGAGACGGTCCCGTACCGGGGCGGCGAGCTCGACGGACTGCCCGCGGTACTGCGCCGGGGCCGCGCCTGGTACGTCTCCACCCTCCCGGAGCCCGGGGCGCTGCGCGCCCTGCTCGCCCGCGTCGCCGCCGGCGCGGGCGTCCAGCCGGTGCTGGACGGGCTGCCCGCCGGGGTCGAGGCCGTCCGGCGCGGCGAGCTGCTGTTCCTGCTCAACCACCGGCGGGAGCCGGCGACCGTCGACGTACCGGGCAGCCACCGCGACCTGCTCACCGGAGAGACCGTGACCGGCCGCACGACGCTCGGACGGTACGGGGCGGCGGTGCTGAAACCGTGACCGGCGGACCTCGGCACGGAACCTGGGAACCCCTCCCGGCCGCCCGCTGGGAGGACGCCTTCCTCAGCGGCAACGGCCACCACGGCGCCCTGGTGTTCGGCGATCCGGACGACGAACGGGTGATCGTCACCCATCACACCCTCGTCCGGCCCAACGGCGGTGAGCGCGCACGGCCGCCTCTGCTGGCCGATCGACTCGCCGCCCTCCAGGACCGGCTGCTCGCCGGTGACCGTACCGCCGCCGAGTCCTTCACGGACGGCCGGCCGTTGCAGTGGGTGCAGCCCTTCCACCCGGCCTTCCGGATCGGGCTGAGCCGCCCGCCGCGCGCCCGCCGGGGCTACCGCCGCTCGGTCGACTTCACCAGCGGCGAGGCGACGGCGGTGTGCGGGGACTGGAGCAGCCGCGTCTTCGTCTCCCGCGCCGACGACGTGATCGTCCAGCACGTCACCGCGCCCGGTGCCACGCTCGACGTCCGTCTCGACCACCGGCTGCCCGGCGTGCCGCCCGGCCTGCGCGTCGACCAAGCGGCGCTGCTCACCGCCGAGGGTGCCGTACTGAGCCTGCACGCCCGCTACCCCGGCAGCGACCGCGGCTACACCGGCGTGCTGCTGATCGCCGTCACCGGGGGCAGCACGGCGCTCGCCCCGCCCGGAGTGCGCGTCGCCGGCGCGGACTCGGTGCTGCTGCTCACCCGGGTGCGCCGGCACACCGGTGAGCCGGCCGTGAGCGAGGAGGCGGGGGCCCTGCTCGACCTGCTCACCGGACGGACGTACGACGACCTCCTCGACCGCCATCTGCCCGCGCACCGCACCGCGTACCACCGTGTCACCCTCGACCTGCGCGGTGAGCCCGCCGAACGCGCCCTGCCGGGCTCGGAGTTGCTGAAGCGGCCCGGCAGCCCGGCCCTGCTGGAGCGGCTGTTCGCGGCGGGCCGCTACCATCTGCTCTCCGCCAGCGGCCTGCTTCCGCCCCGGCTCACCGGACTGTGGACCGGCGACTGGGACACGGCCTGGTCCGGCGCGTTCACCACGGACGCCAACCTCAACCTCCAGACCGCCTCAGCCGCCGCGGCCGGTCTCCCCGAGGTGGGCGAGGCCCTGGCCCGGCTCGTCGCGGCACAACTCCCCGACTGGCGGGAGAACGCCCGCGCGATCTTCGGCACCCGAGGAGCCGTCGCGCCCGCGCACACCGACGGCGAGTCCGGCCGCACCTACCACTTCAGCCGCGAGTATCCGCTGCACCTGTGGACCGCGGGCGCCGACTGGCTGCTCAAACCGCTCGTCGACCTCGACGAGACGCGGGGCGCCCAGGACCCCCGCACCGCTGCCGCGCTCGCCGAAACCGCCCGGTTCTACGAGGACTTCCTCACCCGCACCGACGAGCACGGCCACCTCGTGGTCGTGCCCTCCTACTCGCCCGAGAACCGCCCCGCCGACGCGAGCTGGGGCACGCTCAACGCGGCCATGGACCTCTCCGCCGCCCGGCACGCCCTGCTGACGGCCGCCGCCTACCACCCCGGCACCCGCGACGCCGACCGCTGGCAGGCCCTCGCCGACCGCCTCCCGCCGCATCGGATCAACGCCGACGGCGCCCTCGCCGAATGGGCGTGGCCCGGACTCGCGGACACCTACGACCACCGCCATCTCAGCCACCTCTACGCCGTCTGGCCACTGGACGAGATCGACCCCCACGCCACCCCGGACCTGGCCGCCGCCGCCCACCGCGCCCTCGTACTGCGCGGCGCGGAGAACGACTCGGCCCACGGCCACCTCCATCACGCCCTGATCGCGGCCCGCCTCGGCGACGCCGGCCGCGCCGCCCGCGCCCTCGCGCACGTACTGGACGGCGACTACTTCCACGCCTCGCTGATGAGCGCCCACTACCCGAACCGGAACGTCTACAACGCCGACGCCGCCCACACCCTGCCCGCCGTACTGATCGAGACGCTGGTGCGGTCCACCCCGGAGCGGCTGGTCCTGCTGCCCGCGCCGTCACCGGCGTACCCGGAGGGCGAACTGCGCGGCATCCGGACCAGGTTCGGGGCCGAAGTCGACCTGGCGTGGAGCCGTGACGCGGCCACGGCGCTGCTGCGCCCCACCCGCACCCTGCGCGTCGAACTGAGGACTCCCTCCGGCGCACGACCGCTCGACCTGGTCGCCGGAGAGGCCCACGCCCTCGACCTGAGGACGTGGTGACCCCCGCAATTCCCCCCACCCATGGAAGGGACACCACCATGGCAACACGCGAACGGAGCAGACTCCTCACGGCGCTGCTCGCCCCCGCCCTCGCCCTCGGCGCCACCGTCGGCCTCGCCTCCGCCCCCGCGCAGGCCGCCGTCTGGAACTCCTGCGACCAGTGGGGCAACACCACGCTGAACGGCTACACGCTCTACAACAACATCTGGGGCTCCGGCACCGGCAGCCAGTGCATCTGGGCCAACTCCGGCACCAACTGGGGCGTGTGGGCGAACCACCCCAACACGGGCGGCATCAAGTCCTACCCGAACGCCAAGAAGGTGGTCAACAAACCGATCACCTCGCTCTCCTCGCTCACCAGCAGCTACAACGTCACCGTCCCGTCCTCCGGCGCGTACAACACCTCGTACGACATCTGGGACACCGGCTACAAGTACGAGGTCATGCTCTGGGTCAACAAGACCGGGGCCGTCGGCCCGCTCGGCAGCTCCCAGGGCAGCGTCACCCTCGGCGGCTCGACCTGGACCGTCTACAAGGGCAACAATGGCTCGAACGACGTGTTCTCGTTCATCCGCAGCTCCAACTCCAGCTCCGGCACGGTGAACATCCTGCCCATCCTGAAGTGGATCAAGGACACCAAGGGCTGGTTCGGCAACGTGACCATCGGGGACGTGCAGTTCGGCTACGAGATCACGTCGTCGTCGGGCGGTCTGGACTTCACCACCAACAGCCTCACGGTCAGCAGCGGCTGATCCCGGGGGGCCCATGAGTGTGCGGCCGGTCCCTTGTAGGGGAGGGACCGGCCGCACGTACGCGTCCGCGCCGTGCTACCCGGCGACCGGGAGTTCCGCCCCGTCCCGCAGGAACAGCGGAATGCGGTCCAGCGGGGCGTCGACCGTCACGGCCGTACCGCCCTCGTACTCCCGGCCGGTCCACGCGTCGGTCCACCGCGCACCCGCCGGGAGGTACGCGGTGCGGGCCGTGGCCCCGGCCGTCAGCACCGGGGCGACCAGCAGGTCCCGGCCGAGGAGGTAGGAGTCGTCCGCCGTCCACGCCGTCTGGTCCGCGGGGAACTCCAGGAACAGCGGCCGCATCACCGGCAGTCCCTCCTCGTGGGCCTCCCGCATGACCTTCAGCACGTACGGCTTCAGACGCTCGCGCAGCCGCAGGTACTTCTCCAGGATCGGGTAGGCCCGCTCCCCGTACGACCAGACCTCGTTGGGGCCGCCGGTCATCTCCGGGCCCAGCGGCATGCCCGGGTCCCGGAAGCCGTGCAGCCGCATCAGCGGGGACAGCGCGCCGAACTGGAACCAGCGCACCAGCAGCTCCTGGTAGGCGGGGTCGTCCGGGTCGCCGCCGTGGAAGCCGCCGATGTCGGTGTTCCACCAGGGGATCCCGGACAGGGCGGTGTTCAGGCCGGCCGCGATCTGGCGGCGCAGGGTGGCGAAGTCGGTGCCGATGTCACCGGACCACAGGGCGGCGCCGTGGCGCTGACTGCCCGCCCACGCCGACCGGTTGAGGGTGATCACCTCGTCCACGCCGGCGGCGCGCAGGCCCTCGTCGAAGGCGCGGGAGTTCTCCGCCGGGTAGAGGTTGCCGACCTCGAGGCCGGGACCCGCCCAGTAGCGCAGGTTCTCGGCGAAGCCGGGCTTCAGCTCCGGCTCGCAGGCGTCCAGCCAGAACGCCGTGATGCCGTACGGGTCCAGGTAGTTCTCCTTGATCCTGGACCACACGAACGCGCGCGCCTCGGGGTTGGTGGCGTCGTAGAAGGCCACCTGGACGGTGGAGGCGACCTCCTTGTCCGGCCAGTCGGCGTGCGCCATCGGGCCGTACTGGGTGCCGATGAAGTAGCCGCGCTGCTCCATCACCGGGTGGTTCTCGCTCAGCGGGGACACCGACGGCCAGACGGACACCACCAGCTTGATGCCGAGGTCCGCCAGCTCGCGCACCATCGCCGCCGGGTCCGGCCACTCCTTGGCGTCGAACTTCCACTCGCCCAGGTGGGTCCAGTGGAAGAAGTCGCAGACGATCGCGTCGATCGGCAGGTTCCTGCGCTTGTACTCCCGGGCCACTTCGAGGAGTTCGTCCTGGGTGCGGTAGCGCAGCTTGCACTGCCAGAAGCCGGCCGCCCACTCGGGCAGCATGGGCGTACGGCCGGTCACCGCGCTGTAGCGGCGCTGGGCGTCGGCCGGGGAGCCCGCGGTGATCCAGTAGTCGATCTGACGGGCGGAGTCCGCCACCCAGCGGGTGCCGTTCCCGGCCAGCTCCACGCGGCCGACGGCCGGGTTGTTCCACAGCAGGGTGTAACCGCGGCTGGAGGTGAGCACGGGGATGGAGACCTCCGCGTTGCGCTGGACCAGGTCGACGACCAGTCCTTTCTGGTCCAGCCGGCCGTGCTGGTGCTGGCCGAGGCCGTACAGCCGCTCGTCGTCGTAGGCGGTGAAGCGCTGCTCCAGGCGGTGGTGGCCGTTGCCCACGGCGGTGTAGAGGCGGGGGCCGGGCCACCAGAAGTGGGCCCGCTCCTCCGCCAGCAGTTCCGTGAGGCCGTCCGTGCGCAGGAAGCGGATCAGGCCCGCGGCGTCGACGTCGACCGTGAGCGCGCCGACGGTCAGCCGTCCCCGGCCGTCCTCGATCCTGACGGTGCTCCCGGTGGCCGGCGGGTGCGCGAGGAGCGCGCCGGGCAGGTCGTCCAGGACCGGGCCCCCGAGCCGGGCGCGCACCCGGACCGCGTCCGGTCCCCACGGCTCGATGCGCACGGTCTCCTGGCGGCCGCTCCACTCCAGCACGCCGTCCCGGTCGCGGAACGTGCCGACCGTGGGGGAGGACTGGGCGAGGTCGACCGGGCCGTGCGGGGGCCGGGTCTCGGCATGCTGGTTCACGGGTGCTCCTTGGAGGAGTGCGGACGGGGGAGTCCTGCGAGACGGCGTGAGAAGGCATGGGGGCGCCCCGAACGGGCCGCGGCCCGAGGCGGAGCGGACCGGTGTCAGGAGCCGGAGGGAACTGGCCCGGAACTCGCCCGGACCGTCAACTCGGGCGCGATGAGCACCACTTCGTCCGTGCCGCGCCCGTCGAGCTTGGCCACGAGGCGCGCGACCGCGTGCCGGCCCATCTCCTGGGCGGGGATGCCCACGGAGGTCAGCCGCACCGAGGCCTGGACGGCGACCTGGTCCGGGCAGACCGCGACCACCGACACGTCCTCGGGGACCGCCCGGCCCTGCTGGCGCAGCAGGGCGAGCAGGGGTTCGACGGCGTACTCGTTCTGCACGACGAATCCGGTGGTGCCCGGGCGTTCGTCGAGGATCCGGGCCAGGGTCAGCGCCATCGCGTCGTACCCGCCCTCGCACGCGCGGTGCAGCAGGCCAAGGCCCAGTTCGCGGGCCCGGGAGCGCAGTCCGTCGAGGGTGCGTTCGGCGAAGCCGGTGTGCCGTTCGTAGACCGCGGGCGCCTCGCCGATGACGGCGATGTCGCGGTGCCCGAGCATCGCCAGATGCTCCACGCACAGCGCGCCCGTCGCACCCCAGTCCAGGTCGACGCAGGTCAGCCCGGTGGCGTCGGCGGGCAGCCCGATCAGGACGGACGGCTGGTCCGTGTCCCGCAGCAACGGCAGCCGTTCGTCGTTCAGCTCGACGTCCATCAGGATCATGGCGTCGGCGAGCCCGCTCCCGGTGACCCGGCGGACCGCGTCGGGGCCCTCCTCGCCGGTGAGCAGCAGGACGTCGTAGCCGTGGGTGCGGGCGGTGGTCGCCACGGCGATGGCGATCTCCATCATCACCGGCACGTACATGTCGGTACGCAGCGGGATCATCAGGGCGATGATGTTCGACCTGCTGCTCGCCAGGGCGCGGGCGCCCGCGTTCGGGTGGTAACCGAGCTCCCGGATGCTCTCCTCGACCCGCTGCCGGGTGCTCGCGGAGATGGACCGCTTGCCGCTGAGGACGTAGCTCACCGTGCTCGCCGAGACTCCGGCGTGCTGGGCGACCTCGGCGAGGGTGACCATCCAGCTCTCCAAATGTTGTGAAGCGCTTCGACAGTGCGCAGTGCTGACATCGGGGGTGAGGGTGGTTCGACAGTAACCGCGGCGGGAGTGGGTGTCCATAGTCAGTCGAAGCGCTTCGACTGTTTCTTGGCCGGGTCCCGGAGGGGGCATCCGAACGGAGTACACGGAGTGGTCGTCACGCCCCGCGCACATGATGCTGGGTGGCATCGCACCGAAACAGACGGTGGACTGTGAGCGTCCGTGCGCGTGGGGTGGTGGGTCCGCCCGGTATCGGGTACATACGATCCAGTAGCACCGGTCGGTAACGTACCGCACCCTCCATCCCTCTTCGCGGCGAGGTGAGCCTCATGTCCGCACCAACGTCCAACAAGCCCACTGTCACCGAGCGCGAGGCCCGGCAGGTGGCGGAGGCCGCCCGGGAGCAGGACTGGCGCAGGCCAAGCTTCGCCAAGGAACTGTTTCTCGGCCGCTTCCGGCTCGATCTCATCCATCCGCACCCGCTGCCCGCGGCCGACGACGTGCAGCGCGGCGAGGAGTTCCTGGCCAAGCTCCGCGACTTCTGCGAGACGAAGATCGACTCGACCCGCATCGAGCGCGACGCGCGGATCCCGGACGAGGTCGTCACCGGGCTCAAGGAGCTCGGCGCGCTCGGCATGAAGATCGACACCAAGTACGGCGGCCTCGGCCTGACCCAGGTCTACTACAACAAGGCCCTCGCCCTGGCCGGCTCCGCCAGCCCCGCGATCGGCGCCCTGCTCTCCGCGCACCAGTCGATCGGCGTACCGCAGCCGCTGAAACTCTTCGGCACCCAGGAGCAGAAGGACACCTTCCTGCCGCGCTGCGCCCGCACCGACATCTCCGCCTTCCTGTTGACCGAGCCGGACGTCGGATCCGACCCGGCGCGCCTGGCGACCACGGCGGTCCCGGACGGGGACGGCTACGTCCTCGACGGAGTCAAGCTGTGGACGACCAACGGGGTCGTGGCCGACCTCCTCGTCGTCATGGCGCGTGTGCCGAAGTCCGAGGGCCACCGCGGCGGCATCACCGCGTTCGTCGTCGAGGCCGCGTCCGAGGGCGTCACGGTGGAGAACCGCAACGCCTTCATGGGCCTGCGCGGCATCGAGAACGGCGTCACCCGCTTCCACCGGGTGCGGGTCCCGGCCGCCCACCGCATCGGTGAGGAGGGCCAGGGCCTGAAGATCGCCCTGACCACCCTGAACACCGGCCGGCTGTCCCTGCCGGCGATGTGCGCGGGTGCGGGCAAGTGGTGCCTGAAGATCGCCCGCGAGTGGTCCGCGGTCCGCGAGCAGTGGGGCAAGCCGGTCGCGCTGCACGAGGCGGTCGGCTCGAAGATCTCGTTCATCGCGGCCACCACCTTCGCACTGGAGGCGGTGCTCGACCTGTCGTCCCAGATGGCCGACGAGAGCCGCAACGACATCCGCATCGAGGCCGCCCTCGCCAAGCTCTACGGCTCGGAGATGGCCTGGCGGATGGCCGACGAGCTGGTCCAGATCCGCGGCGGCCGCGGCTACGAGACGGCCGCGTCCCTCGCCGCCCGCGGGGAACGCGCGGTCCCCGCCGAGCAGATGCTGCGCGACCTGCGCATCAACCGCATCTTCGAGGGCTCGACCGAGATCATGCACCTGCTGATCGCGCGGGAGGCGGTCGACGCCCACCTCTCGGTCGCCGGCGACCTCATCGACCCCGACAAGTCCCTGTCGGACAAGGCGAGGGCGGGCGCGAACGCGGGTGTCTTCTACGCCAAGTGGCTGCCCAAGCTGGTCGCGGGCCCAGGTCAACTGCCGCGCTCGTACGCCGAGTTCCACCCGCCCGGACATCTCGATCTGTCCGGCCACCTGCGCTACGTGGAACGCCACGCCCGCAGACTCGCCCGCTCCACCTTCTACGCCATGTCCCGCTGGCAGGGCCGGATGGAGACCAAGCAGGGCTTCCTCGGCCGGATCGTCGACATCGGCGCCGAACTGTTCGCGATGAGCGCGGCCTGCGTCCGCGCCGAGCTGCTGCGCACCCAGGGCGACCACGGCCGCGAGGCCTACCAGCTCGCCGACGCCTTCTGCCGGCAGTCCCGCATCCGCGTCGCCGAACTCTTCGACCGCCTGTGGACCAACACCGACGACCTCGACCGCAAGGTCGTCAAGGGCGTCCTCGGCGGCGCCTACACCTGGCTGGAGGAAGGGATCATCGACCCGTCGGACGACGGCCCGTGGATCGCGGCGGCGGACCCCGGCCCGAGCGAACGCGAGAACGTGCACCGCCCGATCGGGTGACGGTCGGCCGACGGCCATGACACGCGGTACGGCCACCCGTCGGCGACCTCCAGCGGCCGTCCGGAGGCATCGGCCCCCGGACGGCCGACCGCGTCCGCCCCTGAGGGGCGCAGCGTGCCGTGTGCGCGGCTCCGCGGCCGGCGACTCCCTCCCCCGGGGGAGGGACGCGCTGCACGTTCGGGGGGCCGCTGCCGCCACAATGGGGGGATGAGCGACAGTCCAGCCCCTCTCGCCGACCCGCACCTCGTCTTCGACCCCGTCGCCGGGGACGGCCCGAAGGACGTGGTGGTGCTCGGGTCCACCGGGTCCATCGGCACCCAGGCCATCGACCTCGTACTGCGCAACCCGGACCGCTTCCGGGTCACCGGGCTCTCCGCCAACGGCGGACGGGTCGGTCTCCTCGCCGAGCAGGCGTACCGGCTGCGGGTGCGGACCGTCGCCGTGGCCCGCGAGGACGTCGTACCGGCCCTGCGCGAGGCGCTCGCCGCGCAGTACGGGACGTCCGGGCCGCTCCCCGAGATCCTCGCCGGACCGGACGCGGCCACCCGGCTCGCCGCGTCCGACTGCCACACGGTCCTCAACGGCATCACCGGCTCCATCGGTCTCGCCCCGACCCTCGCCGCCCTGGAGGCGGGCCGCACCCTCGCGCTCGCCAACAAGGAGTCGCTCATCGTCGGCGGTCCGCTGGTCAAGGCGCTCGCCGAGCCCGGTCAGATCATCCCCGTGGACTCCGAGCACGCCGCGCTCTTCCAGGCGCTCGCCGCGGGGACGCGGTCCGATGTGCGCAAGCTGGTCGTCACCGCCTCCGGCGGCCCCTTCCGCGGCCGGACCAAGGCCGAGCTCGCCGACGTCACCGTCGAGGACGCCCTCGCCCACCCCACCTGGGCGATGGGCCCGGTGATCACGGTCAACTCCGCCACTCTGGTCAACAAGGGCCTTGAGGTCATCGAGGCACACCTGCTGTACGACATTCCCTTCGATCGCATTGAGGTCGTCGTGCATCCGCAGTCGTATGTCCACTCGATGGTTGAGTTCACCGACGGATCCACCCTCGCCCAGGCGACGCCCCCGGACATGGGCGGGCCCATCGCCATCGGCCTGGGCTGGCCGGAACGCGTTCCCGACGCCGCGCCCGCCTTCGACTGGAGCAAGGCGTCGACCTGGGAGTTCTTCCCGCTCGACACCGAGGCCTTCCCCTCCGTGGGGCTCGCCCGGCACGTGGGCGGGCTGGGCGGCACCGCCCCGGCCGTGTTCAACGCGGCCAACGAGGAGTGCGTCGACGCGTTCCTGCGCGGCACACTGCCGTTCAACGGGATCATGGAGACCGTGACACGAGTGGTCGAGGAACACGGCACACCCGCCACGGGAACTACCCTGACGGTGCCGGACGTCCTCGAAGCGGAGACCTGGGCCCGCGCCAGGGCCCGGGAACTGACAGCGCGAACGGCGACAGCGGAGGCGCGTGCATGACGTCCTTGATGATGATCCTCGGCATAGTCGTCTTCGTGGTGGGCCTGCTGGTCTCCATCGCGTGGCACGAGCTGGGGCATCTGTCCACCGCCAAGCTCTTCGGCATCCGCGTGCCGCAGTACATGGTGGGATTCGGTCCGACGCTGTGGTCCCGCAGGAAGGGCGAGACGGAGTACGGCGTCAAGGCCATCCCGTTCGGCGGCTACATCCGCATGATCGGCATGTTCCCGCCGGGCGACGACGGCCGGATCACGGCACGCTCCACCTCGCCCTGGCGCAGCATGATCGAGGACGCCCGCTCGGCGGCCTTCGAGGAGCTCGGCCCCGGTGACGAGAAGCGCCTGTTCTACACGCGTGCCCCGTGGAAGCGGGTCATCGTGATGTTCGCGGGCCCCTTCATGAACCTGATCCTCGCGGTCGCGCTGTTCCTGACCGTCCTCATGGGCTTCGGCATCTCGCAGCAGACGACCACCGTCAGCTCCGTCTCCCAGTGCGTCATCGCGCAGAGCGAGAACCGCGACAACTGCAAGAAGACCGACGCCCCGGCGCCGGCCGCGGCCGCGGGCCTGAAGGCGGGCGACAAGATCGTCGCCTTCAACGGGGTGACGACGCAGAACTGGAACCAGCTCTCCGACCTGATCCGCGCCAACCCAGGCAAGGAGGTGTCGATCGTCGTCGACCGCAAGGGACAGGACGTCACCCTGCACGCGAAGATCGCCACCAACCAGGTCGCCAAGAAGGACTCCCACGGCCAGATCGTGCAGGGGCAGTACGTCAGCGCGGGCTTCCTCGGCTTCAGCGCCGCCACCGGCATCGTCCGACAGGACTTCGGCCAGTCCGTGACCTGGATGGGCGACCGGCTCGGCGAGGCCGTCCACTCCATCGCGAGCCTGCCCGGCAAGGTGCCGGCCCTGTGGAACGCGGCCTTCGACGGCGCTCCACGCCAGCCCGACTCCCCGATGGGCGTGGTCGGCGCGGCCCGCGTCGGCGGCGAGATCTTCACCCTGGACATCCCGCCCACCCAGCAGCTGGCCATGGCCCTGATGCTGGTCGCCGGATTCAACCTCTCCCTGTTCCTGTTCAACATGCTTCCGCTGCTCCCGCTGGACGGCGGGCACATCGCGGGGGCGCTGTGGGAGTCGCTGCGGCGGAACCTGGCGAGGGTGCTGCGCCGGCCGGACCCGGGCCCGTTCGACGTGGCGAAGCTCATGCCGGTGGCCTACGTGGTGGCGGGCGTCTTCGTCTGCTTCACCCTCCTGGTCCTGGTCGCCGACGTGGTCAACCCGGTCAAGATCAGCTAGCGGAAACCCCCCGTGGAAGGCGGCCGGACGGATCTCCCGTCCGGCCGCCTTCCATTGAGTGGGTTTGGACGGGTGGGATGTGCTGGGGCGCACTGGTGTGCCGTAATCTCGATGCCTGGAGCCCGCCGCTGAACGAGGCCGGACCTTGATCCACGACTTGGGGTTGCACAGCAGATGACTGCGATTTCTCTCGGCATGCCGTCCGTTCCGACCAAGCTCGCCGAGCGCCGCAAGAGCCGGCAGATCCAGGTCGGGTCCGTGGCCGTGGGCGGGGACGCGCCGGTGTCGGTGCAGTCGATGACGACGACGCGTACGTCGGACGTCGGTGCGACGTTGCAGCAGATCGCGGAGCTGACGGCGTCGGGCTGCCAGATCGTGCGGGTGGCGTGTCCGACGCAGGACGACGCGGACGCGCTGGCGACGATCGCGCGGAAGTCGCAGATCCCGGTGATCGCTGACATCCACTTCCAGCCGAAGTACGTCTTCGCGGCGATCGAGGCCGGCTGTGCGGCGGTGCGGGTGAATCCGGGCAACATCAAGCAGTTCGACGACAAGGTCAGGGAGATCGCGAAGGCGGCGAAGGACCACGGCACGCCGATCCGGATCGGGGTGAACGCGGGGTCGCTCGACCGCCGGCTGCTGCAGAAGTACGGGAAGGCGACTCCGGAGGCGCTGGTGGAGTCGGCGCTGTGGGAGGCGTCCCTGTTCGAGGAGCACGACTTCCGGGACATCAAGATCTCGGTCAAGCACAACGACCCGGTCGTGATGATCGAGGCCTACCGTCAGCTCGCCGAGCAGTGCGAGTACCCCCTCCACCTCGGCGTCACCGAGGCCGGACCCGCCTTCCAGGGCACGATCAAGTCGGCCGTCGCCTTCGGCGCGCTGCTCTCCCAGGGCATCGGTGACACCATCCGCGTCTCGCTGTCCGCGCCGCCGGTCGAGGAGGTGAAGGTCGGCATCCAGATCCTGGAGTCGCTGAACCTGCGTCAGCGCGGTCTGGAGATCGTGTCGTGTCCGTCGTGCGGTCGTGCGCAGGTGGACGTGTACAAGCTGGCGGAGGAGGTCACCGCCGGTCTGACCGGTATGGAGGTGCCGCTGCGGGTCGCGGTGATGGGCTGTGTCGTCAACGGTCCGGGCGAGGCCCGTGAGGCCGACCTCGGGGTGGCCTCCGGCAACGGCAAGGGGCAGATCTTCGTCAAGGGGCAGGTCATCAAGACCGTTCCGGAGTCGAAGATCGTGGAGACCCTGATCGAGGAGGCCATGAAGCTCGCCGAGCAGATGGAGGCCGACGGGGTGTCCGCCGGGGAGCCCTCGGTCGCCGTCGCGGGCTGAGGCCGCTGTACGGGGCTTGCGGGGGCGGCGGCCGGTCGTCGCCGGGTGCGCCCGCGCCGGCTTCGGGCAGCCGCAGCGCCGGCAGGGCGACGTCATCGCCGCTGGGTGCGATGCGGTTCAGCAGCTCGCGCACCCTCGGGGCCCCGGGCCGGGGAGCCGGGAGGGAGGGCACCGGTGGCCATGGCGAGGGGCGAGCGGGACCCGGCCGGCGCCGCATCCCCGGCCGGGTCCCGCTTCTCACCAAGGTGTCCGGACCGCCGGGTCAGGAACCGGCCGGCCGGCCGTTGACGAGGACGTTGTCGAGACGCAGGCCGTCGACGTTCTCGGTCACGTTGTCCTTGGCCACCTCCGCGAACGTGCAGTCGCGCAGCCGGACATTTCTGATGGGCGCGTTCGGGAACGCCCGCATGGACAGCGCGTACGGCGCCTTCTGGACGGTGAGGTCTCTGATGGTGATGTCGTGGACGTCCGGCATGAACGGGTATCCGTCGGCCTCCTCGTAGTAGTAGTTGGTCTCGATCGCCGAGATGCTGACCTCGCCGACCGTCACGTTGCGGACGTTGAAGTTCTCGATGACCCCGCCGCGCAGCGAGTTCGTCTTCATCCGGATCGCGATCTGCAGTTCGGGGCTGGTCATCCGCAGGTTCTGGGCGAAGACGTTGCGCACCCCGCCGGTCATCTCGCTGCCGATGGTGACACCGCCGTGGCCGTCCCGGAACTCGCAGTTCTCGATGAGGATGTTCTCGCTCGGCACGTTGAGTCGACGCCCCTCGGCGTTCCGCGCCGCCTTGATGGCGATGCAGTCGTCCCCGGTGGCGAAGACGCAGTCACGGATGAGCACGTTCTTCGAACTCTCGGGGTCGCACCCGTCGTTGTTGGGGCCGAGTCCGGTCACGGTGACGCCCTGGATGATCACGTCCGTGCACTCCACCGGGTGGATGTTCCACATGGGTGAGTCCTTGATCGTGACGCCTTCGACGAGCACGCTCTCGCAGCGGTACGGCTGGATGAACATCGGCCGCATGTAGCTGCCGTCGCCGAACACCCGTTCCTCGACCGGAACGCCCTGCTCGACCATGGCCATCAGTGCGTTCCGGGCGTTGTCCTGCTTCGGGTCGCCCTTGTTCCAGCCGTACTCGGCCTTGCCCTTCCACGGCCACCAGTGGCTGTTGTCACCCTGCCCGTCGAGAACGCCCGAGCCCGTGATCGCGATGTTGCGCTGACCGTAGGCGTAGACGAGGGGCGAGTAGTTGTAGAACTCCATGCCCTCGAACCGGGTCAGCACCAGCGGCTTGTAGGCGTCCACGTCCTGGGTGAACCTGACCGTTGAGCCGGCCTCCAGATGCAGGTCGACGTTGCTGAGCAGATGGATCGGACCGGTCAGCCACACTCCGGCGGAGACGACGACGTGACCGCCGTTGCGCCGGTGGCACTCGGCGATGGCGCGCCTGAACGCCTCCGTGTTGTCGCTGGTGCCGTCACCGATCGCGCCGAAGTCGGTGATGTGGAACTTCCTGTTCGGGAAGTGCGGGGCCTTGATGGTGTGCCGCAGTTTCTCGATGTTCTTCCAGGCCTGGTCCCAGGCCTTCTCTTCCTTGGGGGTCCACGACGGCGAAGTGGCCGCCGGCTCGGCGAGCGGAGTGCCGGCGGCCGCGTAGGCCGTGCCCTGGCGCAGGACGGCGCCCGCGACCAGTGCGCTGCCGAGCGCGAAGCCACCGGCCTTCAGGAAATCTCTGCGACCGCGGTGTTCCGACATGACACGTGCTCCCTTGGTGTGGACGAGCGGTTCAGAGGTGCGAGGGTCGGGTGGCCACCCGGAAAGCGGTTTCAGCGGAGTGTTGTGGCGCTTCACCCGCGCGTCAAGACCTCCGGCCCACCGGATTTGGACAGCGGCAGCCCCAGCCCTGGCGCGTTTCGGTGGCCGGCCTGCCCCTCCGAGTCCCTACAGCGGCTGTTCAGAGGCGATCGCGGCGGTCCGTAGCCCTCTCCCCGCACGCTCGTGGCTGCTAACTTGCTGCAGAGCAGGCTGAGAAATCGTTATCTGATCACCAGGACGACCCCAGGGGGATGCGATGACCACGACGCGGCGCACGGGAGAGACCCTCGGACGCGGCGGCGAGGGGGCCGTGAGACGGGCCGTCGGGCGGGGTGCGAAACGAGTCACCATCGCCGACGTGGCCCGCGCCTCAGGCGCCTCCGTGTCGACCGTCTCACGAGTGATCAACGGGGTCGGCACCGTCGCCCCGGACCTCGCGGACCGGGTCCGCGGCGCCGTCGCCGACCTGGGCTACCGTCCGAACGCCGCAGCGCAGGGCCTGGCCCGGGGACGTTCCGGCACACTCGGCGTGCTCGTGCCGGACCTGGCGAACCAGTACTTCCACGACATCATCAAGGCGGTCTCCGCCGTGGCCAGGGCCGACGGGTCCCGGGTCCTGATCATGGACTCCAACGAGGACCCCGGCGCAGAGCGGGAACTGGCCGAGGACCTCATCCGGTACGCGGACGGTCTGCTGCTCTGCTCCCCGCGCATGCCGCGCGCCGACCTCATCGCGCTGGCCGGCCGCGACACCCCGATCCTGGTCACCAACCGGCAGGTGCCCGGCCTCGGTCTGCCGGCGATCACCGTCGACTTCTTCCGCGGCGTCCTGGCCATCTGCGGCCACCTCGCCCAGCTCGGACACCGGGACGTCGTCTACGTCGCCGGGCCCGAGCACGCCTGGGCCCACCACGAGCGGATGCGCGCACTCGCCGCCGCCGAGGACTTCGGACTGCGCGTGCGCACGGTCGACGGAGGCTCCACCACCGACGACGGATACGCGGCGGCCGACGCCGCCCTCGGCGCCGGCGCGAGTGCCGTGATGGCCTACAACGACTTCGTGGCGCTCGGGCTGCTCGCGCGGTTCGCGGAACTCGGCGTGCGGGTGCCGGACGACGTGTCGCTGACCGGCTTCGACGAGATCGACATGGCGCGCTTCTCGGCTCCGTCCCTCACCACGGTAGCGGTTGCCCGAGGGCGACTCGGGCAGGTCGCGGGCGGCGCGTTGCTGCGGCTGATGGCCGGCGAGGACGACATCGAGTGGGAATCCATCCCCGTTGACCTGCAGGTTCGTAGTTCGACCGGCGCACCTTCTTGACAGATCCGATGGGGGGCAGGATTTTGTTCGGGCACACAGGCCGAGAAAGCGTTTCCTCACTGTCGCTGTTGAATATCGGGCCGATGCCCACAGGGAGTTGCTGTGTCCCGCACCATCCTCAGAGCCAGTTCTCGTAAGTCGTCTGTTCAGCGCCTCGTCGCCGCCGGGTTGTTGCTCGCGGTCACGATGGTGGGATGCAGCGCGCCCAGCAGTCAGTCCTCGGACGACAAGGGGCAATCCGCCCAGGAGATACCGGACAAGCCCAGCAAGCCGGTCTCGCTGGAGATCCTCGACGTCGCGGGGAACCTCCAGTTGACCCAGGGCATGATCGACGAGTTCCGGAAGACGCACCCGGAGATCGTCAGCAAGGTCTCGTACTCCAAGGCGCCCGCCCCGGAACTCGCCGGCAAGATCAAGGCCCAGCAGCAGGCCGGCCGCGTCCAGATCGACATGGTCCTCACCGGGACCGACGGCCTCGCCGCGGGGCTTGAGCAGAACCTCTGGACGGACATGTCCGCGCACCAGGACGCCATCGGCAACCCGGACTACCTGCCGCCGGCGGCGGAGATGGCGAAGCTGGCGCAGGGCAAGGGCACGGCCGTCGTGTACTACCCGTCGGGCCCGCTGTTCGAGTACGACCCGGCCAAGGTGCCGAACCCGCCGAAGAGCCCGCAGGAACTCCTCGACTGGGCCAAGGCCCACCCCAAGCGCTTCCAGTACGCCGACCCGGCCAACTCGGGCCCGGGGCGCACCTGGTTGATGGGGCTGCCGTACCTCCTCGGCGACAAGGACCCGTCCGACCCCGAGAAGGGGTGGGACAAGACGTGGGCGTATCTGAAGGAACTCGACAAGTACGTCGACGTGTACGGCTCGGGCACCTCCGAGACCATGAAGAACCTGGCGACCGGTCAGGTCGACATGGTCATGAGCACCACGGGCTGGTACATCAACCCGCGTGCGCTGGGCACCGTGCCGAAGAAGATGAAGGCCGGTCACTTCGACAACATGACCTGGGTGACCGACGCCCAGTACGCCGTGGTCCCC
Organism: Streptomyces sp. NPDC014889; assembly: GCF_043081205.1. Taxonomy (NCBI): domain Bacteria; kingdom Bacillati; phylum Actinomycetota; class Actinomycetes; order Kitasatosporales; family Streptomycetaceae; genus Streptomyces; species Streptomyces sp. NPDC014889. Next base: position 274,975 of record NZ_JBIBWH010000011.1, read on the forward strand.
AAGGGCGTCAGCGCCGACAAGATGTCCGCGGTGCTCAACCTGCTCCACTGGATGCTCACCCCCGAGCAGCAGGCCAAGGCCTACGACGACGGCTACTTCTACCCGGGCCCGGCCGTCAAGGACGTGCCGCTGTCGATGGCGCCCGCCAAGTCCCAGCAGGTCATCAAGGAGTACGGCGTCCCCGAGTTCGACACGTGGATCGACCAGTTCCCGAAGAAGCCGTCGCTGTCCTCGCAGGCACAGGTCAAGGCGTTCGACCTGTGGAACCGTCAGGTGGCCGGCCAGTGACCGCCGCCCGTATCTCGACCCTGCGCCTGGACGGAGTCACCCGCAGCTTCGGCGGACACCAGGCCCTGCGGGGCCTTGACCTGGAGATCTCGGGCGGCGAGTTCGTGGCGCTGCTCGGCCCCTCCGGATGCGGAAAGTCCACCGCCCTCAACTGCCTGGCCGGACTGCTGCCGCTGACCGGCGGCCAGATCCTGCTCGACGATGAGCGCATCGACCAACTCGCCCCCGAGCGGCGCGGGTTCGGCATGGTCTTCCAGAACTACGCCCTCTTCCCGCACATGACCGTACGGAACAACGTCGGCTTCGGCCTCAAGATGGCCAAGGTTCCCAAGGCCGAGGCCGCCGAACGGGTCGGCAGGGCCCTGGACATGGTGCAGTTGACCGACCACGCCCACAAGCGGCCCGGTCAGCTCTCCGGCGGCCAGCAGCAGCGGGTCGCCATCGCCCGCGCCATCGTCCTGGAACCGCGGCTCGTGCTGATGGACGAGCCGCTGTCGAACCTCGACGCCGCGCTGCGCCTGGAGATGCGGGCGGAGATCCGCCGCCTGCACCAGCGGCTCGGACTGACCACCGTGTACGTCACGCACGACCAGGAGGAGGCCCTCTCCCTCGCGGACCGGCTCGTCGTGCTGCGCGACGGCCGCACCCAGCAGATCGGCACCCCGGAGGAGGTCTACAGCCGCCCGGCCAACCGCTACGTCGCCTCCTTCATGGGCTACCGCACCCTGCTGGACGCCACCGTGACCGGGACCCGCGGCTCGCATGTGGTCGTCGACATCGCCGGCAGCCCGCTCGTCGGGCTCGACCGTGACGGCGTGGCGGCCGGGGGCCGGGTCACGGCGGCCATCCGTCCCGAGGACCTGGACGCGGTCACCGGCGACGAGCCGGCCGACGGCACCTCCGGCACACCGGGACTGCCCGCGACGGTCGAGGTCGTCGAGTACCACGGACGCGAACTCGCCGTACAGGCACGGCTGACGGACGGACGCCGGGTCCACTTCCGCACCGGCAAGCGGCTCGCGCCCGACGAGTCGGTGCGGCTCGTCGCACCACCCGACCGGGTCCTCGTCTTCGCCGCCGACGACGGCGACGGGCAGCGGAGCGACAGCGGTACCGGGCCGTCCCGCGGCCCCGGTGCCGAGGACGGACCGTCCGCCCCCGAGGCCGGGGAGCCGGACTCCCACGACGCGCGGAACCCGGCGGACAAGGACGCGGAGGCGGCGGGGCCTTCGCCGAAGTCGCGGGAGGCGCGCGACACCCCGAAGCAGGTGGCCACATGAGCGCCACCGACACCCGCGCGGCGCCGCCGCCCGCGCCGCCGGAACCCCCGGCCGCCCGGCCCGCGCTGCGCCACCGCCTGGCCGAGCGCGGGGTCGACCGGCTCCTGCTCCTCGCGGTCCCGGGCGTGCTCTTCCTCGCCGTGCTGTTCTGCTACCCGTTCTTCTACGGTCTCGGACTGTCCTTCCAGCCCGCCCAGGGCGGGGGGCCGTTCGCCAACTACCGGCTCTTCTTCAGCGATCCGTACCTGCGGGAGACTCTGTGGATCACGCTGGAGCTGGCCGTGCCCGCCGCGCTGATCAACTGCCTCGCCGCCGTACCGGTCGCGTTCCGCACCCGCGGGGCGTTCCGCGGCCGGCGGCTGATCACCACGCTGCTGGTCATGCCGATCACCCTGGGGACAGTTCTCACCGCCCAGGGTCTGCTCGGCTACCTCGGTCCCAACGGCTGGTTCAACAAGGCCCTGCTGGGACTCGGCATCGTCGACGAGCCGCTCGCCCTCGTGCACAACTACTGGGGCGTGCTGGCCTCGCTGATCATCACCGGCTTCCCCTTCTCCTACCTGCTGACGCTGTCGTACCTGACCGGTATCGACCCCAGCCTTGAGCAGGCCGCCGCGACGCTCGGCGCGGACTGGCGCAAGCGGCTGCGGTACGTGCTCCTGCCGCTGCTCGCGCCGGGGCTGGCCATCACCTTCTGCCTGTCGTTCGTCCTGGCGTTCGCGGTGTTCCCGTCCGCCCAACTCGTCGGTGACCCGCGCAAGTCCACGCACGTGATCTCGATCGAGGCGTACCAGGCGGCGTTCCAGAAATTCGACTACTCCCTCGGTTCCGCCATCGCCATGATCATGGCCGCGGTGATGCTCGCGGTCGTCGTCCTGGTGCTCGCCTGGCGGTCGCTGCTGTACCGAGGAGCGACAGGAGGCAAGGGCTGATGGCCGACCTCGTCCAGACCCCCGCGGCGGACGCCGTCACGGACCCGGCCGCCCGCCCCTGGTGGCGCGGGATCCGCCCCGGCACCTGGATCGCCGCCGTCGTCTTCGGGTTCTTCTTCCTCCAGCTCGCCGGAGTCATCGGCGTCCCGCTCGTCGACTCCCTGGGCACCCGCTGGTTCACCAGCTGGCTGCCGGAGGGCTGGACGACGAAGTGGTACGGCTCCGCCTGGCGGGAGTTCCAGCTCGGCCAGGTCTTCTGGACGACGGCGCTGGTGTCCGTGCTCGTCGTCGCCCTGTCCGTGGTGATCGGGGTGCCGGCCGCCTACGCGCTGGCCCGGCGCGACTTCCCCGGCAAGAAGGCCGTGCTGCTGCTCTTCGTGCTGCCGATCCTGGTGCCGCCTCTCACCTACGGCATCCCGCTGGCCACCGTCCTGTACAAGTTCCAGCTCGCCGGCACCCTGACCGGGGTGGTGCTGGCGAACCTCGTGCCGTCGGTGCCGTTCGTCGTCCTGACGATGACCCCGTTCATCGAGCAGATCGACCCCAGGATCGAGGCGGCCGCCCGGATGTGCGGGGCCAGGACCGGCTCCGTCCTGCTGCGCGTCCTCGCGCCGCTGCTGGTGCCCGGCATCCTCGCCGCCTCCGTGCTGGTCCTGGTCCGCACGGTCGGCATGTTCGAACTCACCTTCCTCACCGCGGGTCCGGACAGCCAGACGCTCGTCGTGGCGCTCTACTACGCCGTGTTCTCGGCCGGTATCCGCACCCAGCAGTCCATCGACGCGATGGCCGTGATGTACACACTGTCGATGCTGGTGCTGCTGGTCGTCGCGCTGCGCTTCGTCAACCCCACCCAGTTGGTGACCCGTGTCAAGGACGACCGGTCCGCGTAGGGGGCGGCCGTCCTTACGGGCGGGGGGACGCCGTCCGGCGCTGTTCACCGCCGGGCGGCGTCCCCCGTTTCTGGCAGGTACAGTGCGGGAACCAGTAGATCCTCATGGTGAGGCCCCGCCGACGTGTTGACCCAGACGACCACCACGGTCCTCGGACCGAGCGACCTCGACGCCGCACTGGCGGTCCTCGGCCGCGAGCCGGTCGCGAACGCCTTCGTGGCGTCCCGCGTACAGGTCGCCGGACTCGACCCGTGGCGGCTCGGCGGCGAGATGTGGGGCTGGTACGAGAACGGCATATTGACGTCCCTGTGCTACGCGGGCGCCAACCTCGTCCCGATCTGCGCCACCCCCAGGGCCGTCCGGGCCTTCGCGGACCGTGCCCGCCGGGCCGGCCGCCGCTGCTCCTCCATCGTCGGACCGGCCGAACCCACCTCCCAGCTCTGGCGGCTCCTGGAACCCGGCTGGGGCCCCGCCCGCGAGATCCGCGCCCACCAGCCGCTCATGGTCACCGACCGCATGCCCGCCGGCATCGCCGCCGATCCCTACGTCCGCCGCATCCGCAAGGACGAGATGGAGACGATCATGCCGGCCTGCGTGGCGATGTTCACCGAGGAGGTCGGGGTCTCCCCGCTCGCCGGTGACGGCGGCCTGCTCTACCAGGCCCGGGTCGCCGAACTCGTCGGCTCCGGACGCTCCTTCGCGCGCCTCGACGAGCACGGCAAGGTGATGTTCAAGGCCGAGATCGGCGCCGCGACCCCCGAGGCCTGCCAGATCCAGGGCGTCTGGGTGGCCCCCGAGTACCGCGGCCGCGGACTCGCGGTCCCCGGCATGGCCGCGGTCCTGCGGTACGCGCTGGCCGACGTCGCCCCGCTGGTCAGTCTTTACGTGAACGACTTCAACACCGCGGCCCGGCGCACCTACCTCAAGGCGGGCTTCCGCGAGGTCGGCGCGTTCATGAGCGTGCTGTTCTGACCTGCGCCTCACTGAGCTGTTCAGCGTCCCGTGCCTGCCCTGTAGTCTCCCCGCATGGCGCACTTCCCCGATCACGGACACCGCCACGGCGAGGACGTCGTGATCGGCCCGCTCGACCTGCCGGCCCACGTCGACGAGGCGCTCGCCGTGCAGGCCGTCGCCTTCGGCCTCGGCGCCGAAGAGGTGGCCGTACGCCGGCAGATCGTGCTGCGCCACATGACCTGCCGGGGCGCCCGCGCGCTCGGCGCCACCACGGCCGACGGCCGGCTCGTCGGATTCGTCTACGGCATGCCCAACGACCGCACCCACTGGTGGTCCACCGTCGTCGAACCCCATCTGCGCGCCCGCGGCCACGACGACTGGCTCGACGACTCCTTCGTGATCACCGAACTGCACGTCCACCCGAGCCACCAGAACCGCGGCATCGGACGGGCCCTGATCACCACCATCACCGACAGCGCGAGCGAGCCGCGCTCGATCCTCTCCGCGATCGACACCGACAGCCCGGCCCGCGGCCTCTACCACTCCCTCGGCTACGAGGACCTGGCCCGCCAGGTGCTCTTCCCCAGCGCGCCGAAACCGTACGCCGTGATGGGCGCACCGCTGCCGCTGCGCCGCCGTCCGGCCACGGCGCCGGGTCGGCTTTAACCGATTTCCACCGGCGCGGCAAGCCCGGCTAACCTCCTAGTCACCAGCTTCCCCCGCCCTCGGCCCGCCCGGGCGCGGGGCAACCATCGGCAGGAGTACGAGAACCATGGCCAACGCACCGGTCCAGCGCATGTCCCAGTTGTTGGTGAAGACGCTGCGCGACGACCCGGCGGACGCCGAGGTCCTGAGCCACAAGCTGCTGGTCCGCGCGGGTTACGTACGGCGTACCGCCGCCGGGATCTGGACCTGGCTGCCGCTCGGCAAGAAGGTCCTCGCCAACGTGGAGCGGATCGTCCGCGAGGAGATGGACGCCATCGGCGCCCAGGAGGTGCTGCTGCCGGCGCTGCTGCCCCGCGAGCCGTACGAGGCCACCGGCCGCTGGGACGAGTACGGCGCCGAGCTGTTCCGCCTGAAGGACCGCAAGGGCGGCGACTACCTCCTCGGGCCGACCCACGAGGAGATCTTCACGCTGATGGTGAAGGACCAGGCGACCTCCTACAAGGATCTGCCGGTCATCCTCTACCAGATCCAGACCAAGTTCCGTGACGAGGCCCGGCCGCGCGCGGGCATCCTGCGCGGGCGCGAGTTCCTGATGAAGGACTCCTACTCCTTCGACCTCGCCGACGAGGGCCTCGCCGAGTCCTACGCCCTGCACCGCGAGGCCTACCAGCGGATCTTCGAGCGGCTCGGCCTGGACTACCGGATCTGCGCCGCGACCGCGGGCGCGATGGGCGGCTCCAAGTCCGAGGAGTTCCTCGCCCCGGCCGCCGCCGGCGAGGACACCTTCGCCGACTGCCCGAACTGCGACTTCGCCGCCAACACCGAGGCGATCGCGTACGAGCTGGTGCCGGTGGACGGCTCCGCCGTGCCCGCGGCCGAGGAGATCCCCACCCCGGACACCCCGACCATCGAGACCCTCGCCGCCTCCCTCGGCGTGCCGGCCTCCGCCACGCTGAAGAACCTGCTCGTCAAGGTCGACGGGGAGATCGTCGCCGTCGGTGTCCCCGGCGACCGCGAGGTGGACCTGGGCAAGGTCGAGGCGCACTTCGCCCCGGCCGCCGTCGAACTGGTCACCGCGGAGGACTTCGTGGGCCGCCCCGACCTGGTCCGCGGCTACGTCGGGCCGCAGGGACTGGGCAAGGTGAAGTACATCGCCGACCCGCGCGTGGCGCCGGGCACGGCCTGGATCACCGGCGCCAACAAGCAGCACACGCACGCGAAGAACGTGGTCGCCGGGCGCGACTTCGAGGTCGACGAGTACGTGGACGTCGTGGTCGTGCAGGACGGCGACCCCTGCCCGAAGTGCGGCACCGGCCTCAAGCTGGACCGGGCCATCGAGATCGGCCACATCTTCCAGCTCGGCCGCAAGTACGCCGACGCCCTCAAGCTGGACGTGCTCGGCCAGAACGGCAAGCCGGTCCGCGTCACCATGGGCTCCTACGGCATCGGCGTCTCCCGCGCGGTCGCGGCCCTCGCCGAGCAGCACGCCGACGACAAGGGCCTGATCTGGGCCAAGGAGGTCGCCCCGGCCGACGTGCACGTGGTCGCCGCCGGAAAGGCCCTGCAGACCGAGGTCGCCCTTGAGGTCTCCCAGAAGCTTGCCGCGGCGGGCGTCCGCGTCCTGGTCGACGACCGGGCCGGCGTCTCACCGGGCGTGAAGTTCACCGACTCCGAGCTCATCGGCGTCCCGCAGATCCTGGTCGTCGGCCGTCGCGCGGCCGAGGGCGTCGTGGAGCTGAAGGACCGCCGCACCGGCGAGCGCGAGGAACTCCCGATCGAGGAGGCCCTCACCCGCCTCACGGCATAGCACCGCGGGTACGCGGAGCCCGGCGCGTCCAACCGCGAAACCCGGCGGACCGCACCGGGCCGTGCGTCCACGGCCCTCGGCCGGGCAACGGCGCCTGGCTCCGGCTGCCGTCCGCGCCGGGCGGGCCGGAGCCCGGCTGTCGTGGCCGCGACGCGGCTGCCGGGCGGGGTGGCCCGGGATCTGACGGGTACCGGCTGCCGGGCGGGCGGGGTGCGTTCGGACCGCACCGGGTCGTGCGTCCACGGCCCTCGGCCGGGCAACGGCGCCTGGCCCCGGCTGCCGTCCGCCCCGGGCGGGTCGGAGCCCGGCTGTCGTGGTCGCGACGCGGCTGCCGGGCCGGGTGGTTTGGGATCTGACAGGTTCCGGCTGCCGGGCGGGGTGCGCCCCGACCGCACCGGGCCGTGTGTCCACGGCCCTCGGGCCGGGCAACGGCACCTGGCCCCGGCTGCCGGGCCGGGCGGCCCGGGATCTGACGGGTTCCGGCTGCGGGCGGGGCGTCCGCGGCAGGATCCTCCGATCGGGCGCTGACGCCTCGCCATCGTCGGCAGTCCCGGCGGTCGACGGGCCGGGGCGGTGTCCGCCGTCGCGGTCGGCGAGGGCGTCGCCCGGTGGCGCCGTCGCCTGCTCGCGGAGCACGGGGCGGTGGCCGGCCAGGCGGCTCGGGTCAGAGCCAGGTGGCGAATTCCAGGAGGAGTTCCGCGTCCTTCGGGCGGCCCACACGGCGCGCGCGGGCGCCGGATTCGACGGCCCGGAAGAGGGTCCAGCCGCGCAGGCGGTCGCGGTCGACCTCCAGGGACTCCGCCAGCCGCTTGACGCGGCGCCGGGTGGTGGCGGCCCCGGACGGTGAGGCGATCAGGTCCTCCACCCGATCGCGTACCAGCCGTGCCAGATCGAAGGCGGTCTCGCCGACCACCGGATCCGGGCCCACGGCCAGCCACGGCATCCGGTCCCCGGCGAGCACCTTGCTCTGCCGGAACGTGCCGTGCAGCAGCCGCCGTTCGGGCGGCGCCGCCAGCAGTTCCGTACGAGCCGTGAGCGCCGCCTCGACCAGCGGCGCCACCTCCGCGTCGGCCTCCGCGCCCGCCCGCATCGCCTCGGCCTGCCGCCCGGTCCGCTCCTCGACCGTCTCGAAGGAATGCCCGGCGGGCGGCTCGACCCACAGCCGCCGCAGCGTGCCCGCCGCCTCCAGCAGCGCCCTCGCCTCCGGCAGCGACCGCACCGACACGTCCGGGTGCAGCCGCTCGAGGAGCAGCACGCCCTCGCCGGGAACCGGACCGGCCGGACCGTCCTCCAGCAGTTGCACGGCGCCCCGCCCGCCCCAGTGCGCGAGCGCGGCCCGCTCGCTCTCCGGACGGGCCCGGGCAGGGGCCAGCTTCAGCACGGCCGGTGTCCCGTCCGCCGTCCGCACCAGCACGACGAGGCTGCTGCGTCCGCCCGGCATCTGCACCCGCTCGACGGTCAGCTCACGCAGCTCCACGGCCTGCCGCGCCAGTCCGGGCAGCTTCTCCAGCCAGTCGTCCCCGTCCGGCGCGGTCTCACCCAGCGCCCGCACCAGACGCCGCGGCGGTTCGAAAGCCATGCGCGAGTCGTTCCTTCCTGACGTCCCGGACGCGTTCTGCGCTGTCGCCGTGCGCCTGTCGCCGTGCGCCGTGGGCGCCTCCTGTGCCGTCCCGCTCCTCCTGTCCGTGCCCGTCCGTGCCCGTCCGCAGGATCCGTACGCCCTACGGCGTCGGCGCCGCCGAGGCCGCGGGCGTGGGCGCCGCACCGGCCCGTTCGGCGAGACCAGGGAAGGCTACGCTCTCCCCGCGCCAGCGCACCGCCCGGACCGCCGCCTCGCGCAGCGCCCCGGCGGCCTCCCGCCGCCGCTCGCCCCCGCTCGCCCTGACCAGGTCGGAGTACACCCCGGCCACGCGGTCCTCGAGGTCGGCGGCGAGCCGTACCGCCGCCGCGGAGTCCGGCACCGGGAACGGCAGCGCGTAGGCGGCCGCCGCGGCCACCGGCTGCCCGCCCAGGTCCCGCACCTCGCGCACCAGGGCGTCCCGCCGTGCCCGGTGGGCGTCGTACGCCGACCGCGCCTCGGCCCGCCGGCTCTCGCCGATCCGGCCGCCGACGACGCCGTACCCGTACACGGCCGCGTGCTCGGCGGCGAGCGCCGCCGAGAGGGCCTCCAGCCGCCGCCGGTCCGTCACCTGGCTCACTTGTCACCTTCCGTCAGGAGATACGCGTGGGCGGCCCCGGCCGCCGCCACCGAGGCCAGCAGGCGGGCCAGTTCGCCGGACACCTGGACGAGGAGGGCGGTGCGCCGGTCGGACAGGGAACGCTCGGCGGCGGCGAGCCCGGCCAGGGCCGACTTCGCGGTCTCCCGGGCGGCGGGGGAGGCCGACGCCTCGGCTCCCGCCGGTGCCGCCGAGTCCTCCGGTGAGCCGGAGCCCTCGGGCGTGGCCGAGCCCGACGGTGACGCGGTGGAGGCCGACGGCGTGGTCGATGCCGTCGCACCCGGCGAGGACTTAGCCGTGCCGCCGAACGCCTCCGCGTGCGCCGCGACCTGCGCGCGCAGCGGCCGCAGCCGCTCCGCCAGCGCGGGGTACGCGGCCATCACCGCGTCGTACCGCCGCGCCAGCTCCTCGCTGTCGCGTGCCGCACGCGCGCGTGCCCGCTCCTCGGGCGACGGGGTCTCGCCCGCGCCGCCGGAGTCGTCGGAACCGGCGGAGCAGCCCACGAGCAGGGCGGCCCCCGCGGCCGAGGCGAGCAGGCTCCTTCTGCGCGGCCCTGGGGCGCGCGGAGGTGAGGGGAACGGCACGGCAGACGTCCTCGGGTGCGTACGAACGGAATGGGAGGGGCAGGCGGCTCGCCCGTGATCACGGTACCCGCGCCCCGCGCCCGCTTCACTCAGCGGCACCGCCGCTGCCCAGGTGGACGGCAACACCCCTGCGGACCGGATACCCTTTGACCAGACACACGACCAACCCACAACAGCACACGCGGCCGAGGAGTCACCCGGATGAGCACCACCCAGAGCGAGAGGCTGCGGGAACTGCTGGAACCGCTCGTCACCTCCCAGGGCCTGGATCTCGAAGAGATCGCCGTGGACTCCGTAGGACGAAAGCGTGTGCTGCGCGTCGTCGTCGACTCCGACACCGGGGCCGACCTGGACCGGATCGCCGATGTGAGCCGTGCGCTCTCGGCGAGGCTGGACGAGACGGACGCGATGGGCGAGGGCGAGTACACCCTCGAGGTCGGCACCCCGGGCGCGGAGCGCCTCCTCACGGAACACCGGCACTACGTGCGCGCCACGGGCCGGCTGGCGAAGTTCACGCTGGCCGACGGCGGCGAGCTGGTGGCCAGGATCCTCGGGGTCGACGACGAAGGCCTCGACCTCGAAGTGCCCGGAGTGAAGGGGCGCAGGCCCACCACCCGCAGGCTCGGCCTCCCGGACGTCGTCAGGGCGCGGGTGCAGGTCGAGTTCAGCCGCAAGGACCAGAAGGAAGAGGAGGCGTAGCCGTGGACATCGACATGAGTGCCCTGCGGGGCTTGGTACGAGAGAAGGAGATCTCCTTCGACCTGCTGGTCGAGGCGATCGAGTCGGCCCTCCTCATCGCCTACCACCGCACCGAGGGAAGCCGCCGCCACGCGCGCGTGGAGCTCGACCGGCAGACCGGGCATGTGACCGTGTGGGCGAAGGAGGACCCCCAGGACCTCGAGGAGGGCCAGGAGCCCCGCGAGTTCGACGACACCCCGTCCGGCTTCGGCCGTATCGCCGCCACCACCGCCAAGCAGGTCATCCTGCAGCGGCTGCGCGACGCCGAGGACGACGCGACGCTCGGCGAGTACGCCGGCCGCGAGGGCGACATCGTCACCGGGGTGGTCCAGCAGGGCCGCGACCCGAAGAACGTGCTCGTGGACATCGGCAAGCTGGAGGCCATCCTGCCGGTGCAGGAGCAGGTCCCGGGCGAGACCTACCCGCACGGCATGCGGCTGCGGTCGTACGTCGTCCGGGTCGCCAAGGGCGTCCGCGGCCCCTCGGTGACGCTGTCCCGTACGCACCCGAACCTGGTGAAGAAGCTCTTCGCGCTGGAGGTCCCGGAGATCGCCGACGGCTCCGTGGAGATCGCCGCGATCGCCCGTGAGGCCGGTCACCGCACCAAGATCGCCGTGCGGTCCACCCGTTCGGGCCTGAACGCCAAGGGCGCCTGCATCGGCCCCATGGGCGGCCGGGTGCGCAACGTGATGGGCGAGCTGAACGGCGAGAAGATCGACATCGTCGACTGGTCGGACGACCCGGCCGAGATGGTGGCGAACGCGCTGTCGCCGGCCCGCGTCTCCAAGGTGGACGTCGTGGACCTGGCCGCCCGCTCGGCCCGCGTCACCGTGCCGGACTACCAGCTGTCGCTGGCGATCGGCAAGGAGGGCCAGAACGCCCGGCTGGCGGCCCGGCTGACCGGCTGGCGGATCGACATCCGCCCGGACACGGAGCAGCCGGCCGAGCAGGTGCCCGAGTAGTCGTTCGGGTACGGCGGCGGGGAGTTCACCCGTACGGAGGGAATAGATCCGAGCCGTAGGCCGCTCGGAATACGACAACAGCCGTTCGATCTTTGCCCCGCAGGGGTGAGGTCCGTGCGGGGAGGTAGACTTAGCTGTGTCTGGCCGGACACGTGTCCGCGCATGCCCTGAGCGTACCTGTGTGGGATGCCGGGAGCGGGCGGCCAAGATCGAACTGTTGCGGACCGTGGTGGTCGAGGGCGAGTGCGTCCCCGATCCTCGCGGTACGCTGCCCGGCCGGGGTGCGTATGTACACCCCGCCCCGGTCTGTCTCGACCAGGCGGTGCGCCGCCGGGCGTTTCCGCGGGCGCTCCGCGTCCCGGGACCGCTCGACGTAATGGCGTTGCGCCAGTACGTCGAGCAGGCACAAGGTTGCTGAGGCAACACGGCAAGGAAAGCCGTACGGAAGTCCCCGTGCGGCCTGGTACCTCGCGAGTCGAAAGCAGGTCGAGATTGCGATGAGCACTCGATGAGTACGCGATGAGTACGCCCATGAACTAGCGACGGTCCGGCCGCAACCCGGACCTCAAAGGAGCGAAGTGGCTAAGGTCCGGGTCTACGAACTCGCCAAGGAGTTCGGTGTGGAGAGCAAGGTCGTCATGGCCAAGCTCCAGGAACTCGGTGAATTCGTCCGATCGGCGTCCTCGACGATCGAGGCGCCCGTAGTACGCAAACTGACTGACGCCTTCCAGCAGGGCAACGGCAGCGGCAGGTCCGCCGCGAAGCCGGGTGCCCCGAAGAAGGCCGCCCCCAGGCCCGCCGCGCCCTCGCCGGCGCAGGCCGGGGGTCCCTCTCGCGCCGCCAAGCCGGCGGGTGAGCGTCCGGCCGCGCCCAAGCCGCCGGCCGCGCCCAGGCCGGCCCCGGCGCAGCCCGCGGCCCCGTCGGCGTCCGCGCCGGCCCCCGGTCCGCGTCCGGTGCCGGGTCCCAAGCCCGCGCCGCGTCCGGCTCCGGCCGCGCCCACCACGCCGGAGTTCACCGCTCCGCCGTCGGCCCCGTCGCCGGCCGCGCCGAAGCCCGCCGCCCGTCCCGGTGCCCCCAAGCCCGGCGGCCGTCCCGGCCAGGGCCAGGCGCCGCGTCCGGGCGGCCAGGGTGCCGCGCGTCCCGGTGGCCAGGGTGCGCGTCCGGGCGGTCGTCCGGCCGGCCCGCGTCCGGGCAACAACCCCTTCACCTCCGGTGGCTCCACCGGCATGGCGCGTCCGCAGGCGCCGCGTCCGCAGGGCGCGCGTCCCGGCGGCCCCGGTGCTCCCGGCGGCGGTCCCCGTCCGCAGGGCCCCGGTGGCCAGGGCGGCGGTCCGCGTCCGCAGGCTCCGGGCGGTCCGCGTCCGACTCCGGGCTCGATGCCCCGTCCCCAGGGCGGTCCGCGTCCGGGCGGTCCGCGCCCGAACCCCGGCATGATGCCGCAGCGTCCCGCTGCCGGCCCGCGTCCCGGCCCCGGTGGCGGCGGTCGCGGCCCGGGTGGTGCGGGTCGTCCCGGCGGTGCCGGTCGTCCCGGCGGCGGCTTCGCCGGTCGTCCCGGAGGCGGCGGCGGTGCCGGTCGTCCCGGTGGCGGCGGCGGCTTCGCCGGTCGTCCCGGCGGTGGCGGCGGCTTCGGCGGTGGCGGCGGTGGCCGTCCCGGCTTCGGCGGCCGTCCCGGCGGTCCCGGTGGCCGTGGTGGCACGCAGGGCGCCTTCGGCCGTCCCGGCGGTCCCGCGCGTCGCGGCCGCAAGTCGAAGCGGCAGAGGCGCCAGGAGTACGAGGCCATGCAGGCCCCGTCGGTCGGCGGCGTGATGCTGCCTCGCGGCAACGGCGAGACCATTCGCCTGTCGCGCGGTGCGTCGCTCACCGACTTCGCGGAGAAGATCAACGCCAACCCGGCGTCGCTCGTCGCGGTCATGATGAACCTGGGCGAGATGGTCACGGCCACGCAGTCCGTGTCCGACGAGACGCTCCAGCTCCTCGCCGACGAGATGAACTACCAGGTTCAGATCGTCAGCCCCGAGGAGGAGGACCGCGAGCTGCTCGAGTCCTTCGACCTGGAGTTCGGCGAGGACGAGGGCGGCGAGGAGGACCTGGTCGTCCGCCCGCCGGTCGTCACCGTCATGGGTCACGTCGACCACGGAAAGACCCGACTGCTCGACGCCATCCGCAAGACGAACGTCATCGCGGGCGAGGCCGGCGGCATCACCCAGCACATCGGTGCCTACCAGGTCGCGACCGAGGTCAACGGCGAGGACCGGGCGATCACCTTCATCGACACCCCGGGTCACGAGGCGTTCACCGCCATGCGTGCCCGCGGTGCCCGGTCGACGGACATCGCCATCCTGGTCGTCGCGGCCAACGACGGCGTCATGCCGCAGACGGTCGAGGCGCTCAACCACGCCAAGGCGGCCGACGTCCCGATCGTGGTCGCGGTCAACAAGATCGACGTCGAGGGCGCCGACCCGACCAAGGTGCGCGGTCAGCTGACCGAGTACGGCCTGGTGGCCGAGGAGTACGGCGGCGACACCATGTTCGTCGACATCTCCGCCAAGCAGGGTCTGCACATCGACTCGCTGCTGGAAGCGGTCGTCCTGACCGCCGACGCCTCGCTCGACCTGCGGGCCAACCCGAAGCAGGACGCGCAGGGCATCGCGATCGAGTCCCGCCTCGACCGCGGCCGCGGTGCCGTGGCGACCGTCCTCGTCCAGCGAGGCACGCTGCGGGTCGGCGACACCATGGTGGTCGGCGACGCGTACGGCCGAGTCCGGGCGATGCTCGACGACAACGGCAACAACGTGGCCGAGGCCGGCCCGTCGACGCCGGTGCAGGTCCTGGGTCTGACCAACGTCCCGGGTGCGGGCGACAACTTCATCGTGGTGGACGAGGACCGTACGGCCCGTCAGATCGCGGAGAAGCGCGCCGCCCGTGAGCGCAACGCCGCGTTCGCCAAGCGCGTCCGCCGCGTCTCGCTCGAGGACCTGGACAAGGTGCTCAAGGCCGGCGAGGTCCAGCAGCTCAACCTCATCATCAAGGGCGACGCGTCCGGTGCGGTCGAGGCCCTCGAGTCCTCGCTGCTCCAGCTCGACGTCGGCGAAGAGGTCGACATCCGCGTCCTGCACCGCGGTGTGGGTGCGGTCACGGAGTCGGACATCGACCTGGCCATGGGCTCCGACGCCATCGTGATCGGCTACAACGTGCGCGCCGCCGGGCGTGCCGCGCAGATGGCCGAGCGCGAGGGCGTGGACGTCCGGTACTACTCGGTCATCTACCAGGCGATCGAGGAGATCGAGGCGGCCCTCAAGGGCATGCTCAAGCCGGAGTACGAGGAGGTCGAGCTCGGCACGGCGGAGATCCGCGAGGTCTTCCGTTCGTCCAAGCTGGGCAACATCGCCGGTGTGCTCATCCGCTCCGGCGAGGTCAAGCGCAACAGCAAGGCGCGCCTCCTGCGCGATGGCAAGGTCATCGCGGAGAACCTCAACATCGAGGGTCTGCGCCGCTTCAAGGACGACGTCACCGAGATCCGCGAAGGCTACGAGGGTGGTATCAACCTCGGAAACTTCAACGACATCAAGATCGACGACGTCATCGCGACGTACGAGCTCCGCGAGAAGCCGCGGGCGTAACGCCGCAGACACCCCGTGCCGGCCGGCGGGACCACTCCCGTCGGCCGGCACGGCCGTGCCCGGGGCCGCGAGCCGTGCCCGGTGCCGGAGGGAACCCCGTCCCACCCGGGCCGCGGAAAACCCCGTCGAGTCACCGGCGGGGTTCGCGGTACCGTTCTTGATGTCCCTGCCCACCGAGAAGGCAGGACCATCGACCCCGTACCGGCGGGCAACCCGGGAACACACATGTACGTGGGGACTCTGTCCTTCGACCTTCTCCTCGGCGACGTCCACTCGCTGAAGGAGAAGCGTTCCGTCGTCCGCCCGATCGTCGCCGAGCTCCAGCGCAAGTACGCGGTGAGCGCGGCGGAGGTGGACCACACGAACCTCCACCGGCGGGCCGTCATCGGTCTCGCCGCGGTCTCCGGCGACGCGACGCACCTGACCGACGTGCTGGACCGGTGCGAACGGCTGGTCGCCGGCCGTCCCGAAGTGGAGCTGCTGTCCGTCAGACGCCGCTTCCACGGCGAGGACGACTAGACCGCGCCCCACCGCACCATCCACATCGCACCAGCAGAAGAAGAAAGAACGGGAGACGGACCAGTGGCCGACAACGCGCGGGCGAAAAGGCTGGCGGACCTCATCCGAGAGGTGGTGGCCCAGAAGCTGCAGCGCGGGATCAAGGACCCGCGGCTCGGCTCGCACGTCACCATCACGGACACCCGGGTCACGGGTGACCTGCGGGAGGCGACCGTCTTCTACACGGTCTACGGGGACGACGAGGAGCGCAAGGCGGCGGCCGCCGGCCTGGAGAGCGCCAAGGGCATCCTGCGCTCCGAGGTCGGCCGGGCGGCCGGGGTGAAGTTCACCCCGACCCTCGCCTTCGTCGCGGACGCCCTGCCGGACACCGCCCGGAACATCGAGGACCTCCTCGACAAGGCCCGCGCCTCCGACGCGAAGGTGCGCGAGACGTCCGCCGGTGCCTCGTACGCCGGTGAGGCGGACCCGTACAAGAAGCCGGAGTCCGACGACGGGACGGACGACACCACCGCATGACCAGCAAGCCCACCCCGCCCGACGGCCTCGTCATCGTCGACAAGCCGTCGGGCTTCACCTCGCACGACGTCGTGGCCAAGATGCGCGGCATCGCCAGGACCCGCCGGGTCGGCCACGCGGGCACCCTCGACCCCATGGCGACCGGTGTCCTCGTGCTCGGCGTGGAGAAGGCCACCAAGCTCCTCGGCCATCTCGCGCTGACCGAGAAGGAGTACGTCGGCACCGTCCGGCTCGGCCAGAACACGGTCACCGACGACGCCGAGGGCGAGATCACCTCTTCCACGGACGCCTCCAAGGTCACCCGGGACGCCGTCGACGCCGCCGTCGCCAAGCTGACCGGCGACATCATGCAGGTCCCGTCCAAGGTCAGCGCCATCAAGATCAACGGCGTGCGGTCCTACAAGCGGGCACGGGAGGGCGAGGACTTCGAGATCCCGGCCCGGCCGGTGACGGTCTCCTCCTTCGCCGTCCACGACGTCCGCGACGCCGTCGCCGACGACGGCACCCCCGTGCTCGACCTGGTGGTGTCCGTGGTCTGCTCCTCCGGCACCTACATCCGCGCCCTCGCCCGCGACCTGGGCGCCGACCTCGGTGTCGGCGGCCATCTCACCGCGCTGCGCCGCACCCGGGTCGGCCCGTACAAGCTGGACTCCGCCAGGACGCTGGACCAGCTCCAGCAGGAGCTGACCGTGATGTCGATCGCGGAGGCGGCCGCGGCGGCGTTCCCCCGCTGGGACGTCGACGCCCGGCGCGCCCGGCTGCTCATCAACGGCGTACGGCTGGAGGTGCCCGACGAGTACGCGGGCGCCGGTGCCGTGGCCGTCTACGGTCCTGACAGCCGCCTCCTCGCGCTCGTGGAGGAGCAGCGCGGCAAGGCCAAGAGTCTGGCCGTCTTCGGCTGACCGCGCGGCGCCCGTGGAGCGGCGAACAGGGGGTGTTCCCCATCCGCCGCTCCACGGTTCCGCCCCCCTCGGTTCCCCCACCCATGAGCTTTATCCAGCGGCGCGCACTCATTCACCCGGCCGTGCGGGCGCTCGGAGTGAACCGGGGGAGCGCAGGGGGGGCGCGTTCGCCGCTCGGCCTGTTCCGCTGATCATCCGCGGCCTACCGTCTAGTGCTGTGACCGGTCACAGCACCGGTCAGGCACGGCGGTACGGCGGGGAGGTTCGGGCATGGCGGGGCGGGGCCTCCATGAATCCGCGCAGGCGCGGGGATCACACGGACCGGAGCGCGTGGGGGAAGCCCTGGACCACGCTCTGGACCGCTCCCTGGTCCGCATCCGCGACCTGGCGGGACGGCCCCGCGGCACCGGCTTCGCGGCCGACCACCGCGGCACGGTGATCACCAGCCACGAGGCCGTCGACGGCCTGTCCCGGCTCGTCGTGCACGCCCCCGGCGCGGACGAGCGCTCCCGCGTCGTGACGGCCGACGCGATCACCGCGCTGCCCGATCTGAACCTCGCCCTGGTCCGCACCGAGGGCCTCGGCGTGGAGCCGCTTCCCGTCACCGTGCGCGACGGCGCCCGCAGCGGCACCTACGTCAGGATCGCGGCCGACCACTGGCGCGAGGCTCGGGTGCTCGGCGCGGCCACGGTGACGTACACGGCCACGGACCGCTTCCATCTCCTCGACGGAGTCACGGAGTTGGCGATCGGCACGGCCGGCCGCGAGGCGCTCAGGCCGGGCGGCGGGGCCGCCGGGGGACCTGTCCTCGACGCGGCGACCGCAGCGGTGGTCGCCGTCCTCGGTACGGCACTGCGCTCCGGCCGCGGCGACGCCGGGTTCGCGGTACCGCTGCGCCGCCCCGGCGAGGGCCCCCTGGCCGACCTCCTCACCCGCAACGAGGCCACCGTCGCCGCCTACGGCCCCGACCTGAACCTGGCCGCGGTCCTCGAACTCACGGCGACCGCCCTGGCCCAGGACGGCCCCGCCGGAGCCCTGCCGTCCCCTCTCCCGCGGCCGGGCGGGCCCGGGGCGCCCGCCGGTCCGGTCGAGCGCGCCGCCGTGGCGGGGGAGCTGGCCGCGTTCGGCGCCGGCCCGGCCGCCGTGCTCGGGCTCGTCGGGGAGCCCGGAAGCGGCCGCACGACCGAGCTCGCCGCGCTGGCCGGCCGCCGTGCCCGCGGCGGTTCGCCCGCGCCCACCCTGTGGCTGCGCGGCGCCGATCTGCTGGCCACCGACGCCTCGGTCGCGGACGCGGTGGGCCGGGCGCTGGACCGGGCGGCCCGGATCGTCGCGGCCGCCCGGGCACTCCTGCCCACCGAGCTCACCGACCTCACCCCGGAGCGCGTCGCCCGCCTCGCCCGCGCCCACGGCCGCCCCCTCCTGCTCCTCCTCGACGGCCCCGAGGAGATGCCGCCCGCCCTGGCCGGCCGGCTCCCCGAGTGGACCGAGGGCACGGCGCAGTGGCTGCGCGGCACGGGGGCGCGGCTGGTGGTGGCCTGCCGGGGGGCGTACTGGGAGGCGGCCGGAGCGCGCTTCCCGGCGGACCTGCTCCACACCCCGGCCGCGGCCGGCCCGGACGGCGCCACCGGCCATCTGCCGCCCTGCCTGCCCCTCGGCGGCCTCACCCCCGCCGAGGCCCACGAGGCCCGCGCCCGCCACGGCATCCCCGACGGCACACTGGTGGACGCCGCCGGCCGTCACCCGCTCACCCTCAGGCTCCTGTCGGAGGTGCGCGCCGCCCTCCCCGACGCCGCCGGCCACCCACCGCTCGACCGTGACGACGTCCTCGCGGCCCACCTGGACCTGATGTGCCTGCGCGTCGCCGTCCGCCTCGCCGCGGAGAACGGGCTGCGCGGCACCGCCGTACGGCGCCTGGCGGCGAAGGTCTCCGGCCAGGTGCACGAGGCCGCCCGCCGCAGCCTCGGCCAGGGGGAACTGGACCGGGCGGCGTTCGAGGAGCTGTTCCCCCGGGGACCCGCGCCGGCCCTTCTCGGCGGCGGCACCGGCTGGGCGGCGGCCGTCCTCGCCGAGGGCCTGCTCGTCCCCGCGGGCAGCGGCTACCGCTTCGCGCACGAGGAGCTCGCCGACTGGATCCAGGGCACCCACCTCGACCTGGACGAGGCCCTGCGCGTCCTGGTCCACCGACAGCACACGCCCGGCGCGCCTCGGTCCCCGCAGCCCGTTCCGCACCACCGCGTCGGACCCGTGGTGCGGGCCCTGCTTCTCCTGGCACGCCAGCACGGCACCCGCCGACTGGCCGTCCGGCTCGAGGAGTTGCTGTGCGCCCTCGACACCGACCCGCACTCCTGGTGGGCGTCCCGGCTGCTCGCCGGCGTACTGCTGCGCGTGGCGGACGCGACACCGTACCTGCGGGTGCTGCGGCTGCTCGCCGAGCGGATCGTGGTGTGGCAGCAGTGCGACCTGCCCGTGCCGCCCGGCTTCGGGCCGGGGTTCTGGACCGCTCTGCACCTGTCCGACGCCGACCGCTGCGACCTGCTCAGGCGCCTCCTCCTCGCCGACGGCGCGCCGCGGGACACGGGCGGCCCCTGCGACAGAGCCCGCCGTCCCTCCCGCTACCTGGACGCCGTCGCACGCCTCCTCACCGCCGCCCCCGCCGCCGTGCAACCGCACCTCACTCGCTGGTTCGACGACGAGCGTCCGCTGCCCGCCGCGCCGCAGGCCACCGTGGCGACGGCCGCCCAGGCCCTGCTCCACACCCACCGCCACGGCGCCCTGGACGACCTCACGGACACGCTGGCCGGATGCGCGCACCCGCGTGCCGAGGAACTGCTGACCGTGCTCGCCGAGGAGGAGCCGTCGGCGCTGTGCCGGGCCGTGGACCGGTGGGCGCACGACGACCGTCCCGCGCTGCGGGCGCAGGCCCTGGCGTACGGGCTGCGGACCGCGCCCCGGGCGCGCGGCGCGGCCGACCGCGAACTGCTGGGCCACGCGGCCCTCGCCCTGCTCGACCGCCGCGCCGACACCGCCCTGCACGGCGGCGCGCTCGCCCTCCTCGTCCGGGATCCGCACACCCGCGCCCGCCATCTGCCGCGGGCGCTGCGGCACTTCGCGGCGGGCGACCGGCATCTGCCGCCGAGCGCGCTGGCGCCCGCCCTGACCACCCACCCCGAGGCGGTCCTCGCCGCCGTCGGCGCCTGTCTGCGCCGGGACACAGGCGACGGGCGCGGCGGCGGCACCGACATCGGCCTCGGCATCGGTGAGGCCCTGCGCGCGCTCGGTGAGGTCGCGACGCCCGCGCTCGCCCGCCGGGTCGCCGGTGTGGTCCGCGAGGCGGCGACGCGGCACCCGGAGGCCGCCGGGCCGGTGGCGGCGTACGTCGACCAGCGCCTGGACGACGATCCCGGCGCCCGCTCGGTGCTGTTCCCCCTGGTCGCGGGCCTCCTTGACGGCGACGACGCCGGTCAGGGCGGCGAGGGCGGGGGTGCCGGTGACCGGGGCCGCGGTGGTACGGAGCTGTTGCGTCGCGCGCTGGCCCGTGTGCTCGCGGCCCCCGGCGCTCCGGCCTGCCGTCCGCTGCGCCGGGAACTGCTGGACTTCCTCCTGGCCCACGAAGACGCCCCGGCCGTCCTGGACGCGGTGCTGCGCGCCGCCGCATCCAACGCCGAGGAGGACCTGCGCGGCCTGGTCCACCGCGTCGGACTGCTCCTCGTCCGCACTCCCGACGGCGCGGCCGTGTTCGACCGGGGCCTGGTGGAGCTGGGCCGGGAGGTGCCCGGCTTCGCCGCCCGCGTGGCCGGCTGGCTGACGGACGCCCCATGGGACTGGGCCGCCGTGGTGGGTCCCGGCGCCCGCCGGATGATCGAGAACACGGCGGGCGTACCCGTCCCCGTCTGACGACGTGCGCCGGATCACAGCCGCCCATGCCGGTGCAGGCGGCGACCGCCGGGCATGGCACCCTTAGACCTGCGAACAGCAAGAAGAGACGACTATGGCAACCCGGGACAAACGCGGACACGGGTTCGACGAGGAGCGGTCACAGTGCAGCGCTGGCGTGGCTTGGAGGACATCCCCCAGGACTGGGGGCGCAGCGTCGTCACCATCGGCTCCTACGACGGAGTGCACCGCGGGCACCAGCTGATCATCGAGCACGCCGTGGACCGCGCCCGGGACCTGGGCGTCCCCGCCGTCGTCGTCACCTTCGACCCGCACCCCAGTGAGGTCGTGCGCCCCGGCAGCCACCCGCCGCTGCTCGCCCCGCACCACCGCCGTGCCGAGCTGATGGCCGGGCTTGGCGTGGACGCGGTCCTCGTACTGCCCTTCACCCCCGAGTTCTCGAAGCTGTCCCCGGCCGACTTCGTCGTCAAGGTGCTGGTCGACAAGCTGCACGCCAGGGCGGTCGTCGAGGGCCCCAACTTCCGCTTCGGGCACAAGGCCGCCGGCAACGTCGAGTTCCTGGCCGAACAGGGCAAGACCTACGACTTCGAGGTCGAGGTCGTCGACCTGTACGTCACCGGGGAGGCGGGCGGCGGCGAGCCGTTCTCCTCGACGCTGACCCGCCGTCTGGTCGCCGAGGGCGAGGTCCGGGGCGCCCGGGAGATCCTGGGCCGCCCGCACCGGGTGGAGGGCGTCGTGGTCCGCGGCGCCCAGCGCGGCCGCGAGCTGGGCTTCCCCACGGCCAACGTCGAGCCCCTCCCGCACACCGCGATCCCCGCCGACGGCGTCTACGCCGGTTATCTGCACGCCCAGGGCGAGGTGATGCCCGCCGCGATCTCCGTGGGCACGAACCCGCAGTTCGACGGCACCGAGCGCACGGTGGAGGCGTACGCCATCGACCGGGTGGGCCTCGACCTGTACGGACTGCACGTCGGCGTCGACTTCCTGGACTTCGTGCGCGGCCAGGCCAAGTTCGACTCGCTGGAGGCGTTCCTGGAGACGATGGCCGAGGACGTCGAGAAGTGCCGGCGGA
Source organism: Streptomyces sp. NPDC014889 (assembly GCF_043081205.1). Taxonomy (NCBI): domain Bacteria; kingdom Bacillati; phylum Actinomycetota; class Actinomycetes; order Kitasatosporales; family Streptomycetaceae; genus Streptomyces; species Streptomyces sp. NPDC014889. The sequence goes on from NZ_JBIBWH010000011.1 coordinate 296,815, forward strand.
TCGTCGCGGAGGACGCGGGGACGGCGTAGCTAGAGCCCAGGCCGCCCCACCGCCGGCAGCCGCCCTCGGCGGGCCGGCGGTCGGCCTACGCCTCTGCTTCCGCCTCCGTCGGTGCCTCTGCCTTCGCCCGTGGCCCCGCCTCTTCCCCGGGCGCGGTCACGGCGCGTGCCCAGTGGCACGCCACCTGGGCCTGTCCCCCCCCGCTCAGGATCTCCAGGTCCCTGCCGCGGCACGCGTCCGCGACGCCCGCCCGTTCCGCCTCGCCTTCCGACAGGACCTGGCAGCGGACGTGGAAACGGCAGCCTGAGGGGATCCGGGACGGGTCCGGGGGCTCGCCCGTCAGGACGACCGGTTCTCCGGGTGCCTCGGGCAGGACGGACAGCAGGGCCCGGGTGTACGGGTGCCGGGGAGCGGTCAGGACCTGCTCCACCTCGCCGGTCTCCACGATCCGGCCGAGGTACATCACCGCGACCCGGTCGGCGATGTTCCAGGCCAGCCCCAGGTCGTGCGTCACCACCAGCGCGGACAGGCCGAGTTCGGCGCGCAGCCGCAGCAGCAGGGCGAGGATCTCGCCGCGCACCGAGGCGTCCAGGGAGGCCACCGGCTCGTCGGCGACGAGGAGTTCGGGCTCCAGGACCAGGGCGCCCGCGATGACCACGCGCTGGCGCTGACCGCCGGACAGTTCGTGCGGGTAGCGCAGGAAGAAGCGCTCGGGCGGCCGCAACCCCGCCCGCGCCAGCGCCCCGGCGACCGCCGCCCGCTCGTCCCCGCGGTGCCCGTGGACCCGCAGCCCCTCGGCCACGGCGTCGTACACCGTGTGCCGCGGGTTGAGCGAGCCGCTCGGGTCCTGGAGCACCAGTTGGGCACGCTTGCGGTACGCCTTCAGCGCGCGGGAGGAGTAGTCGAGCGGGGCGCCGTCGAACGTGACGCGGCCCGCGGTCGGCGGCACCAGACCGAGCAGGGAGCGGGCCAGGGTCGTCTTGCCGCAGCCCGACTCGCCGACCAGCGCCACGATCTCGCCGCGCCGGATGTCCAGGTCGACCCCGTCCACGGCGCGGGCCGCGGGGCCGCCGTGCCGGCCCGGGAACACGACCCGCAGCCCCTCGACGCTCAGCAGCGCGGATGTGGTCATGGCGTGCCGCTCCTCATGTCGTCCTGCGTCGTCTCCGCTTCCGGCGCCCCCGCCGCTGCCTCCGCCTGCGCCTCCACGTGCACGCAGGCCGCCCGCCGGCGCGGGCCCGCATCCTTCAAGGACTGGTCCTGGGTGCCGCACAGGTCCAGGGCGACCGGGCAGCGCGGGTGGAAGGCGCAGCCGGAGGGGACGGCGGACGGGTCCGGCGGGTCGCCCGCCAGACCACGGGGAGCGAAGCGGGACGCCGGGTCGCCGATCCGCGGGAAGGCGTCCGACAGGGCCTTGCCGTAGGGATGCCGGGCGTCCTCGTAGACCTGCTGGGCCGGGCCCTCCTCGACCACGCGGCCCGCGTACATGACCGCGAGCCGGTCGCAGGTGTCGGCCAGTACGGCGAGGTCGTGGCTGATCATGAGCAGGCCCAGGTCCTGGTCGCTCACGAGTCCTTCGATCAGGCGCAGGATCTGCGCCTGGATCATCACGTCGAGCGCGGTGGTGGGCTCGTCGGCGACGACCAGCCGCGGGTCGCAGGCCAGGGCCATCGCGATCATCACGCGCTGCCGCTGGCCGCCGGACAGCTCGTGCGGGTAGGCGCTCGCCCGCGCGGCGGGCAGTCCCACCTGTTCCAGCAGTTCACCGGTCTTCTTCCGGGCGCCGGCCGGTGTCGCCCTGCGGTGCAGCAGGATCGGCTCGGCGATCTGGTCGCCGACGCGGTGCACGGCGTTGAGCGAGTGCATCGCGCCCTGGAAGACGATCGACGCCCCAGCCCAGCGCACCGCCCGCACCCGGCCCCACTTCATGGCCAGCACGTCCTCGCCGTCGAGCAGGATCTCGCCGCCGACCCGGGTGCCGGCCGGCAGCAGCCGCAGCAGTGCCAGCGCCAGCGTGGACTTGCCGCAGCCGGACTCGCCCGCGACGCCGAGCTTCTCGCCGGCGGCGAGCGTGAGGTCCGCCCCGCGCACCGCGGCGGCCCCCGACGGGTACGTCACTTCCAGGCCGCGCACTTCGAGGAGGGTCAACGGGACACCCCCAGCCTGGGGTTGAGAACGGCCTCGACGGCGCGCCCGCACAGCGTGAACGCCAGCGCGACGACCGCGATGGCGATGCCCGGCGGCACCAGGTACCACCAGTCGCCGGAGCTGACCGCGCCGGCCTCGCGCGCGTCCTGGAGCAACCCGCCCCAGGAGACGAGCGTCGGGTCGCCGAGCCCGAGGAAGGCGAGCGTCGCCTCCGCCAGGATCGCCGTGGAGATGATCAGGGTGGTCTGGGCGAGCACCAGCGGCATGACGTTGGGCAGCACATGCCGGGACATCACGTGCCAGTGCCCGCCGCCGAGCGCCTTGGCCCGCTCGATGTACGGCCGCGACTCCACCGCCAGCGTCTGCGCCCGCACCAGCCGGGCGGTGACCGGCCAGGTGGTGACGCCGATCGCCAGGACGATCGTGCTCAGTGAGCGGGACATGACGGTGGCCAGCGCGATGGCGAGCACCAGCGTCGGCATCACCAGGAACCAGTCGGTGACCCGCATGATCACGGTGGCGTACCAGCCGCGGAAGTGCCCGGCGGTGATGCCGATGACCGCGCCGATCGCCACCGACAGCACGGCGGCGAGCAGCCCGACCAGCAGCGAGACGCGCGAGCCCCAGATCACCAGGCCCAGCAGGTTCCTGCCGAACTGGTCGGTGCCCAGCGGGAAGTGGGCGCTCGGACTCTCCAGCGGCCCGCCGGGCGCGTCGGTCACGCTCTGCACGTCCGCCCCGACGGTCAGCGGCGCGGTCAGCGCGACCAGCGCGCACAGTACGAGGGCGGCGAGCCCCACCAGGCCCGCCCGGTGCGTCCGGTACTGCCTCCAGAAGCGGACGACGGAGGCCCGGCGGCGTTGGCGGGCGAGTGCGCGGGGGCCGGGGCCGGGGCCGGGCGCCCGGTCCGGGCCGGCGGTCGTGGCGGTGTCGGCGGTCATCGTCCCACCCTCGGGTCGAGCAGCGGATACAGGACGTCGGCAAGGGTGTTCATCAGGATCACCGCCGCGGCGAAGACGAAGAACAGCCCCTGCACCAGCGGCAGATCGGGCACGCTCAGCGCCTGGTAGAACAGTCCGCCCAGACCCGGCCAGGAGAACACGGTCTCGACGAGGATCACTCCCGCGACCGTCCGCCCCAGATTGACGAAGATCAGCGTCACGGTCGGCAGCAGCGCGTTCGGCACGGCGTGCCGCCGTCGTACGAGGTCGTCGCGGAGTCCCTTGGCACGCGCGGTCGTCAGATAGTCGCTGCCCATCTCGTCCAGCAGCGCCGACCGCGTCACCAGCAGCGTCTGCCCGTACTCGACCGCGACCAGCGTCACCACCGGCAGCACCAGATGATGGGCGACGTCGACGGCGTACGCGAAGCCCTCCTTGCCGCCCGACTCCATGCCTCCGGTCGGGAACAGGCCGGGGACCGGGCCCACACCGACCGAGAGCACGATGATGAGCAGCAGCCCCAGCCAGAACGCGGGAATCGAGTAGAGCGTCAGCGCCAGCCCGGTGTTGAGGCGGTCGCCGAGCCCGCCGTGCCGCCAGGCGGAACGGGTGCCGAGCAGGATCCCGAGGGCGGTGTAGATCACGAAGGCCGTACCGGTCAGCAGCAGGGTGTTCGGCAGCGCCTCGGTGATCTTGTCGATGACCGGCGTGCGGAACTGGTACGAGGTGCCCAGGTCCCCGGTCAGCGCCTTGCCGCAGTAGTCCGTGAACTGCCGCCACATCGGCAGGTCCAGCCCGAACTCCCGCCGGTAGGCGGCGAGCTGCTGCTCGGAGACCTGGCGGCCGCCGGTCATGAACTTCACCGGGTCACCCGGGATCAGCCGGAAGAGGAAGAAACTGGTGACGAGGACGGCGAGCAGGGAGACGGCCGCACCGGCCAGCTTGCCCGCCGCATACCGCAGATACGCGGTGGTGTTCCGCGCCCGGGGCCCGCGGCCCGCCGCCGGCCCGGACGTTCCCGGACCGGCGGCGGGCCCCTCGACCAGCGCGGGTGTCGCTTCAGCGGTCATGTGCGCTCACTTGCCTATTCGCGGTCTTCTGCCGTTGCCCGGCGGCGCACCGCGAAGAGCGCCGCGAGGCCGACGAGGACGACGACGCCCGCGATGGCCCCGATGATGACGCCCGTCGACGTGGAACCGCCCGAGGAGTCGTCGGAGTTCGCCGGAACGGCCGACCACCAGCTCCAGTAGCCGTCCTGGCCGTAGATGTTGCCCGCCTTGGCCGGCATGGTGGTGATCGAACCGATCTGGTCCGTGCGGTAGGCCTCGACGGCGTTCGGATAGGCCATGACGTTCATGTACCCGAGGTCGTACAGCCGCGACTCGATCTGCTTGACCAGGTCCGCCCGCTTGGCGGGGTCGTACTCGGCCAACTGCCGGGCGTACAGGTCGTCGTACGTCTTGTCGCAGATGAAGTTGTCGGTGGCGCCGGTGTCCTTCGGGGTCGCGGGAAGGGCGGCGCAGGTGTGGATGGAGAGTACGAAGTCGGGGTCCGGGTTGACCGACCAGCCGTCGAAGGCGAGGTCGTACTCGCCCGCGAGCCAGGGATCGGTCACGTTGTCCAGGCAGTTGAGCTGGACCCCGACGCCGAGCTTGCCCCACCACTCCTGGAGGTACTTGCCGACCGCCTTGTCGTTGGGGTCGGTGGCGTGGCACAGCACGCGGTAGTTCAGCGGCTTGCCGTCCTTGCCGACGCGCTTGCCGTCCGCGTTCTGCTTGTAGCCCGCCTCGTCGAGGAGCCGGCCGGCCTTCGCCGGGTCGTACGCCAGCTCCTGGTCCGCCGACGGCTTCCAGAAGTACGACTCGTAGCGCGGCGGGATGTAGCCCTGGCCCTGCTCCGCGTGGCCCTGGAAGACCTTGTCCACGATGGTCTGCCGGTCCACCGCCATGAACAGCGCGTGCCGCACCCGCTCGTCCTTGAGGGACGGGTCGCCGTCACCGAACTTCTTGCCGTTCCTGGCCTGGGCGCCCGGGTTGGTGGCGAGGGCGTAGAAGCGGCGGCCGGGGCCCTCGTTGACGTGGATGTCCTTCTCGCCCTTGAGCGATGCGGCCTGGGCGGGCGTGAGGGACGGCGAGCCGGCCACGAAGGAGACCTCGCCCTTGCGCAGGGCGGCGACCGCCGCGTCCTGGTCCTTGTAGTACCGGAAGACCAGCTCGTCGAACTTCGGCGCGCCACGCCAGAAGCTCTTGTTGGCCTCCAGCCGCACATAGCTGTCGGGCTTGTAGTCGGTCAGGATGAACGGCCCGTTGCCGACGATCGGGAAGCTCTTGTCGTTGTTGAACTTCGAGAAGTCGTCGACCTTCTCCCAGAGGTGCTTGGGCACGATCGGCACGTCGAGCGCGGTCATCGTGGCCTGCGGCTTCTTCAGCCGGATCACGAGCTGCGTGGGGCTGGGCGCGGTGACCTCGGCGAAGTTGGTGACGAAGCTGCCGTTGGCGGTGGCCGCGGCCTCGTCCGTCATCATCTTGTTGAACGTCCACGCCGCGTCCTCGGCGGTGGCCTGCTGCCCGTCCGACCACTTGGAGTCCGAGCGGATCGTGTACGTCCAGGTCAGCTTGTCCGGCGACGCTTCCCACTTGGTGGCCAGACCCGGGATGACGTGGGCGTCCTTGGCGTCGTAGTTGGTCAGGTACTCGTACATCAGCCGGTGGACGCTGGTGCTGAGCAGCCGTACCGCGAGGAAGGGGCTGAGCGAGTCGACGCTCTGCGCGACGGCGACCGTGAGGACCTTCTTGCCCTTCTTGCCCTGCGCGCTCTCCGCGGCGTGGGCCTGCGACGCGGCCGGGGCGAGCGGGGTCGCGAGCCCGGCCGTGAGGACGAGGGCGGCGGCGCCCGCGGCCAGGAGCCGTATCCCCTTCAACCGGGGGCCGGTACGTCCTCTGCCGTGCTGATCGTGTGTCTTCATGGCTCGGTGACCTCGCGTCGTCGCTCGCAGAAGACGGTTTGCGCCTCCTGCCGGGCTGGCTTGAACGGGCTTGATCGGGTGGCGCCGGCGGAATGAAGTGAGTGTCTATCAGCGGCAGTCTGCGCGCGTCAACGGTATGTCAAACCCCATGTGGCCTGCGGAAATAACGACTTGAACGCGATCTTGCTCTCATTGGTGGAGACCACTGAAGCCTCCCTGGTGAGGGCGTGGCGGCGGAATCCGACCGGTTCTGACTGCGAACACGCGAAGGCCCGCGCCGTGGGGGAACGGCGCGGGCCCGGAGGGCGCGGCGGAACTGCAGGTGGGACTACTGCTGGGGCGGGGGAGGGGGCGGGGTCTGGCCCTGGGGGTGCTGAGGGGGCTGGGGGTAGGGCTGCGGTTGGGCCGGGTACGGCTGGCCGGGGGCGGGCTGGCCGGGCGGCTGCGGAGCGAACTGGCCCGGAACCGGCTGCCCGGGGTGCGCCTGGCCCGGGGTGGGCCGGCCCGGGACCGGCTGACCGGGGTACGCCTGGCCTGGACCGGGCTGCCCGGGATACGGCTGTCCGGGGTACGGCTGCCCCGGAACCGGCTGGCCCGGATGGGGTTGTCCAGGAACCGGCGGGCCCGGAAGCGGCTGGCCCGGCATGGGCGGGGCGGCGACCGGCGGCGGGTTGCCGTCGGAGGTCCACAGCCCGTGCGCCTGCTGGTGCCGTACGAAGTCCTCCGCGACCATCGCCGCGAGGTTGAAGTACGCCTCCCGCACCTTCGGCCGCATCATGTCGAGGTCGACCTCGGCACCGGCGGACAGATGCTCGTCGAACGGCACCACAACGACACCGCGGCAACGGGTCTCGAAGTGGGCGACGATGTCGTCCACCTTGATCATCTTGCCGGTCTCGCGCACCCCGGAGATCACGGTGAGGGAACGCGCGACGAGGTCGGCGTACCCGTGGGCCGACAGCCAGTCCAGTGTCGTACTGGCGCTGCTGGCACCGTCGACGGACGGCGTGGAGATGATGATGAGCTGGTCGGCGAGGTCGAGCACACCGCGCATGGCGCTGTAGAGCAGACCCGTGCCGGAGTCGGTCAGGATGATCGGGTACTGCTTGCCGAGCACGTCGATCGCGCGGCGGTAGTCCTCGTCGTTGAACGTCGTGGACACAGCCGGGTCGACGTCGTTGGCGATGATCTCCAGACCCGAGGGCGCCTGGGACGTGAACCGCCGGATGTCCATGTAGGAGTTGATGTACGGGATCGCCTGGACGAGGTCACGGATGGTGGCCCCGGTCTCCCGGCGCACCCGGCGGCCGAGCGTGCCGGCGTCCGGGTTGGCGTCGATGGCGAGGATCTTGTCCTGCCGTTCGGTGGCGAGCGTGGAGCCGAGCGCGGTGGTGGTGGTCGTCTTGCCGACGCCGCCCTTGAGGCTGATGACCGCGATGCGGTAGCAGGACAGCACCGGCGTACGGATCAGGTTCAGCTTCCGCTGCCGCTCGGCCTCCTCCTTCTTGCCGCCGATCCGGAACCGCGGTCCGGGACCGGCGGGCCGAGTGCTGCGGGTCTTCTGCTTCTTGTTGTTGAGCAGCCGGTCGGAGGACAGCTCCACGGCCGCGGTGTAACCGAGCGGCGCCGCACCGGGGTTGGTCGGCTGCCGCTGGTCGTGCTGTATCGGCTGCGGCCAACTGGTCCCGAGACGGGGGTCGACGGGCTGTTGCGGGGGAGCCGGCGGCTGCGCCGGAGCACCGTCGGGCTGCGCGGGCGGCTGGGGGAACCCGTAGCCACCGGGCTGCGCGGGCGGGGTGGGCACGCCGGGAGCGGCGGCCTGGCCCTGGCCCTGCGGGAACCCGTAGCCCTGCGGCTGCTCCCCGCCCACCGGACCAGGAACGGCCGGCCGGCCCATGGGCGAGGGCTGAGCGCCGGGCTGCGGGAAGCCGTATCCGGCTTGAGGGTTGGCGGGGGGTGCGGCGGGGGCGGTCGGCGGTTGGCCCGCGGGCGGCTGCTGCGCGCCGGGGGTGCCGGGCTGGGGGAAGCCGTATCCGGCTTGCGGGTTCGCCGGCGGTGCGGTGGGACCGGCCGGCTGCTGCGCACCCGGGGCGCCGGGCTGCGGGAAGCCGTAGCCCTGCTGCGGGGCCGCCGGAGCGGACGCCGGGGGCGGCGGTGGCGGAACGGCAGGCGGAGTCCAGGCGGCGGGCGCGGGCTGAGGTGCCTGCGGCTGGAAGTGCGGCTGCCGGCCCGGCTCGTCCGGCTGACCCTGCGGAGCCGTCGGCTGCGGCCCGTTGGGCCACTGGGCCGCCGACGCGGGCGCCGCGGGCTGGTACGACGGCGGCAACGGCGGCACCGGACCCTGCGGGACCGGAGGCGGAGCCCAGGCGGCGGGCGCGCCCTGCGAGGCCTCGGCGGCAGCGGCCGGGGCGACCTCCTGGGACGCCGCGTCCTGGGATGCCGGGGCTTGAGCAACGGCGTCCTGCGGAACCGCGTCCTGCGGCTCCGGGTCCCGCGGGGCCGCGTCCTGCGGCTCCGCGACGGGCACGGCGTCTTCAGGAGTGGCGTCCTCGGGTTCGGCGGGGACGGGCTCGGAGACCGCGACAGCGGATTCCTCGGGCGCGCCGTCCGTCACCTCGGCGTCGGACACCGACGCGTCCGGGGCGTCCGGGGCGTCCGGGGCGTCCGGGGCGTCCGGGGCGTCCGGGGCATCCGGGGCGCCCACCTCCGCCTCCGCGCTCTCCTCGGCATCCGTGGATTCGGCGGACGCCGTCTCCGCGTCCTGGTCCTCCTCGGCCTCCGCGTCGGCGGAGTCCACGGGGATCACGTCCACGTCCTCCGCGTCGACGTCCTCGGCCGCATCCTCCGCCGCGTCGGAGCCGTCCCGAGGCTCGGCCACGTCAGCCAAGTCAGCGGCATCGGCCGCATCGGCGGCATCGGGCACGTCGGTCAGCCCGGTCTCTCCTCCGGACTCCTCCGCGTCCTCGCCCGCTTCGTCGGTCTCGTGAGCCGCAGTGCCGGCCTCGGCGTCGGCCGCGGCCCCGGAGTCCGTGTCCACCACCGCGGCCGACTCGTCGTCACCGTCCTCGGCGCCGGGCGCCTCGCCCTGCTCGTCGGTCACCTGCGTCACCTCCCGCCGCACGGCGACGGCGGAGATCCGCATGGTGGCACCGCTCTCGAGGTCACCGGCCCCGGCACCCGCGCCCGACGGGAGCCCGCCCACCGGAATGTGCGGCACAGCCGACGGAGACCCGGCACCGGCGGGATCCGCCTCCGGCGAATCCGCCGCCTGCTGCGGCTCGAACCCGCTTCCCACCGGCAGCTTCGGCACGGCGACCGGACCCCCCACCGGCGGCGGGGGAGGCGTGAAGGACGCTCCCGGCGCGGAAGCCGGCGGCGTGAACGGCGTACCCGGCGCGGGCGGAGGCGGGGTGAAGGGCGCCCCCGGTGCGGGAGCGGGCGGAGTGAAGGACCCACCCGGGGCAGGAGCCGGCGGCGTGAACGGCGCACCCGGCGCCGGCGGAGGAGGCGTGAAGGGAGCGCCCGGCGTCGCCGTGGCGTGCGGCGGCGGAGTCAGCCCGGGCACCGGACCGCTCGGAGCGGCCGGCCGCGCGGGACCGCCCGGCGCAGCCGCGGTCCCCGGCGGAACCGGCGCGTCGGAGGAAGGGCCGGAAGGGCCCCCGGCGGCACCGCCTGCCCCGGCCCCACCGCCCGCCTCGGCCGACTGCCCCGATCCGCTCGACGCGTTCTGCGTGTACCAGGCGGGCGGCGCGTAGTCGATCGTGAACTCGCCCGTCGTCTCGATGGCGGACGCCGCGTCGGGCTGGTCGTCGCCGGGCGTGGCCCAGCCCCCGCGGATCCCGTCCCGATCGCTGCTCACAGTTCCTCCTGGTGTGGTCGAGCACCCTCAATGCCGTGCGGGGGCGACCATTTCTCGTCGTCCTCGGTCGTTCGAGGTCGTCCGATCCACCGACTTCCCCCCGTGACGACGATGTCCGGCCCACGGGTTCTGACATCGCGCCCCCTGACCCAGCCTAATCACCAGGGGACTCACCATGGCAGGCCTGTTCGCCCCCCGGCGTCCGCCCACTTGACGACAACCTGCCCGAAATCGCCGTACACAGCACGGCATTCGCCGGCAAACCGGACACTTGCGTGGCCAAGCCGTACAGAAGGTGAACACTGAACCCCGAGGGACTCCGGCTCACGAGCCGGCCCGCCCCGTCCGGTCATTGAAGGCCCGGTCCGTCAACCACACCCACCCGTCAAGCGGGTTGAGGAAGGGGGCGGCACGCGCACGTGCCGCCCCTTTTCATGTCCGCGCGTGCCTCACTCGGACGCGAGACCCCCCTTGTGTGGCGCGGGCTCCAGGTCGAACTCACCGTCCCGTGCGCCCAGCACGAACGCCCGCCACTCCGCCTCCGTGTAGCGCAGCACCGTGTCCGGGTCCAGCGAGGAGCGCATGGCGACGGCCCCGCCGGGAAGACGGGCGATCTCGACGCGCTCCTCGTGCTCCTCCGTACCCGGTGCGCAGTCCCACCGCACACCGGAGATGTCGAGCGCGTACAGTTCGTCGCGCTCACGCTCCTTGCGGGCCTTGATCTCCGCTTCCGTCTCCGCCATGTCGCAGCGACCCCTTCCAGACGCGCCCAACGGTGCCGCGCTCACCCTAGTAGCCCGCCGGCCCCCCTAGGCGGAATCGGAGAACCGGGGGAAATCGGGCCGTCGCGGCCTGGTACTCTGTGTGACGGCCGTATGTGTACGCACCCCCGGAGCCTCGCAGGAAGTCCTGCGGGCCCTGGAGGCCGCGCCCAGCGGATCCCCGCCTCCCGAGTAGAGGAAGCTCCCCCGAGACGAAGACCGGGGGCACTCGGAGGCCATCACAGATCACGAGGAGTACGAGTGTCGCTCGACGCCGCAACGAAGAAGCAGATCATCACCGAGTTCGGTACCAAGGAGGGTGACACCGGCTCCCCCGAGGTCCAGGTCGCTCTGCTGTCCCGTCGGATCTCCGACCTGACGGAGCACCTCAAGACCCACAAGCACGACCACCACTCCCGCCGCGGTCTGCTGATCCTGGTCGGTCAGCGCCGTCGCCTGCTGCAGTACCTCGCCAAGAAGGACATCACGCGCTTCCGCGCGCTGGTCGACCGCCTCGGCATCCGCCGTGGTGCGGCGGGCGCCAAGTAGGACGTCGTGGAGGGAGCGGTTCCCCGGAGACAGGGGACCGCTCCCTTTGCCGTACGTGAGGGAACATACGGGAACGTGCGGAGTGTCGGTGCCGCTTTGTAGTGTGGTAGCACGACGCAGTACCCGTGACACGGCGCGATACGGCCGGCCCCAGGTGGGCACGGCACGGCATCGCGCATGACGAACGAGGAGGAGCGCACCTCACCGCCGCCGGTCCTCGGTAGTGGCCCCCGGGAGAAGTGAACCCCGGGTGCTTCGATCGAAGACCGGCCCGCACCGGACGGAGCGCCTCTCCGCCACCGTCCCCCCGCCACACGGGCGGGAGGACGACGACGAGGAGAAAACGCTAGTGGAGAACGAGACCCACTACGCCGAAGCCGTGATCGACAACGGCCCCTTCGGCACCCGTACCATCCGCTTCGAGACGGGCCGCCTGGCCAAGCAGGCCGCCGGCTCCGCCGTCGCGTACCTGGACGACGACACGATGGTCCTTTCGGCCACCACCGCGTCCAAGAATCCCAAGGACCAGCTCGACTTCTTCCCGCTGACGGTCGACGTCGAGGAGCGGATGTACGCGGCCGGGAAGATCCCCGGTTCCTTCTTCCGCCGTGAGGGCCGTCCCTCCGAGGACGCCATCCTCACCTGCCGCCTGATCGACCGCCCGCTGCGCCCGTCCTTCAAGAAGGGCCTGCGCAACGAGATCCAGGTCGTCTGCACCGTCATGGCGCTCAACCCCGACCACCTGTACGACGTCGTGGCGATCAACGCCGCGTCCGCGTCCACGCAGCTGGCCGGTCTGCCCTTCTCCGGCCCGATCGGCGGCGTCCGCGTCGCGCTGATCCGCGGCCAGTGGGTCGCGTTCCCGACGCACACCGAGCTCGAGGACGCCGTCTTCGACATGGTGGTCGCCGGCCGCGTCCTGGAGGACGGCGACGTCGCGATCATGATGGTCGAGGCCGAGGCCACCGAGAAGACCATCAAGCTGGTCGAGGGCGGTGCCGAGGCCCCCACCGAGGAGGTCGTCGCCGCCGGTCTGGACGCCGCGAAGCCCTTCATCAAGGTGCTCTGCCGCGCCCAGTCGGACCTCGCCGCCAAGGCCGCCAAGCCGACCGGCGAGTTCCCGATCTTCCTCGACTACCAGGACGACGTCCTGGAGGCGCTCACCGCCGCCGTCCGCCCCGAGCTCGCCCAGGCGCTCACCATCGCCGGCAAGCAGGAGCGCGAGACGGAGCTGGACCGCGTCAAGGGTCTGGCGGCCGAGAAGCTGCTGCCCGAGTTCGAGGGCCGCGAGAAGGAGATCTCCGCCGCGTACCGCTCGCTGACCAAGACCCTGGTCCGTGAGCGCGTCATCAAGGAGAAGAAGCGCATCGACGGCCGCGGTGTCACCGACATCCGCACGCTGGCCGCCGAGGTCGAGGCCATCCCGCGGGTGCACGGCTCCGCGCTGTTCGAGCGTGGCGAGACCCAGATCCTGGGCGTCACCACCCTGAACATGCTCCGCATGGAGCAGCAGCTGGACACCCTCTCCCCGGTGACCCGCAAGCGCTACATGCACAACTACAACTTCCCGCCGTACTCCACCGGTGAGACCGGCCGCGTCGGCTCCCCCAAGCGCCGCGAGATCGGCCACGGCGCCCTCGCCGAGCGCGCGCTCGTGCCGGTGCTGCCCGCGCGCGAGGAGTTCCCGTACGCGATCCGCCAGGTCTCCGAGGCCCTCGGGTCCAACGGCTCGACCTCGATGGGCTCGGTCTGCGCCTCCACCATGTCGCTGCTGAACGCCGGTGTGCCGCTGAAGGCCCCGGTCGCCGGTATCGCCATGGGCCTGATCTCCCAGGAGATCGAGGGCGAGACGCACTACGTGACCCTCACCGACATCCTCGGTGCGGAGGACGCCTTCGGCGACATGGACTTCAAGGTCGCCGGCACCAAGGAGTTCGTCACCGCCCTCCAGCTCGACACCAAGCTGGACGGCATCCCGGCCTCCGTCCTGGCCGCCGCCCTCAAGCAGGCCCGTGACGCCCGCCTCCACATCCTCGACGTGATGATGGAAGCGATCGACACGCCGGACGAGATGTCCCCGAACGCGCCGCGGATCATCACCGTGAAGATCCCGGTCGACAAGATCGGCGAGGTCATCGGCCCCAAGGGCAAGATGATCAACCAGATCCAGGAGGACACGGGCGCCGAGATCACGATCGAGGACGACGGCACGATCTACATCGGCGCCGCCGACGGCCCGTCCGCCGAGGCCGCCCGTGCCACGATCAACGGCATCGCCAACCCGACGATGCCCGAGGTCGGCGAGCGCTACCTGGGCACGGTCGTGAAGACGACCACCTTCGGCGCGTTCGTCTCCCTGCTGCCCGGCAAGGACGGTCTGCTGCACATCTCGCAGATCCGCAAGCTGGCCGGCGGCAAGCGCGTGGAGAACGTCGAGGACGTGCTCGGCGTGGGCCACAAGGTCCAGGTCGAGATCGCCGAGATCGACTCCCGCGGCAAGCTCTCCCTGGTCCCCGTGATCGAGGGCGAGGAAGACGGCAACGACAAGAACGACAAGAAGGACGACGCGGACAAGTGACGTCCCGTAACTTCAAGGCGACGGCCCGCACCTCCTCGGAGGCGCGGGCCGTCGCCCGTACCCAAACACTCGTCAAGGGCCAGAACGGCATCGGGACCGTCCGCAGGACGACCCTCCCGGGCGGCCTGCGCATCGTCACCGAGACGCTGCCCTCCGTGCGCTCCGCCACCTTCGGCATCTGGGCGCACGTCGGCTCCCGGGACGAGACCCCCGCGCTCAACGGCGCCACGCACTATCTGGAGCACCTGCTCTTCAAGGGCACGTCCCGCCGGTCCGCCCTGGACATCTCCGCCGCGATCGACGCCGTCGGCGGCGAGATGAACGCGTTCACGGCCAAGGAGTACACGTGCTACTACGCGCGCGTGCTCGACACCGACCTGCCCCTGGCCATCGACGTCGTCTGCGACATGCTCACCGGCTCGCTGATCCTGGAGGAGGACGTCGACGTCGAGCGCGGCGCGATCCTCGAAGAGATCGCCATGACCGAGGACGACCCCGGCGACTGCGTGCACGACCTGTTCGCGCACACCATGTTCGGCGACAACGCCCTCGGCCGCCCCGTCCTCGGCACGGTCGACACGGTCAACGCCCTCACCGCCGACCGCATCCGCCGCTTCTACAAGAAGCACTACGACCCCACCCACCTGGTGGTCGCCTGCGCCGGCAACATCGACCACGCCAAGGTCGTACGCCAGGTCCGCGCCGCCTTCGAGAAGGCCGGCGCTCTCGGCAACGCCCACGCCGTCCCGATCGCCCCGCGCGACGGCCGCCGCACCCTGCGCACCGCCGGCCGGGTCGAGCTGCAGAACCGCAGGACGGAACAGGCGCACGTCGTCCTCGGCATGCCGGGCCTGGCCCGCACCGACGACCGGCGCTGGGCCCTGGGCGTGCTGAACACCGCCCTCGGCGGCGGCATGTCCTCCCGCCTCTTCCAGGAGGTCCGGGAGAAGCGCGGCCTGGCCTACAGCGTGTACTCCTACACCTCCGGCTTCGCCGACTGCGGACTCTTCGGCGTCTACGCCGGCTGCCGTCCGAGCCAGGTGCACGACGTGCTCAGAATCTGCCGGGACGAACTCGACCACGTCGCCGAGAACGGACTGACCGACGACGAGATCGGCCGCGCCATCGGCCAGCTCCAGGGCTCCACCGTCCTCGGCCTGGAGGACACGGGTGCGCTGATGAACCGTATCGGCAAGAGTGAACTGTGCTGGGGCGAGCAGATCTCCGTCGACGACATGCTGGCCAGGATGGCCGCGGTCACCCCGGACGAGGTCCGCTCGGTCGCCCGGGACATCCTGGGACAGCGCCCGTCGCTGTCGGTCATCGGCCCGCTCAAGGACAAGCAGGCCGCGCGTCTGAACGACGCGGTCGCCTAACCCCTGTCCGTACCGTCGGTGGTAAGGAAGCAAGAGATGAGCAAGCTGCGCGTGGCGGTCCTCGGTGCCAAGGGCCGGATCGGGTCCGAGGCGGTGCGGGCGGTCGAGGCCGCCGAGGACATGGAACTGGTCGCCGCCCTCGGCCGGGGCGACAAGCTGGAGACCCTCGCCGAGACCGGCGCGCAGGTCGCGGTCGAACTGACCACCCCCGGGTCGGTCATGGGCAACCTCGACTTCTGCGTACGGCACGGCATCCACGCCGTCGTCGGGACCACCGGCTGGACCGACGAGCGCCTCGCGCAGCTGCGGGGCTGGCTGGCCCAGTCCCCGCAGACGGGTGTGCTCATCGCCCCGAACTTCTCCATCGGCGCCGTGCTCACCATGAAGTTCGCGCAGATCGCCGCGCCCTGGTTCGAGTCGGTCGAGGTCATCGAGCTGCACCACCCGAACAAGGCCGACGCCCCCTCCGGCACCGCCACCCGCACCGCGCAGCTCATCGCCGAGGCCCGGGCCGAGGCGGGCTCGGCCCCCGCGCCCGACGCCACCGTCACCGCCCTGGACGGAGCGCGCGGCGCCGTCGTCGACGGCGTGCCGGTCCACTCCGTGCGCCTGCGCGGACTCCTCGCCCACCAGGAGGTCCTGCTGGGCGGCGAGGGGGAGACGCTCACCATCCGCCACGACTCGCTCCACCACAGCAGCTTCATGCCGGGCATCCTGCTCGGCGCGCGCCGCGTGGTGACCACTCCGGGCCTGACCGTCGGCCTGGAGCACTTCCTCGACCTGAACTGAGCCCGAGCCCTACATGCGCGCGAAGATCACCTACCTCGTCACGGCCGCCGTCCTGGTCTTCTACTTCGTCCTGGTCGGCAGCCGCGGCGTCATGCTCATCCAGTACGGCACACCCGTCACCGTCGCCTTCGGGATCGCCGTGCTGATCCTGCCGGTGATCGGCCTGTGGTTCCTGTGGAAGAACACCCAGTTCGTCCGCAGGGCCAACCAGCTCGCCGCCGAGCTCGACGCCGAAGGGGGCCTGCCCCTCGACGAGTTGAGCCGTACGCCCAGCGGCCGCATCGACCGCGACTCGGCGGACCGGGTCTTCGCCGAGCGCAAGGCCGAGACGGAGGCGGCCCCGGACGACTGGCGCACCTGGTTCCGCCTCGCCGTCGCCTACCACGACGCCCGCGACACCCCGCGCGCCCGCAAGGCGATGCAGCGGGCGATCGCCCTGCACGACGGCAAACCGGTGCAGGTCGCCTGACACCCGGAACACCCCGCGAACGCGGAGGGGCCCGGTCCGCACGCGCGCGGACCGGGCCCCTCGGCATGCCGTCGGCCGGGGTCAGCGCTTCCTGTTCTCCTCCGCCCACGCCTCCACCGCGTCCGCCGCCCGGTCGAACGCCTCGAAGCGCCCCAGGAAGTCGGCGTTGTGCGTGGTCATCAGCGGCGGCAGCCCCTGCTGCCCACGGCCCGAGCGGCTGAGCACCAGCGCCTGCCCCTGCACCGTGCGCGGCAGCCCCAGCCAGCGCACCGGCTGCTGCACCGTCCGCACGCCGGCGACCTGCGCCCACGGCGTCGTACGGGTGACGAGGAGGCTCACGTGCCGCAGCCCGCGCGCGCCGACCCAGACGCCCATGCGCAGCAGCCGCAGCGCGCCGGCGATCAGGACCAGCGCGACGACGAAGCAGAAGCCGGCGGAGGACAGGGTGGCGGTGAGCGCCGTGACGACGCCCGCGAGCAGCACGAAGGAGGCGAGCAGCAGCAGGAGGGCGGCCGCCCCCACGCGCCACGGCCCGGGCCGGTAGGGGCGTCGCCAGCGCTCGCGGTCGTCGAACGGAAGCGCTACGTCGTCCGCCGCGTCGAAGGCGCGGTCGGCCGTCAGGAAGGACAGGGGCACGGCTGGTCCTCACTCAATCCATGCGTGGGCTGTGCCCGGTGAGGCTATCCGCATGGGTCCGTGCCCACCACCCGTGGGGGGCCGGGGAGGTGCCCGCCGGGCCACCGGGGTGGTGGCACGGCGCCCGGGACCGGCTCAGTGCCCGGGCGAGACCTGGGACTGCTGCGTCTCGGCGGGGGAGTGGCTGATGGTCAGCGCGGGCGTCCCGAGGATCACGGAGCCCACGAGCCCGGCGACGATGGTCAGCCCCAGCAGGCAGCGCCCGGCTATTCGGCCGGTGGAAGCGCGTTCGCGGGGCGGAGGGGCGACATTGCTGCGGAACCGGTCGGCCTCGGCGACGAAGGCGAACGGTACGGGTTCGCGCCGACGGAGCATCGGGGGTACGACTCCTTCCGGGGGGTCGAACGGGGGTCGAACTGGGGTGTCTCACCCATACAGACGACCGAGTGTCCCAAAAGGTGCCCGCTTCCGCCGAAATCGCAGATCTTCACCAAAGATGTCGTACCCCGGCACCGCACGTCCCGAGGCCGAAGGCGGGCCGTAGAGCCGTAGAGTGGGCGCCGCCCGTCAGCCGTGAAGGAAGGGACCCGCCCAGCCGTGACCGCCACCCCCGCCGACGAACCGAAGCCCAGCTTCCGCAGCGACGTCACCGTCGACCTGGTCAAGCACGCCGCGTCGGACGCCGACGTGCTGTTCGCGGCGCGCGTCTCCACCCTCGGCGAGCAGTCCCTGGCCGAGCTGGACAAGGACCCCGAGCGCTCCAAGGGCCTGATCAACTTCCTGATGCGCGACCGGCACGGCAGCCCCTTCGAGCACAACTCGATGACCTTCTTCATCAGCGCCCCCATCTTCGTGTTCCGTGAGTTCATGCGGCACCGCGTGGGCTGGTCGTACAACGAGGAGAGCGGCCGCTACCGCGAGCTGGAGCCGGTCTTCTACGTCCCCGACGAGTCCCGCAAGCTCGTCCAGGAGGGCCGCCCGGGCAAGTACCGGTTCGTCGAGGGCACCCGGGCCCAGCAGGAGCTGGTCGGCCGGGTCATGACGGACTCCTACCGGGAGGCCTACGAGGCCTACCAGGAGATGCTCGCGGCCGGTGTCGCCCGCGAGGTGGCCCGCTCGGTCCTGCCGGTCGGCCTGTTCTCGTCGATGTACGCCACCTGCAACGCCCGCTCGCTGATGCACTTCCTCGGTCTGCGCACCCAGCACGAGCTGGCCAAGGTGCCGTCCTTCCCGCAGCGGGAGATCGAGATGGTGGGCGAGAAGATGGAGGCCGAGTGGTCCAGGCTCATGCCGCTGACCCACGCCGCCTTCAACGCCAACGGCCGCGTCGCGCCCTGACCGGAGGCCGCCCGCACAGGCAGGTACAGATGTACGGTTCAGCCGGGCGAAGTGTCCGGATTGCGGGGCTTGCAGAAGTTCATCTAGCCTGATCAAACGGACCCGGCACTGCTTGAACCCCCGAGCAGGCAGTGCCGGGCTCCATCTTTGCCGGCACCCGTCGGGCCGCCCCCCGAGGGCAGCCCCCACATTGAGCAGCGAGTAGCGTGTTACCCATGGCTCCGACCTCGACTCCGCAGACCCCCTTCGGGCGGGTCCTCACCGCCATGGTCACGCCCTTCACGGCGGACGGCGCACTCGACCTCGACGGCGCGCAGCGGCTCGCCGCCCACCTGGTGGACGCAGGCAACGACGGCCTGATCGTCAACGGGACCACCGGCGAGTCCCCCACCACCAGCGATGCGGAGAAAACGGACCTGGTACGCGCGGTCCAGGAAGCGGTCGGCGACCGAGCCCACGTCGTGGCGGGGGTCGGCACCAACGACACCCGGCACAGCATCGAACTGGCCCGCGCCGCCGAGCAGGCCGGCGCGCACGGCCTGCTGACCGTCACGCCGTACTACAACAAGCCCCCGCAGGAGGGCCTGTACCGGCACTTCAAGGCCATCGCCGACGCCACCGGCCTGCCGGTCATGCTCTATGACATCCCCGGCCGCAGCGGCGTCCCGATCAACACCGAGACGATCGTCCGGCTCGCCGAGCACCCGCGGATCGTCGCCAACAAGGACGCGAAGGGCGACCTCGGCCGGGCGAGCTGGGCCATCGCGCGCTCCGGCCTCGCCTGGTACTCCGGCGACGACATGCTGAACCTGCCCCTGCTCTCGGTGGGCGCGGTCGGCTTCGTCTCCGTCGTCGGCCACGTCGTCACCCCGGACCTGCGGGCCCTGGTCGACGCGTACACCGCCGGCGACGTCCAGAAGGCCACCGAGATCCACCAGAAGCTGCTCCCGGTGTACACCGGCATGTTCCGCACCCAGGGCGTCATGACCACCAAGGCCGCGCTCGCCCTCCAGGGCCTGCCCAGCGGTCCCCTGCGGGCCCCGATGGTCGAGCTCACGCCCGAGGAGACCGAGCAGCTCAAGATCGATCTTGCCGCCGGCGGGGTACAGCTCTGACAACGAGACTTCGCACCACCCCGTAACACCCGAGGCCTGACAACTGAATAGGCGGGCCACCGGTGCCCGCATCCCACCATGACAACTGCTTCTGCACGAACGTCACGCGCGCCACGTGCCACCGGTACGTGGCGCGCGTGGTTGAGGAGAGTCTTTTGAGTCATCCGCATCCTGAACTGGGTTCGCCCCCGCGCCTCCCCGACGGCGGTCTGAGGGTCACCCCCCTCGGCGGTCTCGGTGAGATCGGCCGGAACATGACCGTCTTCGAATACGGCGGCCGCCTGCTGATCGTCGACTGCGGAGTGCTCTTCCCCGAGGAGGAGCAGCCCGGAATCGACCTGATCCTGCCTGACTTCACGTCGATCCGTGACCGCCTCGACGACATAGAGGGCATGGTCCTCACGCACGGCCACGAGGACCACATCGGCGGTGTCCCGTTCCTTCTGCGCGAGAAGCCGGACATCCCCCTCATCGGCTCCAAGCTGACCCTCGCCCTCATCGAGGCCAAGCTCCAGGAGCACCGCATCCGCCCGTACACCCTCGAGGTGGCGGAGGGACAGCGCGAGCGCATCGGCCCCTTCGACTGCGAGTTCGTCGCGGTCAACCACTCCATCCCGGACGCCCTCGCGGTCGCCATCCGCACCCCCGCGGGCATGGTCGTGCACACCGGCGACTTCAAGATGGACCAGTTGCCGCTGGACAACCGCCTGACCGACCTGCACGCGTTCGCGCGGCTGAGCGAGGAAGGCATCGACCTCCTCCTCGCGGACTCCACCAACGCCGAGGTGCCGGGCTTCGTCCCGCCCGAGCGGGACATCTCCAACGTGCTGCGCCAGGTCTTCGGCGGCGCCCGCAAGCGGATTATCGTGGCCAGCTTCGCCAGCCACGTCCACCGCATCCAGCAGATCCTGGACGCCGCGCACGAGTACGGCCGCCGGGTCGCCTTCGTCGGCCGGTCCATGGTCCGCAACATGGGCATCGCCCGGGACCTGGGTTACCTGAAGGTCCCGCCGGGTCTGGTGGTCGACGTCAAGACCCTGGACGATCTGCCCGACCACGAGGTCGTGCTCGTCTGCACCGGTTCCCAGGGCGAGCCGATGGCGGCCCTGTCCCGCATGGCCAACCGTGACCACCAGATCCGCATCGTCGAGGGCGACACGGTGATCCTGGCGTCGTCGCTGATCCCGGGCAACGAGAACGCGGTGTACCGGGTCATCAACGGCCTGACCCGCTGGGGCGCCAACGTCGTGCACAAGGGCAACGCCAAGGTCCACGTCTCGGGCCACGCCTCGGCCGGGGAGCTGCTGTACTTCTACAACATCTGCCGTCCGCGGAATCTCATGCCGGTCCACGGCGAATGGCGCCATCTGCGGGCCAACGCCGAGCTGGGCGCGCTCACCGGGGTGCCGCACGACCGGATCGTCATCGCCGAGGACGGTGTGACCGTCGACCTGGTCGAGGGCAAGGCCAGGATCTCCGGCAAGGTCCAGGCCGGCTACGTCTACGTGGACGGCCTCTCGGTCGGCGACGTGGGCGAGCCCGCGCTGAAGGACCGCAAGATCCTCGGCGACGAGGGCATCATCTCGGTCTTCGTGGTGGTCGACTCCACCACGGGCAAGGTCACCGGCGGCCCGCACATCCAGGCCCGCGGCTCGGGCATCGAGGACTCCGCCTTCAGCGCGGTCATCCCGAAGATCGCGGAGGCGCTGGAGAAGTCCGCCCAGGAGGGCATCGCGGACTCCCACCAGCTCCAGCAGCTCATCCGCCGCACCCTCGGCAAGTGGGTCTCGGACTCCTACCGGCGCCGGCCGATGATCCTCCCGGTCGTCGTGGAGGTCTGACCCGAGGACGTCCTCCGGGACGCGCGAACTGGGAGCGGGGCACCTCGATTTGCATCGGGGCGCCCCGCTCCAGTACGTTTACGGCTCCGCCAGGACGGGAACCCGAAGGCTTCAAGCCATTCGGGGGACACCCCCGGAACCGGCGGGAAATCCGACTCAGAATCTCTGATAAAGTCGGAGCCGCCGGAAAGGGAAACGCGAGAGCGGGAACCTGGAAAGCGCCGAGGAAATCGGATCGGAAAAAGATCTGATAGAGTCGGAAACACCGAAGGGAAGCGCCCGGAGGAAAGCCCGAGAGGGTGAGTACGAA
>NZ_JBIBWH010000012.1:0-274161 GCF_043081205.1 Streptomyces sp. NPDC014889
AACACCCCCCCGGCCGACGCCTGTGCCGGGTTGGGGGTGTTGGCGGAGTGGGGGGGGGGGGGGGGGGCCGGGGCGCCCCCCCCCCCCACGGCCGCGCTGCCCGGCTGGCGTGGACTCGGGCCGGTCCGGCGAGCCGAGTTTCTCGCACGGGCCGGGACACTGCTCACCGAACGGGGCGAGGAGTTCGCCGCCGTCATTACCCGCGAGCAGGGCAAGCTGCTGGCCGAGGCACGCGGTGAGGTGGCCCGGGCGCGGGCCGTACTCGACTTCACGGCCGGGCAGGCGAGGCTGCTCGGCGGCGTCACGGCGCCCGCGGAGGACGACCGCACGTTCGCCTACACCTTCCGCCGTCCGATCGGCGTGGTGGGTCTGGTCTCGCCGTGGAACTTCCCTCTGGCGATCCCGATGTGGAAGGTCGCGCCGGCGCTGCTGTCCGGGTGCACGGCGGTGCTGAAGCCCTCGCCGCTGACCCCGCTCACCGCGGCCCTGCTGGTGGAGGTGTTCCAGCAGGCCGGAGTCCCGGACGGGGTGCTCAACCTGGTGCAGGGCGATGTCGCGGCCGGCGAGGCGCTGGTCGCCAATCCGGCCGTGGCGGGCATCAGTTTCACCGGCTCGCTCGCCGTGGGCACCGCCATCCAGACCGGCGGCGCGCACCGCCTGCTGCGCACCCAGCTGGAGCTCGGCGGCAAGAACGCGGTCGTGGTCTGCGACGACGCCGACCTGGACCGGGCCGTGGACGCCGTCGTGCACGGCGCGTTCGGGCAGGCCGGACAGCGGTGCAGCGCGACGAGCCGCGCGGTGGTGGACGTACGAGTGCGGGAGGAGTTCCTCGAGCGGCTGGTGCCACGGGTCGCCGGGCTGCGCGTGGGCCCGGGTGACGACCCGGCCTCCCAGGTGTGCCCGGTGGTCAACACGGTACGCAGGGACGCGGCCCTGTCGGCGATCGCGGGGGCCCAGCGCGACGGCGGCAAGGTGCTCTGCGGCGGCGGCCCCGGCGAACGGGCGGACCTGCCCCGGGGATGCTACCGGCCTTCATTCCCAGTGCACCGGCGTTCACGCGGGTGGTGAAGCGAATCCGGGGGTCGCGACGCGGAGCGTTGCCGGATCGTTCCAGCGGAGCTGCATTCGGCTGATCCGCCCCGGACTGTCGGTGACCGGTGCTAGCGTCCGGATCGTGCAGCTTCGGTACGCCTTCCGTCTCGACCCGACACCCGGTCAGCGCATCGCGCTGGCCCGGGCGTTCGGGTGCGCGCGGGTGGTGTACAACGACGCGGTCGCGGCGCGGGAACGGGCCCGGGTGGCAGGCCAGCCGTTTCCCACCGCGGCGGTGCTGTCGAAGACGCTTCTCACCGAGGCGAAGAAGACTAGTGAGCGGCACTGGCTGGGCGAGGTGTCCGCGGTGGTGCTGCAGCAGGCACTGCGGGACGTCGAGACCGCCTACCGCAACTTCTTCACCTCCCTGAAGGGCCGACGCAAGGGCCCGAAGGTGGGCGCGCCGCGGTTCAAGTCGCGCAAGGATGCCAGGCAGGCGATCCGGTTCACCGCGAACGCCCGCTGGAAGATCACCGCCACGGGGCGGCTGAACCTGCCGAAGATCGGCGAGGTGCGGGTGAAATGGTCACGGTCTCTTCCTGCCGTCCCGTCCTCGGTGACCGTGATGAAGGACGCTGCCGGGCGGTACTTCGCCTCCTTCGTCGTCGACACCGACCCGGCCGCCGACGCGGCCCGCATGCCCGACACCCACCGGACGGTGGGTATCGACCTCGGACTCACCCACTTCGCGGTCCTGTCCGACGGCACGAAGATCGACTCCCCACGGTTCCTGCGCCGGGCGGAGAAGAAACTGAAGAAGGCGCAGCGGGAGCTGTCCCGTAAGCAGACGGGCTCGAAGAACCAGGCCAAGGCCCGCCTGAAGGTGGCCCGCGCCCACGCGCGGGTGGCCGACGCGCGCCGCGAGTTCCACCACCAGTTGTCCACGAAAGTGATCCGTGAGAACCAAGCGGTCGCGGTGGAGGACCTGGCGGTGGGCGGTCTGGCGCGCACCCGGCTGGCCAAGAGCATCCACGACGCGGGCTGGTCCCAGTTCGTGACCATGCTCGCCTACAAGGCCGCCCGGTACGGGCGCACCTTCGTCAAGGTCGGACGGTTCGAGCCCACCAGCCAGGTGTGCTCCGCCTGCGGCCACCGCGACGGCCCCAAACCCCTCAACGTGCGGGAATGGACCTGCACCGCCTGCGGCACGGTTCACGACCGGGATAACAACGCCGCCATCAACATCAAGGCCGCCGGACTGGCGGTGACAGCCTGTGGAGCGCAGGTAAGACCGGAACGTATTCCGGCACAGCGCGGTGAAGCAGGAAGCCACGGAATCCGCACCGGAGCCAGCGCCGCATAGCGGCACAGACACCGGAGCGGAAGGCCAGAATCCTCGGGCTTCAGCCCGAGGAGCAAGTCAAGTGCAGCCGACGGTGATCCGGGACGTCCCGTGGAACAGCGAGCTGGCCCAGGAGGAGGTCTTCGGCCCGGTGCTGGCCGTCGTCGACGCGGACGGGTTCGACGACGCGATACGGATCGCGAACTCGGTGAAATACGGAATGAGTGCCCCGGAGGGGCGGGACCGTGAGGAGCCCCGTCGGGAAGTTCCCGCCGGGGCTCCTCACTGTTTCCGGCCCGGCTCCCCGAGGCGGTCAAGCAGTGCGTGGCGGCAGGCCTCGGACTCGCCCTCATCTCCGAGCATGCCGTGGTGGACGACGTACGCGCCGGGACCCTGACCGTCCTGCCGGTCGACCCGGCCCCGCGCTCCCGGCCCGTCAACCTCGTCCGCCGCAGGGACCGCCTGCTGTCCCCGGCGGAGCGCGCGTTCATCGAACTGCTGCGCTCGGTCGGCCAGTGGCCGCGCGAACTTCCGGAGTCCCTGACGCCCTGAACCGTGGCTCCCCGAACGCTGGCCGAAGCCGACGTGGCCCGGCCCGCACGGGCCGTTTCGTGCTGGTGCACAATCGTCGTGTGCCCGTCTCGGTTCCCGACCTCCTCAGCGAACCCGCCCTGCGGCTGCGAGCGCTGAGCAGCCACTGCCACGACGAGGACCGGCGGATCGGCTGGGTGTCCACAACGGAACTGCCGGACCCGACGGCGTTCCTGCGCGGTGACGAACTGGTGATGACGACGGGCATGCTGGACCGGGACGACGCCGACTGGATCCGGCTGCTCGGCCGGCTGGCTGAGCTTCCGGTGGCCGCGGTCTGCTTCGGCACCGGCCTGGTGCACCAGGATGTGCCGCCCGTCGTTGTCGAGACCGCCGAGCGGGTCGGTCTGGCCCTCCTGGGCTCACCCGTCGAGGTGCCCTTCGCGCAGATCAGCCGCTGGGTGGCCGACCGGATCTTCGCGGAGCGCTACGACGCGGTGCGATCGGCCGTCGTCCTCCAGGACCAGCTGGTCCGCGAGCTGCTGTCCGGTCACGGGCTGCGCGGGCTGCTGCGGCGGCTGCACCGCGAGCTGGGGGCAGGGCCGGTGGCCGTGGTCGAGCACGGCGGGCGCGTGCTGGCGCGCCACCCCTCGTCGTCCGCGTGGCCGCAGGCCGGTGCGGACGAGGGGGCGGCGGACGACGGGGGGACGTCCGTGCCGATCGTGGTGGACGGCGTGCCGGTCGCGTGGCTGCGCACCCGGACGGGCACGGCACGCCAGGACGTGCTGTCGTTCGCCACGAGCATCCTCGGCCTCGAGGTGGCTCGTCACCAGGCCGTGCTCAACGGCCGGCGGGAGCTGCTGGGCCAGCTCCTCGAGGACGTCCTGCATCGCACGGTCTCCGACGCGGACGCTCGCCGCCGGCTGGGTGCGTACGGCCTCGCGGTGGAAGGGCCGCACGTGGTCGTGGTCGCCCGGGTCGGCGGCGCCCCCGGGCGATTGCGCAGCCTGCCCTGGACACTGGGGCCGCTCCTGGAACGGGAGGGCGACCGGCTGCCCACCGCCCTGATCGAGGACACCGTGATGGTGATCGTGCCCGACGGCGTCGATGCCGGGGCCGCCGCCCGCACCGTCGCGGACCACCTGACCGTGCTGGACCCGGGGGTCCGCGTCGGCGTGGGCGAACCGCGACGCGGCGTGACCGGGCTGCGGCTCGGCTACTTCGAGGCGCGTCAGGCGGCGCAGGCGGGGCCCGGGGTGCACCGGGCGGCGCCGCTGAGCATCGCCGGCCTGCTGATGGGCAATCTGGACCTGCCGCTTCGGGAACTGGGCCATGCCGTGCTCGCGCCGCTGCTGCGGCACGACGAGGCGCACCGGGCCGAGCTCGTCACCACGCTGCGGACGTACCTCGCCCACGACTGTGTGCCCGCTGCGACCGCCCGGGAGCTGACCCTCCACCGCAACAGCCTGCGCTACCGGCTGCGGCTGATCGAGCAGCTCACCGGACGTGATCTCGACCGTCTGGCCGACCGCACGGAGCTGTGGCTCGCCCTCCTGGCGCTGGAGGCCGACCCCGCCGGCGTACCACCCGGGCAGTGAACGGGTGCCCCACGCCGCCATGACGGCCCGGGAGAGCGGGGACCTGGCGCCGGTGCGGACGACCGCTCGTCCGCACCGGCGCTCGGCCCGCCTCCGCCGCCGTCAGGGGGTGGGGGAGGGGGAGCCGGTCCTCGTCCCCGGCTCGGCGGTGAGGATCATGCGGTCCGGTACGTGGGCGGTGTCCCGGCGGGCCGCGAGCCAATAGAGGAAGGCCGGTACGGCCAGGCCGACGATCCAGGAGATGTCCGTGCCGCCGAGCGGCTTCACCAGCGGGCCGGTGTAGAAGCTGGTGGCCAGGAACGGCAGTTGGACCAGGAGGCCGATGCCGTAGACGACGAGAGCCTTGACGCGCCAGGCGCCGTAGCGGCCGTGCGGGTCGCTCAGGGCGGGCAGGTCGTAGCGCTCCTTGGCGATCAGGTAGTAGTCCACCAGGTTGATCGCCGACCACGGGGTGAAGGCCGTGAGCAGGAAGAGCAGGAAGTCCTTGAAGGAGGACAGGAAGCTGTCCTTGCCCAGAAGGGCGACCGCGGTTCCCGCGATCATGATCCCGGCGATGTAGGCGGCGCGGCCGCGTGTGGACAGCGCGCGCTGCCCACGGAAGCCGCTGATGCCGGTGACCACCGACATGAAACCGCCGTAGGTGTTGAGCACGTTCACCGTCAGCTTGCCCAGGGCGATGACGAAATACAGGAACGAGGCCGCGAGGCCCGCGCCGCCCAGGCCGACGATGTAGCCGACCTGGTTGTCGACGAAGGCGTTGCCGGCCGCGGCCGCCGCGAGCGCGCCGAACGTCATGGACCACTGGGAGCCGAGGGCCGAGCCGCCGAGGGTCCACCAGAAGGTGGCGCGGGGCGAGGTGGAGCGGGGCAGGTAGCGGGAGTAGTCGGCGACGTAGGGGCCGAAGGCGAGCTGCCAGGAGGCGGAGAGGGAGACGGCGAGAAGGAACAGCGGCAGGTCGAAGGAGCGGTCGGCGAGGAGGGTGCTCAGGTCGGCGTGCTCCAGGAGGCGGATGCCGAGGTAGACGAAGGCGAGGGCGCACACGATGCTGGCCAACCGCCCCAGGGTGTGGATGAGCCGGTAGCCGACGAGCGTGGTGACCGCGGTGACGAGGGCGAAGATCACGATGCCGGCGGTGTCGCCGAGGTGGGTGAGCTGTCCGACCGCCTGCCCGGCGAGCACGCTGCCGCTGGCGAAGAAGCCGACGTACATCACGATGACCAGGGCCAGCGGGACGACGGCTCCGCGGACGCCGAACTGGGCCCGGCTGGAGATCATCTGCGGGAGGCCCAGGCGGGGCCCCTGGGCGGAGTGCAGGGCCATCACCGCACCGCCCAGCAGGTTGCCGAGCAGCAGACCGATGATCGACCAGAAGGCGTCCGCGCCGAAGACGACGGCGAGCGCGCCGGTGACGACCGCGGTGATCTGGAGGTTGGCGCCCAGCCAGAGAGTGAACTGGCTGAACGCGCTGCCGTGCCGTTCGGCGTCGGGGACGACATCGATCGAGCGTTGTTCGACCACGCCTGTCATAGATATGCCCTCTTCCACAGACCCATTCTGAAGTGCATAGGGTCATTCAGGATGGGATTGGATGAATGAGAGGTCAATACTCTGGCGCAAAATATGGGCTGAGGATTGCCTGGACCGGGTGGCGAGGCCCGAGCCTGCGGCCGGTGGCCGCCGGGCTCACCGACGGCTCCGGTCCCCGCTCTCGTGGAGCCATTGCTCGACGACTGCGTCGCCGTGCTCGCCCAGAGCCGGGCTCGGAGCCGCCGTCCCGCGAACCGAGGACTCGGTGCCCGCCCCGTCCGGCCCGAACTGTGCCGGCTGGCGCAGATACGGCGTGCGGCCCAGCACGGGGTGGTCGAAGTCGCCGACGAGCCCCCGCCCGCGGATCTGCTCGCTGTCCACCGCCTCGGTCAGGTCCCAGATCGGGGCGGCCGGAACCCCTGCCGCCCGCGCCGACTTCAGGGCCTGCTCCGTGGTCAGGCCGGCGGACCACCGCTCGGTGATCTCCCGTACGAGCTCGATGTGGTGCGCCCGGGCGGCGTCGTCACTGAACCGCGGGTCCGACGGCATGTCCGGTTGCCCCACCATCCGGGCGAACCGAGCGAACACCGCCTCGCCCGCGACCGCGATCGCCACCAGGCCGTCGGCGGTCCGATAGGTGTCGAACGGGGTGGAGACCGGATGCCGGTTGCCGACCCGGCCGGGCAGGTGTCCGGTCGCGGTGAGCAGACTCATCGCGGTGACCTGGAGCGACACCAGGGAGTCGAGCATGGCCACGTCGATGTACCGGCCCCGACCGTTGCGCTCCCGGTCGAACAGCGCGGCGTTGATGGCCCACGAGGCGAACAGTCCGGCCACCAGGTCTCCGACCGACTCGCCGACCCTGGTGGGCGGCCCGTCGGGAGTGCCGGTGCCGGCCATCAGACCGGACATGGCCTGGACGATCAGGTCGTAGGCGGGGTGCTCCCGCATCGGGCCGCTCTGCCCGAAGCCGGAGATGCTCGCGTAGACCAGTCGCGGGTTGGCCGCGCGGAGCGTGGCGTGGTCGATGCCGAGCCGCCGGGCGACCCCGGGACGGTAGTTCTCGACGAAGACGTCGGCCTGCTCGGCCAGCCGCAGGAGCAGTGCGTGGTCGCCGGGGTCCTTCAGATCGAGGACGATGCTGCGCTTGCCGCGGTTGAGCTGGGCGAAGTACACGCTCTCGCCCTTCCGGAACGGCCCGAGGCGCCGGGCGTCGTCACCGCCGGGCGGTTCGACCTTGACCACGTCGGCACCGAGGTCAGCCAGCAGGGCCGTGCAGTACGGGCCGGCCAGCACCCGGCTCAGGTCGAGCACGCGCAGGCCGTGCAGAACAGTCATGGCTTCACGCCTTTCGGTCGGGGCGGCCGCATGGCACCGCGGCATGCGGAACGTAAGCGCGGAGCCTTCGGGGAGTCGATGTGCGGCTGCACGAAGAACTGCCGAATCGCCGTGCGCGCGCACGTTGGCCTGGTGGGCGGGCCTGCGCCGCAATGGAGCCGGGCCCGTACCCGATCCGCACTCCGGCTCTCCACTCTCCGACTCTCCGACCGAGGAGCACTCCATGACGACGCCGTTCCTGCTGCCCCCGATGTATGACGAGTTCCGCGCGGCGGCGCGCGCCGTCGCCGAGAACGAACTGGGGCCCCGGGCGGCGGAGGTCGACGCGCGGGGTGGGTTCCCGCACGAGAACTACGACACGCTGGTGGCCGCCGGGCTGCACGCACCCGGCATCCCGGAGGAGTACGACGGCGACGGTGTCGACGCCCTGGCCGCGGCCATCGCGGTCGAGGAGGTCGCCCGTGTCTGCGCGTCCTCGTCCACCATCCAGACGTCCAACAAGCTCGGGGTGGTACCGCTGCTGCTGGCCGGCACGGAGGAGCAGCGGCGGCGGTACCTGCCCGAAGTGGCCTCGGGAGAGGCGCTGATGGCGTACGCCATCAGCGAGCGGGAGGCGGGCAGCGACGTCGCCGCGATGCGCTGCCGTGCGAGGGCCGACGGGGACGGCTGGATCCTGGACGGCGTCAAGACCTGGATCACCTCGGCCGGTGTGGCCAAGTACCTCATCGTCTTCGCGGTCACCGACCCCGACGCGGGCTCCCGCGGCATCTCGGCGTTCGTCGTGCACGCGGACGACGCCGGTATCGGCTACGGCGAGCCCGAACGGAAGATGGGGCTGAAGGGCTCGGTCACCCGCGAGGTGTACTTCGACGGCTGCCGGATTCCCGGCGACCGCCTGCTCGGCGAACGTGGCAGGGGGCTCCGGCTGGCGCTGGCGACCCTGGACCACACCAGGGTCTCGGTCGGCGCCCAGGCGCTCGGCATCGCGCAGGGCGCCCTCGACCACGCGGTC
The DNA here is from genome assembly GCF_043081205.1 of Streptomyces sp. NPDC014889. Taxonomy (NCBI): domain Bacteria; kingdom Bacillati; phylum Actinomycetota; class Actinomycetes; order Kitasatosporales; family Streptomycetaceae; genus Streptomyces; species Streptomyces sp. NPDC014889. Next base: position 8,381 of record NZ_JBIBWH010000012.1, read on the forward strand.
GGCCATGTGCGGGAACGCCGGCAGTTCGGCAAGGCCATCGCCGACTTCCAGGGTGTCCAGTTCATGCTGGCCGACATGGCGATGAAGGTGGAGTCGGCACGGCAGATGGTCTACGCCGCCGCGGCCCGCAGCTCCGCCGGCTCGTCCGAGCTGACGTACTTCGGCGCGGCCGCCAAGTGCCTCGCCTCCGACACCGCCATGGCGGTGACGACCGACGCGGTGCAACTGCTCGGCGGCTACGGCTACACCAAGGACTTCCCCGCCGAGCGCATGATGCGCGATGCGAAGATCACTCAGATCTACGAGGGGACCAACCAGATCCAGCGGATCGTGGTGGCCCGCAACCTGCCGTAGCCGACACCGGTCCGGCACGGATTCGCGGCGGGAGGACGCCGGCCTCGGGCTCGGCGCCGCGCCGAGCCCCCGAGTGGGCGAACGCACCGGGCCGGACCGGGGGTTGGCTCATGTGCGGGTGAAGACGGGCTGGGCCAGGTCGGCCACGCGCGTCGGGCGGCCCAGCAGGGCGACCTCGCGGAACTGCCAGAGCAGCGCGCCGGTGGGCGGGTGGACCACCATCCCCCGGCGCAACGGCAGTTGGAGGAGCGGCCGGCCGTCGTCGGCGGTGCGCCAGCGGAGGATGTCCGGGTCGGTGAGCCTGCGCAGGGGGATGGGGTGCAGGGAGTGGACCTCGCGCCGGTCGCGTGCGGGAGTCACCGGTGCCCGGGGGATCACGACGACCGGGGTGATGACGAAGCCGGAGTCGGTGACGAAGTCGTCGAGCAGCCCGGCCACGTCGCGGGGTTCAGCCGGGATCCCCGTCTCCTCGGCCAGTTCCCGCAGCGCCGCGGCCACCGGGGTCTCCCCGTCGTCCAGCCGGCCGCCGGGCAGGGCCCACTGGCCGGCGTTGCGGCCCCGGGGCGCCCTCTTGATCAACAGGACGTGGGCCTCACCGCGGCGGGGGAGGACGGTGAGGCACACGCCGGCGCGCCGGGTGGCCTGGGGCGCGGTTGCCTCGCGCCGCTCGAACGCGGCCAGGTTGGCCCGTATCAGGTCGGCGACCCCGCCCAGGTGAGTGACCGGCGCGGTGGCCGCGGACTCGTCAGGCGTCGGCAGGTTCATGGGATCCCCCTGTGGGCGCGAGGAGTTCGCGCTCGATGAAGTCCAGCAGCACTCCGCGCATCCGCTCGGCGGTGACCTGCGGCGCCCCGGTGAGCACCTGGATGGCCAGGCCGTCGGTGAGCGCGGTGATACCCAGTGCCAACTGCTCGGCGTCGGCGTCGGCGCGGAACTGCCCCTGGCGCTGTCCTCGCCGGATGATCCGGACCACGGCCTCCCGCCAGCGGGCGTAGAAGTCGTTGTGGATGGGGCGAAGTTCGGGGCGCAGTGCCGTCTCCGCCCAGAACTGCAGCCATACCAGCCACTCGTTCCGGATCCGGCCCGGTGCGGGCAGCTGCATGTCGATGAGCTTCAGCAGGCGTTCGTGGGCGCTGTCCACGGACCGCAGCTCGACACTCTGCCGGTCGAAGGCGCTCTCGACGCAGTGCAGCAGCGCAGCGCTGAGCAGGTCCTGCTTCGTGGGGAAGTAGTAGTGCACGGCGCCGCTGCTGGTTCCGCAGGCGCGGGCGATGTCCGCGATCCGAACGGCGTGGTACCCCTGCTCCGAGATGAGTTTCCAGGCCGCGTCCAGGAACTCGTTGCGTCTGCGCTCATCGCCCGCCTGCTCTGCTTCGCCGCTCTCCCGCACCGGTTCCGCCGGCCGCTCGGCCGCCGGAGCCGGTCCCGTACCCCGGCCGTGCATCAGCCAGTCGACGCTGACGCCGCCCGTCGTGGCGACGGCCGCCAACTCCTCGGGCGTGAACCGGCGGTTTCCCCGGAGCGACTTGGAGAGCTTGGACGGCTCCAGACCGATGCGCACGGCGAAATCCCGGTGGGTGTCCGCGACCGCCTCGATCACCTGACGCACGCGTTGAGCTGTTTCTCCCATGCTGCAGGACCCTATCCGGGAGATTGCTCAAATCGCAACACCCCTGGTGTGTGCGGGTGATGGCCCGAAGCTGTTCCGGTTGATGAAAACCCCAGGCAGCGAACCTATTGACAGCGCCTTTCGGGGCGTCTCAAAGTGAGGGCAATCGCCAACCGGCGCATCAGTCAGTCGATGTCCCAACGCCAGGTTCCGGCCGCGGTCCGGAAGCCAGGCCCGGCACGAAAGAGAGCACTGTGGGGACGACACCACTGCGCCCTGATGTACACGACGGCAAAGTCGTGCTCATCACGGGCGGGGGCACCGGTATCGGCCGGGCCGTCGCCGCCGACTTCGCCGCCTGCGGGGCGCGGATCGTGATCTGCGGCCGCCGCAGCGGCCCGCTGGAGGACGTACGCGCCCGGATCGAGGCGGCCGGCGGCACCTGTCTGGCCGTACCCGCCAACATCCGTGAGGAGGGCGCGGTCACCCGGGTCGTGGACGCCGCCCTCGAGGCATTCGGCCGCATCGACGTGCTCGTCAACAACGCCGGCGGCCAGTTCACCGCCCCCGCCGAGGAGATCACCCCCAGAGGCTGGCGTGCGGTGCACGATCTGGCCGTCGACGCCGGCTGGGCCATGACCCGGGAGGTCGCGGTCCGCTCGATGATCCCGAACCGCTCCGGTGTCGTGTTCTTCATCGCGTTCTCCCCGCGGCGCGGCATCCCCGGCATGGTCCATGCCACCTCCGCCCGCGCGGCCCTGGAGAACCTCACCGCCGGACTGTCCCTGGAGTGGAGCCGCTACGGCATCCGCACCGTGTGCGTCGCCCCCGGCACCATCGCCACCGAGGGGATGGAGGACGCGTACGGCGAGGAGGACCGCCGCACCTGGGAACGGGCCGTGCCGCTCGGCCGGCTGGGACGCCCCGAGGAAGTGTCCGGGCTCGTGTCCTTCCTCGCCTCGCCCGGCGGCTCGTACGTCACCGGAACGACGATCGTCGTGGACGGCGGCACCGACGCCTGGGGCACCGGCCACCCGGCACCGGCCCTGCTGACCCACACGCCGCACACACCCGGCTCGCCGCACGCGCCCGGTTCCCCGGACACGCCCGACTCACCGCACACGTCCGACGCGGCCGGTACGGCCGACGGACCCGGCACGCCAGATCCGGCACTCTCGCCCCACGCCCCGGATTCGCCCGCCGCCCACCGCTCCCCGAACACCCCGGACGCCGCGGAGGTGGCCCCGTGACCGTCGCGCTCCCCGAAGGCACCTCCGCGCCCGGCGCCGCCCGGGATCTGTCCGCGCTCTTCGATCCCGCCTCGGTCGCCGTCATCGGCGCCAGCAACGACCAGACCAAGTACGGCAACTGGATCGCCGTCCAGGCGCTGCGCGGCGACCAGCGGCGCCCGGTCCACCTGGTCAACCGGCGCGGCGAGCCCGTGCTGGGCCGCCCCGTCCACCGCCGGGCCGTCGACGCCCCGGGCGGGGTGGACCTCGCCGTGATCGCCGTGCCCGCCGCCGCGTTCGGCGACGCCGTGGACGACGCGCTTGCCGCCGGTGCCCGCGCGATCGTCGGCATCACCGCCGGCTTCGCCGAACTCGGCGACGAGGGCCGGCAGCGCGAGGCGGCCCTGGCCACGCGCATCAGGCAGGCCGGCGCCGTCCTGCTCGGCCCCAACTGCCTGGGCGTGCTCGACACCACCAGCGGACTGCGCCTGGCGTCCAACGACATGCCCACGGGCCCGGTCGGATTCGTGTCCCAGAGCGGCAACATGGCCCTCGAACTCGGCCGTCACCTGGAGCGGGACGGCCTCGGCTTCTCCCGGTTCGCCTCCCTGGGCAACCAGGCCGACCTCACCGCCGCCGACCTCATCCGCGGCTACACCGAGCACGACGGCACCGAACTGATCGCCCTGTACTGCGAGGACTTCGGGGACGGCCGTGCCTTCGCCCGCGCCGCGGCGGACGCCGTACGGGCCGGCAAGCCCGTCGCACTGCTCACCGTCGGCGCCGGACAGGCGTCCATGCGGGGCGCACGCTCCCACACCGGAGCGCTGACCAGCGACTCCGCCGTCATCGACGCCGCGTGCCGGGCCGCGGGCGTGGACCGCGTCGCCACCGTCGCCGAACTCGCCCACCTGCTCGGCGCCCTGCACCGCAACCGCCGCGGCGGCGGCCGCCGGGTCGCCGTCATCGCCGACGGCGGCGGCCACGCCTCGCTCGCCAGCGACGTGGCCGAGGCACACGGCCTGCTCGTCCCGGAGTTCGGTGCCCGCCTCACCTCCGCGATCGCCGCCGAACTCCCGCCCTCCGCGGGCACCGCGAACCCGGTCGACCTCGCCGGGGCGGGGGAGCAGGACATCACCTCCTTCGGCCGGGTGCTCGACCTGGCGCTGAGCGCGGACGAGGTCGACGCCGTCCTGGTCACCGGCTACTTCGGCGGCTACGGCGGCTACGGCGAGGCGCTCGCGGACGCCGAGACCGCCACCGCCCGCGTGATGGCCGAGCACATCCGCACCCGCGGCAAGCCCGTCGCCGTGCACACCATGTACGCGGAGCGGCCCGCCGCCAGGGAGCTCAGTGACCAGGGAGTGTGCGTCTTCGGCTCCGTGGAGCACGCGGCCCGGGTCCTCGGGCAGATCGCCGAACGTGCCGAGCGGTCCGCCCCGCGGGTCCCGGCCCTGCCGGAGCCCGCCGTGCCCGTCGTCGCCGACGACTACTGGACCGCCCGCGAACTGCTCCGCGAGGGCGGGCTCGACTTCCCCGCCGCCCACCTGGTCCGTACCGAGGACGAGGCGGCCGCCGCCGCCCGGGAGATCGGCGGGCCGGTCGTCCTGAAGGCCATGGGCCTGCTGCACAAGTCCGACGCGGGCGGCGTCGCGCTCCACCTCGCGGACGAGACCGCGGTCCGGACCGCGCACGCCGACATGGCACGCCGCCTCGACCCGCCCGGCTTCTGCGTCGAGGCCATGGCCGACACGGCCGGTGGCGTGGAACTCATCGTCGGCGTCCGTCGCGACCTCCGCTTCGGTCCCGTCGCGCTCGTCGGACTCGGCGGCGTCTTCACCGAGGTGCTGCGCGACGTCCGGCTCGCGCTGGCGCCCGTGACCGCGGCCGACGCCCAGGAGCTGCTGGCCCGCCTCGCGGCGGCGCCCCTGCTGCGCGGCGTACGCGGCCGGTCCGCCGTGGACCTTCCGGCAGCCGCCCGAGCGGTCGAGGCGGTCACGGCCGTCGCCGCCGCGCACCCCGAGATCGCCGAGCTGGAGGTCAACCCCCTGCTCGTCACCCCGAAGGGCTGCCTGGGCCTCGACGCCCGGATCGTCCTCGGTTCCTGAGCCGCCCTCACCACCCATCGATCATCACGAGGAGAGACCCTATGGACTTCGCCTACACCCCGCGCCTGACCGACCTCAAGGAACGTGCCGCCGCTCTCGCGGACAAGATCATGATCCACGAGGACGCCTGCGAGGCGAACAACGGACTGACGCCCGAGGTGCTGCGCGGCATCCGCGACGACGTGCTCGCGAGCGGGCTGCAGGCCGTCAACATGCCCACCGAGTGGGGAGGCGCCGGACTGAGCGTCCTGGAGCAGGTCGTCGTTCAGGAAGAGCTCGGCAAGCTCACCAACGCTCTCTGGGACACCGTGTGGCGGCCCGCCAACGCCCTGTCCGCCTGCACCCCCGCCCAGCGCGAGCGCTACCTCGTCCCCGACATCCTCGGGCAGCGCCGCGACGCCGTCGCCATCACCGAGGCCGACGCCGGCTCCGACCCGCAGGGCATCGCCACCACCGCCACGCCGACCGCGGACGGCTACCGCATCGACGGCGAGAAGTGGTTCGTCACCGTCGGCGACGCCGCGGACTTCTTCCTCGTCCTGGCCCTGGTCGGCGAGGAGAGGGCACCGACCCTCTTCCTCGTCGACAAGGACCTGCCGGGCGTCCGCCTCAAGCGCGTTCCGCGCTACATGCACACCTTCGTCTACGAGCACCCCGAGTACGTCTTCGAGGGCGTCGAGGTCGGCGCGGACGCGGTGCTCGGCGAGGTCGGCGGCGGCTACGACCTGACCCGCAGCTGGTTCACCGAGGAACGTCTGATGATCGGTGCCCGCACCGTCGGCGCCGCCGAACGCGCCCTCGCCCTGGCCACCGAGTGGGCCCGGGAACGCGTCCAGGGCGGCCAGGCACTGATCGAGCGCCAGTTGATCCAGGGCATGCTCGCCGACAGCGCCGTGGACATCGCCGTCAACCGGGCCTTCGTCCACCAGGTGGCCTGGGAGTTCGACCAGGGCGGCGACCGCAAGACCTTGCACGCCAAGGCGGCCATGGCCAAGCTGTCCGCCTCCGAGGCCGCGGGCCGGGTCGCCGACCGGGCCGTGCAGATCTTCGGCGGACGCGGCTACATGCGCGACTACCCCGTGGAGCGGCTCTACCGTGAACTGCGCGTCGACCGTATCTGGGAGGGCACCTCCGAGATCCAGCGCCTCGTGATCGCCAACGAGATCAGCAAGCGCGGCCTGGGCATGCTCGACTTCCCGACGACCGGAAGCACCCGCGCGTGAGCGCCGGCACCGTCGAGATCCGGCGCAGCGGCGGCACCGCCGTGCTGACGCTGCGCCGGGAGGCGAAACTCAACGCCCTCTCCACGCACCTGGAACGCGAGCTGCTGCGCGCCCTGGACGACGAGGCCGTCACCACCAGCCGCGCCGTCGTCCTCACCGGCGGCGACCGGGTCTTCTCCGCGGGCGCCGACACCGGCGAGCTGCGCGAGATGACCCCGGAGGCGATCGCCGCGTACTACCGCGACTCCGGAGCGGTGTACGAGAAGGTGGCCGCCCTGCCGCAGCCCACCGTGTCCGCCATCGCCGGCTACTGCCTCGGCGGGGGCCTGGAGCTCGCCCTGGCCACGGACTTCCGGGTGGCGGACGCGACCGCCGTGTTCGGCCTGCCCGAGGTCGGCATCGGCATCCTGCCCAGCTCCGGCGGCACGTACCGCACGGTCCGCGCCGTCGGGCCGGCCCGCGCCCGTGAACTGGTCCTGCGCGGACGCCGCCTGAACGCCGAGCAGGCCCTCGCCTGGGGCCTGGTCACCGAGGTCTGCGAGGCCGGCGAGCCCCTCGGGACGGCCCGCCGCATCGCCGGCGAACTGGCCGCGCTGCCACCCCTCGCGGTGGCCGTCACCAAGCGCGTCATCGACGCCGCGACGGACGCCCCGCGCGAGTCGGCCCTGCTGCTGGAGCAGCTCGCGTACGCGTCCCTCAACCAGGCCACCCGCACCCCCACCGAGGACCAGACATGACCGTCACCTCGCGCTCCACCCCCGCCGCGGCGGCCGCGCCCGCAACCGGCCGCCCGGTCATCGAAACCCGTTCCATCGACTACGTGCCCCTGGCCGAACGCCACGGCAAGGTCTGGCACCTGTTCCCGGTGTGGTTCGCCGGCGACGCGCACCTGGCCACGGTCGCCACCGGCGCCATCGGGGTCGCCCTCGGCGGCAACCTGATCTGGACGGCCATCGCCGTCGTCCTGGGCAGCGCCTTCGGCACGTTCTTCATGGCTTTCCACTCCACCCAGGGCCCGCAGCTCGGCCTGCCCCAAATGGTGCAGTCCCGCCCGCAGTTCGGATTCGTCGGCGCCCTGCTGGTATGGGTCACCGCGCTCACCACCTACATCGGTTACACCGCGTTCAACGAGATCCTGGTCGGCCGTACGCTGGAGCACCTGGCCCAGGTGCCCAACGGCGCCAGCTACATCGGCTACGCCGTGGTGGGCATCGTCCTGGCGGTGATCGGCTACGACTTCATCCACCGGGCGTCGCGCTGGCTGACGTACCTCATGTTCGTGGCACTGGTCGTGTTCACCGTGGGCGTCGTCGTGGCGGACCCGTTCACCCCCGCGCAACTCGACCTGAGCGCCTTCGCCCTGTCCCCGTTCCTGGTCCAGTTCTTCACCGCCGCCGTCTACCAGCTCTCCTGGTCGATCTACGTCTCCGACTACTCCCGCTACCTGCCGCCGACGGTGGGCGTGCGCTCCTCGTTCTGGTGGACCTACCTCGGGGCGACGATCGGCGGCGCGTGGATGATGCTGGTCGGCACCGCGGCCGCCGGGCTGTTCCCGAAGCTGACGCTCGTCGAGTCGATCATCTCCGCCGGAAACGAGGTCTTCCACGGATTCGGCATGACGCTGCTGCTGGCCTCGGTCCTGCCGCTGATCACCATCGGCACCCTCAACTTCTACGGCGGCAGCCTGACCCTGCTGTCCAGCATGGACTCGGTGCGGCGGATCAAACCCACCGTCGCCAAACGCGTCGCCACCCTCCTGGTGATCGGCCTGTTGTCCACGGCGATCGCCTTCGGCTCCGACGAGACGTTTCTCCAGCAGTTCGAACACTTCCTCGTCGTGCTCGGCTATCTCTTCACCCCGTGGACGGCGATCAACCTGGTCGACTTCTACCTGGTGCGCCGCGGCCACTACTCGATCCGGGAGATCTTCAACCCACGCGGAATCTATGGGCGGTGGGGCTGGCGCGGACTGGTCTCCTACGCCGTCGGCTTCGCCTCGATGATGCCGTTCGCGGTCGTCGGCCACAGCATGGGGCCCGTGGCCCGCTGGATGGGCGGGCTGGACATCACCATGATCGTCGGCCTGGTCGTCTCGGCCGGCCTGTATCTGCTGGTCTGCCGGTCGCTGGACGTGGAGGGCGAGCGCGCCGTCGTCGACCACGCCGACGACGGCCTGGACCCGGACGTCCCCCCGGGTACGTCGCTGACGGCACACACCGCATGACCACGACCGCCTCCGTTCCGTCCGGTACGCCCGTGCCGTTCGGTACCCCCGCCGCGCAGGCGGAGCCCTTCCGGGTGCGCCTGCGCGACGGTGTCCGTCCGTACACCCAGGTGTACCGGCCGTCGTCCTCCGCCAGGGTGCCGGCGGTGCTGATCCGCACGCCGTACGACACGACACACCCGGACACGCTGGTGCTCGACGTCGCGGTCCGGCTCACCGAGGCCGGAATGGCCGTGGTGACGCAGGACGTGCGGGGAAAGATCCGCTCCGAGGACGTCCCCACGCCCTTCACCGGGGAGACCTCGGACGCCTGGGACGTACTGTGGATCACGGAGCAGCGCTGGTCGGACGGCACGGTGGGCTGCTGGGGAAACTCCTACTACGGCTACACCGCCTGGGCGGCCGTCGCCTGCGGCCACCCGGCCGTGCGGGCGCTCGTCGCCCGTCTGACCACGACCGACATCGGCGGCGAACTGGTCCACCGCAACGGGGTGTTCCGGCTCGGGCCGATGGTCGAGTGGCTGAACTCCACGTGGGCCGACCGCGCCAATCTGGTGTGCCGACTCGACTGGTCCGTGCGGCCGTTCGCCCGGCTGCTCGACCGTCTGCCCGCCGGTTGCGGGTACTTGCCCCCGACCGAATGGGCCGTCACCGCGCCCGGTGACGCGCGCCGGCGCCGGACGGCGTTCGACGGCCGGCCTCCCGGACACGGCCGGGTGCCCACGCTGCACTGGACGGGATGGTACGACCTGTTCTCCGCCGGCCAGTTGCGCGACTGGCGGGGCGCACGGCGGACGGCCCGGGCGCCGCAGTACCTGATCGCCACCGCCACCGACCACCAGGACGACGTGCTCGGCGCGGGCGGACACAGCCCGGACCACCTCACCGACCCCGTCGCCCGGGACGCGATGCTGGACCGCACACTCCGCCCGGTGATCGACTTCTTCCGCCACCATCTCGGCGGCGGGGGAGGACAGTTGGCGCCGCCGCCCGTCCGCTGGCAGGGCGCGGACACCGCGCTGCGGGCGGCGGGGAACTGGCCACCGCCCTGGGGCGGAGGTCCTGCGGCTCCATCTCACCGGTGCGCGTACCGCCGCGACGGCCGGCCCGGAAGGCGGGGCGCTGTCCCCACGGCCGGACACCGGGCCCGCGTCGGCGGTCTGGGACCACGACCCCGCCGACCTGGTGCCGGCCACCGACGGCGACTGGTGGCGACCGCTCCTCGCCCTGGCCGACGAACGCACCGTCGAGCGGCGGCCGGACGTCCTGACCTTCACCGCGACCGTCGCCCGACGACCGCTTCAACTGGCTGGCCCGGTCCGCATGGTGCTGCCCGTCACCTCCACCTCGGCCGTGAGCCACCTCGTCGTCAAACTCTGCGACGTGGCACCCGACGGCACCAGCCGCCGGATCCTGGAGGCGCCGTACCGGATGGAGGCGGGCGGCCCCTCCTGGCACCGGGCACTGGTCCTCCTCGGGGACACCGGACACCGCCTCGAAACGGGACACCGGCTCCGCGTCCAGGTGGCATCCAGCTGCTTTCCGCTCCACCTCCCGCACACCGCGGGGCCCGGCCACCCGTGGCGAGTGCGGCACACAGCGTCGGCAGCACACAGAGGCTGCTGACCGGCGGACCGGACGGCGCCCACCTGGAACTCACCGTGCTTCCGGGCGCACACAAGCCGGGGGCCGCCGGTCCCCGCCCCGTTCACCAGCGAAGGGACAGATCACTCGTGGACATTCAGGGTGCTGCGGACCTCCCGCAGCGGATCGGCGTCGTCGGCGCCGGACAGATGGGCTCGGGAATCGCCGAGGTCTGCGCCCGGGCCGGCCTGGACGTCCTCGTCGCCGAGAGCGGACCTGACGCGCTCGCCGCCGGGCGGCGGCGCATCGAACGGTCACTGGCCCATGGCGTGCGCAGGGCAAAGCTGTCGGAGGCCGACCGGGAACAGGCCCTCGCCGGAATCCGACTGACCACCGATCTCGGTGATTTCGCGGATCGTGACCTGGTCGTCGAGGCCGTCGCCGAGACCGAGCGGGCCAAGGTCGACGTCTTCGCCGTCCTGGACAAGGTCGTCGCACGCGAGGACGCCGTCCTCGCCTCCAACACCTCGTCGATCCCGATCGTCAGACTCGGCATGGCCACCGCCCGGCCCGAGCACGTCATCGGCATCCACTTCTTCAACCCGGTACCGGTGCTGCCCCTGGTGGAGCTGGTGCCCTCCCTGGTGACCGGCGAGCGGACCCGGGCACGCGCGGAGCGTTTCGCCACCGCCGTGCTCGGCAAGAGGGTCATCCGCTCCCCGGACCGCGCCGGGTTCGTGGTGAACGCGCTCCTCGTGCCGTACCTGCTGTCCGCGATCCGGATGCTCGAATCCGGCTTCGCCTCCGCCACCGACATCGACCAGGGAATGGTCCTCGGCTGTGCGCACCCGATGGGCCCGCTGGCGCTCGCGGACCTGATCGGGCTCGACACCACGCAGGCGATCGCAGAGTCGATGTACGCCGAGTTCAGGGAGCCTTTGTACGCTCCGCCCCCGCTGCTGCGGCGCATGGTGGAGGCCGGCCATCTCGGCAAGAAGACCGGCCGCGGCTTTCACCCGTACCCGGCCGCCTGAGTCCGGGTGGCCGAACCTCACACGGCGGGCCGGGACCCGGCCGTGCGTCGCCTGAGCGCCGGTTCGGCGAGAGACGGCGGAGTCCAGACACCGTCCGGGGGGTACACGTCGGTCCCCGGCGGCACGATCTCGTCGATCCGGTCGAGCACGGCGTCGTCCAGCACCACGGACCTGCCCTTGAGCGTGCCGCGCAGTTGCTCCATCGTGCGCGGACCGATGATCACCGACGTGACGGCCGGATGCGCGAGAGGGAAGGCGATGGCCAACTCCGGCAGCGAGCAGCCCACGTGCTCGGCCACTTCGACGAGCTGCTCGACGATCTCCAGTTTCGCGGCCGTGCGCGGTGCCGACGGATCGAAGCGGTCGGGGTTCAGGGTGGGACGCCCGCTGCTCAGGTCGAGAGCCTGGTCCTTGCGGTAGCGGCCGGTCAGGAAACCGGAGGCCAGCGGGCTCCAGGTCAGCACCCCCATGCCCAGGCGCTGCGCCACCGGCAGCACGTGCCTCTCGACGCCGCGGGCCAGCAGCGAGTACGGCGGCTGCTCGGTGCGGAACCGCTGGAGCCCCCGCCGGTCGGCCACGTGGTACGCCTCGACGATCTCGTCGGCGGGGAAGGTGGAGCAGCCGAACGCCCTGATCTTGCCCTGCCGCACAAGGTCGGTGAGGGCCGAGAGCGTCTCCTCGATGTCGGTCGTGTGGTCCGGCCGGTGCACCTGGTACAGGTCGATCCAGTCCGTTCCCAGTCGCCGCAGACTGTCCTCCACCTCCCGGACGATCCAACGCCGTGAGTTCCCGCCGCGGTTGGGGCCGTCTCCCATGGGGAAGTGGACCTTGGTCGCGAGCACCACGTCGTCGCGCCGGCCCTTCAGCGCCTTGCCGACGATCGTCTCCGACTCTCCGGCGGAGTACATGTCGGCGGTGTCGACGAAGTTGATCCCCTCGTCCAGCGCGGCGTGGATGATCCGGACGCACTCGTCGTGGTCGGAATTGCCGACGGACCCGAACATCATGGTGCCGAGGCAGTAGGGGCTGACCTCGATGCCGGTCCCGCCCAGAACGCGGTGGCGCATACGACTCTCCTTGGGTGACGTCCACTCGGGTGCGCCCGACCCTACGAATTGGAGTCCGCTCCAAGGCAAGGGCGGACCGCAGACGAGGGGACGTTCGAGGTCCCCACAGGGACTGTCCGGCCTCAGCGGGACGGCAGCGCGTGCGGTGGACTGGGGGTGACAGGAAGGGTGCTGAGCGATGAGACGACGCAGTGTGGGCGAGTTGATGTGCCCCACCGCCGTGAGCGTGCGACCGGGCACGGCGTTCAAGGAGATCGCACGCGTCCTCGACGAGTACGACATCACCGCCGTCCCGGTGGTCGACGACGAGAACCGGCCGATCGGGGTGGTGTCCGAGGCGGACCTGCTCCGCAGGCAGACCTGCGGCGGTGTGGGGAGGGACGCGGGGGAGCTGATGACGAGGCCCGCCGTGGTCGCGGAGCCCGGCTGGCACGCCGTGCGGGCCGCGCGGGCCATGGAGCGGCACAGGGTCGAGCGCCTGCCGGTGGTGGACGGCGACGGCCGGCTGATCGGCGTGATCAGCCGCCGCGACCTGGTGCGGCTGTTCCTCCGCCGGGACCGCGCGATCCAGGAGGAGATCCTGGAGGACGTCATCGTCCGGACGCTGGGCCTTCGGCCTTCGGCCTTCGGCGATCGCGGTCGAGGTCACCGAGGGCCGGGTCACGCTCAGCGGGACGGTGGAACGCAAGAGCCTGATCCCGGTCACCGTGCGGTTGTGCGACAGCGTCGACGGCGTGGTGGAGGTGGTGAACCGGCTCGGCTCCGACGGGACGACACCGTCAAACCGGCCGCCGTGCACGGCGGTTCGGCTCGCCCGGAGGCCGGCGTCGGGAGCGCCCTGTCGTCCGTGCTGTCACCGCCCCGGCTCCGCCTCGGACGCCGGTCGTGAGCCGGGCGGGTGTTTCAGCGACCGCGTCCGTCGAGCTCCAGGTCCGCGACGACGGGGCGGTGGTCGGACGCCTCGCCGGCGACCTCCCCGGCACCGGTCACGGTGATGTCGGGGGAGACGGTCACGAAGTCGATGCGCTTTTCCGGCCGGACCGCCGGGTACGTCCCGCCGCCGTCCGGGTCGGCGTCCCTCAGCCGCTGCCACAGCGGCGCCAACTCGGGGGCGTTCGCCTCGGCGTTGAAGTCCCCGACCAGGATCTTCGGGCCGCGGTCGGCGGCTAGCACGTCGAGCATGTCCGCCACCTGGGCCCTGCGGACCGACGGGTCGCCCCGGTAGTCGAGGTGCGTGTCGTACACGTGCACGTGCACACCCCTGACGTTGAGCGTCACCTCGGCGAAGCCGGGCGCCGGGGCGGGCACCGGATCGGGCGTCTGGGTGGAGAGCCGGGTGATCTCGTGGTTCTCGGCCTCGAGCACCGGGTGACGGCTCAGCACGGCGACGCCGAACCGGCGGCGCTCGGCACCCGGGGTGGCCGGGTCCATGTCGTAGATGGGCGCGAAGAACACCCGCATGCCCAGCTTCCCGGCCAGCGCCCGTGCCTCGTCGACGAAGTCGCTGCGGGCGCCCCAGCGGACGTCGACCTCCTGAAGGCCGACCACGTCGGCGTGCAACTCGCGTATCGCCCGCGCGGTCCGGTCGAGGTCGAAGACCTCGTCCTCGCCCGCCCCGGCGTGGATGTTGAAGGTCGCCACCCGCAGCGGAACCGCCGGGGCGCGGGACCCGGCGGTGCCGGCGTCCGCGGCCGTCGCCGGTGCCGCCACGGCGAGCGCGGCGGTCGCGGCCAGCACGGCGGCGAATCCGCGCCGGACAGGACGTCGGAACGTGGGCTTCATGCCGTCGACCCCTTCACCGTCTCCGTGGACAGTCGGACAACTGCCGCTGTGAAGAGTGTGGTTGACGATGACTCCCGCGTCGAGACCATGCCCGTACGGTCCCTCGCCCGGCCGGCCCGTAACCCTCTGTGAAGCGGCTCGCGGTAGAACTCCCGCGAGGAGGTGGGTCATTCCTGTTCGGGAACGGCCATCTCGCCGAGCAGGGACCAGTCGTCCTGGGCCAGGGTCGTGTTGACGATCCGGGGCGTCTCGGCCAGGTGGGGCGGCAGGGTCCGCTGGGCGGCCCTGAAGTGCTCCGACTGCACGTGGGCCGCTCCCGCCTCGTCGTCGCGGAAGGCCTCGACCAGGACGTACTCCGTCGGGTCCTCGACGCTGCGGGACCAGTCGAACCACAGGCAGCCCGGCTCGGCGCGGGTGGCCGCGGTGAACTCGGCGGCGATTCCCGGCCACTGGTCGGCGTACTCGGGGCGGACACGGAACTTGGCGGTGATGAAGATCATCGGTCTCCCTCAGGAACACGGCCGTGGCCGTGACGGGCCGGACACGGCAGGCTGTGATGATCGTAGCCGACGGGGAACGAACCGCCCGGGGGTGCGGCAGTGCACCGTCGGAAGGGGGGAGGGGCGGAATCCGATGGGTGTCGTGCTGGTGGTGGCCCTGGCGTCCGTCGTGGCCGCGGCCGTCGTCACGGGCGTGGTACTGGCCGGGCGACGCGAGGCAGAGGCGGAGACGGCCCGGCTCGCCGGGGAGGCACGGCGGGGGGCACGCCGGTCGCTGGACTCGGTCTGGGCGATGGACGACCGGCAGTTCGAGGAGTACGTCGCCGGCCTGTGCCGCCGGGACGGCTGCACCGACGTCAGGCGGGTCGGCGGCGCCGGCGACCTGGGCGCCGATGTGACCGGCCGCCTGCCCGACGGGCGCCGCGTCGTCATCCAGTGCAAGCGGTACGCCAGGCACCGCAGTGTCGGCAGCCGTGACCTCCAGACCTTCAACGGCACCGCACGGGCCGAGCACCGGGCGGACGTCCCGGTCTTCGTCGCCTCCTGCGTCTTCACCCGGCCGGCCCGCGAGTTCGCGGCCCGGCACCGGATTCGCCTCGTCGACGTCGATCTCCTCGGCTTCTGGAACAGCGGCACCGCGCTGACCTCGCTCCTGGACCTGGACATCGGCCGGTCCGGAACCAACCGCCGGCTCCGCCCGGACCACGACTGACGGGAGCCCCGCGCGCGGTGTGCCCCAGGCACACGGGGCGTCCCCGTACGGTCAGGCGGCGGAGTCGGTGCCCTCGGCGTCCTCCTCACGCGGGAGCCGGCGAAGCCGCAGCACGGCCACTGCCGCCGTACCGGCGCCGGCAACGGCCAGGACCAGCAGGAGGACCCGGTCGGAGACGGCCCCGCCGAGCCGCCCGGCGCCGCTCTCCCAGGCCGCCTCGGTGTCGATGCCGAGGAGGGAGGGCAGGGCCGAGGTGCCGTCGGAGAGCAGGAACACGACGCCCAGCAGGACGAAGAGGATCCCGCCGGCGAGCGAGGTGGTGTGCACGGTCAGTGGTCCCCACCGCAGTGCGCGTCCCCGCAGCCAGGGCCTGCGGCCGAGGTCCCAGCGGTCCCACAGCAGCGCCAGGACGAACAGCGGAACGGCCATGCCCAGCGCGTAGACGGCCAGCAGGAGACCGCCGTGCGCCGGGCTGCCGTCGACCGCCGCGACGGTGAGGATGCCGCCCAGGATGGGACCCGCGCAGAAGCCCGCCAGTCCGTAGACGGCGCCCAGGGCGAAGACGGACACGGCGGACCCGGTCCTGCGGGCCCCGGCCGCCTGCTGAAGACGGCGGGAGCCGAAGCCGAGGCCGAGGATCTGTGCCAGCCCCAGCCCGATCATCGTCCAGCCGCCGAGCAGGACCAGCAGCTCGCGGTGC
The DNA here is from genome assembly GCF_043081205.1 of Streptomyces sp. NPDC014889. Taxonomy (NCBI): domain Bacteria; kingdom Bacillati; phylum Actinomycetota; class Actinomycetes; order Kitasatosporales; family Streptomycetaceae; genus Streptomyces; species Streptomyces sp. NPDC014889. The sequence continues at coordinate 24,507 of NZ_JBIBWH010000012.1, forward strand.
CCGTAGAACAGGCGGCCGGCGAAGGACCCGGCCACGCCGAGTGGCACCAGCGTGGTGCACAGTCCCGCGTAGAAGACGGCGGTGCGCAGCGACAGGCGGGTGCGGCCGGTGAAGGAGTACGCGAAGAACGCAGGCAGCAGCAGCGCGCTGCACGGGCTGAGCAGTGCCAACAGGCCGCCGAGGAAGGCGGTCGCGGCGGTGATCCCGCTCATCGCGCCGCTTCCTTCGCGGCCTTCTCGACGGCGGCGGTGAACGTGCCCAGCGGCTGTGCGCCCAGGACGGGTGTGGCGTTGACGAGGAAGGCGGGCGTGCTGGGCACCCCCACCGCGTACCCCTCCTCCTGGTCCCTGCTGACCGACACCCCGGCGGCCTCGGACTTCGCGTCGGCGTCGAAGCGGTCGAGGTCGGCGACACCCGCCTCACGGGCCATCTCGCGCAGCCGCGAGGAGGAGAAGACTCCCTTGTTGCGCGGGCGTTCCTCGGCGTAGACGACGTCGTGGAACTGCCAGAACCGTCCCTGTCGGCCGGCCGCCCAGGAGGCCCGGGCGACCCGTTCGGATTCGGCGCCGAACACGGGGTAGTTGCGCCACTCGATGCGCAGCACCCCCTTGTCCACGTACGAGCGGACGAGTTCCGGCTTGGTCTCCCGCGCGAACCTGCCGCAGAACGGGCACTGGAAGTCCTCGTAGGCGATCAGGACGACCGGCGCGTCGGCGCGGCCCAGGGCCAGCGGGTCCTTCGGGTCCCTGCGCGCCAGGGCGAGCAGCGACTTCTGCCGGTCGTCGGGGGTGGCTTTGCCGGTGGACGGCGAGACGGCGGCCGCCGGCCGGTCCCGGGGGACCGGGTCCCCGGAACCGCCGCCGAGGGCGGCGACCGCGGCGACGACGGCCGCCGCACCACCGCCCACGGCGATCCAGGTCAGACGGCGACGGCGGGCATGCAGGGAGGAAGGCATGGGGCACCTCCGGGAGTGAAGTGTGCGAGGAACAGGGGAAAGGAGGCTCAGGCGGCGGGCCGCGCAGGGCAGGCCGCCTCGCCGGTCGGACGCCGCGGGGCCGCGTTGTCGCAGACGGGGCGGCCGACGGAGAGGAAGGACAGCGGCGCTCCCGCCGAACCGGGCGGACGCCCGGTCGTACGGGGCAACAGGGGCGCGCGGACAGGGCGCGCGGTCCTACACCCGGCGTACGGAGAGTTCGGCGAGGTCGGGAGGAGACGGTTCCGGCCCATGGCGCCGGGCTTCCCTGTGCGCGGAGACGCGCGCCGCCGCCGTGTCGTCGGCGCGCGCCGGCAGGGCGCGGGCGAGCGGCGCCCCGGACCGGGTCTGCTGTTGCTCCGGCTGTGTCTTCTTCAGACACGGCCCGTGTCCCGCGGCGGCGGGCGCGCCGTGACCGTCGTCGGCCGACGTCCCGGGGCTCGCGGCCAGGTGCGGGCCGGCTGCGGCCGGGGAGGGCGCTGCCAGGAGCGCGGGCGGGGAGGAGGTCGTGGCGCAGAACAGTGCGGCCATGAGGACGAGCAGCGCGAGGCCGGCGCCCATGGCACCGTGCCGCCTGCGACGCATCGCCGTACCTCCGCTTCCCGGGTCCCGACACCATAGCCGAGGTACTCCGGGGCGTATGGAAGCCGGGACCGGGCGCGTCATCCCAGCGGGACCAGGGACCACCCCTCGTGCTGACGGAGTGCCAGGTGCCATACGGCGGCCGGTACGACGCCCACGCCGGACACGAGGGTGTCGGCGGTCAGACCGCGCCCCGAGAGGCTGTTGGCGCAGGCGAGGACACGCGCCCCGGTCTCCAGCAGCCGGGCGACCTGTTCGCCGGACTCCTCACCCAGGACGAGGTCCAGCCCGGCGCCGTAGGCGACGACCTCCACCTCGACGGGCCGGTCCGCCGCCGCCACCAGGTGCTGCACCGCGCGCACCACGCGGTCCGGTTCGGGAGCCGCCACGACGGCACGTACGGGAGCGGGGAAGGCGGACCTGGCGGCCTCGGCGTTCTCGGCGTTCATGGGATCACCCTCGCATATCGGGCGGCGCCTCGGCGGGGGCCGGCGCGGCGCGGCACGGCGCGGCCGACGAGACGGTCCGCCCGGCCGAACCGGGCGTGCTCCTCGTCGCCGCGCCGCCGTCGTGCCGGGCTGCCGTCAGCGGTCCTGGGACAGGCGGAGCAGGTCCGCGAAGACGCCGTTCGCCTGGACGAGTTCGTCGTACGCGCCCTGCTCGGTGATGCGGCCCCGCTCCATGACCACGACGTGGTCGGCGATCCTGGTGTTCTCCAGGCGGTGCGTGACGACGATGGTGATGCGCTCGCCGGCGATGGCCTTGATCCTGGCGAAGATCCCGTGCTCGCCCCGCGGGTCCATCTGCGAGGTCGGCTCGTCCAGGATCAGCAGCGGGGTCTGCCGGTAGAGGGCGCGTCCGCAGACCAGGCGCTGCCACTGGCCGCCGGACAGTTCGGCACCGCCCCACAGCTCCTTGGCGAGGAGGGTGTCGAGCTGCCGCGGCAGCTTCTCGACCTCCTCCCGCATGCCCACGGCCTCGACCGCCTCCCAGACCGGTCCGTCGTCGTAGGTGCGGGGCTGGCCGAGGGTGATGTTCTCGCGGGCGCGCAGGGGCCAGCAGGCGAAGTTCTGCGGGACGAGGGCGGTGCGCCTCCACACCGCGTCGGGGTCCGCGTCGGCGAGGTCCGTGCCGTCCCACAGGACGCGCCCCTTGTCGGCGAGGAGGACGCCGGTGATGAGCTTGGCCAGGGTGGACTTGCCCGAGCCGTTCTCACCGACGATGGCGAGGATCTGACCGCGCCGCAGGGTGAGCGACACCCCGTTGACGGCCGGTTCGTCCTTGCCGGGGTATCGGAGGACGACCTCGTCGAGCCGGATCTCGTCCACGCGTTCGGGAATGGTCAGTTCCCCGCGCCTGGGGGCGCGTTCGCGGGCCATGTCGAGGAAGGACCGCATGTCGGCGAGGTACAGCGAGGTGTGGAACATGGCGGCGCCGTTGACGACGAACTGCGACAGCGCGCCCAGCGTGGTCTGCACGGCGACCACGGCGGTGGCGGCGACCGGGAGGGCGACACGGCCGGTGGTGGCCAGCCAGGCGAGGGTGGCCCAGGTGCCGAGCAGGAACACGCCGCCCAGGGCGCTGGTCGCCAGCACGATGCGCAGCGTGCGGGGCGCGGCGGTGAGGGTGCGCCGGTCGATGCGGGCGGACAGGGCGCGGTACCAGTGGACGAGGTAGCCGGTCATGCCGTTGGCGCGGACCTCGTCCCCGTAGCGCGAATAGGTGGCCCACCAGCGCATCATGGAACGTACGTTGCGGTCGCCGACGTTGAGGTAGTGGGTCTCGTAGTCGACGCGCGCCGACAGTACGGCGCCCACGCCGGCCGGGACGACGGCCAGCAGGAGCAGCGGCAGCATCAGCGGGTGCAGGGCGGTGATGACGCCGCTCGCGGCGATCATGCGGATGAGGGCGGCCGTGAACCGCTGGCTGTCCTGGATCATGAACCGGGTCCGGGTGACGCCGACCTCGGCGGCCTCCTGCCGGTCGGCGAAGCCGTCCTCGCCGTACGCCGACGCCTCGACCCGGCACACCGCGGTGACGAGCGCGATGTCCGCCTCGGTCATCAGCAGCGGCGTGATCCGCCCGTCGGCGTAGGAGGACAGGGCGCCGCTGATCCGGCCGACGGCCGCGGCGGCCATCACCACGGTCAGCGAGGGCAGCGCGCCGTGCAGGCGTTCGGAGACGGTGCCCGTGCCGAGGATGTGGGTCATGGCCCGCGCGGTGAACGCGAGAACGAGCGCGGCCGTGGCGCCCGTGAGGAACTGGCAGGCCAGGAGGAGCACCACGCCGGTCCTGTCGGCGGACCAGGCCATGCGCGCGGTGTGCCCCAGCACGGAGGGCAGCCGGCGGCACATCGCGCCGAAACCGGCCTCGGCCAGCGGGTTCCTGCCGTACTTGCCCTCGAAGGTGATGGTGGCGGGAGGTGGCGGGGGAGGAGTTCCCTCGTTCGCGGTCGTGGCGTCAGTCACAGTCACCTGCATCCCTCCTTGGGGCTCGCACCGCGCCTGGGTGGCTCGGCAGTGCCCGGTACAACGAGTTGCCCGGAGAATCGAACACGCTCGATTCCGGACGTGGTGGACCCCTTGAGCAGCAAGGCCTCGCCCGCGTAGCCGCCGCGGTGGAGCCGCCGCCGGCGAGGGCGGTCTGACCGAAACGCCGATGCCCGAGACACCAGGGGCACATGGGTTTTCCCAGGGCACGGACCCGGCCGTCACCACCAGCCGATCCGCACGCCCGCGGCCGGGCGCGTCACCTGCCCGGGAGCCCGTCGACCCGTTACCTTTCCGCGCGCCGGCACGCCACGGCCCGACCGGAGCGTGCCGGACCGGCGCCTGACATGCCGTCACGCCACTGCCGTCGACCACCGCTGGAGACAGCCACATGGGACGCAGGACACGACCCCGGCCGTCCGCCGGACGCCGACTGCCCGCTGTCGCGGCCGCTGCGACGGCCGCCCTGCTCCTGGCCCTGACCCCCTCGGCGGCCTCGGGCACCGCACCGGCGCCGCACACCCTGCCCGGCGGCTACCGGCACCTGGTCGTGATCTACGAGGAGAACCACTCCTTCGACAACCTCTACGGCACCTGGGGACCGGTCGGCGGCCGGACGGCCGAGGGCCTGGCCCGGTCCACCGCCCGGCAGCGCACGCAACGCGCCCAGGACGGCACGCCGTACCGCTGCCCTCCACGCGCGGCGCACACGACGCGTGGGGCCCCGGCACCCGCATCCCCGCCCTGGTCGTCTCCCGCTCGCTGGCGCGCTCGGCCGTCGATCACACCGTCTACGACACCACCTCCGTCATCGCCACCATCGAACGCGGCTACGGCCTGAAGCCCGTCGCCACCCGTGACGCGGTCGTCAACGACCTGTCCCCGGCCGTCGCCGCGGGCGGCCGGGGAACCAGGTGGCGGCTCCCGGCAGCGGCACTCCCGCCGGGCGACCGGCGGCACGGCGCCGCAAGGTGACGGCTTCCCAGGCGGCCAGGAGCAGCAGCGTGCCGGCCTCGGCCAGGATGCTGAGCAGAGCCTGCGGGGCAGGACGCAGGCCGTGCTCGGTGAATCCGAACACGCCCACCGTGCGGGAGGCGGCGAAGCCGCCGAGGGCGCCCAGCGCCACCCCCGCGGCGGCGAGCCTCAGCAGCGGCGGCATCCCGACCAGCAGCAGCGCGGCAACCGCGAAGGAGACGCTCGCCTGGAGCAGGAACAGGGGTCCCACGACGGGGAGGAAGCGGTACTCGCCGCCGTAGAGCCGGGCATGGATGTATCCGCTCCCGGCGAGCGTGGCGGCGATCGCGGTGCGCACGGCCGGGGCGAGGAGTCCTGCGACGGTCATGCCAGCCTCTTGTCCTTGATCGCCAGCTCGCGGTCACCCCGCCGGTAGCCCACCGTGCGGATGCCGAGCGCGTCCTTGAGCTGCCGGGCGGGCACGACCTGCGGAGTGGGCGCCGGGGCCCGTCCGGGCTTCGGCAGCGGATAGGCCGTGGTGGTGGCGGAGTGGAAGGTGATGTTGCCCTCCGTCTTGGTGAACAGCTGGTGCACATGCCCGTTGAGACAGGTGACGGAGGAGAACCGGCGCAGGAGCGCGATGACGCGCAACGCGTCGTCCGTGCTCCAGCCCCACTTCGGGTACATGGCGAACAGCGGGATGTGGCTGAAGACCACGATGGGCGTGTCCGAGGGCAGTCCCGTGAGGTCCCTGCGCACGAACTCGATCTGCTCCTCGCCGAGATGACCGAGCTTCTCCAGGCTCAGGGTGTTGACCAGGGCGATGAAGTGCACGCCGTGGGTGTCGAAGCTGTACCAGCCCTCGCCGAGCGTGCCCTTGCCGAAGGTCTGCCGGTAGGCGCGTCCCCCGTCGCCTATGGAGTCGTGCTCGCCGGGCACGGTGAAGACGCGGTCGGTCCGCATCCCCGTCATCATCTGCCTCACCTGGTCGAACTGCGACGGCGTGGAGAGATGGGTCAGGTCGCCGCTGTGCATCACGAAGTCGGGCCGGAAACCGAGCGAGTTGACCTGGTGGATCGCCTCGGTGAAGGAGCCGGCCACGTCCATGTTCGCCGGGCCCTGGAAGCCGATGTGGCTGTCGGAGACCTGCACGAACCGCAGCGCGCCGCTCGCCGTCGTACCGGTTCCCGCCGCCACGGCTCCGGCGGCCGTGGTCGCGGGGGCCGTGGTGCCGGGGGCGCCGCGTGTGTCGGCGATGTGGCTGATCACCTCTCCACTGGCCACGGTCAGCACCACGGCACCGCCGAACCACCCGGCGTGCCTGAGGAGTTGACGACGTGACATGCCGTTCGGGCCCGCGGGCGGCTCGGTGTCGTCCAGCGGTACCGGGTCGGGCCTGTCCTCGGGCCTGTCGGGATACGCGGTCATCGGGTCACCTCCACGGTGGCGGTCATGAACGGATGGATCGTGCAGAGGTAGTGGTAGGTGCCGGGCGCGGTGAACCGGTGGCGGTAGGTGGCGTGGGTGGCCAGGGCGGGCGAGCGCAACGGGCCGCCCGAACCGGCGCTGGTCACGGTGTGGGCGTCGGTGTCCTGGTTGGTCCAGGTCACCGTCGTGCCCGCCTTGACCTTCAGCGTGGCGGGGGAGAACGCGAAGTTCTTGATCGCCACGGAGCTTCCCGGCACCGGGGCGGCCGGTGCCCGCGCGCTCGGAGACGTCATGGGCATGGTCATGCGGGGCATCGGCGAGGAGCCCGTCGTGCCCCCCGGGCCGGCGGCTCCGGGCGTCCCGGCCGGCTGACTCTGCCCCCGCCCGGGTGTGATGCCGCCGGCCGCGCCGGACGGGGAATGCGACGACGGGCCGCACGCGCTGAGCAGTCCCAGCGCGCCGACGGCCGCGACGGCCAGGCCTCCGGCCGCCAGGCATGAGCGCCTGCGCGGTGGACGGGCTGGACGCGCTGGAGGGGGCGGACCGATGTTCAGGTGCATGGTGATCGTTCCCAACTGATCGGGACGGAGTGGCCGAGTGGGGCCGCACGCGACCGCGCGGGCCCGGACCGTGGGGGATATGGCGCGTATCCGCGCTCTTGGGTGGTTTCACGGGCGGCGGCCGCCGTACGGTTCGGCAGCCGAGCCGTTTTTTGTCGGATTTCTCCGGGGGTGGCTGCGGTACCTCTCCGCGGCCGGTGGTGGCCTGCCGGTCGCGACACGACAAAGGGCGGTATCTGCGCAAGGATCGGCATATGCCATGGGCGCACCGAAAACGTCGTCCAACGGCCGATCCGGACCGCTCCGCGCGCCGTGTCCCTGGTATGGGGACCGCTTCGACCACGGACGAGGAACTGCTCCGCACTCTGTACGCCGAGCATGCGGGCCCCCTGTTCCGCTACGTGCTGCGACTGACCTCAGGAGACCGGCAGTGGGCCGAGGACGTCGTGCAGGAGACGCTGCTGCGCGCGTGGCAGCACCCCGACGCGTTCGAACCGGCCCGCGGTCCGGCACGGGCCTGGCTGTGCACGGTCGCCCGGCACGTGGTCATCGACGGCCACCGGGCCCGCAGGGCCAGGCCGGCCGAGGTGGACGGCGACGCCCTGGAGCAGGCCGCCGAGCAGACACGTGACGAGGACCAGATCGAGCAGGCGCTGCAGAGCTGGGCCGTGGCCGACGCGCTGCGGACGCTGTCCCCGGACCACCGCGCCGTGCTGCTGGAGACGTACTACCGGGGCCGGACCATGGCGGAGGCCGCCGATGTGCTGGGCATTCCGCTGGGCACCGTGAAGTCGCGGACCTACTACGCCCTGCACGCCCTCCGGCTGGCACTCCGGGAACGGGGGATCGAGTCATGACGGCGGCGTGGAGGAGGTGCCGACCATGAATGCGGACCACGACGCCCTCCGGCTGGCGCTGGGCGGATACGTCCTGGGCGCGCTGTCCCCGGCGGAGAGCGAGCAGGTGCGCGCCCACCTCGCGACGTGCGACGAGTGCCGGCAGGAACACGCCGAGCTGGCGGGACTGCCGGAGCTGCTCGCGACGGTCACCGAGGCCGACGCCGGCGCCGAAGCCGGCCTTGAGGCTCCCGGGCCGGCTCTGCCCGCGGTGGGCGGGGACCTGGCCGACCGGCTGGTGCGGCGGGCCGCCGAGAGCGTGTCGAAGGCGCCTGCGGCGCCCTCCGGCGCGTCCGCGGCCGCCCAGGAGCCGGAAGGGGGCCTCCTCGAACGGATGCTCCAGCAGGCCGCCGCCAGGCGTCGCAGGACGTGGCGCATGCAGTGGGCCGGAGCCGCCGCCTCCCTGGCACTCGTCGGGGCGGCGGCCGGCGGCACGTGGCTCGCCGTCGGCGGATCCGTGGTCAGTGAGGCCACACCGCCCGGAGCCACCGCGCAGGCCCCGACGCGCACCTTCTCCGGACACGATTCCGCCACCGGCGTCACCGCGTCTGTGAAGGTCTCGCCCTCCGCGTGGGGCAGCGCCGTCCAGGTCTCCGCCGGAGGGGCGCCCGCCGGCGTCGTCTGTCACCTGCAGGCCATCGGGCCCGGCGGGAGCAGGACGGACGCCGCCACCTGGCGGGCGGGCCAGTACCCTCCCGGCACCACGATCCCCGGAGCGGTGTCCCTCTCGCCGGGAGCCATCCAGCACTTCGAGATCATCACGGGCAGCGGTCAGCGGCTGGTCACCATCCGGGCGTAGGCGCCCTCCGGGAGCCCGCACCCGCAGAAATGCCGTGAAAGGTGCAATCGGTCCCGAACCGTGTGGTACTCACTCTCCGTGGAACTGGATGAGGGGTCCAACTCGGGTACAGCCGAAGCGATTCCACCCGGTTCACGGGCGGCCCCTCGGATTCCGGCCTCCGCACCCTACAGAAGAGCCACACGACCATGTTTGTGACCGATCCCGCCTGTCCGAGTCCCCCACTGCTCTCGCACTGCCGCCATCAGGCGCTGCTCACCCTCCCCGCGCGGGCGGCGCACGTCCCGGCCGCCCGGCACTTCGCGGCGGACCTGCTGGACTGCTGGCGCGTCCCCCAGAGCGAGCGGGACTCCGCCGTTCTCATCGTCGACGAACTCGCCGCGAACGCCGCCCAGTACGGGCGTGAGCACATGACGCTGCTGCTCTTCCTCGACCACGACACCCTGCACATCGTCGTCAGCGACTCCGGAACCGCCGTGGAGCACCGCCATGGTGACCTGGCCCCGGACGAACACGGCCGCGGCACCGGCATCGTCCGCTACCTCGCGGAGTCGACCGAGGTCCACCAGACCCGCGGCGGCCGAGAGGTGCGCGCCTGCCTGCGCTGCCGGACGTGACGCGGACCCGGACCCGGACGCCCTATTCCTCGTCGCCCGTCGTCATCTCCACGTCGATCACTCCGTCGTCCTGGAAGAGTTCGGACGCCAGCTGCGCGGGATCCTCGGTGCCCTCCAGCTCCAGCAGCACCTTCGCGGCGTCGTCGGTGCGGCCGGGCAGCCGCTCGACCCTGACCTGGAGGATGCGGAAGCCGCGACGGGTGCAGACCTGCATCAGGCGCGGCAGCAGCGCGGTGCCCGTCCGGTAGGTCAGGCGCGTCTCGAAGACGTGGGTGGACGTGCCGGACATCAGACGGGTGGACAGCAGAAACGGATATCCGCGGACGACCAGGAAGTGCACGATGGTGGTCGCCATCGCGAGGACGGGCAGCCCGCCGCCGCAGGCCATGCCGACCGCACAGGTCAGCCAGACCGTCGCCGCGGTCGTCAGGCCGCGTACCGCGTCCCGGCGCACGAAGATCAGCCCGCCGCCGATGAACCCGATTCCCGACACGATCTGCGCCGCCACCCGGGACGGGTCGAACGAGACGTTCTCGAGGCCCAGGACATTGGTGAACCCGTGCTGCGAGACCTCCATCATCAGGGCGCTGGAAATCCCGACCAGCGTGTGCGTCCGCAGGCCCGCGCTCTTCTGCTTGGCCTCCCGCTCCCAGCCGATCAGGCTCGACAACAGCAGTGCCAGCCCCAGCTCGGACAGCTGCCGCACACCCTGCCCGTTGCCCAAGTCCCACAACGCCGCCGCGAGCCCCGTCACGCGCACCTCCTGCCCCGTACGTTCTTCGTCAAGCCGACATCTACCCCCAACCTGGCACGACACGATCACCCCTGTCCGAAGTTCACGCACGGTTTCCGGCCAAAGGGGCAAGAACCGGGCCGCCGCGCCCTGTACCGGGCCGCCCCGCCGCGGGCGGTAGCGTTCGCCCGTACGGCCATTTCCTGTCGGCGTGGGAGGGATCGATGAACCAGCAGTTGAACCTGGTGACGTTGGGCGTGGGGGACTTGGCGGTCAGCCGCCGGTTCTACAGCGAAGGCCTGGGCTGGACGCCGCTGCTCGATCTGGACGAGATCGTCTTCTACCAGGTCGGCCGGGGGCTGGCGCTGGGGCTCTTCCCCTTGGCCGACCTCGGCGCCGACACCGGGCAGGCGGCAGTGGCCGGCACCCCCTTCACCCTCGCGCAGAACTTCGAGTCGCCCGCCGACGTGGACGCGGCCGTGGAGAGGGCTCGTGCGGCAGGGGCGACGGTCCTCAAGGAGCCGCAACGCGCGGCGTTCGGGGGCTACCACGCCTACTTCGCCGATCCGGACGGCCATCGCTGGGAGGTGTGCCACAACCCCGGCTGGTCGGTCGCCGACGACGGCACCGTGACGCTGACGGCCGTCGAGCCGGCGGACGCGGAGGACTGACACGGCCGGGCCGCGGACCTACCGGCTTCGAGAAGGAGTCCACCCGGCCGGGTCAACGCGGGGCACGCCTTTGTTGCGCGGTCCGCCAGAGGGAACGTCGGATACGCCGAGGCCGGCCCCGCGGGCGGCCGCCCGGTCGTTCTTTACGCGCACAGAACGCTGAAGGTCGGCCACGACGTGCCGCAGGAAGCACCCGTTGATTTCACCGAGGCCGTCATCGAGGTCCACGCCCTTGCCGAGCCCCTCTCGAAATGAGTCCGAGCGCAGTGCTGTCCTGTGCCCGGCCGGAGTGGAGGGCGACCGCGTGCAGGAGGGCGTCGCGGCAGGCGAGGACGGCGGGGTGGCGGCTGCCGCCGCGGCGGACGACGGTGGAGATGCGGCGCGCGCGCCGGCCGCGGGGGAGCTGACGCAGGGGGACGGTGGGAGAGTGCCCGTACCAGACCAGGTCCGGGAGGAAGGCCGCAGCGTGCTGCTGCTCGACGAGGCGCAGATGGAGCAGCAGGTCGGTGGTCTCGAAGCGCACGTCGGGTTCGAAGCCGGCGTTGCGGCACAGGGTCATGGCCCAGTGCCGTGCGGCCGTGCCCTCGGGTTCCATCACCCAGGGGTGCTCCGCGAGTGAGCGCAGCGCCGCCATCGGGCCGTCGGCGTCCGGGCCGTCGGCCGGCCGGGGCAGAGCGAGGCGCAGGGGGTCGTCGAGCAGGTCCTCCTGTTCGAGTTCGGAGGGCCGCGGGTTGGGGTTGCCGGGGTATTCCTCCGCGAGGACCAGGTCGAAGTCGCGGGCCAGCAGGGCGGGCAGGGCCTTCTCGGGTTCCATGTGCGTGACGTGGACGCGCAGTTGCGGATGAAGGTCGCGCAACATGCCGAGCGCGGTGGGGACCAGAGCCAGGGCGGCCGTCTGGAACGAGGCGATGCGCAGGGTGCCGGTCAGGTCGGACAGCGAGGTCGCGATGTCGGCCTCGGCGCGCTCCAGACGTTCGAGGACCGCCTCGGTGTGGGCGACGAGGATCTCGGCCTGCTCGGTCAGCCGCACCCGCCGCCCGGCCGGCTCCAGCAGCGGGACGCCGACCTCCGCCTCCAGCTGCGAGAGCTGCTGGGAGACGGAGGAGGGGGCGTAGGACAGGGCGGCGGCGACGGCGGCCAGCGTGCCGCGGTGCTTGAGTTCCCGCAGCAGCCGCAGCCGGTGCAGATCGAACATCGCGGGGGCTCTCCTCGCCGTCAGGGAGCGACGTCCTGATTCATCGGTTTCCCCGACGAGTATAGGTAGAAAACATTCGCTGGACCGATCATAGGAGGGCGTTGGACCCTGAACGTGTGTCTGACAACGCCTCCCGACGCCGCACCCCGCTGTGGTCCGTACGCCCCCGCGCCCGCACCTGGCGGTGCGGTCCCGCACCCGCCGAGGTACGGGACTTCCATACCGCGCTGCCCGGCTACTCACCCACCCCGCTCACCGAACTCCCGCCGATCGCTGAGGAGTTGGGCGTCGGCCGGGTCTTCGTCAAGGACGAGTCGCGCCGTCTCGGGCTGCCCGCGTTCAAGGCCCTGGGCGCATCCTGGGCGGTCCACCGCATCCTCGTCGAGCGGGCCGCGAGCGGCGCGGAGCCGGGACCGGTCGTGCTGGTGACCGCCACCGACGGCAACCACGGCCGAGCGGTGGCCCGCACGGCACGCCTGCTCGGGCAGCGCGCCCACGTCTTCGTACCGCGCGGAGTGCATCCGCGGGCCGTGGCGGCCATCGCCGCCGAGAAGGCGGAGGTGACCGAGGTCCCGGGCTCCTACGACGAGGCCGTGCGCCGGGCCGCCGAGGCCGCTGCCGCGCCGGACGCGGTCCTGGTCCAGGACACCGCCTGGCCGGGCTACGAACGGATCCCGGGATGGATCGTCGAGGGCTACTCGACCCTGTGCGCGGAGATCGACGAGCAGCTGTCGGCCGCGGGGGCCGCCGAGGGCCCCGACCTCGTGTCCATACCGGTGGGCGTGGGCTCCCTGGCCCAGGCCGTGGTCACCCACTACCGCAGCCGCCCCTCCGGGCGCGCTCCCGCGCTGCTGTCGGTGGAGCCGCGGTCCGCCGCCTGCGTCCTCGAGAGCCTCGCCCGCGGCGAACCCGTCACCGTCACAGGCGGTGACACCACCATGGCCGGGTTGAACTGCGGCACCCCCTCCAGCATCGCCTGGCCCTACCTGCACGGCGGCCTGGACGCCGCTGTCGCCGTCCCCGATGCCGACAGCGCCCGTGCGGCCGCCGGCCTCGCCGCCCTCGGGGTCTCCTCGGGCCCCTGCGGGGCCGCCGCGCTCGCCGGTCTCCGCGCGGTGCTGACCGGCGTGGGCGGCGAGGAGCGCCGTACGGCCCTGGGGCTCGGTCCGGCCTCCGTGGTCGTGCTGCTGAGCACCGAGGGCCGCGACGCGAACCCGCACTCCGCCACGGACCAGTGACCGTGCCGCACCGGAAGGACCGCGCCCGGACCACCCCCGCCAGTGCGATCCGGCGGAGGGCGGCGGCGTGCTGACCCATCTCGCGGCCGCGCTCGGTGTCCTCGGCCTGCTGACCGTCGTGCCCGGCCCCGACATGGCGGTGGTCACCCGGCGCGCCCTCGTGGCCGGCACGGGGGACGCGCTGCGCACCGTGGGCGGGATCGTGACCGGGCTGCTGCTCTGGGGCGCGCTCAGCGTGGCCGGACTCGCGGCGGTGCTCGCCGCCTCGCCCACGGCCTACCTGGTCGTCAAGCTCCTCGGCGCCGGATACCTGGTCCTCCTGGGCGCGCAGGCGCTGTGGCAGAACCGGCGCGACGCGGCGCACCCCGCCCGCGCGGACAGCGGATCGGCCGCCGCCAAAAACCCGTGGCGGACCGGCCTGGTCAGCAACGCCCTCAATCCGAAGATCGCCGTCTTCTACTCCGGGCTGCTCCCCACCCTGGCCCCGCCCCGGTTGCCCGCCGCCTGGGCCATGACGCTGCTGGTCCTCCTTCACGCCACCCTGACGCTCACGTGGCTGGGCGGCTATGCTCTGCTGCTGTCCAGGGCCGGACGCGCCCTCGAAAGGCCGGGGGTCCGCCGCACGCTCGGACGGACCACGGGCGTCGTACTGATCGGTCTCGGGCTCGTGGTCGCGGCCTCGGCCGGCTGACCCCGCGTGCGACTCCGCCCAAGTGAAACCGAAAGTTAAACCCGCGGTCACCTGCGGTCGGCCCGCGCGACGTCGCGGCAGCGGACAAAGACAAGTGACCCGAACACGCACAAGAAGGGCGGCACCCCGTGCCCCACCTGTTGACCTCTCTCCTCACGCAAGTGGCGACCGCCGTGATCGAGGCGCTCGTCATCCGTCTGCTCGTCCAGCTCTGGAACGCCTTCGCCCGCAGCGGCCACCCGATGGCGGCCGCTGCTTGAGGCACCCCAGGCGCGCCCTGAGTACCTGACCCGCGGATCCGATCGCAGTCAGGGCCTCAGTGGCAGTCGAGCAGTCCCGCCGACTGCTTGGCGGCCAGGATCCGGCGCACGCTGTCGTTCACCTTGGCCCGGAAAGAGGCGTCCTGCCGCATCCGGGCCTCGATGGCCTGCGTCATCGCGGGTACGGTGCTCGGCCGCACCGTGAGGATCATGTTTCCGCCCGCCTCGATGAAGTTCACGGCCCGCTGGGCGGGGGTGAAGGACCGCACCGCGACCGCGTTCCCGATGTCGTCCGAGATGACCACGCCCTTGAAGCCGAGCCGGCCGCGCAGCAACTGACCTATGACCGTCGGTGAGAAGGCCGCCAGATGGTTGGGGTCGATCTTGGTGTACGTGGCCGACGACACCATCACGAAGGGGGAGCCGGCCCGTATCCCGGCCCGGAAGGGCTCGAGGCCGGCGCTGTTCGCGGTCGTCACCGAGTCCACGACGTTGGCGGTGACGTCGGTGTTGCCGATCACCTGGCCCAGCCCGGGGAAGTGCTTGAGTGTGGTCAGCACGCCCGATTGCGCGAAGCCGGCGGCGAAGGCGCCCGAGTGGGAGGTCACGATCTCCGGGGTGTGGCCGTACTCCCGCCGGAAGGACCCTATGGGCTTGTTGCGGGTGCCCAGACCGGCCGGCACCACGTCGGCGATCGGCGCCAGGTTCAGATTGACCCCCGCCGCCTTGAGCTGCTTCGCCCAGCCGGCGGCCTGACTGCGCAGTGTCGAGGTGGACCAGCTGCCCTGGGTCAGGCCGTTGGGCATGGCCGAGAAGCCGGGGCCGTTCAGGACCTGGACCTGGCCGCCCTCCTGGTCGGTGGCGACCAGCAGACCGACCCGGCGCCCGCCGGCCTGGTCCGCCTTGCTCTGGAAGCCGTCGACCGTCTTCCTGGTCGCTGTGACGCCGGCGGTGCTGCGGCCGGTCAGCATGATGGCGCCCACGTGGTGGTCGCGCAGGGTGCGCAGCTGGGCCTGGTCGGGATGGGCCGCGGAGATCCCGCCCATGAGCAGCTGCCCGACCCGCTGGGCGGTGGTCATGCCGGAGAAGTAGCGGTCGGTACAGGTGGTGGCCCCGGTCGGCGAGGGGGTGCTCGCGGCGGCGGGGGGCGGGTCGGCCGCGGTGGTGGCGGGGGACCGGGGCGAGTCGCCTATTCGCCCGGGCGTGACCGACGCACCGCAGCCGGTGGCGGCCAGCGCCAGGGTGACCAACGGTGCCGCGCAGCGCAGGGCTGTGGAACGGCGGCTCCTGATCTGCCGGACACGTGATGTCATGGGTTCGTCTCCTGGCCTGTACGAGTGCGGGGCCCTCCCCACAGCCGCCTGTCCCGCGGCTGTTTCGTCATGGCGAGCCGTGCCCGCCACGACCATCACACGGTACTTTATTGGGCATTTGTCCGCTCCTTCGGTGATTACGCAGGGTGCCGACGCCTCCGGCGACGCAACAGGCCGGTGCCGGCAGCGGTTGTCGCTGCCGGCACCGGCCTGTCGTACGCGTGCGTGTGTGTGCGCTCGACGTGTGTGCGCTGGATCAGTACCGCGAGGGCGGGATCAGTACGCGGAGTTGACCCTGTCGATGGAACCGTAGCGGTGGGCCGCGTAGTTGGCCGCCGCGGTGATGTTGGCCACCGGGTCGGTGAGGCTGTGGGCCGTGCCGGCGACGTGGTAGGCGTTGAACGTCGGGGAGATGACCTGGAGGAGACCCTTGGACGGGGTGCCCTTGCGGGCGTTGACGTCCCAGTTGTTCTGGGCGTGGGGGTTGCCCCCGGACTCGCGCATGATGTTGCGGTGCAGGCCCTCGTAGCTGCCGGGGATGCCCTTGGCCTTCATGATGGCCAGGGACTGGCGGATCCAGCCGTCGAGGTTGTTGCTGTAGCCGGCCTTGCCGCTGTAGGCGGTGCGGCTGTCGGTGGAGTGGGCCGCGACCACGGAGGCGGGGTGCACCTGCGTCGCTTCGGCAGCCTGTGCGGGCGACGGCATCAGGGTCAGGGCGGCGGCAGCGGCGCCGGTCGTGGCGATGCCGGTGAGGGTGAGGTTGCGCAGACGGGCGAAGCGGGCGGTACGAGTGGTCGTGGCCATGCGGAAGTAACTCTCCAGTGGGGGATGTCGTCAGGTGCCGGCCGCAATCGTTTGCGGTGGCGCTGGGGCGGCGCCCCGTGCTGCACAGGCCTGAGTGGGCGGCACCGGCGGAGTTCGCCGGGTCGTCCGTCTCGTGGCTCGGAGCAACGACAGCAATGGTTAGCGGCCGGCCGAGCGGGGCGCAACGATGTGACGTACTACCCGACTGCGTAGTAAATGCCCGAAATGTTCTACAGTGCGGCTTTCTTCGCTGGTTGTGGCCACCCTCTCGCTACGACCGACGTTAGGACGTGATCTGGCTCCTATGGGTGGCATCACATCCTCGGGCCCTCCTGGCGCGGGAAAAAACCCCCAAAACGGACAAGTGGAACCCGTTGAGGGGCGGGGGTCCCCACAAGGCTGGAAAAGGGCCCCCTCAATCCAAAGGGGCCCTTTGAGGTTCTCAAAGTAGAAGTGTTAACGTTTCGCCGTGAAGACAGCAGCCGCGTACCGCGCAGACGCCCCTTACGGCGTCTGCCGCGCCGTCATGGGCGTACCGCTCGTGGCCCGCCTGCATGTCGATCTCTGCCGCTGCATGTCCGCGGCTTGTCGCGCCTGACCGCGAACTCATCGACGCAGCGGCGCTGTTGACGTATCTTCTGGGCGCCGCTCCTGTAACTCCCCGCTCGAACTCACCTTTCCGCGCGTCCCTACTGGAGTGTGTCCGTGTCCACGAACACCGCCGATCCGAAGCCCGCGAACTCCGGCTTCCGGATACCCGTCCCCTTCTGGGCCCAAGTCCTGATCGGCCTCGCCGTCGGCCTGGTCCTCGGCTTCGTCGCCCGTACCTATGACGTGTCCTGGCTCGCCACCACCCTCGACAAGGTGGGCGGCATCTTCGTACAGCTCCTCAAGCTGGCCGTGGCACCGCTGGTCTTCTTCGCGATCCTGGTGTCGATCACCAACCTGCGGAAGGTCAACAACGCGGCCCGCCTGGCCGGCCGGACCCTCCTCTGGTTCATGATCACCTCGTTGATCGCGGTCGTCATCGGCCTCGTCATCGGCCTGGTCTCCAACCCGGGCTCCGGCTCCGCCCTCACCCCGGCCGACGGCGCCAAGCCGGACCACGCCGGCAGTTGGCTCGACTTCCTCACCGGCATCATCCCGACCGACGTCATCACGCCGTTCACCGAACTGAACGTCCTTCAGATCGTCTTCATGGCGGTCGTCGCCGGTATCGCCATCCTCAAGATCGGCGAGAAGGCCCAGCCGGTCCTCACACTCTCCGAGTCCATCCTGGAACTGCTCCAGAAGGCCCTGTGGTGGGTGATCCTGCTCGCCCCGATCGGCTCCGCGGGCCTCATCGGCCGCGCCATCGTGCAGTACGGCTGGGACCTGCTCGGCAACTACGCGACCTTCACCGCCGACATCTACATCGGCTGCGCCCTGGTCCTGTTCGGCGTCTACCCGCTGCTGCTCTCCGTCGTCGGGAAGCTGAACCCGATCCAGTTCTTCAAGGGCGCCTGGCCCGCCATCCAGCTGGCCTTCGTCTCCCGCTCCTCGGTCGGCACCATGCCGGTCACCCAGCAGTCGGCGATCCGCCTCGGTGTCCCGAAGGACTACGCCTCCTTCGCCGTGCCGTTCGGCGCGACCACCAAGATGGACGGCTGCGCGGCCATCTACCCGGCCATCTCCGCGATTTTCGTGGCCCAGATCTTCGATGTGCAGCTCGGCGTCAAGGAGTACCTGCTCATCGCCTTCGTCTCGGTCTTCGGTTCGGCGGCCACCGCCGGTCTGACGGGCGCGACCGTCATGCTGACGCTCACGCTGTCCACCCTCGGCCTGCCGATGGAGGGCGTGGGTCTGCTGCTCGCCATCGACCCGATCCTGGACATGATGCGCACGGCCACCAACGTCGCCGGTCAGGCGCTCGTCCCGGTGCTCGTCTCCGCCCGCGAGAAGATCCTGGACCACGCGAAGTACGACAGCGCCTCGGCCTCCCCGGCCGACCACGTCGAGAGCCTCTACGACGACCCGGCGCAGGCGGCCCCGGTGTCCGCCTGACGCCCACCCCGCTTCAGGGGGCCACAACATCCTCCGCCCTGCCGGCAGTTGGCCGGCAGGGCGGAGGTGCGTTTCCTGTGGCTGGCGATTACTTCTTGTGGCAGCCCCACTTGCCGTGGACCTTCTTGAGGTGCTCACCCTTCGGGCACTTCTTGTGCGGCATCTTGGTGGGGTCCGGCACCGCGGCGTGGTGACTGCTGGTCACCTGGGTGTTCGCCGGTGCCGCGAGGGCGGTTCCTGCAGATGCCACGGCCGCTCCACTGGCGAGCATGCCTGCGGCGACGCTGGCGGTCAGAGCGCGCATGATCCTGCTTCGCATGATCGACAGCCTTTCTGTAGTCGGCGTCACTGCCTCTCAGTTCGATTCTTGGCACCGCTTCCCGAAGGCCGCATCTCGATCACGAGCGAACTCGCGCCCGCGATCCCTGTTTTCCGCCTGAATCCCGGGCCTTGGGCCGCCGTGGAAACCAGGGCCTGTTGCGAAAGTCCCGCCTGCCTCGCGACGCCATGCACGCTCCCCCAAGCTCTTCGAGCAGGGGGACCCCCAAAGCACGCACCTGACGCCGCGAGGCCCGCCCTCCGGGCGGACGACGGGACTTTCACAACAGGCCCTGGACCACGCGGCGCACGGCCGACTCCCGTAAAGTTCCCGGCCATGACCGAGTTGCGCGGCGCGTTCGTCCTCCTCCGGCCCACGGTCCGCGAGGACATCCCCGCCCTGGCCGGTATCCGGGCCACACCGGAAGTACGCGCACGGTGGAGGGGCGGGGACGACCTGGCGGCGGACATCGCGGCCGATCTGGAGGACCCGGACATCCGGTGCCTGACCATCGACCACCGGCAGCGGTCCATCGGCATGATCCAGTGGCACGCCGAGGAGGAACCGGACTACCGGCACGCCGGCATCGACATCTTCCTCGATCCCGCCGTGCACGGCAGGGGACTCGGCACCGACGCCGTACGGACCCTGGCCCGTCATCTCGTCGACGCCCACGGCCACCACCGCCTGGTCATCGACCCGGCAGCCGACAACGCCGCCGCCATCCGCTGCTACACCAAGGTCGGCTTCCGGCCGGTCGGCATCATGCGGCGGTACGAGCGCGGCGCCGACGGCACCTGGCACGACGGCCTCCTGATGGACCTGCTGGCCGACGAGCTGGTGCGCTGAGGACCGGGCCGCGGCTGCCCGTGCCCGGCCTGACGGGGCCGCGGCGCGACCTACGATGATCCATGGATGTGTGGAATAGTGCGCGCGGAGTTCTCGTAGGACGCCCGGAAGGAGCCCCACCCCGTGACGAGCACCGCGGCTTCGTCCGCCCTCGCCGCCGGTCCCGACGTGCAGCGCCGCATCCTGAAGGTCCTCGTCGCCTCCCAGATCCTCAGCGGGGCCGGGCTCGCGGCGGGCGTCACCGTCGGAGCCCTGCTGGCCCAGGACATGCTCGGCACCACGGGTCTCGCCGGACTGCCCAGCGCCCTGTTCACCGCGGGCAGCGCGCTCGCCGCGACAGCCGTCGGCCGGGTGTCCCAGGCCCGCGGCCGCCGCCCGGGCCTGGCCGCCGGATACCTCACCGGCGCGATCGGCAGCGCCGGCGTCCTCGCCGCCGCGGCCCTCGGCAGCCCCGTCCTGCTGTTCACCGCGCTGTTCGTCTACGGCGCCGGCACCGCCACCAACCTCCAGGCCCGCTACGCCGGAGCCGACCTCGCCGCCCCCACCCACCGTGCCCGCGCCGTGTCCACCGTCCTGGTCGCCACCACCCTCGGCGGCGTCGTCGGCCCCAACCTGGCCGCCCCCACCGGCGACCTCGCCGCACTCCTCGGCCTTCCCCGCCTGGCCGGACCGTTCCTGCTCTCCGGGGCCGCGTACGCGGCGGCGGCCTGCGTCCTCGCGCTCCGGCTGCGCCCCGACCCGCTCCTGCTGGCCCGCAGCCTCGCCGAGGCCGAGCAGACCCCCGGCGCGCGGCCGGCACGGGCCGGTCGGACCGCCGCAGACGCGCCGGAGAGACCGCGCGGCGGCGTGGTGCTCGGGGCCCTGGTCATGATCCTCACCCAGCTCGTGATGGTCGCGGTGATGACCATGACCCCGGTCCACCTGCACGACCACGGCCACGGCACCGCCGCCTCCGGCCTGGTCATCGCCATCCACGTCGGCGCGATGTACCTGCCTTCGCCGCTGACCGGCCGCCTCGTCGACCGCTGCGGCCGGCTCGCGATCGCCGCCGCCTCCGGGGTCACCCTCCTCGTCGCGGGCCTGGTCGCCGCCCTCGCCCCCGGCGACTCCGTCGCCCTGCTGGCGTTCGCCCTGGCGCTGCTCGGCCTAGGCTGGAACCTCGGTCTCGTCTCGGGCACCGCGATCATCACCGACACGGTGCCGCCGGCCACCCGCGCCAGAACCCAGGGCATGGTGGACGTCTCCATCGCCCTCGCGGGCGCCACCGGCGGACTGGCCTCCGGCGTCGTCGTCGATCTCGCCGGTTATCCCGTCCTCGCCCTGACCGCGGGTGTCCTCGCCCTCGCCGTCCTCCCGGCCATCGCCGTCACCGCCCACAGCCGGTGAACAGCGAAGGGTGAAACCGACGGCACGGCGCGGCGAACGCCAAGCCTCACCGGCGTCAGACGGCAGTCCAGGTAGCCTATTCCATAGATTTATGGAGGAAGATGCCTGGAGGCAGGGGAGCAGCATGGCGGAGACGACCGCGAAGGCCCGGCTCTACGACGCGTTCGCGGCCAGCGGCAAGGCGCTGGCCAGCGGGAAGCGCCTGGAACTGCTCGACCTCCTCGCCCAGGGCGAGCGCACGGTCGACGCGCTGGCGAAGGCGGCGGAACTGAACCTGACGACCGCCTCCGCGCACCTCCAGACCCTCAAGCAGGCCGGATTCGTCAGCACCCGGCGTGAGGGAGTACGCATCCACTACCGGCTCGCCGGCGAGGACGTCGCCGAACTGTTCGCCCTGCTGCGCAAGGTCGCCGAGACCCACCAGGCCGGTGTGCCGGCCGCCCGCGACGCCTACCTCGGCGACGGAGGCGGCCACACGGTCACCCGGGAGGAACTGCGGACCCGCGCGGAAGCCGGGCAGGTGGTGCTCCTGGACGTACGCCCGGTCGAGGAGTACCGCGCCGGGCACATTCCCGGCGCCGTCTCCATCCCCGTCGGCGAACTGGCCGCCCGCGTCGGCGAACTGCCCGAGGACGCCGAGGTCGTCGTCTACTGCCGCGGCGAGTACTGCGTCCTCGCCCACGACGCCGTACGCCTGCTCACCGAGAACGGGCGCCGCGCCGTCCGCCTGGGCGACGGCATGCTCGAATGGCGCCTTGCCGAACTGCCCGTGCACGCCGGAGCCCGCTCATGACCCGCCTCCCGCCGCCGCACCCGGGCCTCACCGACGGGCCGGTCCACCTCGACTACAACGCCACCACGCCCGTCGACCCGCGTGTCGTGCAAGCGATGCTGCCCCATCTGACCGGCCACTTCGGCAATCCCTCCAGCACTCACGCCTACGGCGGCGAACCGCGCCGCGCCCTCACGGCGGCGCGTGCCCAGGTCGCCGAGCTGATCGGTGCCGGCCCGGGCGAGATCGTCTTCACCGCCTCCGGATCCGAGGCCGACCTGCTCGCCCTTCGCGGAGCCACCCTGGCCGCCGCCCGGACCCGCCCCCACGTCATCACCCAGGCCACCGAGCACCCCGCGGTCCTCGCCACCTGCCAGGCCCTCGAACGCCTCCACGGGGCACGGATCACGGTGCTGCCCGTCGACCGCGAGGGCCTGGTCGACCCGGCCGTGCTGACCGCCGCGCTCGACGACGACACCGTGCTGGTCTCGGTCATGGCCGCCAACAACGAGACCGGCGCCCTCCAGCCGGTGAGGGAACTCGCCGACGCCGCCCACCGGGCCGGGGCGCTGTTCCACTGCGACGCCGCCCAGGCCGCCGGGAAGATCCCGCTGGACGTGCGGGAGTCGGGCGTCGACCTGCTCACCGTCGTCGGGCACAAGATGTACGCGCCGAAGGGCATCGCCGCCCTCTTCGTGCGCGAGGGCGTACGACTCGAGCCGGTCGTCTACGGCGGCGGCCAGGAACGCGGGCTGCGCGCAGGCACCGAGAACGTCGCCCTCGCCGTGGCCCTGGGCGCGGCCGCACGGCTCGCGGCCGACGACCTCGCCGGCGGCGCGCTCCGGCGGATCGGGGAACTGCGCGACGAACTCCACCACCGGCTCGTCGACGCCCTGCCCGGACGGGTCCGGCTCAACGGACCCGCGGACCGCCGGCTGCCGAACACGCTGAACATCGGCATCGACGGCGTACCGGGTCACCGCCTGCTGGACGGCGCACCCCGGATCGCCGCCTCCACCGGCTCCGCGTGCCACAGCGGCACCCGGACCCCCTCACCCGTCCTCACCGCCATGGGCATCGACCCCGCCCGGGCCCTGGAGGCCGTTCGGCTCTCCCTCGGGCGCTGGACCACCCGGGACGAGATCCTTGAGGCCGCGACCGCGATCGCCGCGTCGGCCACCGCCACCGGCACGCCGAACTCCTTCTCGGCACGCGCCCGGTGACCGTCACCGCCTGAGAACGGACGAGGCGGACCCGACCGCGCGGCCCTACGCGTGACCGCGTCAGGCCCGTTCCCCCCGTGTGTGAGCCGGACGGTGTGTCAGCCGGACGAGGGCGTCGACTCCCGTGCGGGCACGACGGCTTCGGCGGTGTACGCGAGGAAGGTCAGCGTCTCCTGGAAGTACAGCCGGATGCTGGTGTCGTCGTGCGACAGGTAACCGATGGACAGGTCCTGGCCGAGCCGCAGTTCGAAGTCCCCGCCCCGCGTCGACAGCAGGAACGCCCCGTCGATGGCGGGCGCCCAGACGATGTCGCCGTCCAGCACCCGGCCGATGTGTTCGATGATCGGGTAGCCGTAGTCGGAGGTCTCGCTGACCGCGGTGTACGCCGCGGCGCTCAGCGCCAGCGCGTACGGGCCGCCGACACCGGCCAGCCGAAGCTCGGTCAGGGCCTTGCTGACGACGTCCGGGTACTGGCGCGCCTCGGCCGGCAGGGTCAGGGCGGAGTTGGACGAACTCTCCCGCAGACCGGCGATGTCCGCGGACGGGTAGCCCTCGAACACGGCGCGGTCCTCGGCGAAGGCGATCTGCCGGGCGGCGTCCTTGACCGGCTGCCAGTCCGCGTCCTTGGCACCGCGTGCGACGTCGTCGACCTGCTGCCGGTCCACGGTGAACGGCACCCGCAGCTCGACCAGCGGCTGGAACCGGCGTACGCGTGCCTCGACCCCTTCGGCCGGCGCCGTGACGGTCCGCAGGTGCCCGGTCCCGACGCCTGCCGACTCCGGGCCGCCCGGCTCGGGCACGTCGACGATGCGGCGGGCCGCGACGTGCCGTTTGAACGTGCGCCGGGCCTCCTCTTCCAGGTCGGCCCACGCGGCGGCGGAGATGGGTGCCAGTTCGCGGTGCAGATTGTCCATCGCGGATGCTCGCCTCCTGTCACATCCTCAGATCGCCGATCCCCAGCGAGCCGTCCACGGTGGGCGTCCGGACCGCTGCCGGCACGGGCTCCGCCTCCTCGGCGCCTTCGCCTTCGTCGCCCTTCTCGGTCCCGCGCTCGGCCGGCGCATCCGGGAGGTCGTCGAGGAAGTCACTGGTGGGCACGGCGAACAACGACCCGGTCACCGCGGTGGAGAAGTCCAGGATCCGGTCGTGGGCGGCCGGCGGGGCGCCCAGGAACATGCGCTCCAGCATCCGCTCGGTCACGGCCGGAGTACGGGCGTAGCCGATGAAGTACGTGCCGAACTCGCCCTGCCCGACGGTCCCGAAGGGCATGTTGTCGCGCAGGATCTCGTGCTTCGTCCCGTCCGGGTCCTCGATCGTGGTCAGCGCCACGTGCGAGTCGGCCGGCTTGACCGCGTCGTCCAGTTCGACGTCGGACAGCTTCCGGCGCCCGATCACCATCTCCTGCGCCTCCACGGGCAGGGCGTTCCATGCCTCCAGATCGTGCACGTACTTCTGCACGACCACATAGCTGCCCCCGGCGAACTCCGGGTCCTCGTCGCCCACCAGGATCGCCGTGTGCGCCGCCCGGCCCGTCGGGTTCTCCGTGCCGTCCACGAAACCGAGCAGGTCACGCACGTCGAAGTACTTGAACCCGTGGACCTCGTCCCGCACGGTGACGACTCCGCGGATCCGCTCCATGATCTCGGCGGCCAGCGCGAAGCAGAGGTCCGGGCGGGCGGCGCGGATGTGGAACAGCAGATCGCCGGGTGTGGAGACCGCCCGGTGCCGCGCCCCGACCAGCTCGCGGAACCGATGCAGCTCCGCCGGACGCGGGCCCGCGAACAGCCGGTCCCAGGCGTCGGAGCCGATGCCCACGACCACGCTCAGCTTCCCGTCCGGTGTCGCCCGGAACCCGACCGCCCGTTGCAGGCCGCTCAGTTCGGACAGCGTGTCCCGTACGACCGGCTCGCCACCGCGGTCGATGGTCAGCACCAGGAAGATCGCCGCGCCCGTCAGCGGGGACAGGACCGGCTGGGGCTCCGGGGCCTCGGAGTCTGCGTACATGGAGTACGGCCCTTCCTGACGGTCACGGGCGGGCGTCTGTTCACCGTATGGCCCGAATCCGGCACCCGCCACCGCGTCCTCGACCGGTTTGACTTGCCGCGCGCTCGTGGGAGCCTGGAGGAACGGCAGCCGGAGAGGTGGACGGCCAGGTCACGACGGGCCTTCCTTCTGTGAGAAGACATGCCATGAACGACACAGCCGACTTCACGCGGTGGCTCAAGAGCCACACCGGCGAGCTGAACCGCCTGGGATCCCTCGCCCGCTCCGTCGCGAACGACCCCCACTGGCCCGTGACCGCCACGGTCGAGACCTACCGCGAGTACCTGGAGAGCCGCGGCGCCGCCCCGGAGGTCATCGACACCCTGTCCTGGGCCTGGAGCGAGTTCGAGCAGCTGCATCACTCGCACTGAGCGCCGGCGCTTCCTCGTTCTCGGTTCAGGCACCTCCGCGCATCAGGCCCTTTGGAACCGATCATCTAGGCTGACGCGGTGACTGACGAGCAGGAGCGGGTGCAGCCGTCGGGAGTGTGGGCCACGGCAGTGGGGGTGGCCAGGGTGCGGGCGCTGGAGACCGAGCGGGAGAACGCGCTGTTCCGCGACCCACTGGCACAGGCCTTCGCCGCCGCCGGCGGCCTGTGGCCCTCCTCGCCGCCGCTGCCCGATGACGAGGCCGCGCGACGCCGCCGGCCGGCCGTGTCGTTCTCCATCGTCATCAGGACGAAGTTCCTCGACGACCTGTTGCGGCAGGCCTGCGCGTCCGGGGTCCGGCAGGTCGTGCTGCTCGGCGCCGGCATGGACAGCCGGGCCTTCCGGATGGACTGGCCCGAGGGCACCCGACTGTTCGAGGTCGACACCGCGGCCCCACTGGACTTCAAGGCCTCGGTGCTGCGCCAGGAGCGGGCCGTCGCACGCTGCGAGCGGATCACCGTCGCGGCGGATCTGCGTGAGGACTGGCCGGGCGCGCTGGCCGCCGCAGGGCACGACCCGGCGGTGCCGACCGTGTGGATCGCCGAGGGACTGCTGATCTATCTGCCCGAGGACGCGGTGGAACTGCTGCTGGCCCGGATCAGCGCGCAGTCGGCGGCAGGCAGTCGAATGGGGCTGACGTGGGGCTCGCGCGGTGTGATCGAGCGCTTCGGCGCGGACGCCGCGCCGGGATCGGCGGCGTCCATGTGGGTCTCGGAGATGCCCGACGACCCGGCGGGCTGGCTGGCCGGGCACGGCTGGGAGGCCGACAGCCACACCCTGCGCGAGCGCGCTGCCGCCTACGGCCGCCCGATCAGCACCCCGCCGCAGCACGAGGAGCGGCCCGGCGGACTGATCTCGGCGGTCCGCCGGTAGAGCGCCTCCCGAAACTCGGTGGCCGCCGTATTCGATCCGTCGATACCGTCGGGCTCCCGGCCGGCCGCATCGGCGGTGGCCCCATCCAGGAGCGTTTCCCGTGACCAGCCGGCAAGCAACGACGACCCTGTGGCGTCCCACCGGCCCCAAGGAACTGGGGCTGGTGCGTGAGCTGGACTGGCGTGCCTGGCCGCCCCGGCTTCCCGAGCAGCCGATCTTCTACCCGGTCCTCAACGAGGACTACGCCGTCAAGATCGCGCGGGACTGGAACGTCAAGCACGACGGCGCCGGCTTCGTCACCCGCTTCGAAGTCGAGTCCGCCTTCCTGCGCAGGTACCCCGTCCAGCAGGCAGGCGGACAGACGATCCTGGAACTGTGGGTACCGGCCGGGGAGCTTGACGAGTTCAACGCTCACATCGTCGGCAAGATCCAGCTGGTTCACGAGTTCCACTGAGCTGCGCGGCAAGCTCGCGGCCATACTGCGACGTGAGGGCGCGGACGCGGCCTGCCCTGGCCGGCCGTGGACTCGGCAGTCAGCCCCCGGCGCGCAGCAGGCCGCGCTCGTTAGGCCCTCTGTGTCAGTGGTCGTCCCAGTGGCCCTCGTGGGCGGCGTGATGGTGGCCGTCGTGCACGTAGTCGACATGGTCCTCGTGGGGTACGGCCACATGTCCGCAGCCCTCGCCGTGCTGGTGGTCGTGGTCGGCGTGGGTGGTGTGGCCGGTGCTCACGCACTCGTCGATGTGGCCGTCGTGGGACTTGTGGAGATGTCCGTCGTGCACGTAGTCGATGTGGTCCCCGTGCGGGACGGCGACGTGGCCGCAGCCCTCACCGTGGGTGTGGGTGTGGTCGTCGTGGGTGCGGTGCTCGGCGGCGGTGCTCATGCGCTGCTCCTGGGGGGAGGGGTGCCGTTCGGCGGCCTGCGGGCGGTGCGTCGCGGACCGCGCGTAGTGGAGTCACTATAGGGCGATTCAGGTGCATATGGGAGGAGTGTCGCGTGGGCTGGGTGTGCGGCGGGCCCGGGGCGGTCGGGAGGGGGGCGGTGCGGGCGGTTGAATTGACCGCGGCTTTGATGCCTGATTCTTGTAGTTGCATGTGATGTGCAGAAACCTGGAGGTGCGGCTGAAGACGGCCGCCCGGCGACAAGTAAGGCCCGCGCCTCAATGCCCACCGCACCCGACACCGCTCCCACGAGCCCCGCCGCGACCGCTGCCGCAGGAGCTCACAGCTGGCGCCGCGTCCGTGCGTCGATGACGCGGAGAGAGTGGGCCGGCGTCGGCGGGATGGCCGCCTTCATCCTCGCGCTGCACGTCATCGGCTGGTTCACGCTGGTCGCGATCGTCGCACCGCGGCACTACGGCGTGGGCACCCAGACCTTCGGTGCGGGCATCGGGGTCACCGCCTACACGCTCGGTATGCGGCACGCCTTCGACGCCGACCACGTCGCCGCGATCGACAACACCACCCGCAAGCTGATGGGGGAGAGGAGGCGCCCCCTGTCGGTCGGCTTCTGGTTCTCCCTCGGACACTCCACGATCGTCTTCACCCTGGCCCTCCTGCTCTCCCTGGGGGTGAGAGCGCTGGCGGGCCCCGTCCGCGACGACGACTCCGAACTGCACGACATCACGGGCTGGATCGGCACGACCGTCTCCGGAACGTTCCTCTATGTCGTCGCGATCATCAACCTGCTGATCATGGCGGGTATCTGGAAGGTCTTCCGGCGGATGCGGGCCGGCCACTACGACGAGGCGGCCCTGGAGGAGCAGCTCGCCAACCGCGGTCTGATGAACCGGCTGCTCGGGCACCTGACGAAGGCCGTCACCAAGTCGTGGCAGATGTATCCGCTGGGACTGCTCTTCGGCCTCGGATTCGACACCGCGACGGAGATCGCGCTGCTGGTGCTCGCCGGTTCGGGCGCCGCCTCAGGGCTGCCCTGGTACGCCATCCTCTGCCTGCCGGTGCTCTTCGCGGCCGGCATGTCGCTGCTGGACACGATCGACGGCTCGTTCATGAACTTCGCCTACGGCTGGGCCTTCTCCAAGCCGGTCCGCAAGGTCTACTGCAACCTCACCATGACGGGACTGTCCGTCGCCGTCGCGCTCATCATCGGCACCGTGGAACTCGTGGGCCTGATCGCCGACAAGGCGGCCCTGCGCGGCCGCTTCTGGGACTGGGTGTCCGGCCTCGACCTGAACCTCGTCGGCTACGTCGTCGTCGGCCTGTTCGTCGCCACCTGGGTCGTTGCCGCGGTGGTGTGGAAGGTCGGCCGTGTCGAGGAGAAGTGGGAAGCGGGCATGACCGGCTCGGCGCCGGCGGAACGGGCCGCCGGGCATGGTGCGCGCCCCACGGACTGACCGCGCTTGTTGCTGTTATCGTGTACTTGCAAGTCATGCGCAATAACGTCGAAGGGTGATGTTGGACATGGCGGTCTACACGCTCCCGGAGCTCCCGTACGACTACGCGGCGCTCGCCCCGGTCATCAGCCCCGAGATCATCGAGCTGCACCACGAGAAGCACCACGCGGCCTACGTCAAGGGCGCCAACGACACCCTGGAGCAGCTGGCCGAGGCACGGGACAAGGAGTCGTGGGGCTCGGTCAACGGCCTGGAGAAGAACCTGGCCTTCCACCTCTCCGGGCACATCCTGCACAGCATCTACTGGCACAACATGACCGGCGACGGTGGCGGCGAGCCGCTGGAGAAGGACGGCGTCGGGGAACTGGCCGACGCCATCGCCGAGTCGTTCGGCTCCTTCGCGGGCTTCAAGGCGCAGCTGTCCAAGGCCGCCGCCACGACCCAGGGTTCGGGCTGGGGCGTGCTGGCGTACGAGCCGCTGAGCGGCCGTCTGATCGTGGAGCAGATCTACGACCACCAGGGCAACGTCGGCCAGGGCTCCACCCCGATCCTCGTCTTCGACGCCTGGGAGCACGCCTTCTACCTCCAGTACAAGAACCAGAAGGTGGACTTCATCGAGGCGATGTGGCAGGTCGTCAACTGGCAGGACGTGGCCAGGCGCCACGCCGCCGCAAAGGAGCGCGGCGACAGCCTGCTGCTCGCGCCGTGACGACGTAGTCCCGTGGATGTCCTGCTCGTGATCGTCTTCTCACCCTTCACCGGCAGGCGCACAGTGAAGTGCTCCCCCTGGCACGCAGCCCGGGGGAGCACTTCCGTGTGACCTCGGCCGACCGATGTCGCCAAGACGTCCTCAACGTCACTTGGAGAGAAGCGTGTTGAGTTCCGGGAAGGTGAGGCCGCCGGACAGGGAGTCGTAGCCACCTGTGTCGAAGAGTTCCCGCGCGGCGCGGCGGGCGGCGGCGTAGGCGGCCTGAGCCACGCCCGGGCCGAGACTGACGCGGGCCACGCCGAGGGCGCCCAGCTCGGCCACGCCAAGGGCGCCGGGGCCGGCCATGACGTTCAGCGGGACGGAGACCCCCTCGGCCAGCGCCGCGATCGTGGCGGTGTCGGTGACACCGGGAACGAAGACGCCGTCCGCGCCGGCGTCCACGTACCGGCGCGCCCTGGCGAGGGTCTCCTCGAGTCGGGTGTCCGGGTCCCCGAGCCCCAACAGGTACGTGTCGACACGGGCGTTGAGGAACAGCTCCCCGCCCGCGCGCTCGGCGGCCCGCCGGGCGGCGGCCAGCCGCGTCGCGAGCTCCGCCGGGGCTCGGGTGCCGTCCTCGATGTTGACCCCGACGGCTCCCGCCGCGAGCACTTCCGTGACGGTCTCGGCGACCTCGGCCGCGTCCTGCCCGTAACCGCCCTCGATGTCGGCGGTGACCGGGACCGCGACCGCGGCGGCGACGCGCGAGATCAACCCCAGTGCCTGATCGCAGCCGAGCGCGTCACCGTCCGGCGAGCCCAGCGACCAGGCGACGCCCGCACTCGTGGTGGCGATCGCGGAGGCTCCCGCGGACTCGACGACCCGGGCGCTCGCCACGTCCCAGGCGTTCGCGAGCGCGAGGGGCGCGGTGGACGTGTGCAGGGAACGGAAGAGCCGGGCCTTGGCCGACTGCGAGGAGGTCATGCACGGAGTCAAACACGTCCCCCGCCCATCCTTCGGCGGGAAACCGACATCGGCGTCGATCCGGGCCCCTGCCACCTCTTCGCCCTACGCCGCCTGTGCACCGGGCGGCTTGAACACCTGCCGCCCGTGCCAGTCCAGGTACTGCGCCGCGACGACGGGCCGACCGGGCCGGGGCGCGGCGGCCCGCTGACAGTGCAGGGCGTCTATGGCGCGTCCCGCTGTGCTGCGGGCGACGTACAACTGGGAGACCTGGATGCGCAGATCGGGCAGGAGACCGAGGACGCCGAGATCGAAGAGCGTGTGGTGCAGGGAGCACAACGCCAGCCCGTTGCTCACGTCGTCCGGCCCGTTGTGGCTGTGCCACCGCACGTGGGCCGCTTCGAGCCCGACGGGATTGCGGCCGAGCGCCCCGTCGAATCCGCAGAAGGCGCAGGCGTACGCGTAGGCCCGGAGCACTTCCTCGACGAACCCGGCCCGCCGTTTGCGCGGCTTCTCGGGCATCGCCGCGGGCACCTCTTGGCCCAGGGCGATCAGATCCAGCCCCACGGCATTGCAGATGGGCGCCTCCAGAGCCGGCGTGAAGTGCTGCTCCATGAGAAGCCGGGCGGCCGCCGCCAGCGTCCCCGGATCCGCCAGCAGCACCTCCACCTCGGGCCGCAGCCTTCCCTGCGCGCCCCGATCCCGCAGCCAACCGCCGCGTCCGGGAGCGTCCGTCGCGATGTCGTTGCCTTCCCGGTCCCGCACCTCCCACAGCTCCCGCTCCAGGTGCACGAACGGCATCGCCGCCCTCTGCCGGGCGAGAGAGCGACTCGCCACCGCGGGCCCGAAGTCGTTGATCAACCGGCTGACGGGTTCCTCCGCCTCCTGGTAGGTGACCGCGGTACGGCCCGAGGCCGCGAACCTGCCCAACAGCCAGAGCAGCAGCAGGGGTTTGTGCGGGGCTCTACGGTTGCGTATCCGCGCCTGCCGCAGTCCGGCCAGAGCACTCAGCAACTCGACGCGGGTCATCACCAGGCAATCCTGACACTCGGTCCGGTCCGCGGGGGCGAGGGGTCGGGTAGCAGGGTCGGTGCCCCGGTCAGGGGCGATGGATGCGCTCTGGGGGCGGACATCGCGGGTGTTGCGGGTTGGGTACCGTCGGGGCATGACGACTGACTCGGCCGAAGTGGTGTCCGTGTTCCCCGGTCAGGGGCGGCCGGGGCAGCGGATCGGCGACCTCATCGCCTGGTCGGCCCCGCCCGTCCTGGTGGTCGTCCCGGCGGTGCTCGTGAGGGCCGGACTGGTCGGCGACGGGCTGTGCCTGCTCGCGATGTTCTCGCTCCTGCTCGGCGCCGCGGCGGTGTACTGCGTCAATGGGTGCTGGCACGCACGTCTGCACGCGGGCGGCCTGCTCTCCGCCCGCACGCTCACCGGCCGGCGCACGGTGGATCTCACCCGGCTCGAGAAGGTCGGCCGCCTGGAGATCGCAGGGCGCGGCACCACTGCTGACCTGCTGGTCCTCACGGACGTACACGGCACCCGAATCGTCGTCGACAAGCTCGCGGGTGGCGAAGGAACGCCCGATGCCGCGGTGCGCGAGGCTCTGGAGAAGCACTCGGGTCCACCCGTGCTCGTCTCCGGCCGGGCGGCCGAGCGGCTGCGTGTGGCTGCGGGAAGGCGGGGCGGCCGGATACGGCCCGGACGCTCCCGATCCAACGCGCTCGCCGCGTTCCTCCCGCTGCTCCTGGCCCTGGTGGGCGTGCCGGTGAGCCTGGGGCTGCTGCTGGTGAGCCTGGCGCTCGGCGGCGTTCTCTAACGCCGGGGGCCTTCCCGGGCAGCGCTGCCCGGGAAGGCGCCTCACCACGAAGGCATGGGTCAGGTGCAGTGGAACAGCGTCATGAAGCCGTAGTCCATGTGGAGTTGCTGGTGGCAGTGGAACAGGGACAGGCCGGGCTGGTCGGCGGTGAAGTCGAAGTCGGCGGTCTGGTAGCCGCCGAGCATGACGACGTCCTTGTGCAGGCCGTGGGTCGGGGTGCCGGCGATGTGGGTGACTTCGAAGGTGTGGCGGTGCAGGTGGAGGGGGTGGATGTCGTCGGTGGCGTTGCGGAACCGCATCCGGTAGCGGCTGCCGCGGTCGATGTCCTGCACCGGCTTGTCGGTGTCCATGTCGAAGGGCACGCCGTTGAGCGTCCAGATGTTGAAGCCCTTGTCGGCGGCGTTGCGTTTCTCCACCAGCATGTCGAAGGTGCGGTCGGGCCGTCGGGCGGTGCCGCCCGCGCGGGCGAAGGCGCGGTAGTCCCAGGTGGACTTGGGCGGTGCGGTCCATCGAGGGGAACCGCCGCGGCCGGCGTACTCCACCACGGTGCCCATGCCGTTCTTCCGGTCGTCGTCGGCCAGATCCCCCAGTACCCACACGCCCGGATGGTTCATCTCCACCAGCGCGGAGACGCGTTCGGCCGTGCCGATCCACAGCACCGGAACTTCGGCGGGCCGAGGCACCGGGTTCCCGTCCAGCGCGACCACTTTGAAGGTGTGGCCGGGCAGGGCCAGGCTGCGGATCTCGGTGGCGCTGGCGTTGAGGACGTGGAACAGCACACGCTGCCCGGACTTGACCCTGACCGGCGGGCCGTGGCCCAGCTTGCGGCCGTTGACGCTGAACGCGGTGTAGCCGACCTCGTAGCCGTGCGGCATCCCCCGGGCCAGTGAGGCGGCCATCGCCTTCTCACCCCTGCGCTTCAGCGCGGGCACTTCGGAGCCGGCCAGGAAGTTCTGGGCCATGTCCCCGCCCTGGCTGAAGGCGGGCCCGAACTCCTTCAGCACCAGGAAGACCTCCTGGTCGTAGGTGCCGGGGTCGGCCGCGGGCTCGATGTAGACCGGGCCCGCCTGACCGGTGTAGGTGCCCAGGTTCAGGTCGTCATGCGCTGCCACGTGGGTGTGGTAGAAGCGGAACCCGGCCGGTCCCGGCGTGAACGACAGACGCCGCGTCCCGTGCGCGGGGATGTACGGGGTGCCCTCCTCCGCCGCCCCGTCCACCTCGGCGGGAATCCGCTGCCCGTGCCAGTGGAGCAGCTCGGGCGTGTCGGTGTCGTTGTGGACGTCGACCACGACGGGGCGGCCTTCGGTGAACCGCAGCAGCGGACCGGGGAACTGCCCGTTGTACGTCGTCGTGGACACGATCGTGTCCGGCGCGAGCTCGACGAGCCCGGTCGCGATCCGCACCGTGTAATCCGCCTTGCCCGGGACGACGGGCGCGGCGGACGGCGCTGCCGACGCCGCGTAGGCGGAGGCCGGCCTTGCCGCGCCCCCCGTCAGCAGGGCCAGGCCACCGAGCTTGAGGACGTCGCGACGGGTGATCTGCACGGTCTGCTCCCTCTCCTGATCAGGGCCGAGCAAGCACGGGCCCCGGTTCGTCCTCTTTGTGCCCAGTGTCCGCCCTTGTGGTGCGATCTTGATTCGATGTACGCCCCTCTCGGTGTTCGCGGACCGGGGCCGGACCCGGGTCCGGCCCCGGTGCGGACGCGGCTCAGTCGAACGCGGCGGCGAACATGCCGGGCTCGTAGGAACCGCCCTGCTGGTGGACGATCACGGCGAGCCGGTTGGCCGCGTTGATCAGCGCGACCAGGGCGACCAGTGCGGCGACCTGGTCGTCGTCGTAGTGCTTGCGCACCTGGGCCCAGGTCTCGTCGGACACGCCCTGGTGGGCGTCGGCGAGCCGGGTGCCCTCTTCGGCGAGCGCCAGGGCGGCCCGCTCGGCCTCGGTGAACACGGTGGACTCGCGCCAGGCGGCGACCAGATGGAGCCTCACGGCGGTCTCGCCGGCGGCCGCCGCCTCCTTGGTGTGCATGTCGATGCACCATCCGCAGCCGTTGATCTGGCTGGCGCGCAGCGACACCAGTTCCTGTGTGGACCTCGGCAGCGGTGACTGCTGGACCACCAGGCCGGCGCCTGCGAACCGCTTGGCGAACCTGGCTGCGATCTCGTTGTCGAACAGGTTGAACCGGGCGCTCATGATGTCGTCCTCACTCGTCTCTCGTCGCGTCGCGCTGGACGAACACGAGATGCCGGCCGGCCGCTCCCTGTGACGGGGCGGTGGTGTGACGTGCGCCACCGCTGATGGATGTCACAAAGCCGCCGCGGCCGGCGTCTTGTGCGCGTGGCATCGTCGGGAACGAACAGACGGGAGCAGCCGGTGAAGAGCCAGGGCAGCGAGTGCACAGGGGACACGGCCGGCCGGATCGCCGACGGCGGACGCACGGACCGCGCGACCGAGGCGTTCGTCTCGCACCGCAATCTGCTGTTCACCGTCGCCTACGAGATGCTCGGCTCCGCCGCCGACGCGGAGGACGTCCTTCAGGAGACCTGGCTGCGCTGGGCCGGTGTCGACCTCGGCACGGTACGGGACCAGCGCGCGTACCTGGTCCGGATCACCACGCGCCAGGCACTGAGCCGGCTGCGCACGCTCGGCCGCAGGCGCGAGACCTACGTCGGTCCTTGGCTGCCCGAACCGTTGCTGACCGCCCCGGACGTGGCCGAGGACGTCGAACTGGCCGACAGCGTCTCGATGGCGATGCTGCTGGTGCTGGAGACACTCACGCCGACCGAGCGGGCGGTGTTCGTGCTGCGCGAGGTGTTCGACCTCGGGTATGACGAGATCGCCGAAGCCGTCGACAAGAGCCCGGCCGCGGTCCGCCAGATCGCCCACCGGGCACGGTCCCACGTCGCGGCGCGCCGGCCGCGCGGGGTCGTCTCCGCGGCCGAGACCCGGGACGCCCTCGAGGCGTTCCGGCAGGCGGTCGAGACGGGCGATCTCCAGCGCCTGCTCGACATCCTCGCGCCGGACGTCGTCCTCGTGGGCGACGGCGGGGGAGTGAAGCAGGCCGTGCCGCGGCCCCTCGTCGGCGCGGACAAGGTGGGACGCCTGCTGGCCGCCGGACTGGGCAGGATCACCGAGGCGTCGCTGCGACCGGCGCAGGTCAACGCCTGCCCGGCGCTGATTCTCCGGATCAACGGCGCGCTGGACACCGTCCTGGTCCTGCGTGTCGACGACGGCCTCATCACCGGGCTCTACGCCGTACGCAATCCCGAGAAGCTCTCCCACATGCACCGTGAGACCACGCTGCACCGCTGAGCCGGGGGACTTCCGTACGCGAAAAGGAATCACCTGGGGGAGGACGCGATGAGTTCCGGATGCCGCGGCAGTCCATCGTGCATGACGACTCTGATCCTCCAGACTCCCGGCGCGGACCTCGCCTACGACGTCCACGGGCCGCTGCCGACCGCCGACGGGCGCCCGCCGCTGGTCATGATCGGCCAGCCCATGGACGCCAGTGGCTTCCGCACCCTGGCGTCGCACTTTCCGGACCGCACCGTGGTCACCTACGACCCGCGCGGTCTCGGCCGCAGTACCCGCAAGGACGGTCGGGTCGACCACACGCCCGAGCAGCAGGCCGCCGACGTCCACGCGCTGATCGAGGCACTCGGAACGGGCCCGGTCGAGATGTTCGGGAGCAGCGGCGGCGCCGTGACCGCGCTCGCCCTCGTGGCGGCGTACCCCGACGACGTCACCACCCTGGTGGCGCACGAGCCGCCGCTCATCCCGGTACTCCCCGACGCCGCGGCTGCCGAGCGCGCCCGGGCCGCCGTCCGTCAGGCCTACCAGGACGGGGGCTGGGGCGCCGGCATGGCGGCGTTCATCGCGATGACCTCCTGGCGGGGCCGGTTCACCGACGACTACTTCGCCCGGCCCGCCCCCGATCCGGCCGCGTTCGGGATGCCGACCGAGGACGACGGCTCCCGCGACGACCCGCTGCTCTCGGACCGGTCCTGGGCGATCAGCAGCTACCGGCCCGACCTCGATGCCCTGACCGCGGCGCGCACAACGGTCCTGATCGCCGTCGGTGAGGAGACCCTGGACACGCTCACCGGACGCACCTCGGAGGCGACGGCGGAACTGCTCGGTCAGCGGGCGACCGTGTTCCCCAGCCACCACGGTGGTTTCGTCGGCGGCGACTCCGGCTACGCCGGAAAGCCCGAGGCCTTCGCCCGCAGGCTGCGTCAGGTCCTCGACGACGCTTGCTGACGGGCGTTCGGCCGGCGGGCGTTCGTCAGAACCCGCCGACGACGCCGCGGCACCGGGGGACCGCGCCGAGCCGGGTGGCGCGGTCGGCCACGGCGAGCAGCGTCCGCTCCTCGTGGCGGCGGGCCACGAGGTGGAGACCGACGGGTGCTCCGTCGGCCGTGGTCCCTGCCGGAAGGCTGAGCGCCGGATGCCCGCTGAGGTTGAACGCCCAGGTCAGAGCGACGCTCATCCGCGGCCCAGGCCCGTCGTGGCCGTGCGGTGGGTGGGGTGTGGTGGGCGTGAGGAGGAGATCGGCTCGCTCGAAGCAGTCGCGCAGCCGCTTCTCGTTGGCCGTCATGACCCTGCTGACGTCGGCTGAGGAGGATGCCGCCGGGGAACGTGTCACCGAGGAAGGCGCCGCCGCGCGCAGAGCCGTCCAGGCGGGGGCGGGGTCGGCGAGCGTCGGGCCGGGGCCCTCGGCCACGGTGATCAGACCGGCCTCGGCGAGACGCCGGGCCGAGCGGCGGGCGACCGCGGCCACGTCGGGATCGGTGTCCGCGTATCCCAGGGTCGCCGACCAGATCGCCCGCAGTGGATACCAGGGGCGTACAGCCGGCATCCGCGACTCGGTCACCGCGTCGAAGTAGGCGAGGGCGTCCCGGGGGTCGCGCACCAGGACGCCTGGCGAGTTCAGACCCGCTCGATCACGGGCCGGCAGTCGGCCATTGGTGGGCTTGAAGCCGACGATGCCGCACCACGCGGCGGGGATGCGCACCGATCCGGCGCCGTCGGAACCGCCGGCGAGGGGGACGAGGCCCGCGGCGACCGCGGCCGCCGAACCCGCGGAGGAGCCGCCGGGCGACCACGTCGGGTCGAGCGGGTTGAGGGTCGGTCCCCGGTCGGTGTGCCCGTACGTCTGCCAGCCGCGGCCGGTACGGGGCACCGACGTCGCGCCGACCGGCACGCATCCGGCGGCCACCAGCCGGGTGTTCTGGTGGGAGCCGGGGCCTTCGCTCGCCTTGACGCCGATCGGCACCCCCGCGAGCGGCAGCTCGGCGCCCCGGGCGACCCGGGCATCCACGCGGGCGGCGTGAGCGAGCGCCCGCCCGGCCCAGACCTCGGTGAACGCCCGCACACCGTCGTCGACTTCGTCGATACGGGCCAGGGCGGCACCGACGACGTCGACGGCCGTCACGTCGCCGTGCCGCACGTGGTGGGCGATGTCCAGGGCGGACAGGTCCGCGTACTCGCCGGTGGTGATCACCATCGCCCTCCCTCGTCGTCAGCAGGGTGGGCCCACCCTGCTGACGACCACGCCCAGGTGCTCAGAACGTCCACCGCGTATGGCTGTACACCCCGTCGTCCCGGCCGAAGCCGTACGCCGTCGCCGGGGCCACCGCGAACACCACCGCGTCCCCCTTCCGGAACGCGTCGCCGATCCCGTGGAAGGTGCCCTCGGGCGAGGTGATGTGCGGCCCGTACTTCGTCTCGTACGCCGTGATCACCTCCTCCAGCAGCGCCGGGTCGGCAACCTGCTCCGCCTTGCCCTCGACCACGACGTCGATTCCTTCGGTGAGCGAGTTTCCCCCGGTGGTCACCGCGCAGTGCCCATCATGAGCGAGGTTCCTCGCCTTCTGTTCCCCCGGGCCGGTGGCGAAGTACAGCACCCCGCCGTGCCAGGCGGCGATCACGGGCGTGACGTGCAGCCGGCCGTCGGGCCGCACCGTGGACACCCAGAAGATCTCGGCGGACCTCAGCATGCGCTGGGCCTCGGACCACTCGGTGGCGGTGACCTCCGCGGCGCCGGGCCGGGGGTTGAGTGCGGAGCTGTAGCGGGCGTCGAGCTCGGTCGTGGGTCGCTTCGCGGATCCCTGTGCGGACATGGTGGATCTCCTTCCTCTGTCCCCATAACGACCGGCATCCCGCACCGAAATCATCGCTACGCCCGTTCGGCGTCCTTGTCCGTGTCCGGAGGCCGGTCCCGGAGGCGGGCCGGCCGGCGTGCGGGTGCCGTGCGGCCGGCCCGCGCCTACGCTGGGTGGGTGTCCGATCACACGTCGAGCGGGAGCAGCGTATGAACCGGGACGACCTTCCTGCGCCGGTCGAGGGCCTGGTGCTCACACACTTCTTCACCGTGTCCGACGTGCCGCGTTCCCGGGCGTTCTACGCCGACGTGCTGGGTGGAACGGTGGTGCTCGACGAGAATCCCTGCATCATCAAGATCGCCAACGGCTGGATCATCCTCAACCCCGGCGGCGGACCCACCGAGGACAAGCCCGACGTCGTCCTGCGCACGCCGGACGACCCTCGTACCGCCTCCAGCTTCCTCAATGTGCGGGTGGCCGACATCCACCGCTTCTGCGAGGCGGCGGCCGCGAAGGGAGCGGAGTTCCTCACCCCGCCCGTCGACCGCCGCGCCGAGCTGCGCTGCTACATGCGTGACCCGGACGGCTACCTCATCGAGGTGGGCCAGGCGACGGGGCTGCTCAAGGGCGAACTGGCGCGCACCGATATCTGAGAGTCGCAGGGACCGGCCGCCCCCACGGGCCCTCAGCCGGAAGCCGGCCGGATCCCGTGGGTCAGCAGTTGCGGGTCCGTCACGCCGCCCGGGCAGGCGAGCGGGTCGATCGGCCATCCGGCGCATCGGGCGCCGGCCCGGTACGCGCTCTCGTAGAAGGCGAGCACGGTGGCACGCGGGTCGGGCTCGGAGCGGACCTCGTCGTACGGCAGTACGGCCAAGTGGCTGTCGTTGCGGGTGAACCAGTGTGCCGCCGCGGGCCGGAGCGGCTCCTCGGCCAGGTGCTCCGGCTCGGGCGCGGTGTAGGAGTAGAACGCGGGCGCGGGGAAGGTGTCGTCGCCGAACCAGAAGCCGAAGCTGATCACCTCGCGGGAGTACGCCTCCCGGGTGACCGGGTCGAGCTGCTCGGGCTGTTCGATGTGACGCTCGGAGAACCGGGTGTGCGCGATGTCGAAGGTGTGCCAGAAGTGGTGCACCGGGCTCACCTTCCCCGAGTACCCGGCGGCGAACTCCTCCAACACGGAAGCCACTTGGCTGAGAACCCGCCAGTAGCGGTTGGCCTGCACGGGGTCGTACGCCGTGTGCTCGGCGTCCTCGGCGAACGGCCGTCCCGAGTCGGGCAGGTCGAAGGGCCTGGGTACGTCGAGCCGCACCCGGATGCCCAGCGCGGCCAGCGAGTCCATGACCGCGCCGTGGAAGGACGCCACGGACTGACCGATGAGCGGGACGGAGATCTCCCGGCCGTCCAGCGTCGAGACGACCAGCCGGTGCGCGACGAAATCGAAGTCCATCGTGAAGATCGGGTTGCCGTCGACCTGTCCCATCGGACGGGTCGTGGTCCCGCGCCCGGTGAGGTGGAACGGGACATTCCACCAGTGGTTGCGCCGGG
The DNA here is from genome assembly GCF_043081205.1 of Streptomyces sp. NPDC014889. Taxonomy (NCBI): domain Bacteria; kingdom Bacillati; phylum Actinomycetota; class Actinomycetes; order Kitasatosporales; family Streptomycetaceae; genus Streptomyces; species Streptomyces sp. NPDC014889. Next base: position 64,110 of record NZ_JBIBWH010000012.1, read on the forward strand.
TGCTGGCGGCGAGGCGGACCTTGCCGACGATCTGGGCGAAACGATGGAGCGTCTCCTTGGTGTCGCGCCACTCGGCGAGAGGGATCGGCGGGAACAGCTCCATGGTCATCAACCTTCCCTGGCGTCCGGCGCCCCTGGCGTCCGGATCGGGCCCTTGGACGACCATGATGGCCACGCCGGACGGACGCGGCATCTCGTGCACCCGGCAGGGCCCGGAACCCTGGCGGGCGTCGACGGGCACGAGCGCGCACCGGCCACCGGCTGCGGCTCGCCGGCTGGTCGTTCGGGGCCTGGACCGCCCTGTCCATGGCGGCACTCGCCGAGTCGCAGGGCCGCGCCGTAGACGCCCTGTACCTGCTCGACCCGCCCCCGCCCGGCGCGGGACGGCTCCTCGCCGCCTACAGCGAGGAACAGGTGGACGCCGTCTTCGCACGCGAGCTGAGCGGCGGCCGCGGCGGACGGCTGCCGGCCGCGGGGCGCGCCTACGCCGACCGCCTCGCGCACTGCTGCCGCACCAACCTCGCCGCCATGGCCGCGCATCACGTACCGCGCCTGCACAGCACGCCCGCCACCGTCTGGCTCGCCGAACGCCCGGTCGACGAAGGACTCCTCGCCCCGGAACCGACCGCCCCCGGCGCCTGGGACCACCACCTGCCCGGTCCCCGCGTCGAGCGCGTCGACGCCGACCACTACGAGATCGTCGCCGAACCCCACGTCCAGGACATCGCCGCCGCGCTCTCGAAGCCGCCGGAGCCGCCGAACCCCCCGCCCGTGGCCTGAGAACCGCCCCGCCCCCATCCCGACGTGTGGAACCTTACGAGGCCATCACCGTCGCCCCGCTGACCCCGCTGACCCCGCTGCTCGGCGCGGAGGTCTCCGGCATCGACATCGCGCAGGAGCTGACCCCGCGGCAGGAGAAGGAACTCAAGCACGCCTTCGCGGCCCACCACGTCCTCGTCTTCCGCGACCAGGACATCACACCCGAGGAGCACAAGCGCTTCGCGGGCGTCTTCGGCGACCCGCACCCCGTCGCCCTGCCGGTCGAGGGCCGACCCGCACATCCTGGACCTCAGGGCCGACAAGAACTCCCGGAACGTGGCTGGCAACGGCTGGCACGCGGACGGCACCGCCGACGCCGAACCCTCCCTCGGATCGATGCTGTACATCACGACCGTGCCCGAGGGCGGCAGCGGCGGCGACACCCTCTTCGCCAACATGCACCTCGCCTACGAGCTCCTCTCATCCGCCATGCGCGCCTTCCTCGACGGGCTGACGGCCCTCCACGACGGTGCCCTCCCGTGGACCGCGGCCGGCCAGACGCCGCCGCCCGAGTACGACGTGCCGCGCACCGAACACCCCGTGGTCGTCCGGCACCCGGAGAACGGCCGCAAGCTGCTGTTCGTCAACGCCCCCTACACCTCCCACATCACCCAGCTCTCCCGGGCCGAGAGCGACGCCCTGCTGGACATGCTCCACCAGCACGTCGCCCGGACCCCGCTGCTGCACTGCCGGGTCCACTGGCAGGAACGCACCCTCGTGTTCTGGGACAACCGCAGCGTCCAGCACCACGCCGTCTGGGACTGCTTCCCCCTCACCCGCGAGGGGCGCCGCGTGGCGAGGGCAACCGGCTGCACGCCTGATGTCGAGAACCGGTGCCTGGCTCCGTCCCCGGGGTGAATGCGGCCACAATGGGTCGCATCAGCACTGAGGAGTACCACGATGGCGAAGTACCTGCTGCTCAAGCACTACCGGGGCGCACCGGCCGCGGTCAACGACGTGCCCATGGACCGGTGGACGCCGGAGGAGATCTCGGCCCATGTGCAGTACATGAACGACTTCGCGGCCCGGCTGGAGAAGACCGGCGAGTTCGTCGACGGCCAGGCGCTCGCCCCCGAGGGGGCCTGGGTCCGGTACGACGGCGAGGGGCGCCCGCCGGTCACCGACGGCCCGTTCGCCGAGACCAAGGACCTCATCGCCGGCTGGATGGTGATCGACGTCGACAGCTACGAGCGGGCCGTCGAGCTGGCCGGTGAACTGTCGGCGGCACCCGGCGCGGGCGGAAAGCCGATCCACGAGTGGCTGGAGGTGCGCCCGTTCCTGTCCGCGCCGCCCACCATCACGGAGTGACCTCGTCGGTGAACGAGGCCCTGATCCGAAGCCTCACGCCGAGCGTGCTCGGGATCCTCGTCCGCCGCGGAGCAGACTTCGCGGCGGCCGAGGACGCCGTTCAGGACGCCCTCGTCGAGGCGGTCCGCGTCTGGCCGGCGGACCCTCCACGGGACCCGAAGGGCTGGCTGGTCACCGTGGCCTGGCGCCGGTTCCTCGACGCGACCCGGGCGGACGCCGCCCGCCGCCGGCGTGAGGACCGCGTCGACGAGGAGCCGCCGCCCGGGCCCGCGCCCGCGGTGGACGACACGCTCCAGCTCTACTTCCTGTGCGCCCACCCGTCCTTGACGCCGGCGTCCGCGGTCGCGCTCACGCTGCGCGCCGTCGGCGGGCTCACCACCCGCCAGATCGCCCAGGCCTACCTGGTGCCCGAGGCGACCATGGCGCAACGCGTCAGCCGGGCCAAGCGCACCGTCTCCGGCGTGCGGTTCGACCGGCCCGGCGATGTCGCCACCGTGCTGCGCGTCCTCTACCTGGTCTTCAACGAGGGCTACTCCGGCGACGTCGATCTCGCGGCCGAGGCCATCCGGCTCACCCGGCAGCTCGCTTCCGTCATCGACCACCCCGAGGTGGCGGGGCTGCTCGCGCTCATGCTGCTCCACCACGCCCGGCGCGCCGGCCGGATCGCGCCCGACGGCAGCCTGGTACCGCTCGCCGAGCAGGACCGCGGCCGGTGGGACACCGAGTCGATCGCCGAGGGCGTGGGGATCCTTCAGGCGGCCCTCGCCCGCGACCGGCTCGGCGAGTTCCAGGCCCAGGCCGCCATCGCGGCACTCCACGCCGACGCTCCCACCGCCGAGGAGACCGACTGGGTGCAGATCGTCGAGTGGTACGACGAGCTGACGCGGCTGACCGACAGCCCGGTCGTCCGGCTCAACCGCGCGGTCGCCGTCGGCGAGGGCGACGGACCGCGCGCCGGTCTTGCGGCGCTCGCCGCGCTGGACCCCGCACTGCCCCGCCACACCGCGGTGGCGGCGTACCTCCACGAGCGTGACGGCGACCTGGCGAAGGCCGCACGGCTGTACGCCGAGGCGGCCCACAAGGCGCCCACCCTCGCCGAGCGCGACCACCTGACCCGCCAGGCGGCCCGGCTCAACACCCGCCGGGCCCGCTGACGGGCCGCACTCGCACCGCGGCACGCCGGGCCCGCCCCCTGGAGGGGCGGGCCCGGTCGCGGCACTAGGGCCTGTTGTGAAAGTCCCGCCTGCCTCGCGACGCCATGCACGTACTCTCGCCGCACCGGGCCCTGACCCAAGTACATCCAGTACGAGGGCCAGGGTCCGGCACGGCGAGAGCACGCACCTGACGCCGCGAGGCCCGCCCTCCGGGCGGACGACGGGACTTTCACAACAGGCCCTAGGCCGCTGACAGTGCCTCCGTCGGTGGCAGCTTCGCCGCGCGCAGGGCCGGGTAGAAGCCGGCCAGCCCGCCGATGACGAGGGTCGCGCCGATGCCGCCGGCCATCGCCCAGGGCGGTACCACGGGGGGCCAGCCCTGGTAGGCGGCGTAGCCCACGGTGACGGCGATGCCCAGGGCCACCCCGCCGATGCCGCCCAGGGCGGACAGCAGCAGCGACTCGCACAGGAACTGGGTGCGGATCTGGCCCCGGGTGGCGCCCAGGGAACGCCTCAGACCGATCTCGGCGCGGCGTTCCAGCACCGAGATGACCATGGTGTTGGCGACGCCGACCCCACCGACGAGCAGCGCCACGGCGCCGAGGCCGAGGAGCAGCCCGCCGAGGGTGTCGTCGGTGGCCTGCTTGGCCGCGAGCGCGTCGGAGGGGCGGGAGACGTCGACCTCGTTGGGGCTCTCCGGGTTGGCGGTGGCGCCGAGCACGGACTGGACGTCGGCGACGGCCTTGTCCTCGGCCCGGGTGTAGATGGTCGTCGGGTAGCCGTCGTACCCCAGCTCGCTCTGGGCGACGGGCCAGCCGACCAGCGCCGCGGAGTCCAGCTCGGGGGCGAGCTCGTTGGGCGCGAGGATGCCGACGACGGTGAACCACCGCCCGCCCAGCCACACCTGGTCCGCGGACCGGTACACGCCCAGCTGTTCGGCGGCCCGGGCACCGAGGACCGTGGCCGGGTACCGGACGTCGGCGGCGTTGAGCCAGCGGCCCTCCACGATCTTCGCGCCGACCGTCCCCGGCAGGTCGGTGCGGGCGGCGCTGACGCTGATGCCGCCGGTCCGCACCGCCGGGATGTGATCGTTGCGGTAGACCTTGGCGTCGGTCCGGCCGATCGCGGACACCGATTCCACCGCCCCGATGGCGCCGACCATCCGCACGGCCTGCTTCGGCAGGTGGGCCTGGTCGCCGGCGAACGTCTGGCCGGGGGAGACGGTGAGCAGATTGGTGCCCAGCGCCGCCAGCTTGCGATTCAGCTCCTCCTGGCTGGAGGTGGAGATGCCGACCACGCCGATCATCGCGGCGATGCCGATGGCGATGCCCAGCGCGGACAGGAACACCCGCATCGGACGGGAGCGCAGCCCGGAGCCGCCGACCCGCAGGACGTCGGCGGGGCTCAGCCGCGCGGGCCGGGGACGGGGCAGCGTCGCGGTGCTCATACGCCCACCTCGTCCACGCACACCTTGCCGCGGGCGGGAGCCGGTGCGCCCGAGTCGTGCTCGACGCGGCCGTCCTTGATGCGGACCTCGCGCGGCAGCGACGCCGCTATGTCCCGGTCGTGGGTGATGACGACGACGGTGGTCCCCGCGGCGTGCAGCTCGTGCAGCAGCTCCATCACCACGGCTCCGGAGCGGGAGTCCAGCGCGCCGGTCGGCTCGTCGGCCAGCAGCAGCGGCGGGTCGCCGAGCACGGCGCGTGCGATGGCCACGCGCTGTTTCTCCCCGCCCGAGAGCTGGTGCGGCTCGTTGAAGAGCCGGTGACCAAGACCGACCCGGCGCAGCGCCGCCTCCGCGAGCCGGCGGCGTTCGCGCAACGGACGGCCGCTGTACAGCAGTCCGTCGGCGACGGAGTCGACGGCGGGCACGCCGGGGGCGAGGTGGAAGGCCTGGAAGACGAAACCGATGGTGCCGGCGCGCAGCGCGGACAGCTCCCGGTCGCTCAGCTCGCCGATGTCGTGTCCGTCGATGCGCACGGTGCCGGACGTCGGGCGGCTGAGGGTGCCCATGATGTTGAGCATGGTGGACTTGCCGGAACCGGACGGTCCGACGATGGCGAGCAACTCGCCCCGGTGGACAGTCAGTTCGGCGTCGGCCAGGGCGGCCACGGACCCGTAGGCCTTGGACACCGCGGTCAGTTCGACGACGGGCGGAATCACTGGGGAACCCCCACGATCAGGCCTTCGGTGATGCCGTCGCCGGAGATCTCGACCATGCCGTCCGCGAACATGCCGAGTTTCACGGGGAGATGCACGACCTCGCCGTCGCGGACGGCCTGCACGGCGTAGCCGCCGTCCCGCCGTGCGGTCAGCGCCTCGACCGGTACCGCGAGGACGTCCTTCCGGGTCTCGGCCCTGAGGGTCACGTCCACCGGGGCGGCCTGGTAAAGCCCCAGCTTCTTCCCGTTCTTGAGGGAGAGCTGCACCGGCAGGGTGGCCTTCGGGGAGCCGCCGGAGCCCCGGCCGCTGTCGGGGGCCGCGGTGGCGGCGGTGCCGACCTCGGTGACGGTGGCGTCCACCGAAGTCCCGTCCGGGAGCAGCACGGTGGCCTTCGTGCCGTCGGCGACGAGGTCCTCGTACTGCACGTCGAGGTCGACGCCGACGATCCGCTCGGTGCCGCTCCAGGTCAGGATCTCGCCCGTCGGCGTGGTGCCGATCGGGGCCTTGACCTCGGTGACGCGCCGGGCTCCGGGGGCGACCACGGCCTCGCCGGGTGACACCGTCCCGGTCCGCTCGCGGCCGAGGTCGTCCTGCCACGCCCGGACGGCCTCGGCGGTGGCGGCCGTGTACGTGTCGTCCACGGTGAAGCCGGTGTAGCCGAGCCTGGCGAGATTCTTCTCCAGCATCGCCACGTCCTTGCCCTCACTGCCCACACGGAGCGTGCGGTAGAGGGGAATCGAGCCGTACAGCAGCGGCACCTTCCGGTCGTCCACGCTGTACACGGACTCGCCGCGCGAGATGGTGTCGCCCTCGCCGGGCAGGGCCGTGAGGATCCCCGCGCCCGCGCTGCCGCCCCCGTTCGAGGGCCTGCCGTCCTGCGCGTCACCGCCGGGGGAGGCCGGGGCGGCGCCGGGAGCCTGAACAGGGGTCGCGGGGCCGTAGCCGAGCGTGCCCTCCACGGTCCGGGTGCGGGTCAGCGTCCGCTGCTCGACCTCGGCCGTACTCGGCGGCCCGGAGGGCGCGGCCGACGGCTGGTCGTCGCCGCCGCCGTCCAGGGCCCCGGTGGCGGCCACCTCCGCCCCTCCGGCGACGGCCAGGGCGGCGAGCACGATCAGCGAAGTACGCAGCGGCCGCCGCCGGCGGCGGGGCGCCGGATCGGCGGGCGGGGCGGTGTCGGTGTCGTCGGTCCGGCCGGTGCCGTCCGTCCGGCCGGTGTGGTCCTGGAGGGTCACTGGCCGCCACCGCCGCCCGTGATCATGATGCCGCCGGTGGGCCGCTTGTCCTGGCAGGCCTGCATCGCCTTCTGGAACCTGTCGCCCTGCGGGTCGAGGCCGGTCATGTCGAGCTGCATGGACCCGCCCTTGATCTCGGGGTCGGGGAACTCGGGCAGACCGTTCTTCCGGATGCACGTCGCCCACTCGGCCGCCTTGGCCGGATCGATCGAGCCGCCGCCGGAGTTCTGGCCCTGCGGCGAAAGGTCCTGGCAGGCCTCCCGCGCCTTCTGGAACTCACTCGAGTTCGGGTCGAGCCCGCTGTCCGGACCGATCCTGATGCCGCCCCCGCCCTTGCCCTCGGGCGGGTCCGGGAAGTCGGGGACGCCGTTGTCGCGCATGCACTGGGAGAAGGCCAGCGCCCGGTCCTGCGGGCTGGTGGGGGAGGCGCTCGCCCTGCCCGAGCCGGCCGCGTCCGCCGCATCCGAGGAGGAACCCGAGCAGCCCGTCAGCAGTGCCCCGGCGAGCAGCAGGCACGCCACCGGCAACGCTCGTACGGCTTTTCGTTCGTGTGTGTTGACCATGGGGCCAAGAGCTACAGGTCAGGCGGTTACACCACGGGAACGTCCCCTGTTATGCCGGTGTAACCTCCCGTCCTGCATGCTTGGCCGACATGCGCATACTCATCGCCGAAGACCACAGGGAACTGGCCGAGACAGTGGCCCTCGGCCTGCGGCAGGACGGGATGGCCGTCGATCTCGCCCTCGACGGCCGGGAGGCCGTCTACCTGGCGACGCTCCACGACTACGACGTCGTCGTCCTCGACCGCGACCTGCCCGCCCTCCACGGCGACGACGTGTGCCGTGCGCTGGTCGAGGACGGCGGGCGCGCCCGCATCCTGATGCTGACCGCCTCGACCACCGTCGAGGACCGCGTCGACGGCCTCGGGCTCGGCGCGGACGACTACCTCACCAAGCCGTTCGCCTTCGCCGAGCTGATCGCGCGGGTGCGCGCGCTGGCCCGGCGCACCCAGCCCGCGCTGCCCCCGGTGCTCACCCACGGCGACCTCACCCTCGACCCGGCCCGGCGCACGGCGCGGCGCGGCGGCCGACGGCTCGACCTGTCCCCGAAGGAGTTCGCCGTACTGGAACTGCTGCTGGCCGCCCGCAGTGCCGTCGTGTCCGCGGAGGAACTCCTGGAGCGCGCCTGGGACCACGCGGCCGACCCCTTCACCAACACCGTCAAGGTCACGATCAGCCGGCTCCGCCGCAAGCTGGGGGACCCGCCGGTGATCGAGACGGTGCCCCATGCCGGCTACCGCGTCTGACCCGGCGGGCCGGGCGCCCCGCCGCATCCGCTGGACGGTCCGGCTGAGGCTGACCGCGCTCTACGGCGCGCTCTTCCTCGTCTCCGGCGCGGCCCTGCTGCTCATCACCTACCTCCTCGTCGTGAGCACCAGCACCCCGCGGCTGTTCATCTCCTCCGGAAGCGGATCGAACGTCCTGTTCCGGTCGGTCGACCCCGACCTCCTGCGCCAGGTGATGGGCACGCGCGCCGCGGAGCAGCGCGACGCGATGCTGCGGCAGCTTCTCACCCAGTCGGCGATCGCGCTGGGACTGATGTCCGCGGTCTCGGTCGGCCTGGGCTGGCTGATGGCCGGGCGGGCGCTGAGTCCGGTCCGGATGATGGCCGACAGGGCCCGCCGCATCTCCGAGCGCAACCTCCACGAGCGCCTCGCCGTCGCCGGTCCGGACGACGAGCTGAAGGACCTCGGTGACACCATCGACGATCTGCTGGGCCGCCTGGACACCGCGTTCGCCGCGCAGAAGCGCTTCGCCGCCAACGCCTCCCACGAACTGCGCACCCCGCTCACCCTGCAACGGGCGATGATCGAGGTCGCGCTGGCCGACCCCGCGGCGGACGACCGGTCGCTGCGCCGCGTCTGCGAACGGGTCCTCGCCGCCGGTGAACACCAGGAACGCCTCATCGAGGCACTGCTGATGCTCGCCCGCAGCGAGCGGGGACTGGACCGGCGCGAGCCGCTCGACCTCGCCCAGGTCGCCGAAAAGGTCCTGCGGGACCGCGAGCCGCAGCGGGCGGGCGTGGACACGGCTCTCGCCCCGGCACCGGCCCTGGGCGACCCCCGGCTGATGGAGCGCCTGGCGGACAACCTGATCGACAACGCCCTGCGGTACAACGTGCCGGGCGGCTGGGTGCGCGTGGTCACCGGAACCGCCCACGGGCAGCCGTTCCTCCGGGTGGTCAACAGCGGACCGGAGATCCCGGCGGACCGCGTCGGCACGCTGTTCCAGCCCTTCCAGCGCCTGGAGTCCCGCACCGGAAACCCGGACGGCCACGGCCTCGGCCTCTCCATCGTCGCCGCCGTCGCCGCCGTCCACGACGCCGAGCTGACCGCCGATCCGGGGCCCCAGGGAGGCCTGTCCATCACGGTGGCCCTGCCGCACGCCAGGAGCTGACATACCCGGAGCCGGTGAGGGGCCGTCACCGGTCGAGAGGACCGTCGCGGTACACCTCGCCGGGCCGGGGCCCGGCCGGGGCGAGGAGCCGGGCGACGGTGACGAAGGTGTAACCGCGGGCGTCGAGGCCCGAGATGATGCCGGAAAGCGCGGCGACCGTGCCGTTGTAGCCGCGGTGCGTGGGGTCCACCCGGTCGTGCAGCAGGATGATCCCGCCGGGGCCGGTCCGGGCAAGGATCCGGCGGGTGATGAGCGCGGAGTCGGTGGTCTCGTAGTCGGACGCGGTCGCGCTCCACAGGACCTGCGCCATGCCGAGCTGCCGGCAGATCGCGGTGACGGCCGTGCTCGTACGGCCCTCCGGCGGGCGCAGCAGGACGGGTCGGCGGCCGATGACCTTCGCCACGGCTTCGCGGCCCCGGGTGATCTCCTGGCGCGCTTCGGCCGGGCTGATCCGGGTGAGGACCCGGTGGGACCAGGTGAGGGTTTCCACCTCGTGGCCTTCCGCGGCCATCCGCCGGACCGTTCCCGGGTGTTCGGCGACGTGGTGCTCGCCCAGCGTGAAGAAGGTGGCGTGCACGCGGTACCGGCGCAGGATGTCCAGGATGCGCGGAGTGCGGACGCTCGGCGAGTCGTCGAAGGTGAGCGCCACGCATCTCGTCCTGCGGCAGTCGACGGACCCGCCGGGCCCCCGGTCCGTCCCGGCTCCGGCCACCGCGCCGCTCGCCGACGACACCTGCTTCATGATTGCGGCCCGCGGCGCGACGCCGCCGCAGCCGGACAGGGCCAGGGCCAGCGCCGCCGCGGTCACCAGTGCGGTCGGCGCGCGCGTCCGGTTCGCCGCCCCGGCCGCGTTCCGCACGCGGTTCCGTACGCGGCGATCGGTGTCCGGCGGCGAAGGGTGCCGGGCCCGCTCGGTGCGGAAGGCATCCCGACGGGATGGACCAGCCATAGGGGGAGCGTAGTCCGGGCCCGCACCGCGAGCATCCGGGCCGGGCGGCCGGAGCGGGGCGCACACTGGAGGGAGAAGGACGTGCGTCGTGAGCCGAACCGTGGAGGTCGCCATGAGCACCCTCGAAGAACACATCGACGTCGGAGTTCCCCTCGACAGCGCCTGGGACAGCCTTCACCGGGTGGAGAACTACCCCCGCTTCATGGCCGGAGTGCGCGACGCCCGTGCCGAGGCCGGTGGCCGCGCCCAGTTGGACGTCGAGGCGGGCGGACGGGCCCGGCAGGTGGAGATGGAGGCCTCCGACCGCACCGGGGACCGCGTACTGGAGTGGCACACCACGGAATCCCCGCAACTGAGCTGCTCCCTCACCCTGCACCCCATCGACCAGGGGAACACCCGGATCCAGGCACGGCTGGAGTACGACCCCGACACCGTCCGTGAGGCGTTCGGAGGACCCAGGGGATTCGCCCAGGCCAACGCGATCGAACGGCTCGTACGCAGCGATCTGGAACACTTCCGGGAGTACGCCGAACGCAGCGGGTGAACGGCGGGAGCGGATGCCGGGCCGTGTGCGTCAGGGCAGCAGGCGCCGTTCCTTGGCGACGGCCACGGCGCCCGCGCGGGTGTCGACGCCGAGCTTGTCGTAGATGCGGCCCAGGTGGGTCTTGACGGTGGCCTCGCTCAGGAAGAGGGCCTTGGCGATGTCCCGGTTGCTCAGCCCACGGGACAGCTGGCCGAGGATGTCGCGCTCGCGGTCGGTGAGTCTGGGGCGCGGGCTGCGCATACCGGTCATGACCCGGTGGGCGACGGGGGCGGACAGGGCGGTGCGGCCCGCCGCGGCGCTGTGGATGGCCGTGAACAGCTCGTCGGGGCGCTCGGCCTTGAGCAGATAGCCGGTGGCGCCCGCCTCGATGGCACGGGTGATGTCCGCGTCGGTGTCGTACGTGGTCAGGACCAGCACATGCACGGAGCCGCCGGAGTCGGCGGTGATACGGCGGGTGGCCTCGACGCCGTCCATCCCGTCGCCGAGTTGCAGGTCCATGAGGATCACGTCGGGCGCGAGCTTCGCGGCGAGCGCGACGGCCTCCGCGCCGCTGTCCGCCTCACCGACCACGTCGATGCCCGGCGCGCTGCCGAGCAGGGCGCGCAGCCCGGCGCGGACCACGGCGTGGTCGTCGCACAGGACGAGCCGTACGGGCGCCGGTCCGGTGGCTTCGGGCTGCTCGGTGAGTTCGGTCCGGGTCATGGAGTGGGGACCTCCGCGGTAGTGGGACGGTGCGGGACGGCCGCGGAGACGACGGTGCCGTCACCGGGCGCGGACTCGATGGTGAGGGTGCCGCCCAGCTGGCCGACCCTGGCGCGGATCGCGGGCAGACCGTGCCCGCGGAGCCCGAGGGCCCGCTCCGGCAGCGCGACGGCGTCGAAGCCGCGGCCGTCGTCGGCGACGTCCAGCCGGACCTGGTCCTCCAGGTGCGTCAGGGTGAGGGCGGCCGGGGTGGCGCCGGAGTGCTCCCGTACGTTGGCGAGGGCGCCCTGGGCGATGCGCAGCAGCGCGGACTGCACCCGGTCCGGCAGCCCGTCAGGTCCCGGAGCGCCGTCGACGAGACAGGTGACGGTGAGTTCCGCCGTGGTCTCACGGGTGGCCAAAAGCCGCAGGGCCGACTCCAGGCCGCCGCCCTCGGCGAGGTCGGCGGGCGCCAGGTCGTGCACGAACCGGCGAGCCTCGGCGAGGCTGCTCTCGGCGATCGACCCGGCGGTGCGCAGATGGGCGCGGGCCTGAGCCGGTTCGCTCTCCCACAGCCGGTCGGCGGCCTGGAGGAGCATCCGCTGGCTGGTCAGGCTCTGGGCGACGGTGTCGTGGATCTCCATGGCCAGCCGCTGCCGCTCGGCGAGCGTGCCCTCGCGCCGTTCGGTGGCGGCGAGTTCGCGGCGGGTGCGCACCAGGTCGCGGATCAGGGCGGCCTGCCGGGTCGCCTGCCGGTCCATGTGGGTGAAGACCGAGGTCGCCAGGGCGGCGACGGCCGGTGGACCGATCACCAGGTCCACTTCGAGACGGTCGGCCAGCCGGAGCTGCGCGACGACCACGAAGACGGTGAAGAACGTCACCAGCGCGTACGCGGCGGGCGTCGGCAGGGTGCGCAGCGCGGTGTAGAACAACGGCACCGCGCACCAGGCGAAGCTGGGCGCCAGGGCGACCAGGACCGCCCACACGCCGACGAGCGCGCCCAGCCAGAGCAGCCCGGTGAGGGGAGGCCGCCCGCGGCCCGCGGAGGCGGAGCCCCGGGAGGAGTGGGAGGCCGTCCCGCGGACGGCCGGGCCGGCCGCGGCGACTCCCGTGCGGTGGCCGGCGACGTACAGCACCGCGAGGGCGCCGGCCAGTGCCAGCACGGCGGGCACCTGGGGCTGGGCGCCGTGCCGCTGGACGTACCGGAACAGGTCGGAGCCCAGCAGCAGGAAGAACGCCAGGTGGATGACGAACGCGGGCCCGGGGGCCTCGCTGCCGGGGGTGCTCGGGCCGGCCGGGGACGGCCGGTTCCTGGACGGCATGGGCTGTTCCTCCCCGGCCGGGACGTGCGGACATGGCGATGGCTCGGCGGCGGGCCGGCTTCGGCGCCGCTTCGGCGGAAAGGTCCCGGACTCGGCGAACACGGCCATTGTCGCCCGCGTGGCACGGCACGGGGTCAACCGATCGGATGACCCCGCCGTACGCCGTTCCACGCGCCGGGAGCAGCCGGTACGTCGACGGGAGGGCGCGCTGAGCGGGCCGAGAGTGGAGGCACGGCGCAGGAAGCGCCGAGTCCTCCGGCACCCGCACGGGTACGCCGATCCGTCGGTACGGATGCCGAGGACCGCGATACGACGGGAGAGGTATCCGTGATGCAGCACAAGGCCAAGAAGTTCTCCGCCCGCGCCAAGGCCATCACCTCCGTGGCGGCCGTGGCAGCGGTCGGTGCCGGTGTGGCCGGAGCGGTCTCCGCCTCCGCCGACACCCCGGCCGCCGCTCCGGTCGCGGCCGTGACCGCGGTGAAGAGCAAGGCCACGACCACCAGCACCCACCTGACGGCCGAGGCCGCCACCGACGCGGCGCGGGCGGCGCTGAAGGCGGCCGAGAAGGAGGGCCGGCGGGTGAGCGTCGCGGTGGTGGACCGCAACGGCAACACGATCGTCACCCTGCGCGGCGACGGTGCCGGCCCCCAGTCCTACGACTCGGCGATCAAGAAGGCGTACACGGCCGTCTCCTGGAACGCCCCCACCTCCGAGCTGGTCAAGCGCCTGGACTCGGCGCCGACCCTGAAGGACATCCCGGGCACGCTGTTCCTGGCGGGCGGCGCCCCGGTCGCCCACAACAACGCCCCGATCGCCGCCGTCGGCGTGGCGGGCGCCCCCTCCGGCGACCTGGACGAGAAGTTCGCCCAGGCAGGCGTCGCGGCCATCAGCAACGGGCGCTGACCCCGGCGCGCAGCACCACCCGAGCCGGTGACGTCCCCGACCGAGTGACGTCCCCGGCTCGGCGGACGCTCGCCCTGCGGGCCCCTCGCTCACGGGTCCTGGTCGACGCGGGCGCGGACGTGAACGCGCAGGACGACCGCAGCACGCACCAGGAAGTGGTCGAGGTGCTGCTCGGTGCCGGCGCCGACCCGCTCCTGCCGGACGCCGACGGGACGACGGCACGCGTGCACGCCGAGCACCGCGGCTTCCACCGGATCGCGGCCCCCTGCGCGAGGCCGAAGCGCCGGCGGACCAGTAACACGGCACGGCAGGGCAGAGCAGGGGACGGCAGGGCAGGGCAGCGATGCGCGGGCAAACCAAATCATTTGCCCCGAACCGTAGTTGCCGCGGTGCGGGGCACGGTGACCGGACGCGCGCCGAGCAGTGGCATCCCGGCCGTCTGTCAGGAAGCGGCCGTGCCCCGCCGGCCGACACGGTAGTCGCGGTGCAGCTCGCGCGGCCGTTCGGTCAGGACCGGGACGGGGCCCCGCACCGTCAGTCCGGGTACCACGTCCCGGATGGGCAGGCAGCGCACCGGGGCGGCGGGCACGCCCAGTTCGGCCAGCCAGTCCGTCAACTGGGCCGCCGAGTGTGCGTAGACGATCCGGCCGAGGCCCGCCCAGCCGTGGGCGGCCGCGCACATGGGGCAGTGCTCGCCGGAGGTGAAGACGGTGGACTCCGCCCGCTGCCGCTCGGTGAGATGGGCGGTGGCCCAGCGGACCAGCTCGAACTCGGGGTGCCGGGTGTGGTCGTCCAGACTGTTCACCCGGTTGCGGTCCTCCGCCAGGACCTGCCCGTCGGCGCCGACCAGGACCGAGCCGAACGGCTCGTCCCCCGCCCGCACCGCCTCGACCGCCAGCTCGACCGCGCGCTCCAGGTGCCGCAGCTCGGCGGCGCTCGGTTCGGTGAGGATCACGTCCGCTCCCTCAGGCCGCGGTGGGAGCGCCGGGGACACGGCGGTCGCCGCCGTTGTGCTCCTGCCAGAGCCGGTAGACGTCGACCGCGGCGTCACGCGGCTCGTAGCGCATCGGCAGCCGGCGCTCGTCCCAGTTCTTGCCGAACTCCTCGTAGAAGTTGTCCAGTTCGAAGTACTTGCGGTCGTCCACGTAGTGCGGCTCGTAGGCGTCCCGGGTGGTGAGGAAGACCACTTCGTCCGGTGAGCAGTAGTACAGCGAGCCCAGGCACATCGGGCACGGGTGGGCCAGTACGTAGATCGTGGCGCCGACGAGGTGCTCGGTGCCGAGCTTGGTGCACGCCTCGCGGATGGCGAGGATCTCGGCGTGCGCCGTGGGGTCGTTGGTCTGGGCGACCAGGTTCGGGCTCTCGGCCAGGGTCTCGCCGTCCTTGACGATGACGGTCGCGAACGGGCGGCCGCCCTCGGCGACGTTGCGGCGGGCGATGTCGACGGTGCGCTGTGCGAAGTCCATCAGGGGTGTCCTTCTGCGGGAGGAGGAATCCGGGGCGGCCGGGCAGGCGGTACCGCCCCGGAGCAGGTCCGATCGGGGTGGATCAGAAGGGCTTGGTGGGCAGGTACTTGCCGTCCAGGGTGATCACCGCGCGCTCGCCGCCCTCGGGGTCGGCGACCTTCTTCACGTCCAGCTTGAAGTTGATCGCGGAGATGATGCCGTCGCCGAACTGCTCGTGCACCAGGGCCTTGAGCGTGGTGCCGTACACCTGGAGCATCTCGTAGAAGCGGTAGATGGTCGGGTCGGTCGGGATGCCACCGGGGATCGAGCCGCGGGTCGGGATCGTCTGGAGCAGCGCGACCGCGTCGGCGTCCAGACCCAGCAGCTCGCCGACGGCCTGCGCGGCCGGCTCGGGCAGGGCGTGCTGGCCGAGCAGGGCGGCGGTGGTGAAGGCCACCGACAGGCCGGCCGCGTCCGCGATCTGCTGCCAGGTGAGGTCCTTGCGGGTCTTGGCCTCGACGGCGACCACGGCGAGGGCCTGCCGGGCGGTGGGGTCGAACTGGGCGTGCGGCATGGGGGTTCCTTTCAGGCTTCCGGATTCGGAGGTCAGGGATCAGAGACCTGTGGTCCGAGATCTGGGTTCGGAGATCGGGGTTCAGGGGTGGGGGGTCAGGCCGCGGGCGCGGTCACGTGCGGCTCGGCGGCGACGTTCTCGACGTCTCCGGTGGCGATGTCGTAGACCCAGCCGTGCAGCGTGAGGGTGCCGTCGGCCAGGCCGCCGGCGACCGACGGGTGGGTGACCAGGTTCGCCAGCTGGGCGAGCACGTTCTGGCGCACCAGGGCGGCGACGTCCCCGCGGGCGGCGGTACGGGCGCGGGAGGCGTCCGCGTGCCGCAGCCACTCGGCGACCGCCGGCACCCCGCGCAGGTCGTGGGCCTCGGCCAGGGCCGTCATGGCGCCGCACCCGGAGTGCCCGCACACCACGATGTCGGACACGCCGAGGACGGCCACGGCGTACTCGATGGCCGCCGCCACGGCGTCGGGGCCCGGCACGTGGGGCGGGACGAGATTGCCCGCGGTGCGCACGACGAACAGCTCACCCGGTTCACTGGCCGTGATCAGCTCCGGTACGACGCGGGCGTCGGAGCAGCCGATGAACAGCGTGTGCGGCGCGTGGTTCTCGGCGAGGTGGGCGAACAGGTCCGCCTTGGCGGGGTGGACGTCCCGCTGGAAACGCGTGACGCCCTGGGCGAGGTCGCGCATGAGTCACTCCCTTCGGTGGGTTCCGGCCTGCCGGACTCGGTGAATCCACCATGCATGACCTGGTCCTATAGAGTCCAAGACGCAGTACCCATGTCTCCCATTGCTCGTATCTATAATCGTTCTCATGGCTCTGGAACTGCGTCATCTGCGCTATCTGCTCGCCGTGGCCGAGCACGGCAGCTTCACCCGCGCCGCCGAAGACCTGCGCATCTCCCAGCCCACGCTCTCCCAGCAGGTCCGGCAACTGGAGCGGACCGTGGGCGTGCCGCTGCTGGACCGCACCGGCCGCAGCGTGCGGCTCACCGACGCGGGCGAGACGTACGCCCGCCATGCCCGCCGTGCCCTGCGGGACCTGGCGGCCGCCGAGCGTGCCGTCCAGGACGTCCAGGACCTGACCCGCGGCCATCTGCGGCTGGCCGCGACGCCGACGTTCACCGCCTATCTGGTGGGCCCGCTGGTCGCCGAACTGCACGCCCGGCATCCCGGCATCACCGTGGACGTCAAGGAGATGACCCAGGACCGCGTCGAGTCGGCCCTGCTCGCCGACGACCTCGACCTCGGCGTCGCCTTCGCCGGTACGCATCTGCCCGGCGTCGTGGCGACGACCCTGTTCACCGAGAGCCTGAGCCTCGTCACCGGCGCCCCCGGCCCCGACGCGGGCCCGTCCCGGCCGCTACCGGTGGACGAGTTGAGCAATCGCCGACTGGCGCTGCTGAACGGCGACTTCGCCACCCGCAGCCATATCGACGCCCACTTCGCGGCGCACCGGGTGCAGCCGCGCATCACGGTGGAGGCCAACTCCGTCCAGGCGCTCGTCGAGATCGTGCGGCGCACCCCGATCGCCACCGTGCTTCCCGACGCCATCACCCACGACCACCCGCACCTTCACCCCGTTCCGCTCGAACCGCCCCTGCCCGCGCGCACCGTCACCCTCCTGCGGCGCGGCGGCAGTTACCAGAGCGCCGCCGCCCGCGCCTTCACCCGTCTTACCCAGGACCTCGTCCGGGCCCGCGGCTACACCGAGGCCCCGCAGTGACGTCCGGGGCGGAAATTCCGGGGCACACGTCCCGCGCGTTGCGCTACAGTCGATCTCCCGCGCCAGAAGGGTGAGGGACGACAGCGAGAGGAGGGACGAGCCCATGATCCGCATGATCACCGCGCTTGAGTCCTCCCGGGGTACGGACGGTCTCTGACCGACCCGGAGCGGACGGGCGCCTTCACCGGAGTGTGCCTTGACCGTGCATCAGAACGACCTGACCGTGCGTCCGATCACCGGACGCGAAGAACTCGACCTCTTCTGCCGACTGCCCTACACGCTCAACGAGGAACTGGCGGACGACCTCGCCGCCGGCCGCCGACGGCCCGAATGGATGTGGGTCGCCGTGCGCGGTGACCGCCTGCTGGCCAGGGCCGCCTGGTGGAGCCGGCCGGGTGGCGACGCCCCGCTCATCCTGGACGTCCTCGACATCGACGACAGCACCTCGGGCCCCGAACGCGTGGACACCGGGGTACGACTCCTGCGCACCGCGACGGCGGCCACCCTCCCTGACGGTTCGCCTCTCCCCGAGTACAGCCGCTTCCTCCCGCCCGACTGGCGTGAGAACACGGCGACCAGGCGCGTCGTCGAGGAGCGCATGGCCGTGCTGGAACGGACCGGTGCCCGGCTCCTCGTCGAACGACTGCGTCTGGAATGGCGCCCCGGATCGCCCGTCCCGCAGCCCCGTGGGCGGCTCGCCTTCCGGCCCGTCCACGACGCCGGCGAACTCGTCTCCCTGATGACCTCGGTCATGGAGGGGACACTGGACGCACACGGTCGGGACGAGCTGACCCGGATGTCCGCCCACGAAGCGGCCGTCAAGCACTACGAGGAGGAACTGGCCCGCTACACCAGCCCGCGGGACTGGTGGCGCATCGCGACCCTGCCCGACGGAGAGCCCGTGGGATTCGTCGTCCCGGCTCACAACGGCTACAACCCCATCATCGCCTACATCGCGGTCCTGCCCGCCCATCGCGGCAACGGCTACATCGACGACATCCTCGCCGAGGGCACCCGAGTGCTGGCCGAACAGGACGTCCCCCGTATCCGGGCGTCCACGGACCTCGGCAACACCCCCATGGCGCAGGCCTTCCACCGCGCCGGCTACGTCAACTTCGAACGCGAGATCAACATGACCTGGGACTGAATCCGCCGGCCTCGGACGGAGATCGTACGGGCCTGCCTCCCCGTGGCGCACAGGGTCAGCAGCCGTAGCAGGGCTCGGTCGGCGTCGGCGGGGGGCAGGGCCGACAGCACCCGCACCGCGGTTTCCGCGGCGCGGCGTGCCGGGCCGTGCAGGCGCAGCCACGCCGGCACCCTCCCCTCCTCCCGGCCGGCCGCGAGCCGTTCGCGGGCCGTGTCGCGGCGGCGGCGCGCGCGTCGCTCGGCCCGGCTGCCGGGCGCCGCGGCGGCACCGACCGCGTCCCAGCAGTGGAGGACGACCCGGTCGCGCACTCCCGCCCCCGGCGCACCGTGCGCCAGCAGGGGTGCGAGGTGGATCAGGCGGCTGCGGCCGGCGTCGGTCACGGCATCGTTGACCATCCGGGCAAGGGCCGCCAGGAGGGCGTCGGTGCACGCCGGTCGGTCGGTGAAGCCGCCGCCGGTCAGAAGCGAGACGTACTCCATGAGGCACATCCCGTCGGCCGGAGTCAGGTGCGTGTACCGCTGGAGTGCGAGGGGGTGTGCGCCGAAGTCGTTCATCGCACGTGCCTCCTTACGATTCAGGTGCCCAGGGCCAGGTGGACGAGCGCGTAGGTGGCGGCCGCGGCCAGTCCGGCGCCGGGGATGGTCAGCAGCCAGGCGGTGGCGATGTTGCGGGCCATGGCCCAGCGCACCGCGGACAGCCGCCGAGTGGCGCCGGCGCCGAGGATCGCGGAGGTGATGGTGTGTGTGGTCGAGACCGGCGCCTGCCAGATGAACGCCGTCGCGTACAGCACGCTCGCGGCGGCCGACTCGGCGGCGAAACCGCGTGGCGGGTCGAGGTGCACGATCCGCCGTCCCAGCGTGCGGATGATGCGCCAGCCGCCCGTGTACGTTCCCGCGGCCATGGAGGCGGCGACCGCCCCGATGACCCACCAGGGCACGTCGAAGGTGGTCTGCTGCCCGGCGGTGACCAGTGCGAGCACGATCACGCCCATCGTCTTCTGCGCGTCCTGCAGGCCGTGTCCCAGGCCCATCCCGGCCGCCGAGACGGACTGCGCGATACGGAAACCGTGCATGGCCTTCGCCGGCCGGGCGCGGCGGAAGAGCCACAGGATCAACGTGTGCGCCAGGTAGCCGAGCACGGCCCCGAGCAGGGGCGAGAAGACCATCGGCAGGACGACCTTGTCCACCACTCCGCTCCAGTGGACGCCGCTGGCCGCGGCGAGCGCGGCGCCGACCAGGCCGCCGATCAGGGCGTGGGTGGAGGAGGTGGGCAGGCCCAGCCGCCAGGTGATCAGGTTCCAGCAGATGGCGCCGATCAGAGCGGCGAACACCACGCTCAGACCGTGGGAACTGGGCGGCGTGGCGATGATGCCCGAGCCGACCGTCTTCGCCACCCCCGTGCCCAGCGCCGCACCGGCGAAGTTCATGCACGCCGCGAGCGCCAGCGCGGCACTCGGGGTCAGCGCACGGGTGGAGATCGACGTCGCGATCGCGTTCGCGGCATCGTGGAAGCCGTTGGTGAAGTCGAACGCCAAGGCGATGACCACCACGGTCACCAGGGCAGCGAGATTCGCGTCCATCGAGCCTGACTCCGTCCGCTGAAAGCTGCGCTACCCCCACATAATGGACACCCGTTCGTGAGCAGGGGAAGCTGTTCCGCGGTCGTCGCGGACATTCGGCCGACCTGAAGCCCCGCGCTCGCATCGGCAAACGGTTGACATCCCGCCCGAGATGCGATCGCTCAAGGGGCGACTAGCGTGGGTGACCGGGTGCCGGAACCCGGTAGTACGCACCTTCCGGCGGATCCTTGAAGACCGTGGCCTCCGGGCGTTCGTGAGATCCCGCACCACGGGACTACGGAGCCGGGCAGGGAAGCTCTTCCCCCATGACACGTGGCGCACGACGCCGCGCGTCTTTCTGTTGCCGCGGCCAACCATTGCGCGCGTCCGACAACGCGCAAGTCGATCAAAGGGAAGTCATAGATCATGCAGGCACAGCGTCTGAAGCACCTCTTCGCGGTCACCGCAGCCGGCGTTCTCGTGGCCGGTGGTGCGGCGATCGGCGCGGCGGGAACCGCAGCGGCCGCTCCGGCTCACGCCCCGCAGACCTCCGTGAGCTCCTACGGTGACCACGGCGGAGGAGGCGGCGGCGGTCATGGCGGCGGCGGCCACGGTGGCGGCGGTCATGGCGGCGGCTACGGCGGCGGTCATGGTGGCGGCTATGGCGGCTATGGCGGCTACGGAGATTACGGCGACTACGGAGGTTACTGGTACTGAGCACGTTCGGAGCGCGGTGTGTGGCCGTTGGCCGGCTCTCCAGCCGGAGCACACGCACACACCGCGCCTCCGTCTGCTTCAGTCATGGTCGCCTTGGTGGGCGGCGAGCAGGAAGAGCCAGATCTCGCTGACGGTCGGGAAGCAACTGACCGCATGCCTCAGCCGTTTGAGCGGTACCTCGCCCGCGACCGCGACGGTCGCCGTGGGTCTGACCGGCGGCGGTCGCCTGCTCGGTGGTCAGACCCACGGCGGCCGCTTCGGGGTCGGTGAAGAAGACCTGGGGAACGGCGTGCTGGTCGGCGGTGGTGGCATGGTCGCCCCAGTCGGCGTCGTCCACCGGCCGGCCGGCGGCGCGGGCGCCGATGGCGTCACCTGCCGTGCGGGCCTGGTACTTGCCCTGATGGGTCAGGAGAGCACGGTGGTTGACGTCGCCGAGGGCGTACAGCCAGTCGCCGTCGACACCGCGGACCAGGCAGGTGGTGTCCACGTCGAGCCAGGAGCCGGGGGCGAGGCCGACGGTGTCCAGACCGATGTCGTCGGTGTGGGGGGGGGGTGCGACCGGTAGCGAACATGACCTCGTCCGCCTCCAGTTCGCCGCCGTCGTCGAGGATCAGGGTGACCGGCCCGCTCGGGTCGGGACGGCGCAGCGCGGTGACCTGGACGCCGGTCCTCACGTCCGCGCCCGCCTCGGTGAAGCTGCGCCCGAGGAGTTCACCCGCGAAGGGTTCCATGCGGGGGACGAGGCGGCGGCGGGCGAGCAGGGTGACCTGGGAGCCCAGTCCCTGCCAGAGGGTGGCCATTTCCACGCCGACTCCGCCGCCCCCGACGATGGCGAGCCGGGGCGGCACGGCGGCGGCGTCGGTGCCGTGCCGGTTCGTCCAGGGCCGGGCCTCGTCGATGCCGGGGATGTTGGGGAGTGCGGGCCCGCTGCCGGTGGCGATGGCGACCGCGCGCCGGGCGGTGAGTGTCTGACGTGCGCCGTCGTTGCGGGTGACGCTGACTCGGCGGACGCCGTCGAGGCGGCCGTGGCCGCGGAAGAGGTCCGCGCCGATGGACTTGACCCACTCGGCCTGCCCGCTGTCGTCCCAGTTCGAGACGTAGTGGTCGCGACGGGCGGCGAAGACCCGGTCGGCGTCGATCCGGCCGGTGACGGCCTGCCGGGCCCCCTCCACACGGCGGACGTCGGCGACGGCGATGACCGGACGCAGCAGCGCCTTGCTGGGCACGCACGCCCAGTAGGAGCATTCACCGCCGACGAGTTCCCGCTCCACGACGGCCACGGTCAGGCCCGCGGCGCGGACATGGTCGGCGACGTTCTGGCCGACTGGGCCGGCGCCCAGCACGACCTGCGGCACTAGAGGTCGAGGACGACTTCGGTGGTCGGTTCGCTGCAGCAGACCAGGACGGTGCCGGGTTCGGGGAGTTCGAGGGGCGGGGTGGTGTAGGCGACGTCGCCCGCCAAGAGGTGGGTGACGCAGGTGTGGCAGACGCCTGTGCGGCAGGACCAGCGGGTGGGGATGTCGCAGGCCTCGGCGAGGTCGAGCAGGGAGGCCTGGGCCGCCGACCAGGGGGTGCTGATGCCGCTGCGGGCGAAGGTGATGAGCGGGCCGGTGCCCGGGGGACCGGGCGGCTGGTGCGGCCGGACGGCGGCGGTGGGCGTGACGCCGGGGTTGATGGCGGGCAGTGCGCCGAACTGCTCCGTGTGGATCCGCTCCGCGCGCAGACCGTGGTCGCGCAGACAACCGCCGAGGTCGTCCATGAAGGCGGTCGGTCCGCAGAGGTAGGCGTCGGCGTCGGTGGGGATGCCCAGGGCCGTGAGCGCCGGGGCGGTCGGGCGGCCGCGAGTGATGTACCGCTCGCCCGGGGGCGGGGCTTCGGAGGTGTAGTAGATGTGCTCGTGGGCGTCGGGGAGCCGGGCCAGGAGGGCGTGCGCCTCGTCCGCGAACGCGTGGTGGGCGCGGTCGTGCGCGGTGTGGATCCACCAGACGGGCCGTGGGTCCCGTACGGCGGCGAGCCGGTGGAGCATCGCGAGCACGGGAGTGGCGCCGATCCCCGCGGAGACGAGGACGATCGGGCGGGTGCCTGCTTCGAGTACGAACGTTCCCCTAGGACTTGCGATGTCCACGAGGTCACCGGGGTGGAGCGTGGCATGGATGTAACCGCTGACCTTCCCGCATGATTCGTGCTTGACGCTGATGCGGTAGGTGCGGTCGGTGGGCGTGGAGGACAGGGAGTAGCTGCGCACCGTGGGGACGGTGTCGCCGACCGGGAGCCGGATGGAGAGGTACTGGCCGGGGCGGGCCTCGGGCAGCGGTGTGCCGTCGGCGCTGTCGAGGTAGACCGACGAGATGTCGGCGGTCTCCTGGACGATACGGGCCACGCGCATGCTCTTGAAGCCCGGCCACCCCGGCTCCTCCCTGGACTGCCGTGTGCTAGCGCGCTCGCCGGGCCATCCGGGTTCCTGCCGGGGCTGCTGCGCGGCGCCGAGTTCGCGGAAGGACTGCTGCCAACCGGGGCTCAGAGCGGGGATGTTGAGTGCTTTGCGCAGCTTGGCGGGGTCGCGGTCGGGGAGGTAGAGCAGTGCGTCGGCGTCCGCGACGCTGAGTTCCTCCGGGCCCTTGCGGACGAGGGTGATCCGGTCGCCGGCCCGGACGTGCCCCTCGGTGAGCACGCGCAGGTAGAAGCCGGGGCGGTGGTGGGTGACCAGCAGGGACGCCATGGCGGGTTCGCCGAGGCGCATGCCGACGCGGTAGCAGGTGACGCGGGGCTGGGTGACCTCGAACTCGGCCTCGCCGATGCGGTACCGGTCGCCGATGCACACTTCGTCGTCGGGCAGTCCGTCGACGGTGAAGTTCTCCCCGAACATCCCGAAGCTCAGGTCGTCGCGCCCGAGCTGCTTCTGCCAGTACTCGTAGGACTCCGACTGGTAGACGAGGACGGCACGGATCTCGCCGCCGTGCCCGGCCAGATCCCCTTGGCCGTCTCCGTCGACGTTGAGCCGCCGGACCATGCGGGGACCCACGACGGGAGTCTTCCAGGCTCCGGTGTGGACGGTCCTTCCCTGCCATGGGACGTCCGTGGGCATCCCCACGTTCACGGACAGCAGCGTCGCCATCGCGGACCTCCTGCGGGGTGGTCGGCCGGGGCGGCAGCCGGGGCAGCCCCGCATGGCGCTGTATCTGTGCGCTGGGATCGATCCTAGTTCGTGGACCGGCAGGGGGCGCGTTCGTCCGCGGGGAGCGCGAGAGGCGCGGACAAGGACAGCAGACAAAGACAAAGGCAAGGAGCACCCGCTCCTTGCCACTCTCAACTTATAGCGCACCGGGGGCCTTGCGGCAAGACCCCGGTCGTCCTGCAGAATCTCCGGCCGAAGCCAGAACCTGCGCAAACAAGTAATGCTTGGCCGGCCGACCCATCCTCCCTCCTCTCCTTGAACGGGCGTTTTGATGATTGACGTGATCGTGGTCGGCGGCGGACCGACCGGCTTGATGCTGGCCGGCGAGTTGCGGCTGCACGGCGTGCGTGTGGTCGTGCTGGAGAAGCTGACCGAGCCGACCGGGCAGTCCCGCGGACGCGGTCTGCACGCGCGCAGCGTGGAGATGATGGACCAGCGCGGCCTGCTGGACCGGTTCCTCGCGGTCAGTGAGAAGTTCCAGGCCGGCGGTCTCTTCGGCGGCATCGTCAAGCCGTGGCCGGACCGGCTGGACACGGCACACCCGTACGGCCTCGCCACCCCGCAGCCGGTGACCGAGCGGCTGCTCGAAGAGCGCGCCGTCGAACTCGGCGCCGAGATCAGGCGCGGTCGCGAGGTGGTCGGCCTGAGCCAGGACGAGGACGCGGTGGCCGTCGAACTGGCCGACGGCACGCGCCTGCGCTCGCGCTACCTCGTCGGCTGCGACGGCGGCCGCAGCACCGTGCGCAAGCTGCTCGGCGTCGGCTTCCCCGGCGAACCCGCCACGATCGAGACCCTGCTGGGCGACATGGAGACGACTGAGGATCCGGCGACGGTCGCCGCCGTCGTCGCCGACGTCCGCAGGACCCAACTGCGGTTCGGCGCCATCCCCGACGTGGACGGGCACAAGGGGGTGTACCGCATCATCGTGCCCGCCGACGGCGTGGCCGAGGACCGTACGACCCCGCCGACCCTGGAGGAGTTCAGGGAGCGGCTACGGGCCGTCGCGGGCACCGACTTCGGGGCGCACTCGCCGCGCTGGCTGTCCCGGTTCGGCGACGCCACCCGGCAGGCCGAGCGCTACCGGGTGGGCCGGGTCCTGCTGGCCGGCGACGCGGCGCACATCCACCCGCCGACCGGCGGTCAGGGCCTCAACCTCGGCGTGCAGGACGCGTTCAACCTCGGCTGGAAGCTGGCCGCCGAGGTCAACGGCTGGGCCCCGGAAGGCCTGTTGGACAGCTACCACGCCGAACGGCACCCGGTCGGCGCCCGGGTCCTCGACAACACCCGCGCGCAGATCACGCTGCTCGGCACCGACCCCGGCGCCACCGCGCTGCGGGAGTTGTTCTCGAAGCTGATGGACTTCGAGGAGGTGAACCGGTACGTGACCGGGATCATCACCGCGGTGGAGGTCCGCTACGACATGGGCGAGGGCCACGTACTGCTCGGCCGGCGGCTGCGGGACCTGCGGCTGAAGCGAGGGCGCCTCTACGAGCTGATGCACGGTGGGCGCGGGCTGCTGCTGGACCGGACCGGCAGGCTCTCGGTGGCGGGCTGGGCGGACCGGGTCGACCATGTCGTCGACGTCAGCGAGGAGTTGGACGCACCCGCGGTCCTGCTGCGGCCGGACGGGCATGTGGCATGGGTCGGTGAGGACCAGCGGGATCTGCTCGGCCGGCTCTCCGCGTGGTTCGGGGCGCCCGTCAGTTGAGCTTGGCGCACTCCGCTTGGAAGCGAGGTGAGTAGAGACGTCCGTGGGTCTGCGGGAAACAGCACGCCGGGCGGGCGTCTCGCACGGGGCGCCGCGCCGGTACTTCCCCACGCACCACGCGCTGCGGTCGGCGTTCTCGGTTTCGGGGCCGCCTCGGCCGGGATCGCGCTCGCGCCGGGCATCGGCTGGGTGACGGTCCTGCGTGTGACGCAGGGCGGGTTCGGCGCGCTGCTGCAACCCGCGACGCTCGCGCTGCTGCGGCAGGCGTACCCGTCGTAACGGCTCGGCGGAGCGATCGCCGTCCGCACCGGTGCGGACGCGGTCGCGGCGGGATCCGGTCCGATCCTCGGCGGCGTGCTCGTGGCGCACCTGGGCTGGCGTGCCGTGTTCTGGGTCAACGTGCCCGTCGCGTTCGTTATCGCGGCACTCGTCCTCGGCGTGCGTTCACCCGTACCCGAACGAGCCGACTCCTCACGCCTCAACCCCCCGGCGCGGGCTTGCTCGCACTCGCGCCGGCGGTCCTGGTGCACGCCCTGGCCGGCGTGCCCGCGCAGGGCTGGACGGCGGCGTGGACGCTGCTCGAACTCCTCGCCGCCGCAGGCGTGCTGGCGGTCCTCGTCCGGCACGAACGGCGCGCCACGCACCCGATCGTCCCGCCGGCCGTGGCTCGGTCGGCGCCCGTGACGGCCTCGATGGGTCTCCTGCTGGTCGCGTCCGCCGGCCTGTTCGGAGCGTTGTTCAGGGCGACGTTCTGTCTCCAGGTCACGCTCCGCCTCGACCCGCTCGCCTGCGGTCTGCGCGTCCTGCCGCTGACCGTGCTCATGGTCCTCGGCTCACCCGCAGCGGACGCCGCACTGCGCCGGTACGGAGCGCGCCGCACCGCGATCACGGGCACGGTCCTCGTCGTGGCCGGCATCGCCGCACTGTCCCTGCTCGACGCGGACAGCCCGTGGGTCGTCATGGGCGCCGCCTTCGCCGTGATCGGCGCCGGGTTCGCCGCGGTGATGGTCACCGCAACCGGGACCGTGGTGGGCGACGCGCCGCCGGGGTTCGCGGGAGTCGTCCGTGGGCTCAAGCAGACCGCCATGAACATCGGGCCGACCCTCGGCATCGCGGTCGCGGCCGGCACGGCCGGGTCCGCCGTCTCGACGATGGATCCGGTCCTGCTGGTCCTGGCCGCCCTCACCGCCCTCGGCCTGATCCCGGCGTCGCGACTGCCTCACCCGGGGGTCCCACGGCGTCGGCCGGCACCTGCCCGAGGCCGCGTTTCTTCTCCGGTTCTCCGGAATGAGACGGAGCCGACACCGTCCGCATTCCATCCGCCCGGCTCCACTCGATAGGGTGCCGTTAAGGATTGGTAAAGAAACCGCCAAGTAGGACGACAGGGAGAACAACCGTGGGCGCTGCGCGCATGAGTGGTACGCCGTTGCCGGGAATCGGGGTCCGCTACGACCTCACCACGCGAGAACAGCGCAGTCTGTCCGTGGTCGCGCACCGGGACGGAACACGGACCCTCAGCGCGTACCGCGAGGACGATCCCGACGCCTGCGCGCTGTCCGTGCGGCTGACCGCCGGTGAGGCGGCGGCCGTCATTGACGCGCTCATGCCCTCCCACCACAGCCCCAACCTGCTGTCCACGACCGAGTTGGGGCTGGTGGCGGAGCGCGTCGAGCTGTCGGCGACCTCCTACTGGAACGGGCGGCTGCTGGGGGAGACCCGGATGCGCACCGAGACCGGTGTGTCGATCGTGGCGGTCCTGCGGCGGGCCGAGGCGATCCCGTCGCCCGGGCCCGACCTCCGGCTGGCGGGCGGGGACACCCTGATCGTGATCGGCACGCGCGAAGGCGCCGACGCCGCCGCGGCGATTCTCGGACGGGAGTGATACGCGTGCATTCGTCCGCTGTCTTTCTGATCGAGTTCGGCGCGATCATTCTCGGCCTGGGTCTGCTGGGCCGTTTCGCCGGGCGCTTCCAGTTCTCGCCCATCCCCCTGTACCTGCTGGCCGGACTCGCCTTCGGCCAGGGCGGACTGCTCCCGCTGGACACCAGCGAGGAGTTCGTCGCGATCGGCGCCGAGATCGGCGTCATCCTGCTGCTGCTCATGCTGGGGCTGGAGTACACCGCCAGTGACCTGGTCTCCAACCTCAAGACCCAGTATCCGGCCGGGCTCGTCGACGCCACGCTCAACGCCCTGCCCGGCGCCGCCATGGCGCTGCTGCTGGGCTGGGGGCCGGTGGCGGCCGTCGTCCTGGCCGGGGTGACCTGGATCTCCTCGTCCGGTGTGATCGCCAAGGTCCTGGGCGATCTGGGCCGGCTGGGCAACCGGGAGACGCCGGTGATCCTCAGCATCCTGGTCCTCGAGGACCTGTCCATGGCCGTGTACCTGCCGATCATCACCGCCCTGCTGGCCGGCGCGGGGCTGGCGGCGGGCAGCGTCACGCTGGCCATCGCCCTCGGCGTCGCCGCGCTGGTGCTGCTGGTGGCGGTGCGCTACGGCCGGCACATCTCGCGCTTCGTCTCCAACGACGACCCCGAGAAGCTGCTGCTGGTCGTGCTGGGCCTGACCCTGCTGGTCGCGGGGCTCGCCCAGCAGTTGCAGGTCTCGGCCGCAGTGGGCGCGTTCCTGGTCGGCATCGCCCTGTCCGGCGAGGTGGCGGAGGGCGCGCACAACCTCCTGGCCCCGCTGCGCGATCTGTTCGCCGCGGTGTTCTTCGTGTTCTTCGGACTGCACACCGACCCGCAGTCCATTCCGCCGGTACTGCTGCCCGCGCTCGCCCTGGCCGTCGTCACCGCGCTGACCAAGATCGCCACCGGCTACTGGGCCGCCAAGCGGGCCGGTGTCTCCGTCAAGGGACGCTGGCGCGCGGGCGGCACGCTGGTCGCCCGGGGCGAGTTCTCCATCGTCATCGCCGGGCTCGCGGTCACGGCCGGGATCGAACCCGACCTGGGACCGCTGGCCACGGCGTACGTGCTGATCCTCGTCATCATCGGCCCGCTCTCGGCCCGCTACACCGAACCGGTGGCCCGACGCCTGACGGCCCTGCTCGGCAAGCCCGTCCCGGCCGGCGGCGCACCGGCCGAGGGCTGGACAGCGGGTGCCGGGACGCAGGAGACGGCGGAGACGGCGGCTGACCAGGACACGGTCGGCCGGCCATGAGGTGAGGACGGCCGAGTGGCACCGGCGGAGCACCCCCACGAACCCGCACCCGTCACCTGCCACCCCGGCCGTTCCCTCGCCGTGCGGCCGTTCCATCGTCGTGCGGCCGGCCGCCGCCGTGCGGCCGCGGCCGGCCCGTCGCAGTCAGGAGCGGGGTGGGGGGACCCGCTGCCTGCGCGGGCCGCGCCGGGGGTCGCACAGTTCGCCTGCCATACCGGCCAGGACCATGCCGGTGACGATGAGCAGTCCGTGGGCCAGCGTGATGCCGGTGCCCAGCACCAGCAGGGCGAATCCGAGCAACACCCAGGCCCCGGTGCGCCGGTATTCGCGTGGCCGGCAGGGGCGGCCGGCCCGGAGAGCACGGGCGAACCGGGGATCGTCCCGGTACACGCGAGCCGCGATCTCGCCGAGCAGCTTGTCATCGGTTCCGGGCATGACGCGCTCCTCCCGGCACGCGGCGGCGGACAGGGGCCACGGCACGGCGGAGCGGGCCGCCGTGCGGCCGGAAGCCCGCACCCCGCGACCGGGCAGGCCGCCGTGGCACTGCCGCCATCGGTGCCGGGCTCCTCTCGTGACTCGACTGACTCGACTGACTCGGGCTTCCCCCGGTCGGGGCACCGCGGACCCGTAGCCGGGCCCGAGCGCGCGGCAACGGCAGCCACACGCCGGTACGACCGTCGAAAGGGGGTTTGCCTCCACCCTCACCCGTGGCCAGGGAGTGCCGCCATCGGGTCCGACACCCATTTACGGGTGGACCCGATGCCCAGAGACGACGCGGAAGGGGTGCCGGAGACGACGGACCCGGCCGGACAGCAGGCCGTCGCGGCTCAGGCGGCGGCCAGGGGCTCGGCGTCGTGCGCGTCGTGGAGCACGCGGCAGACCTCGCCGACGACCCTGCCGTGCATCGGCAGAGAGACATGGCCGACGGCCCGCACGGGGACGTTGCGTATCCGGAGGTCGGGGTGGACCAGCCGGGCGTTGGCGGCGGGGACGATCAGCTCGTCGAGGTCGCTGTGGAACGCCACGAAGCGTGTACCGCAGCCCGGAGCGGGCTCGGTGAGCTCCATGAGCACGTCGCTGCCCGGGCGCAGTTGCCGGATCGCCCGGAGCGGCAGCGGCAGCGCCGCGGCCAGCGTGCCGGTGTGCGGGGCGCCCAGGGTGACCAGTGTGTGCACACGGGCGTCGCCGCCCATGCGCTGCACGTAGTAGCGGCCGACCACGCCGCCGAGGCTGTGGCCGATCAGATGGACGCGCTCGTGCCCGCTGCGCTCGCAGACCCGCTCCACCTCGTCCGCCAGCAGGTGAGCGGCACCGCGGACGTCGTTGTTCAGCCAGTTGTAGTTGAGCACGGCGACCCGGCCGAAGCCCGCCTGCCGCAGACCGCGTCTCATGACGTGGAATATCGCGCGGTTGCTGCACAGACCGTGCACCAGCAGGACCGGGCTGTCGGTGGAGACGGCCGGAAGGGCCACGGCGCCGTCCGAAGGGGCCGCCCACCGGGATCCGTGACCGCGGCGCTCCCTGCCCTCGCCCAGACCGGACGGGTACAGGGCCAGCGCCGCGACGATCGCGGCCACTTCGACGGCGGCGCCGAACACGGCTTCGGTCAGCGCGCGGACGGGGAGCAGGCTTGGGCGATTCATGGGGCGACTCCTCACGCCGCCAGGGGCACGCGCTGCCGGAACCACACGGCGGAGCACGCCCCGCCGCACGGAGAAGGCTCCGCTCCGAGCTCGCGCCCGAAGGCCGCCGCAGAACGGAAACCGGCTGGACACGCCGTCCGCTCAAACGGATTGCGGGGACGTTAAGCCGAAGTTTCCGCTGTCAGCAATGGTTTGGTGGCCCACCTCACACGCGGATTACGTGCGGCGACCGGACGACTTCGCAGAGACCATCCGATTGCCCCGGCGCCGATGGGAGGTTCGGCCGGCGCGGCGCGGCGCGGCGCGGCGGTCGGCGGTCGGCGGACGGCCGAAGGGCCGAAGACCGTGCGCACGGTCTTCGGCCCTTCGGTGCAGCGGCCATGTCGGCTGTGACGGCGGTGGGGGAGGATGCGGTCCGCCCTCCGCGTCACAGCACTACGTCCGGGACGGGCTAGCGGCGTCCGGGGAAGTGGTGCCGGTCGCCGTGCCAGCCGTGGTGCCGGTACCAGGGACGGTTGTTGTACCAGCCGTGGTGCCAGGCCCGGTACCGGTCACGGTCGCCGAAGTGACCGCGTCGTCCGTCGTGGTCGTGGTCGCGGTCGCGGTCGTGGTCGTGGTCGATCCTGATGAGGTCCGCCCGCTGGCTCTGCGGGAGGTTCCTGGCGCCGTCGTGGCCCGCGTCGGCCGCCAGGGCCGGCAGGGCGGCCGCGCCGACGAGGGCGCCCGATGCCACACACGTGGCGATCAGGCGGAGCGCCTTACGAGAAACAGACATGTATCCCCTCACGGTCGTGCACACCCGCCCTGGTTGGCCGGGCGTGCGATCCGAATTCCCGGCTTCGTGCCGAGACGCCACACTGTGGCCCTTCACGACGACACCAGATCGCCGAACCGATTCGTGTTACGAAACGCGGATATATCCGTAACTCTCCCTTGTACGGAGCATCGATCCGGGGAGTGTGCGGGCCACCTGGCGGTTTCGCCGCCGCGCCTCCCGCGAATGGTCGAAGGCCTTCCGTAACAGCGCCGTCCCCTCCGGTCGGGGACCCGTTTCGGGCGGCGGCGCACGGGGCCGTCACCGCGCTCGCAAAGGGGTAGATATCGGGTGTTCAGCCCAAAGGGCGAACCCGTCCTGAGGGTGAGCCCATGGCTGCGGCGGCGGCCATGCGTGCGGCGCGCTTCTCCCGTGCCGGCCGCCGACTCGGCGTGCGGCGCCGAGGCGAGCACCCGGGTGCCGTACTGGCGGCCCGGCCAACGGGTGGTCATCGCGCCGGGGAGGGCGTGCGACGCCTGCGCCCGCGGCGGGGACGCCCAGGGCTGCCTGGCCCCGCAGAAACTGGCCCCGCTGACAGGGACCTTCAGTTCGGCCTCGGCTACGCGACCGCGTCCGGCAAGGGCTGGGTCGACGGCGGATCGCCGACGAAGGGCTTCCTCAGCTCGGTCGCCGTCGGGCCTGATCGGAGTCGACGTTCCACTCGTGGGCCGGCCAGACGTGGGCGGACTGGATGTTCATGCTGGGCCTGCTCGCCCTCGCCGTCGGCGCGTCCGTCATGACCGGTGTGGCGCTGCGGCCGGCCGCCGTGGCGGGCACGGCGATGATGGCGCTGATGTGGATGGCCGAGTGGCCACCGGTTCGCTCCCGGCACTCTCGACCCGCGCAGCCGGCGCGGCCGACTTCCGGACGGTGAACTCCCCGGCCACAGCAGACTTGGACCGTGGCTGGACCTTCCCGTCGACCTCACCGCCGAGTTCGAGGCCGACCTGAACGACATCAGGCGACTGATCGAGGCGGCGGCACGGTGACGGGACTGACCGCTGCTCCTCGCCCCCCGGCCGCACCCCAGGTGTCGGTAGCCTGCGTCATCATGAAGCGCGCGTGGTTTCTGCCGGTCCTGTTCCTGCTCTGCGGCTCGTTCCTTGCGACAAGCCAGGTCCTCCAGGGAAACCCTGGCGGAGCCGCGGCAGAGTTTTTGGTGTTCGCGCTGCTCGCGGGGGTGTGCTCGCCTCTGGTCTTCCCGCGCTCGATCGGTGCTCTGGAGGCACAGGACCGCAGCGCGGCCGACGGCCGGCCGATCGTCTTCTGGCGGCCGGGCTGCACGTACTGTCTGCGGCTGCGCATCCGGCTGGGCCGTCGCGCCCGCCAGGTGCACTGGGTCGACATCTGGCGCGACCCGGCCGGCGCGGCCGCGGTGAGGGCGGCCAACAACGGCAACGAGACCGTGCCGACCGTCGTCGTGGCAGGCCGGCCGCACACCAACCCCGATCCCGCATGGGTGCGCGAACAGCTCTCCCGTTCCGCCTGATCAGGCGCGATCCCCACACGCGGGGGCGCCCCGGGCCCCTGGGCCGAATGGGCCTGGGGGAGTCCTTGCGGCCCATATCCACCGAGTGATCGCGGTAAGACACTGACAGCAACGAGCAGACCGAGCGCAGGAGGTGCGCGCCATGCTGTCGCCCGTCATCGTCGGAGTGGACGGATCTGCCGAGAGCCTCGCCGCCGTCGAGTGGGCCGCCCGTGAGGCGGTGCGCCGCGACCGGCCGCTGCGCCTGGTGCACGCCCGGAACTGGACCCGCGGCCAGGCGGAGAGCGAACCCGCGCACGCCGCGCAGCGGCACCTGGCGCGCCGTACCCTGCGGCAGGCCGAGGAGCACCTCCGCGGCTCGGTACCCGATGTGGACCTCACCGACGAGCAGGTCGACGGCCCGGCGACCGCGGCCCTGCTGAAGGTCACCGAGCAGGCCGAGCTGCTGGTGGTGGGCTCACGGGGCCTCAGCGGCTTCACCGGGGTGCTCGTCGGCTCCGTCGCCCAGGGGGTGGTCGCCATGGCCCCGCGCCCCGTGGTCCTCGTACGGGCGGGGGAGGAGGCCGAGGACGAGCACTTCCCGGCCGGCGACGGCCGCCCGTCCACCAGCACCGGCTTCCGCGACGTGGTGCTCGGCATCGACCTCGCCGACGCCTGCGACGAGGTGATCGAGTTCGCGTTCGAGGCGGCCCGGCTGCGGCACGCCCGGCTGCGTGTCGTGTACGCCTGGCAGCCGCCCTCCGCGATCAGTCTCGGCCCCGGTGACATCGGGCTGATCGACGATCCCGAGCAGGCCGAGGAGTGGCGGGGCTTCCTGTCCGCCGTGCTGAAGGCGTGGCGTGAGAAGTACCCCGGCACCGAGGTCCTGGAGACCGTCGTGGAGGGCAAGGCGTCCACCGTGCTGGCCCGGGCCGCCTCCGCGGCGAGCCTCCTCGTCGTCGGCCGCCGCCTGTCCGACCGGCCGGCGGTCGCCCGCATCGGCCCCGTCACCCACGCCGCCGTTCATCACGTCCGTTGCCCGCTGGCCGTCGTGCCGCACGAGTGAGGCGGAGTCCCCCTCCGCCGGGTGCCCGACGCGGCCGTCTGCGCGCCCTCTTCGGGGCTGACGCTCGCCGGACCCCTACGAGCCGGCCGGCCGGCCGAACTGGCGCAGGCAGCGGACCGCGAGGTCGGCCGGCGAGTCCGGTCCCTCCACTCCGGTCTCCGTGCCGGCCCATGTCTCCAGGGCGATCCGGATCGCGTCGGTGGCCGCGGCCGCGGTGACCCGGACCTCCAAGTCGTCGAGGCGCCCGTCCGAGAGCCGTGCGATCACCGGGACGAGCCGCTCCTCGGATTCCTGGTTGACCCGGTACCAGACCGCCCGCAGCGCGGGGTCCCCGGCCGCGGCCCGGAGCAGCCCACGCGTGCGCAGCAGCGCCCGGGTCGCCTCCTCGTCCGGCGGGAGCAGCGCCTGCTCGACCGCGGACTCCAGCGCCCGGGGCAGCGCCGTGCCCGGCTCGGTGGCCTCCAGGAGGTCCCGCCAGCGGTCGGCGCCGCTCGCGAGCAGTGGGCTCACGGCGTCCTCCTTGGAGCGGAAGTACCGGTAGAAGGTCCGCAGCGCGATGCCCGCACGCCGGGCGATCTCCTCCGCCGTCGTGTCCTGCGGGCCGCGCGTGGCGAACAACTCCATCGCCGCGTGCGCGATCTCGAGCTGCGTGGCGGCCTTGCGGCGCTCGGTCAAGGAAGGGGACGCGTGGGTGCTCACCGCACAAGGATACGGCCCGCGCCCCAGTTTTGGCATGCAATGCCATTGTGGCAAAACGTGTCACATAGGCGTAACGTGTAAGTCGATCGAGGACGCCGAAGGCGAGAGAGAGCCGGCGTCACAGGGCCCCGGCCGGCCGGACATCCGCGGGGCCGGTTTGGAGAACACATGAACCGCTACGAAGGCCGTCGAGTCCTGATCACGGGTGGTGGCTCGGGCATCGGCCAGGCCACCGTGCTGCGCATCCTCGCGGAGGGCGGCACCGTAGTGGCCGCGGACGTCAGCGAGCGAGGCCTGAACGACACCGCCGGGAAGGCCGGCGCCCACGCGGACCGCCTCACCACGCTCGTCGTCGACATATCCGACGAGGCCTCGGTACGCGCCGGGGTCGCCGCCGCCGTCACCGCGCTCGGCGGTCTGGACGTACTGGTCAACGCGGCCGGGATCCTGCGCTCCTCGCACACCCACGAGACGAGCCTCGAGGAGTTCACCCGCATCCTCCAGGTCAACCTCGTCGGCACCTTCCTCATGATCCGCGAGTCCATCCCGGCGCTGCTGGAGGGCCGGGGCGCGGCGGTCGTCAACTTCAGCTCGACCTCCGCGATGTTCGCGCACCCCTACATGGCCGCCTACGCGGCGAGCAAGGGCGGCATCCAGTCCATGACGCACGCGCTCGCGAGCGAGTACGCCAAGCAGGGCATCCGCTTCACCGCCGTCCAGCCCGGCTCCATCTCCTCCGGCATGACCGACGGCACCGGTGCCAGCAGGCAGAGCTCGGGACCCGGGCTGCCTGAGGACGCCGACATGAGCCTGTTCATGAAGCTCTCCCCGGCGCTCGGCCAGGGCTTCGCCGGCCCGGAGACGGTGGCGTCCGTGGTCGCCATGCTCGGCTCCGACGACGGCAGCTTCATCACCGGCACCGAGGTCCGCATCGACGGCGGCACCCACTTCTGAGAACGCGACGGCACCCACTTCCGAGAACCAAGGAGCGCACCATGAACGACCTGTGCGGCAAGAACGTGATCATCACCGGCGGGGCCCGCGGCCTCGGCGCCGAAGCGGCCCGCCGGGCGATCGCGGCCGGAGCCCATGTGGTGATCACCGATGTGCTGGCCGACGAAGGCAGGGCCACCGCCGCCGAACTCGGCGCCGACGCCCGCTTCCTGCCTCACGACGTCACCTCCGAGGAGGACTGGCGGCGGGTCGCCGACTTCACGGCCGCCGAGTTCGGCGGGATCCACGGTCTCGTCAACAACGCCGGGATCTCGACCGGCCGGCTTCTCGAGGACGAGTCCGTCGAGCACTTCCGCAAGGTGCTCGACATCAACCTCACCGGTGTCTTCATCGGCATGAGGACCGTGATCCCCGCGATGAAGGAGAACGGTGGCGGTTCGATCGTCAACGTCTCCTCCGCCGCGGGCCTGATGGGCCTCGCGCTGACGGCCGGCTACGGCGCCTCCAAGTGGGGCGTACGGGGGCTGACGAAGACAGGCGCGGTGGAGCTGGGCACGGCCCGCATCCGCGTGAACTCGGTGCACCCCGGCATGACATACACCCCGATGACCGCGTCCGTCGGCATCGAGCAGGGCGAGGGCAAGTACCCGAACACGCCGATGGGCCGGGTCGGCGAACCGCACGAGATCGCGAGCGCCGTGGTGTACCTGCTGTCGGACGCCGCGTCCTACGTCACGGGCGCGGAACTGGCGGTGGACGGCGGCTGGACCACCGGACCGACCGTCAAGTACGTCATGGGGCAGTGACGGCGGACACCCCGTCGCGCTCCAGGACCACGACGATCGAGGGACCCGGCCGCGAACGCCCCGCCGCCGCGCCCCGATCCGATCAGGCACCTGGCTCGGACGTCACAGTTTCCGGTCCTCGGACGTCACATGGATGGGCTCCGGCCCGTCAGACATCCGAGGCACCCGTGGGGAGAGTGTGACCCGATGACCGAACACGACCGGCTCGCCGCCCGGTTCGAGACCGACCGCCCCCGCCTGCGGGCGGTGGCGTACCGGATGCTCGGCTCGCCGGCCGAGGCGGACGACGCAGTCCAGGAGACCTGGCTCCGCGTCAGCCGCTCGGACGCCGCCGCGGTGGAGAACATGAGCGGCTGGCTCACCACCGTCGTGGCCCGGGTGTCGTTGAACATGCTCCAGTCCCGCAAGTCGCGCCGCGAGGACCTGGTCGACGCCCCCGAGACCGGCGGCCCGGCCCGCCAGGACACGCCGGTCGACCCGGAACGGGAGGCGCTGCTCGCCGAGTCGGTCGGCACCGCCATGCTCCTCATCCTCGACACGCTCACGCCCGCCGAGCGGCTGGCGTTCGTGCTGCACGACCTGTTCGCCGTGCCCTTCGAGGAGATCGCGCCGATCGTGGACCGCACCCCGGCCGCGGCCCGCCAACTGGCCAGCCGCGGCCGCCGCCGCGTCCAGCGCCAGGGCGTCGCCCCGGGCACACCGGGCGCAGGCGCGACGATCCGGCCGGATCCGGACGAGGGCGCCGGCACCCACCAGGCCGGCAAGGCCGATCTCATCCAGGCCTTCCTCACCGCCTCCCGCGAGGGGGACTTCGAGGCGCTGCTGACCCTGCTCGCCCCGGACATCGTGCTGCGCGCCGACCGGACGGTCGTGCGGATGGCCGCGGCCAGGGGCAGGCACGCGCCGCCGGAGATGCGCGGCTCCGACGCCGTCGCGCGCGCCTTCGCGAAGCTCTCCTGGGACCCGGTGCCCGCCCTCGTCGACGGCTCCGCCGGACTGGCCTACGCCCCGCGCGGCGTGCCCCGCGCCGTGTACCGCTTCGGCATCGCCGAGGACCTCATCACCGGCATCGACGTCCGGGCCGACCTCACCGGCATGGACATCGTCCTGTGCTGACCCGACGCGGCACGTCATGGCCCCGGTCGACGCCGACGCGGAGTACGACGACCCGCCCACCGGCCCGCTCCCGGACCGCGGTGGACGGCCGGTCACATCCCGCGGCCGCCGCCTGTCATACGGACTGAGCCCGAACTCCGACCCACGCGACCAGGAGACACCTCATGTCCACACCCAACGCCGTTCCCGCGGCCGGGGACTCACGGCGGTGGATGGTCCTCGCCGTCATCTGCACCGCCTACCTCATGCTGACCCTCGACGCCACGGTGATGAACCTGGCGCTGCCGTCGGCGCAGACCGCGCTGCACTTCTCGGACGCGGACAAGCAGTGGGTCGTGACGGCCTACGCGCTGAGCTACGGCAGCCTGCTGCTGTTCAGCGGCCGGCTGGCCGACCTCATCGGACGCAAGGAGACGTTCGTCGCCGGCCTGGCCGGCTTCGCGGCCGCCTCCGCGGTCGGCGGCGCCGCCAACAGCTTCGGCATGCTGGTGGCCGCCCGCGCCTGCCAGGGCGTCTTCGCCGCGCTGCTCGCGCCCACCACCCTGTCGCTGCTGGCCACCACGTTCACCGACCCCAGAGAGCGCGGCAGGGCGTTCGGCGTCTTCAGCGCGGTCGCGGCCAGCGGCGGCGGCCTGGGCCTGCTCATCGGGGGCGCACTGACCTCCGCCCTGAACTGGCGCTGGTGCATGTACATCAACCTGGTCTTCGCGGCGTTCTCGCTGATCGTCGGCTCCTCGCTGCTGACCCGTCAGCCGCGCACGGGCACCCGGATGGACGTCCCCGGCGTGGTCGTGGTGTCCGGCGGCATGCTCTGCCTGGTCTACGGCTTCTCCAACGCGGCGACACACAGCTGGCACACCCCGTCGACCTGGGGCTTCCTCGCGGCGGGCGGTGTGCTGGTGGTGCTGTTCTCCCTCTGGCAGCGCCGCGCCCAGCACCCGCTGCTGCCCCCGCGGGTCGTGCTCGACCGCAACCGCGGCGGTTCCTACATCGCCGCACTGGTCATCGGCGCGGGCATGTTCGGCGTGCTGCTCTTCCTCATCTACTACATGCAGACGGACCTGGGGTACTCGGCGATCAGGTCGGGTGTCGCCCTGCTGCCGATGGTGGCCGTCACGGCCGTGGCGAGCACCGTGGGCAACATCCGGCTGATGCCGCGCTTCGGCCCGCGGCCGCTGATCACCACGGGCATGCTGATCAACGTCGGCGGCATGGCCCTGCTGACCCGGATCGGACCGGACTCCCCCTACGCCTCGACGCTCCTCGGGCCGATCATGGTGATCGGGCTCGGCATGGGCCTGATCTTCGCCGCCGCTCTGCGCACCGGCACCTCCGGAGTGCTGCCGCAGGACGCGGGCATCGCCTCGGCCGCCATCAACACCGGCCAGCAACTCGGCGGCGCCATCGGCACCGCGCTGCTCAACACGATCGCCGCGAGCGCCACCACCGACTACCTGACCGGCCACGCCCACGGCAGGCCGGGACCGGCGCTGCTCCACCTGGCGACGATCCACGGCTACACCCGGGTGTTCTGGTGGTGCGCCGGCATCTTCGCGCTCGGCGCCGTCGTCAGCGGCGCGCTGCTGCGCGGCGGCCCGCTGCCGACACCCGGGCCGCCCACCCCCAAGCCGACCCCGGAACCGGAGAAGGTGCCCTCCTGACAGCCGAGGAGGAGGGCCGGGCAGCCCGGCCCTCCTCCCCCACCGGTGAGGAGACTCGCTCACACCCCGGGCGCGGGCCGTACGACGATCCCATGGCGCTCGAGCAGCGCCGCCGTGACCCCGTCTCCCGGCACCAACTCCCCGGCGAACGAACCGTCGTGGACCGCGCCGCGTCCGCACGAGGGACTGCGCGGCATCAACAGCGCCTCGGCGCAGCCCGCGTCGCGCGCCGCCGCGAGCGCGCGTCGTGCTCCGTTCACGAATTCCGCCGTCACATCACGCCCGGTGTCGTCGACGACCCGGGCCGTCCCGTCGAGCACGTCGTGTCCGTCGCCGCCCACCAGTTCGGCGGGCCGCCGCGGGATCACGAGTCCGCCCGCGACCTCCGGGCAGAAGGAGACGACTTCGCGGCCGGCCACCGCCTCCTCGATCTCCGAGGACATCTTGTGCCGGCCGTCGAACCGGCACGGCACACCGCGCAGACACGCGCTGACCAGGATCGCTTCCATGCCGCCAGGCTAACCGCGGCGCTCGGCGAGGAGGAGGGTGAGGGCCGCGGCGGCGAGGAGGGCGCCGGTCAGGGGGAGGCCGTGGTGGCCGGGGAACTCCCGGAGGTGTCCTCCGAGGAGGGCGCCGCCCGCCATGCCGACGTTGATGGCGACGGAGCCCGTCGCGGACGCACCTCGGCGCGGCGGGCACGACGCGAGTGCCGTTACCGAGCGGTCAGTGTTCCTGGGCCGTCGGGCGCATCATGATCTCGTTGATCGCGGCGTGCGCGGGCTGAGTGATCATGAAGGTGATGGCGCGGGCGATGTCATCGGCACGCAACCAGGCATCCTCCGGCAGGGCACGTGCGGCGAGGCGCCCGCCGCCGGCCGCCATCTCCGTCATGGTCAAGCCCGGTTCGATCAGACCCACCCGTACGCCCCTTCCGGTCACCTCCTGGCGCATGGCCTCGCTGAACGCGCACACCGCGTGCTTCGTCGCCGAGTACACGGCGTTGTTCCTGCGTGCCACCCTGCCCGCGACGGAGCTGACGTTCACAAGATCGGCCGTCCCGCGTGGTCCGTCCGCCGCCGCCCCGAGCAGGTGCGGCAGGGCCGCCCGTGACATCTCCAGCACGGCGTCGAGGTTGAGGTCGACCATCCGCCGCCACTCCGCCGGATCACCCTCCTCGACGGGGCCCATGGCCACGTAACCGGCGTTGTTCACCAGCACGTCCAACCGCGCGAAGCGGCCGACGGCGTCCTCGACGGCCTGACGTGCCTGCGCCGGATCGGCCAGGTCGGCGGTGAGGACGGCGCACGAACCGCCCTGGTCGCGGATCCTGGAGGCCAGTTCCTCCAGCCGCTCGGTACGCCGGGCGACGACCGCCACGGCCGCGCCCTGCCGGGCCAGTTGCCGGGCGGTCGCCGCACCGATGCCGCTGGACGCACCGGTCACCAGCGCCACGCATCCAGCCAAGGGCGCTCCCGACGGCGCTTCGGCCTCCACGCCCGGGGCCATGCCGCTCTGTTCCGCGGCCTGTTCCGCATCCCCCACGCGTCCCGTGTTCGGATCCCTCACGCCCAGCACCGCCCTTCACAGATCGCATCCCCGCCGCATCCGCCGCGCCCGACGAGGTGCCGCCTCCTTTCGCAGCTTGCACCAGGTGGCCCGGGACCGCCTCTCGCTAGCCGCGGCCTCCGGCACCCCACTCGGACAGGGCCGCCTCACGCAGGTGCTCGGCGAGCGCGGCGGTGGCCGTCGACACGGCGCCGTCCTTGACGCCCCAGGCCAGCAGAAGGCGGCGGCGGGCCCAGGGATCCTGCAGTTCGCACACGGTGAGCGGCTGGTCGGGGTCGACGGCGCGACGCGGTACGACCGCGAGTCCGACGCCTGCCGCGGCGAGGGCGACGAGGACGCCCAGGTCGGCGACGGTGGTGCGGTAGCGGGCCACCGGAGCGTGCGGCGGGAGGTGCGCCTCGATCCAGCGGCGCAGCGAGGAGCCGGCGTCGAGCCCGACGAGCGGATGTTCGGCGACCTCGCTGTAGGCC
Organism: Streptomyces sp. NPDC014889; assembly: GCF_043081205.1. Lineage (NCBI taxonomy): Bacteria > Bacillati > Actinomycetota > Actinomycetes > Kitasatosporales > Streptomycetaceae > Streptomyces > Streptomyces sp. NPDC014889. The sequence goes on from NZ_JBIBWH010000012.1 coordinate 105,109, forward strand.
AGCGAGGTCCGGCCGGCGAGGATTCCTCCGGCCTGCCCGATCACCACGAGGGAGTCGTCACCCAGCGGCTCCATGCGCAGGCCGCAGTCGCGGGCCTCGTCGTCGACGACGACCCCCAGGTCCGCCTCGCCGTCGGCGAGCATCCGCACTGTCTGCGGCGTGCGGCTCTCGCACACCGTGACGTCGACGTCCGGGTGGGCGCGCAGGAACGACACCAGGGCCTGGGGCACCAGCCGATGCATCGCGGATCCGCCCGCCGGCAGGGTGAGCGGCGCGGTCGGGGACCGGGTGTAGCCGGCGACGGCGCTTTCGAGGCGTGCGGTCTGGTCGAGCACGTCGCGTGCGTGGCGCGCCAGGGTCGTGCCCGCGGGCGTGGGCCGCACGCCTCGTCGTCCGCGGATCAGCAGGGCCACACCGGCGTGGTGCTCCAGCGAGCGCACCCTGGCGCTGGCCGACGGCAGGCTCAGGTGCATCCGTTCAGCGCCCGCCGTGATCGAACCCTCCCTCACGATGTGGAGAAAGAGCCGCAGATCGTCCAGGTCGTAGCGCACCGCCCCAGCCTAAAGCTCAACCTCAGGGCCAGCCTAAGGACCAGCCTGAGGCCGGCTGCGTCGATTGCGCATTGTGCACCCGCGGGTCGCGCGGCGATGCTCAACGGGTCGGACTCCGAGCGCCGGGGACACTTCGGCCTGGCCGTAGGCAGGATGCCGTCCGCCCCGCGCAGGGCACCGATGGACGACCATCACCGATCGTTGGGAGCTGAGACCGACCGACATGAGCGAACGCGACACGGAAGCCACCGGACCGTACACGTGCACGGACACGTACACGGACACGGCGCGAGCGAGGCTGGTGATGGCCTACGACGCCTGCGTACTGGCGGATCTCGCGCGGGCCGCGGTCCCCGTCGGCGCGCACGAGCTGAACCCCGACGGGACCATACGTGAGCCGGGTGCCGTGCTGGCCGACGCCGCCCGAGTGCTCGCGGCGGCGCGGCTCTTCTTCGAGACCGCCGCCGTGTACGAGCGGATGGGCGGCGCCGACTGGCAGCTCATCGGCGACGTCCTGGGTGTCTCCCCGCAGGCCGCCCGGGCACGCTTCGCCGTCGCCGAGACCGGCTTCCGGGAGGAACTGCTCCCGCCTGAGCGGACCGAGGCCCGCGCGGCGAGCCGCCTGCGCACCCACATGGTCAGGGAGCCGCTGGAAACGGCCCTCGACCTCGACGACTGGGTCCTGCGCCACCAGGACGGCGACGACCTTCTCGGCCCCATACCGGTCTCCGGCGGCTTGGCCCGGACGGCTCCCCGGCCCGCACCGCAACAGAGTCAGCAGCCGGTCCCGGGGGCGAAGGGGCCTTTGGTGCCGAACACGAGCCGCGCGAAGTTGTCGGCGATGCGGCGGTGCGCCGCGGGGTCGGGGTGGACCTCATCGGGCAGCGGGAGTTCGGCGTAGTCCGCCTCGCCGTACAGTTCACGCCCGTCGAGGTGGTGCAAGTTGGGGTCGTCGGCCGCCCGCTGCTCGACGATCTCGGCGAGTTCCCGGCGGATGACGCCGAGCGTCAGGCGCCCGGCGGCGCGCTCGGCCGGATCGCCCGTGGCCCTGAACCGCAGGGTGCCGTTCGCGAAGTCGGGCGCGAGGGGGCCGGGGGTGTCCTCCTGGACCGGGCAGAGGATGGAGGACACGACCAGCAGCGGCGTCGTCGGATGCCCCTCGCGGATGGTGTCGAGGAAGCCGTGGACGGCGGGCGTGAAGGCGCGCAGGCGCATCGCGTCCGTGTTGACGACATTGATGCCGATCTTGAGGCTGATCAGGTCCGCGGGGGTGTCCCGCATCGCGCGAGCGGTGAACGGGTCGAGCAGCGCGCTGCCGCCGAACCCCAGGTTGACCAGCTCCACTCCGCCGCGGGCCGCGGCCAGGGCCGGCCAGATGGCGGTCGGGTGGGCGGCGTTCGAGCCGTGGCTGATGGAGCTGCCGTGGTGCAGCCACACCCGGCGTCCGCTGTCCGGCGCCGGCTCGACCGGGGCGTCGGTGCGCAGGGCGATCAGCTCGGTGATCTCCGTGTGGGGAAGCCAGATCTCGACGTCCTTGTCCCGCGCGGGCAGATCGGTGAACCGGGCGGTGCCGGGAGGCCCTTCGAGCAGTTCGGCGGACTGGGTGGCCATGTCGACGGTGCGTACGTTGCCGCCGGTCACCGTGGCCTGGCCCGCGAGGCGGCCGTCGACCAGCAGGTCGTACACGCCGTCGGCCGGTGCCGGGAAGCCGCGGTAGGCCCTCTTGGTGGGCAGGGTCTCCAGTTCGACGGCGGTGGCCCGGGTGCGGAAGGCCAGCCGTACGCCGGACGGCTGGGCCTCGGCCATGGCCAGTTGCTCGTCGGGGATCTGCCGGCGCGCGCCTGCGGGCAGCCGGTGCGGCAGGAGGCCGTGCGCCGTGCGCTCCACGTCCAGGTGTCCACGCAGGAGGTCCGCGGTGACGGGTGTGGTGATCCAGTCGTGCTCGGTGTTCATCGCCTCAGCCTGTTGATCAAGAGTCGGAGCGTCGAGGAAGGCCTCGACCCGAAGCCCATTATGCATTTGCCTACGACCTATAGGCAAAAGTCGTCAGAGGTCACCCCCGCCGGCCGCCTGCCTGCATGGTGCCGCCGGTCCCAGCAGGACGGGACGCCTGGCTGCGCGCACGGGCAGGGCGGATCGTGGAGGCATGACGACAACACTGATCACCGGAGCGAACAAGGGTCTCGGGTACGAGACCGCCCGCCGCCTGATCGCCGAGGGCCACACCGTCTACGTCGGCAGCAGGGACGCGGACCGGGGCCGCGGCGCCGCCGAGCGGCTGGGCGACGGGGCCCGGGCCGTGCAGATCGACGTCACCGACGACGCGTCCGTGGCGGCGGCGGTGAGCACGATCGAGGCCGGCGGCGGTCTCGACGTGCTGGTCAACAACGCCGGCGTCGAGGCGCGCGGCCCGGACAACGGGGTGGCGGGCGCGGCGGAGGTCACCGCCGATCTGATGCGGGAGGTCTTCGAGACCAACGTCTTCGGCACGGTACGCGTCACCCACGCGTTCCTGCCGCTGCTGCGGCGGTCCGCGTCGCCGGTCGTCGTCAACGTCAGCAGCGGCCTGGCCTCCCTCACGCACGTCGCCGACCCCGGCCACCCCGCCGCCGCATACCCCGGGGTCGCGTACCCGGCGTCGAAGGCCGCGGTCAACATGGTCACCGTGCAGTACGCGAAGGCGTTCCCGGACATGCGGATCAACGCGGTGGAGCCCGGCTTCACCAAGACGGACCTGAACGGGAACACCGGGACCCAGACCGTGGAGGAGGGCGCCGAGATCATCGTCCGCATGGCACGGCTGGACCCGGACGGCCCCAGCGGCGGCTACTTCGACGTGACGGGGCCGCTGCCCTGGTAGGTGACGGCGGGGCCCCGGCTGTTCAGGCCCGGGAGGGCGGCTCCTCGAACAGCACTCTCAGGGCGACCTTCCGGTAGTGCCGGCCCGGATGGTCGTGGCACCCCGACGTGAGCGGCCGCCCCATGTGCTGAGCCCGCCCGGCCCCCGGCCCGTCTCTCAGCGCATCCGGCCCAGCGCCTCCCGCATCCGCCGGGCGTCCCGGATTCGCTGCTCGTACGTCGCGCCCAGCGCGAGCAGCAGCAGCCCGGCGAACGCGGGAGGGAGCCAGCGGGGGAGTGCGCCCGCCAACTGCACCAGGTAGGGGGCGAGTTCGTGCAGCGCGTCCAGCACGAGCACGCTCCCGCCGAGAACGAGCGGCGCCTGGAGCCGGTGGCGGGCGCCCACCAGGGTGAGCACGAGGGCGGCCGTGCCCAGCAGCAGGGGGCGCGGCCAGTCGGTGTCGGCCCACGCCGCGAGCAGGCTCGGCGCGAGCGTCGCCGCGAGCCCGGGACCGTACGCCGTCCACGACGAGGCCCCGGGGTCCCGGCGGCGCCGCAAGCAGCCCACGACCAGCGCCGGGACGGTCACCGGCAGGGTGTACGCCTCCGGGGTGCCCACGGCCCACGACCCGAGCCGCACCCAGGTGGCCAGCACGAACAACGCGGCGGCCGCGTACCCCACTTGACGGCGGTCGGCGCGCACGGCGGTGCCCGCGGCGATCACCCCGCACAGGGCCAGTACCAGCGCCAGCACGGGCGCGTCGGTGACGGCCAGCCCGACGGCCAGGAGCCCCGCGACGGCACCGGTGACCTCGACCGGTACCGCGGCCCTCGGGACCCGCGCCGCGAGCAGCGCCGCGGCGGCCGGGACGAGCAGGACCAGCAGCGCCGTGTGCGCGGCGGACCAGCCCGCGGCGGCACCCACCGCACACGCCAGACCCGCCGCACCGGCCAGTGACGCGCTCGCGTAGACGGCGGTCAGCCGCGGGTGGGCGGCGGCCACCGTGAAGACCGCCGTCAGCGCGGCGAGCACCGCCAGGGTCGCGTCCCGGGAGGCGAGCGAGAGGAACGCGAGGCCGGCCGCGGTGAGCAGGGAGAGGAGCGCAGCGGTGAGGGACGTCGTCGTCCGGCGCGCGTACGCCGCCATGGCCAGCGCCGCGACGACCGTCAGCCCCTGCGCGAACAGGCCGGCCGTATAAGGGAGTCGCAGTGTGACCGGGAGGACGAGCGCGCTCGCCCAGACCAGGACCACGGTCCCGGCCGCGCCCTGGTCGCGCCGGGCGGTGATGGCGCGAGCCGCCCCGGCCAGCACCGCCGCGACGACCGCGAGCACCAGCGGCGCGGCCGCCGCGTCCACGGGCCAGGGCGCCCGGAGCGTCACCGCCGCACGCAGATCCGACGGCGCCCCGGACCAGACCCGCCCCGTCCAGCCGACCGGACCCAGCAGCGTCACGAGGACGACGGGCAGCGCCCACAGCACCGCCAGGGCCTGGACGGCGGCCGACGCCCATGCGGCACCACGCCGCACGGCATCCGGGAGCCGAACGCGCACGGCCGCCGCCAGCCCGACCCCGCAGAGCAGATAGCCGGGCACCGTCCATATCTCGGGCAGCACCGCACGCGGGATGCCGCCGAACGCCGCGACCAGGTGCAGCCCGCCGGTCACCGCGGCGCCGGTGGCGAGGCCCTGCCGCGGGGCGCGCCAGGCGGCGTACAGCGCGATCGCCGCCGCGAGGACGAGGAGCGCCGCGGCACGGACGGCGGCGCTCGGACCGGCCGCCTCCCAGGAGAGCACGCCGCCCGCCAGCACGCCCCAGCCGCCCGTCCCGTACGCGCCGACGCAGGCGGCGATGCGCAGGGACCGCGCGGACGTCCGGAGCGCGACCACCGTGTCGCACGCGGCCGTCAGCAGCAGCGCGGCCGTGATCGCGTACGGGCCCGCACCGGCCGCCACCGCCCACAGCAGCAGCGGGAACTGGCCGGCGCCCAGCGCGGCGGGCAAGGGAAGGCGCAGCGAACCGAGCCCCCTGCCGTACCCCCACCACACCCCGCCCAGGCACGTCGCCGCGACGGCCGCGTACGCCGTGCCGTCGGTGGCCGTCAGCGCGACCTCGTGCAGCGCGTACGCGTCGAGCACCGTCAGCGCCAGCCCGAGGCCCGCCAGCGCCTCCGCCGTCGAGCGCAGCCCGCGCCTGAGCAGGAACACGGGAGCGCCGAGGGCCGCCGCGGTCACCGTGGCCAGCACCAGGGACCGTCCGGCGATGCCCAGGTGCCCCCAGCCGATCAGGGTGAACGCGATCGCGGCGACGGTCAGCAGGACGCCGCCGAGGACGAGGAGCACGTTCTGCACCCGGGGCGCGGTGGTCTCGGGCCGCCGCGGCCCCGGCGGAGCGGGCGGGAGGGCCGGCTGGAGGAGACCGATCAGGTGGGCACGGCGGAACAGCAACTGGGCACGGCGGGCGTCGAGTTGCCGCAGCTCCGCGTCGAGGATCCGCAACTCCTCGGCCGGTGGTGGTAGGTGGGTCATGCCGTGGAGTCTGCTGCGCGCCCCGCCGCCGGACATGAGCGCGCGTACTCAGGTCCCGTACTCAGACGCCGCGCGGTGACCACTCGCGCCGATTTGGAGGTCGCCGGGCTGCGGCTGTCCCTCGGGCCTCTCGTTTGGATCATGCCGGGCTCGCGGGCCCTGGTGCCGCGCCTCGCGGCGTTGTCGTCGGTTGGCAGGGCTCCGCCCTGCCGCCCTCCTCCGCCTTGCGATCCACGGCACCAGACCCCGCTCCCTGATCCGGCCTGATCCAAACGAAAGACCCTTGCTCTCACAGCCCGGCGACCGGCTCTCAGGTCACGCCGGTTGGGCCGGCGCGCTCCTGGTGGTCAGGACGCGGTGGATCAGCCGGGCGCCCGCCCGTGCCGTGCGGTGGTCGGCGTCGAGGTCCGGGTTCAGCTCGGCGACGTCGCAGACGGCCGGTTTCCGGCTCGCCGCGACCGCGGCGCAGACGTGCTCGACGACCTCCATCTGGACCCCGTAGGCGGCCGGAGCGCTCACGCCCGGGGCCGTACCGGCGGGGAGCACGTCGAGGTCGATGCTGAGATGTACGACGTCGCAGCTCGCCAGGAACTCCTCGATGAACGCGTCGACGCGCTGCAGGTCGGGCAGGCCGCACTCGGTGTCGAGCAGGTACCGCACCCCGAGCCTGTCCGCGGTGCGGAAGAGACGGGTGGTGTTGCTGGGCTGACTCACTCCGAGCACCCAGTAGTTCAGCCGTCGCCCGTGCCGCTCCTCGCTCTGTGCCATCTGGAGGAAGGGGGTGCCGGAACTGGGCCGGACGTCGTCGCGCAGGTCGAAGTGCGCGTCGAGGTTCAGCACCCCGAGACGCGCGCCCTCGCGCAGGGCGCGGGTGCCGGACAGCCCCAGGTAGGTGCCGTAGGCGACCTCGTGGCCGCCGCCGAGCACCACCACGGGGTGACCGCGGTCGACGAGCGGCGTGAGCACCCGGCCCAGGCGGTGCTGCCCGCCCTCCAGGTCGCCGTCGGCCACCTCGATGTCGCCGACGTCCAGCGCCCGCACCGGCGCGGGCAGCGCCATGGACGCGAGGGCGCCGCGCAGCGCGCGCGGGCCGTCGGCCGCACCCTGACGGCCCTTGTTCCGCCGGACCCCCTCGTCGCTGCGGAAGCCGACGAACGCGACGTCCCCCGGCCCGGCGTCCCGGGGGTCGAGGCCGACCACGTGGTGCCAGCGCAGGTTGTCGTCCCCGGGCCCGTCGTCCCGGCCCGTCCAGGGCCCGGGCGCCACGTCCGCGGCCACCGTCGCGGTGGCGGCGGACGTCACCGTGCCGTCCGTGCTCATTCCGTGTCGCCCTCGGCCATCGGGACGCGCACTCCGCGCCGCCGCGCCACCGAGGCGGCGTGCTCGTAGCCGGCGTCCACGTGGCGGATGACGCCCATGCCCGGGTCGTTGGTCAGCACGCGGGAGAGCTTCTGGGCGGCGAGTTCGGTGCCGTCGGCGATGCAGACCTGGCCGGCGTGGATGGAGCGGCCCATGCCGACGCCGCCGCCGTGGTGGATGGAGACCCAGGACGCGCCGGAGGAGGTGTTCACCAGGGCGTTGAGCAGCGGCCAGTCGGCGATGGCGTCGGACCCGTCGAGCATCGACTCGGTCTCGCGGTACGGCGAGGCGACGGAGCCGGAGTCCAGGTGGTCACGGCCGATGGCGATCGGAGCGGACAGTTCGCCGGAGGCGACCATCTCGTTGAACCGAAGCCCGGCGCGGTGGCGTTCGCCGTAGCCGAGCCAGCAGATACGGGCGGGCAGGCCCTCGAAGGACACGCGCTCACCGGCCATCCTGATCCAGCGGTGCAGGTGCTCGTTCTCCGGGAACAGCTCCAGGATGGCCTTGTCGGTGGCCTCGATGTCCTTGGGGTCGCCGGACAGGGCGGCCCAGCGGAACGGGCCGAGCCCCTCCTCGAACAGCGGGCGGATGTGCGCCGGCACGAAGCCGGGGAAGTCGAACGCGCGCTGGTAGCCGGCCTTGCGGGCCTCGTCGCGGATGGAGTTGCCGTAGTCGAAGACCTCGGCCCCGGCGTCGAGGAAGCCGACCATGGCCTCGACGTGCCTGGCCATGGACGCGCGGGAGCGCTCGGTGAAGTCGGCCGGGTCCTTGCGGGCCTGCTCGTGCCACTCCTCCACGCTCACCCCGACGGGGAGGTAGGACAGCGGGTCGTGCGCGGAGGTCTGGTCGGTGACGATGTCGATGGGCGCGCCCATCTCCAGCAGCTTCGGGAACACCTCCGCGGCGTTGCCGGTGAGGCCGATGGACAGGGGCCTGCGGGCGTCCCTGGCCTCGACGGCGAGCCGGAGCGCGTGGTCGAGGTCGTCCGCCGCGACGTCGAGGTAGCGGTGCGCGATACGGCGCTCGATCCGCGTGGGGTCGCAGTCGACGCAGAGGGCCACGCCGTCGTTCATGGTCACGGCGAGCGGCTGGGCGCCGCCCATGCCGCCGAGTCCGGCGGTGAGCGTGATGGTCCCGGCCAGGCTGCCGCCGAACTTCTTGCGGGCCACGGCGCCGAACGTCTCGTAGGTGCCCTGAAGGATGCCCTGGCTGCCGATGTAGATCCAGGAACCGGCGGTCATCTGGCCGTACATCGTGAGGCCTTCCGCCTCCAGACGGCGGAACTCCTCCCAGTCGGCCCAGTCGCCGACCAGGTTGGAGTTGGCCAGCAGCACCCGCGGGGCCCACTCGTGGGTGCGCATGACACCGACCGGCTTGCCGGACTGCACCAGCAGCGTCTCGTCGCTCTTCAGCGTCTTGAGGGTGCGGACGATGGCGTCGTAGGCGGCCCAGTTGCGGGCGGCCTTGCCGGTGCCGCCGTAGACGACCAGCTCCTCCGGGTGCTCGGCGACCTCCGGGTCGAGATTGTTCATGAGCATCCGCAGGGCGCCTTCCTGCTGCCAGCCGAGGCAGTTCAGTTCGGGGCCGCGAGGGGCGCGGATACTGCGGGCCTCGGGGGAAACGCCGGCCATGCTGTCTCCTGGGTGGGGATGTCAGTGGGGACGGACCTTCGTCCGTGCTTCCATGACATGCGAGGAGCACACCGGTGGCCAGGCGCGCCGTCCGGATTTCTCGGATCCGAGAAACCGGCTCGGCGGGACGGGCGGAAAGGCGCTTCCCCTAGAATTTTTCCGACAGCCCGCCGGCCGGGCGTGGGGGGAACCGAGGGTGACGAGGATGGTGAACGGCGTGGCCGTGGAGGGTGCGGACCTCGCCCGTCTGTACGAGGAACAGGCGCCGGGCTCGGCTCCCGCGTACCAGCGGGTGAAGGACCTCGTGACCGAGCAGATCACCAGCGGTCGCTGGCGCGAGGGCGACGCCCTGCCGTCGGAGAACCAGTTCGTCGAGTCGCTCGGCCTGTCCCGTATGACGATCAACCGCGCGCTGCGCGAGCTGACCGCGCAGGGACTGCTCCGGCGGGTCATGGGGGTCGGCACCTTCGTGGCCCTGAACAAGGGCAGTTCCGCCCTGGTCGAGGTGCACAACATCGCCGACGAGGTCCGCCGCCGCGGCCACCGCTATCGCGCCCGGGTGCTGTCCTTGCGCGAGGAGGAGGCGGGGCCGAAGATCAGCGCCCAGTTCGGCCTCGGCGAGCGGCACACGGTCTTCCGGTCCCGCGTGGTGCACTTCGAGAACGACGTGGCCGTCCAGCTGGAGGACCGTTACGTCCACCCGGGCTTCGCCCCCGGCTATCTGGAGCAGGACTTCACGCGGCGCACGCCGTTCACGTTCCTTTCCGAGGTCGCGCCGCTGGGCAAGGGCGAGCACATCGTGGAGGCGGTGCTTCCGTCCGCTGAGGAGTGCGAGATCCTGGGCATCGAGGAGTCGGAGCCCTGCTTGCTGATCCAGCGCCGCACCTGGTCGCAGGGCGCCCTCGTCAGCGTCGCCCGCCTCCTCCATCCCGGCTCCCGCTACCGCCTCGAGGGCACGTTCGACACCCACTGAGCCCCGAGCCGCCCGCCGCGCGAGCGGTCGAACGGTGCCGGTCAGGCCGCGCCCGCGGCGTGCCGTTCTCCGGTGGATCGGTCCCGCGCAGGGCGATCCCCCTGCTCCTCTGCGGCCCGCCGCCCCCATGGGTGCGGCCGGGCACCGGCCGTCAGCCGCGGAGCCTCCTGACCGCCGATCCGACCGCCGCACCGGCGGCCGAGCCGCGCTGTTCAGGCCGCGTCCTCGGCGGGTCGTTCTCCGGTGGATCGGTCCCGCGCGGGGCGGTTCCCTGCTCTTCTGCCGCCCGTCGCCCCCGCAAGGGGGCGCGGCCGGGCCGCTGGGTGGGCTGCTTGCCGGCGGGGGAGCCGGCCGCCGAGCGCCTGGCCGCGCTGACCGCAGGTCCAGCCGCCTCACTGCCTTGTGAAGCCACCGCCGCGCCGTCTGTTGGGCCGGCCGCCTCGCCGGCGGGCGAGCCAACCGCCGCGTCGACCGGCAAGCTGACCGTCGGGGCTGGACCGCCCCGATCGCCGACCCGGCCGTACCGGCGGCCGAGCCTCGCACCGGTTAGGCCCGCGGCGTCCCGCTCTCCCGCGGATCGATCTCGCGCGGGTCGATTCCCTGCTCCTCTGCGGCCTGCCCCCCGGGGGTGCGGCCCGGCACCGGCCGTCAGTCGCACGGGCCCCTGGCCGCTGGCTCGGCCGCCTGGTCGGCGGGCAAGCCGGCTGCCGAGCGCGTCGCCGCGCTGACCGCTGGTCCAGCCGCCTTGCTGCCTGGCGAAGCCACCGCCGTGCTGGCTGTTGGGTCGGCCGGTGAGCTGACCGTCGGGTCTGGTTACCGGCCCGACCGCCGAGCCGACCGCCGCACCGGCGGCCGAGCCGCGCCGGTCAGGCCGCGTCCTCGGCGGGTCGTTCTCCCGTGGATCGTTCCCGCGCGGGGTGATTCCCCGCTCCTCCGCGGCCCGCCGCCCCCGAGGGGGCGCGGCCGGACACCGCTGCCGTCAGGCGTGCTGCCCCCTGGTGCAGGACGTGCCGCACATGGTCCGGGTCGTGCCGGCTGTAGTGCCGGCTCCATGTGCTGCTGAGCGCCGCCACGGGACGCGAGTTGTGGTCGAACGCGGCCACCCCCATCGAGCGGAACCCCTCGGAGACCAGCTCGATCTCCTCCGACCAGCCCCGCTCACGGTCCCGCGCCAGCAGGCTCCGCAGCTCGGACAGTGAGCGCGGGCCCTTGCCCGTGCGGGTGACGAGGTTGCCCGGCCGCGGATACAGGGCCCGTAGCTGCGCCTCGCCGCAGTGGGCGAGGATCGAACGGCCGTTGGCCGTCAGATGCGCCGGCAGCCGGACGCCGATGTCGGTGACGAGGGCGACGTCGACGTCGCCGCCCTGACCGGTCGGTGGGCGCTCCTTGAGCAGATAGACCGACTCCGCGCCGTACAGGATGCCCAGGTGCACCGTCTGGCTCAGCCGATGGGCCAGACGATGCAGGATCGGGCGCGCGAGCCGCTCCAGCGGCTCGTGCCGCAGATACGCGGAGCCGATCTCGAAGGACGCGACGCCCAGACCGTACGCCTGCTCCTTGGGGACGTAGGTGACGAAGCCGCGATCGACCAGCACCGACAGGATGTGGTAGGCGGACGAGCGCGGGATGCCCAGATCCCGGGCCAGCGCGGTGGCCTGCGTGGGGCCCGAGCGGCCGGCGAGGTGCAGAAGGATGTCCAGCGCCCGCCCGACCGCGGGCGAGGCGCTGCTCGATTTCGTCTCGATGATCTCGTCGATGATCTCGTGTCCGCTCACTGGTTCACCTATTGACGTGCCTGTCTATACAGGAATATACAAGGCACTCGTTCCCCGGGCGCCGCGACGGCTCACGCAGCAGCGGCACGCGCCCCCACCTCTCACCCGTCCGGGACGACGTATTCGTCCCAAGGAGGGCAGCACGTTGACGACCGACACGGCGACCTTGAGCAGGGGACTCAAATCCCGGCACATACGTTTTATCGCCCTGGGTTCCGCGATCGGCACGGGCCTCTTCTACGGGTCCTCCGAATCCATCAAGGCCGCCGGTCCCGCGGTTCTGCTGGCGTACCTGATCGGCGGCGCGGCCGTCTTCCTGGTGCTGCGGTCCCTCGGTGAGATGGCCGTGAGCGACCCCTGCGCAGGCTCGTTCGGCGAGTACGCGACGAAGTACCTCGGCCCGCTGGCCGGCTTCGCGACCGGCTGGACCTACGCGTTCGAACTGGTCATCGTCTGCCTGGCGGACGTCACGGCCTTCGGCGTGTACATGGGCTTCTGGTTCCCCGACGTACCGCGCTGGATCTGGGTGCTGGCCGTGGTGGTCGTCGTCGGCGCGATGAACCTCTTCAGCGTCAAGGTCTTCGGCGAGCTGGAGTTCTGGCTCGCCCTGGTGAAGATCGTCGCCATCATCGCGATGATCATCGCCGGGCTCGCGATCCTCGTCCTCGGCCTGTACAGCGGCGGCGCCCACGTGGGGGTGTCGAACCTCTGGAGCAACGGCGGATTCTTCCCACACGGAGCCCAGGGCTTCATCCTGTCGTTCGCGGTCGTCATGTTCGCCTTCGGCGGCACCGAGATCATCGGCGTCACCGCCGGGGAGGCGCAGGACCCGGAGAAGGCCATCCCGAGCGCGGTCGACACGATCCCCCTGCGCATCGTCCTGTTCTACGTGCTGACCCTCGCGGTGATCATGTCGCTCAATCCCTGGCAGCACGTCGACGCCGCGGGCAGCCCGTTCGTCCAGATCTTCGTCGGCCTCGGCGTCAAGTCCGCGGCGACCGTGCTCAACGTCGTGGTCATCATCGCGGCCCTGTCCGCGATCAACAGCGACATCTTCGCCGCCGGGCGCATCATGTACGGCATGGCCGAGCGCGGCCAGGCGCCCGGGGTCATGCGGCGCCTCTCCCGCGGCGGAGTGCCGTGGATGACCGTGGTCATCATGATGGGCGCGCTGCTGCTCGGCGTCCTGCTGAACTACCTCATGCCCGAGAACGTCTTCCTCGTCATCGCCTCGATCGCGACCTTCGCCACGGTCTGGGTGTGGCTGATGATCCTGCTGGCCCAGGTCGCGGCACGCCGCAGGATGTCACCGCAGGAGACGGCCGCACTGAAGTACCCGGCTCCGTTCTGGCCCTACGGCCAGATCGTCACGATCGCCTTCATGGCCGGCGTCCTGGTCCTGCTCGCCTTCTCCGGCAGCACCCGTATCGCCCTGGTCGTCGGCGCGGTCTGGCTGGCATTCCTCTCCGGCGTGTACTACCTCCGGGGCCGGCCCCGGACACCCCGCCCGGGTCTCGGCGAAGACCCGGGACAGGCGCCGGCGCACACCGTTCCGGCGGTCCGGGGATGACCGTCGAAAAGGATGCCGGGACGACGGGCAGGCGGGTGTTCCGGGCGCACGACCGGGCGGTGACGCACTGGAAGAACGGCGGCGGCCTCACCCGCGAGATCGCCGCCGACGCCTCCGGGGTGGGAACGGAGGACTTCGTCTGGCGTCTGAGCCTCGCCGACATCGCTCGCGGCGGCCCCTTCTCCTCCTTCGCGGGGGTGGACAGGATCATCACCGTCGTGGACGGGGCGGGGATCGAACTGACCGTCGACGGTCGCCCGCACACCCTCGCCGGCGCGTACGAGCCCTTTCCCTTCCCGGGGGACGCGGTCACCGACTGCCGGCTGCTCTCGGGCCCCGTCACCGCTCTCAACGTGATGACGCGGCACACTCGCGCGACGGCGCACGTCCGCATGGCGCCCAAGGGCTTCACCGTCGTCCCGCGGACCGGGGTCACGGTCCTCGTGGTCGCGTTGACGGGCACGGTGACCGTCGACGAGTCCGGGCTCCGCCTCGACCGGTTCGACGCGGTCCTCTTCCCGGACCGCGACACCGCCACCCTCCGTGTCGACGGGACGGCGGCGGTGGTCACCGTCACCACCGCTTCCGGCTCGCCCGGGGGCTGACCGCGTCGGCACGCGGGTCCGACCCCCGGGGCCGCTTCTCAGTCTCCTCTCAGCAGGCGTCGCCGAGGCTGGAGGGGCTCCTGGGGGGACGACCGGGTCCTTTTCGCACCGAGGAAGCGAGTCCTTCCCGCATCTCCTTCCCGCATCGAAGAGGAGGCGCCCATGGGTTCCCGCATCGCAGCCCCACCCGTCTCTCCCCGCCGGGGCCGCACGGCCCCGGGAACCGGGGGCACGGGTGACAGGCTGAACCGCTTCTTCGACGACGCCTGCGACCGCACCCCGTCGGCCCCGGCCCTCGTATGCGGTGCGCAGCGTGTGACCTACGCCGAACTCGACGCGCGGGCCGGCCGGGTGGCCCGGCACCTGCTGCGCGCCGGCATCGGTCCGGGCAGCCGCGCGGCCCTGCTGCTGCCCCGGACCGTGGACATGTACGCGTGTCTGCTGGGCGTGTGCAAGGCGGGCGCGGCGTTCGTGCCGATCGACCCGGGCGCACCGCCCGACCGCGTCGCCTTCATCCTGGGCGACGCGGGCGCGGCCGCGGTGCTGACCACGTCGGCGCTCGCGTCCGGCGCCGCCTGGGCGGAGCGGTGCCGGACGACGTGCCAGGTGATCGAGATCGACACGTGTGCCGCGGACCTCGCCGGCCGGCCCGCCGAGCGACCCGCCGTCCCGGCCGGGGGAGCGGACGATCCGCTGGCGTACGTGATGTACACCTCCGGATCCAGCGGCAGGCCGAAGGGCGTGGAGATCGCGCAGTCGAGCATCTGCAACTTCCTGCGTGTCGTGGCACCCATCTACGGCATCCGGCCGGACGATCGCGTGTACCAGGGCATGACCCTGTCGTTCGACTTCTCCATCGAGGAGATCTGGCCCACCTGGGCGGCAGGCGCCACGCTCGTCGCCGGACCGGGTGGCCCCGCCCAGTTGGGCGACGATCTCGCCGACTTCCTTCACGAACAGCAGGTCACCGCCCTGTACTGCGTCCCGACGCTGCTCGCGACGATCTCCCGCGACCTGCCGCGGATCCGCACGCTCGTCGTCGGCGGCGAGGCGTGCCCCGCCCCGCTCGTCGAACGGTGGAGCAGGCCGGGACGGCGCGTCCTCAACACCTACGGGCCGACCGAGGCAACCGTCACGGCCACCTGGCAGGAACTCCGGCCGGGTCGCCCGGTGACCATCGGCCGCCCGCTGCCGACCTGTTCGGCCGTCCTCCTCGACGAGCGGCTGCGGCCCGTGCCGCACGGCGCCGTCGGTGAGATCTGTCTGGGTGGTCCGGGTCTCGCACGCGGCTACGCGGGACGGCCCGACCTGACCTCGGAGCGCTTCGTCCCGCACCCCCTGGCCCCCGGCTCGGGCCGCCTGTACCGCACCGGAGACCTCGGCAGGATGACCGACGACGGGGAGATCGAGTACCTGGGCCGGGCCGACGACGAGGTGAAGATCCGCGGCTACCGGGTCTCCCTGGACGAGATCGACAACGTACTCCTGGAGGACCCCGGTGTGGCCCAGGCGGCCACCACCCCCGTGGCGCCCCGTGACGGACACGACGGTGACCGCATCCTCGCCGCCTACGTCGTGCCCGCCGGGAACGGCACGGAACCCGACGACGATCTCACGGCCCGCCTGAACCGGCGCCTGCGCGACTCGCTGCCCGCCTACATGGTCCCCGCCACGCTGGACTTCCTCGATCGGCTGCCCGTCATGCCCAGCGGCAAGACGGACCGTACGAGACTGCCCGCACCCACCGGCCGCCGGCTCGCCGGCACCGGCCGTGTGACACCGGTCCGCGACCGGCTCGAGGCCCGGGTGCGCGACGCCTGGGCACGGACGCTCGGCATGGACCCCGGCGAACTCTCCGCGGACGCCGACTTCTTCACCGACCTCGGCGGCCACTCGCTGCTCGCCGCCCGCGCGGTGTCGCTGCTGCGCGACCCGGGCGACGGGCCCGGCCCCACCCTGCGCGACCTGTACGAGAACCCGACCGTGACCGGCTTCGCGGCACGGCTGCGCGCCACGGCCGACGCCTCCCGCACGCCACGGCGGCCCCGCCCCGCACCCCTGCGGCACGGCACCGCCCGCGTCGCGCGCGCCGGCCTCGCCCAGGCCGCGGCCTTCTACGTGCTGCTCCTCCTGCTCACCGGCCCGGTGGCCGGATCCCTCGCACTGCGCCACGGACAGGCGACGGGCGGCGAAGCCGTGGGACCGGCCCTCGCGGTGCTGGCCGGCTGGTTCGCCGTACGCTGGCTGGTCCCCGTCCTGCTCGCACGGCCCCTGGCGGCGGGCATCCGGCCCGGCCGGTACCCGCTGTGGGGAGCGACCTACCTGCGGATATGGGTGCTGGACGTACTGCTGCTCGGCATCAGCCCGCTGCGGATGCTCAGCGGATCCCCCCTCATGGGCCCTTACCTCCGGCTCCTCGGCGCCCGCGTCGGCCCCCGCACCACCATCGCCACCGGCTTCGTCGGCCTGCCCACGCTGCTGCGCGTCGACCAGGACGCCACGATCGGCTACGGCGCCACGCTGCGCCCCTGGCAGGTCGCCGACGGCCGGGTCACCGTCGCCCCGATCACCGTCGGCGAGAGGGCGTACGTCGGCGCCAACGCGGTCCTCGAACCCGGCGCCCGCCTGGGCCCCGGATCCGCGCTCGGCGAGCAGTCCGCGGCAGGCCCCGACGAGGCCGTCCCGGCCGGAGCGCGCCGCGCCGGATCGCCCGCCCGCCCGGTCGAGGCGCTCGCCCCGCACGTCGAGACGATGCTGCGCGAGCGGACCGCGGCGGATCCCTGGCGCCCCCGGCACCTGGCCGCCGTCGTACTCGGCCTGGTCCTGCTGGAGTCCGTCGTGGTCGCCGCCGCCCTGCCGAGCACCGCTCTGCTCTGGTGGGCCTGGTCGCGCGGCGGCGCCCCCGACGTTCTCGCGGCGACCGCCCTGTCCGGACCGGTCTTCGTCGCCACGGTGTGCCTGATCGTCGCCGCCGGGAAGCGGGCGGTCCTGCCGAGGACACCGCCCGGAATCCATCGGGCGCGCTCGGCGCTCGGCGTACGCAAGTGGATCGCCGACAAACTGCTGGAACAGAGCCTCACCCTCACCAACTCGCTGTACGCCACGCTCTACACCGTGCCCTGGCTGCGGCTGCTCGGCGCCCGCGTCGGCCGGCGCGCCGAGATCTCCACCGCGGCGCACCTCGATCCCGACCTGCTCACCCTCGGCGACGGCAGCTTCGTCGCCGACATGGCCGGCGTCGGCGCCGCCGCCTTCGCGGGCGGACGCATGGCCTGCCGGCCCACCGACATCGGCGAACGCGCCTTCGTGGGCAACGCGGCGCTCGTCCCCGCCGGGACCCGGCTCGGCCCGGGCTCGCTCGTCGGCGTGGGCACCGTGCCGCCCCCGCAGCGCGTGCCCGCCGGCAGCACCTGGCTTGGCTCACCGGCCCTGCGGCTGCCCGTGCGCCAGGACAGCGGGAGCTACCCGGAGGAGAAGACCTTCCGGCCCACCCGCCGGGCCGTGCTCGGCCGCCTGGCCATCGAGTTCTTCCGCACCACCCTGCCCATGTCGGTGCTCGCGACCACGGCCTGCCTCTACCTGATCGCCCTGTCGGACACCGCCCGCCGCACCGGGCCGTGGGTGACGCCGCTCGTGTCACCGCTGTTCACCGCCGGCGCGGTGCTGGCCGTCATCGGGTGCTGCGCGGTGGCCAAGTGGACCGTCGCCGGACGGTACCGGCCGCGCGTGGAGCCCCTGTGGAGCCTGTTCGTGCGCCGCACGGAGTTCGTCACCGGCCTCTTCGAGGCCGCCGCGGTGCCCGCCGGCGTGGGCGCCCTCGTGGGAACGCCGTTCCTGCCGCCGGTACTGCGGCTGCTCGGCGCCCGTATCGGACGGCGCACCTGGATCGGCACCACGTACCTCACCGAGTTCGACCTCGTCGAGGTGGGCGACGACGCCTCGATCGGCATGTACGTCTCCCTGCAGACCCACCTCTTCGAGGACCGGGTGATGAAGATGTCCACGGTGACCGTCGGCCCCGCCGCGAGCGTCGGCACGCGGACCGTCGTGCTCTACGACACGCGGGTGGGCGCCGGTGTCCGGCTCGGCGCGCTGTCCCTGGTGATGAAGGGCGAGCGTCTGACACCGGGCACGAGCTGGCACGGTCTCCCCGCCGAGGGAGACGGCACGGCACCGGCGGCCGGCCGGTCCGGCGACGTGACCGCGGTGGGACGGCCATGACGCACGTGGAGCGTTCCGGGGCCGCCGCCGGGCGCCGTCCCCTCGCCCTCGTCTACCGCGGCCCCGCCTCGCTGCCCGGCTGCCCCGAGGCGGTCGCCGGACTGCTCTCCTCCGGGCCATGGAACCTCGACGTCCGCTACACCGGCCCGGACGAGGCGCTCCCGCTGTCGGCCGAGATCCTCACCCAGGCCGTGCTGTACGCCCAGCCCGGTGGCGGCACGCTCGCCTCCGCCTACCGGAGACTGCGGAGGCGCCGCCGGGAGATCCGCGACTTCGTCCACGCCGGCGGGCGCTACCTCGGATTCTGCCTCGGCGGCTACCTCGCCGGGGCCACCCCCGGCTTCGGCCTGCTCCCCGGCGACACCGACCAGTACATCTCCGCCCCGGGAGCCACCGTCCACGACGAGAGCGACACCCTGGTCACGGTGACCTGGAGAGGCAGGCCCCGCACCGTCTTCTTCCAGGACGGCCCCCTCTTCGTCCTCGACGAGCACGCCGACGCCACCGTCCTCGCCACCTACGACAACGGCGCCCCCGCCGCCCTCGTGACCCCCTTCGGCCGCGGGCGGGTGGCGGTCACCGGCCCCCACCCGGAGGCCACGACCGACTGGTTCACCGACCACGGCTTGCCGGTGCACGACACCCTGGACCTGGCCATGGACCTGGTGGAATCGGTGATGGAGGGGTGACCCCCACCGCCGTACCGCACCCCGGCCTCCCGGTGGAAACAGCGGCTCCGGTCCGGAGCTATCGTGGTTCCTGAGGCTGCCATGCGGACGCTGATCATCGAGGACGAGCAGGCACTCGCCGAGGCCATCGCCGACGGACTTGCCACCGAGGGCTTCGTCTCGGACCTGGCACACGACGGCCCGGACGGACTCTGGCGGGCGCTCCACGAACCGTACGACGTCATCGTGCTCGACATCATGCTGCCCGGCCTGTCCGGTTACGAGATCCTCAAACGCCTGCGGGCGGCCCGGACCTGGACACCGGTGCTGGTGCTCACCGCGAAGGACGGCGAGTACGACGAGGCCGACGCCCTCGACCTCGGCGCCGACGACTACCTGAGCAAGCCCTTCTCCTACGTCGTGCTCGTCGCCCGCCTCAGGGCCCTGCTCCGGCGAGGAGCACCCGCCCGCCCCGCCGTCCTCACCGTCGGCGACCTCACGCTCGACCCGGCGCGTCGCCGCTGCCGCCGCGGACACCGCGACATCGACCTGACCGCGAGGGAGTTCACCCTCCTGGAATACCTGCTCAGGCACCCCGACGAGGTGATCAGCAAGTCGGACATCCTCACCCACGTGTGGGACGAGCACTTCGACGGCGACACCAACATCGTCGAGGTCTACGTCGGCTACCTCCGCCGCAAGATAGACGCCCCCTTCGGACGCCGGACCATCGAGACCGTCCGCGGGGCTGGCTACCGGCTGTGCGGCGGGACGGGGTGAGCGATGGCGGCGGGGATCCGGAACTGGTGGGCCCGCCGGTCGCTGCGCCTGCGGCTGACCGCCGCCGCGGCCGCGGTCATCGCCGCCGGGCTGGCCGGAGCCGCCGTCCTGCTCGTCGTCTGGCTGCACGCCAGCCTGATCGGCGGACTCGACCAGACCGCCCTCCAGGGAGCCCAGGTCGTCGCGGCGGACGAGGCCGGCGACCAGGCCACGGCGGACGTCCCCACCACCGACCACGGCGGAGTCGCCGTCCAGGTGGTCGCGGGCAACGGGAAGGTGCGGGCCAGCTCGGCCAACCTGCGCGGCCGGCCACGCGCCTTCACCTTCCCGGCGAGCCGGGCCGCCACCCCGCGCGCCCACACCGTCGACGACATCCCCGTCGGGACGGGCGGGACATGGCGCGCCGTCGGCATCCCCGCGGGCACCGCCCGCGACCCGGTGACCGTCTACGTCGCCGTGCCCACCGAGAGCGTCGACCACGGGCTGGCCCAGCTCACCGTCGGCCTGGCCACCGGAGTGCCGGCGGTCGTCGCCGCCCTCACCGGAGTCGCGTGGCTGCTCACCGGCCGCGCGCTGCGCCCCGTGGAGGGCATGCGCGCCCAGACCGCCGAGATCACCGCGTCCGACCTGAGCCGCCGCCTCGACGTACCACCCGCCGACGACGCGCTCGGCCGGCTGGCCACGACCCTCAACGACCTGCTGGCTCGCCTGGACACCTCGACCCGGCGGCAGCGGCGGTTCGTCGCGGACGCGGCCCACGAACTGCGCAACCCCCTGACCACCCTGCACACGCGCCTGTCCGTCGCGGCCCAGCACCCCGGCCCGGCCGACGGGCGGTCCCTGGCCACCGGACTCCTGCCGCAGACGGAACGGCTGACCCGGCTCGTCGACGACCTGCTCCGGCTCGCACGGCTCGACGCCCGGCCGCGGCTGCGAGCCCGCCCCGTCGACCTGGACGAGATCGTCTTCACCGAGGTGCGCGAAGCCCGCCGGCGCACCCGGCTCGTCATCGACCAGCACGCCGTCGGCGCGGCACGGGTGGCGGGCGACGAGGACGCCCTCGCCCGTGTCGTACGCAACCTGCTCGACAACGCGCTGCGCCATGCCCGCACCCGGATCGACATCAGCCTCCGCACACTCGGCGACACCGCACGACTGACCGTCGCCGACGACGGCCCCGGCATCCCCGAGGCCGACCGGGAACGCGTCTTCGGCCGCTTCACCCGGCTCGACGACGCCCGGGCCCGCGACACCGGGGGCAGCGGCCTCGGCCTCGCCATCGTCCGCGACACGGTCACAGCCCACCACGGCACCACCCACATCGAGGACAACCGCCCCGGCGCCCGGCTGATCGTCCTGCTCCCGGCGACGGGCCACGGCCTGTGAACGCCCTCACCTCATGGGGGCGGCCGAGGGTCCGGCGGGCGCGTCGGAGACCACGCGCATGCCCAGACCGCGCACTCGGTAGATGCACGTGTCGTCGCCCCACAGCGTCGCGTCCGCCGTCGCGTAGGGGCCCCGCGCGTCCGTGCCGCTCTCCGTGATGTCCATGTCCACCCGGATCAGCCGGTTGGCCGGGGTGATCTGGCCGCGGTAGGTCCAGGTCGTCTCGCGGCCGGGCAGCACCGGCTCGAAGCGGGGGCGCGGGATGCCGTCCGCGGCGCCGCGTTCGAGCAGGTGGTACTGGAGGAGCTGGCACATGGCTTCGACGCCCAACGACCCCGGCTGCACCGGGTCCTGGAAGAAGTGCGCCCGGAAGAACCACTCGTCGGGGAGCACGTCCTTCTCCGACCGCAGCCGCCCCAGCCCCCGGCTGCCCCCGTCCGGCCAGGAGCCGGTGATCCGGTCGAGCATCAGCAGCATCGGGCCCGGCAGCCGCGGCTCCCCGGCGCAGTAACGAGCGGGCCGGGCGGTCAGGTCGACGACGCGGTCGCGGGGTCCACGGGATTCGTCGAGGCGGGCCCGGGCCTCGGCCGGGACCAGGAGGCCCTGCTGCTGGTCGAAGGCGGCCGGCGGGAAGTAGCCGAACGTCGTGGACAGTTCGAACAGCGGCGCGTCGTCGGCCGTGCACCTCACCCGGAACGACTCGATGATCATGTCCCCGCTCTGCGAGACACGGGTCAGTTCGGCATGGGTGCGGACCGTGCCCGTCGCCGGGGTCACCTCACCGGTGACCGTCCCCGCCCCGTCGAGGTTGCGGAACAGCAGATCCGTGTCGGTGGTCAGCGCGCTGCCCACGTAGGAGGCCAGCCACCCGCAGGGCTGCAGCGCGATCTCCATCAGGACGGCGAACGGCATCGTACGGCAGCCGCTCTGCTCGAAGTACCAGGCCCGCGCGGGCACGTCGTACTCCGCTACGACAGCGCTGCCCTCCCGCATACCGCCCTGCGGACCGTCCACCGAGACGATCCGGCTCATGAAGTGGTACGGCGGACCGGGCAGCCGCGCGACTCTGCGGGTGCCGTCGAAGGGCTCGTACGCGGTGCCGAACGCCTCACTCGGTCTGCCCCAGGCACAGGCCAGCAACGAGGCGTAGCCGAAGGGGAGTCCGTCGGCCGCCGTCGCCACCGGCTTCTCCTCCCGGTGCCCGGCCAGCCCGCCGAGCAGGGGAAGCGGCACCGGCGCACCGCTGCCCTGCACGACGGGCGGGCCCGAGTGCCGCCAGTGCGACAGCGGCCAGTCGGGCACCAGCCGCAGCGCCACGTCCCGGCCCAGGAACGCCTTCGCCCCGTCCACCGAGCCCAGCACATCGGCGTACAGCGTCGGCACAGGACCGGCCGAGACACCGCGTACGAACACCTCGTAGACGACGCGTCGGCCGGCCGGTGTCGCCTGGCCCCGGCACATCGCCTTGCAGGGGCGGCCGGCGACGGGCTCGAAACGCCAGCCGTCCCGGTCCACGGTGAAGCCCATGGCCGTCAGGTAGAACGCCATGGCCTGGAGACCGCCGTGGAGCATCAGGGTGCCCGGCATGCAGGGGTCGTTCTTGAAGTGGCCCGCGAAGAACCAGTCGTCCGGCGACAGAGGGGTCTCGGCCCGCAGGTAGCCGCGGCCCCACGGCCCTCCGGCCGGGTCGAACGCGGTCACCTCGTGCAGCAGGCGCAGCCTGCCGTCGTCGATCCGCGGTGAGCGGACATGGGCCGCCGTCGCCTCCCAGCCGGGGCCGAAGCAGTCCGCCGGCCGGCCCTGGGCCAGGGCCCGCACCCGGTCCGCGTCGAAGCGGGTCCGCCCGCAGCGCACGGCGGGCGCGTCGAGCGGCAGGTCGTCGCCGGGCGGCCACTCGGCGGGATCCCACCGCACACCGCCGCTGCCCGCGAGCTCCTCGGGAGTGAAGAACCCGGCCTGGCCCTCGCGGACGCTGAGCCGGAGTTCGCCGTCCACGTAGCAGTCGTAGTGGAAGAAGGACAGCCGGACGCCGTCGTGCTCCGCGTGGCCGTCGACGTGGATCTCGTAGCGCAGGGTGTCGCCCGCCTGCGGCGGGCTGCCGTGGTACGTCACCTCGCAGCCGAGCAGCCGGTAGGCGCGCTCGCCGCGGTTGAGCAGGTCGACGCCCAGCCAGCTGAGCAGGAGCAGATCCGCCTGGCCCGCCTCGATCAGCAGCCCGGCGGGCATGCGTCCGGCGGAGTCCAGGTACCAGCTGCCGGGCAGGACGTCGGTCTCCGTCCAGATCGTCCCGTCGGTGCGCACCGGGCCGGGCATGGTGAGCGCCGCCTGCACGGCGTCGATGCCGGTGACCCGGTCCGCGAGCAGCATGGGCGGCTCGGGCATCCGGGTCTGCACCGCGTACGCGTCCTGCTCGGCGAAGCGGGGGCCGAACAGCGTGGAGACCGCCCGGGAGGCGAGGTGCTCCAGCTGGGCGCGGTCGAACTTCGGCCCCGGCCTCAGGGGCGGCGCGGGTGACGCCTTCGGTGGGGGCGTGGGCCGTGCGGAGGCCGGCCGCGGGGCCGGGAGGCCCGGTGGCCGTACCGGAACGGGCCCGCCGCCGCTGAGCGCGGTGACGGCGAGAGCGGACATCCGCAGGAACCTCCGATGGGCCTCGGTGTGCCCGGCGAGGAGCTCCTGGTGCAGCGCGGCGACCCGCCGGGTCTGCCGGAGGGCCGCGGCGCGGGCGCCCGTCACCCGCGGATCCCGTCCGTCCGGGTCCGCCGGCCGGACGCTCGGCGCCGGACGCCGCTCCACGGCACCGCGCCGGGGCTCGGCAACGGAGGCCGGTGCCGCGGACCGGCCGGGCTCCCGGTCCTGCACCGGCGCCAGCTCGGGGGCGCGGGGCAGGGTCACCAGGGCCGGCTCCAGCGGTGGCAGCGCGGGAGGCGCGGGTACGGGGACGGTGACCGTGGGCCGGGGACGCGGGGCCTCGACGGCGGCCTCCGCGAGCCGGGCGAACAGTTCGTCGGCGTGTACCGGCACCCCCGCGGCGACGAGTTCGGCCACGGCCAGGCAGGGCTGCCGCAGCCCGGTGTCGCCCGGGGTGTCCAGCGCGACGGCCACATGGTCCCGGTCGCCGAGCACCCGCTTGATCCAGCCGGTGCACAGCTTGCGCGGCCCGTGCTCCACGAAGACCCGGACACCGTCGGCCCACGCCTGTTCGACCGTGGCCGCGAAGTCGATCGTGTTCAGCCCCTGCGCGGTGAGGGCCTCGGCCGCCCGCTCGGCCGTCGGCCGGTACGACTGCCCGGTGGCCCCGCTGTAGAACCGCACACCGGGCACGTCGACGGTGGGCTGGTGATGGGCCCGACGCCATACCTCGCGGATCTCCGCCAACTCCGGTGCATGGGCGGCGAGGTCGTAGTCGAGCTCGATCGCGCGGTCGGCACCGAGCCTCGCCACGACGGCCGCGCACGCACGCGACTCGCCGCCGATGACGCAGACTCCGGGCGCGTTCACCGCCATCAGATGGACCGCGGCCTCGGTGGCGAGTTCGGTGCGGACCGCGTCGATGGGGGCCGTGACCAGATGGCTCGACCAGCGGGAGCCCCGGACCCCCAGACGCTCCCAGTGCCGCCGGACCGCCCTGAGTTCACCGGTGAGTTCGGTCGTGAACAGACCACTGTCCCGGGTGGCCTCGTACAGCCTCGCCGAGTCCGGCCAGGCACCCAGCGCCACCAGGGCGGCCGACTCGCCCGAGGAGTACCCGAGAGCGGCGTCCGGCCGCAGCCCGAGCACCTCCCGGCTGAACACCGTGTGCACAGTGGCGAGTTCGGCGGCGGCCCAGATCTGGTCGAACACTCCGCGCTCCGCCCGGGACCGCGGTCGCGCCCCGATGAGCCCGTGCCGGGCCCGGACGGCCTCGCCGAGCGACGGCAGCGCGAGCAGCAACGCGTGGCCCATGTCCGGGTACGCGGCCGAGCCGTTGGTGTACACGAACGCCGTCTGCCCCGTGACCGGCCTGTCCCGGTACGCCACATCGGCCGGACGGGTCCCGCTCCCGGCCAGCCAGCGACGGGCGGCCTCCACACGGCCCGGCAACGCGTCGTCGTCGGCCACGAGCGCCAGCCGGGCCGGCCCGGCACCGGACTCCGTACCGGACTCCAGCGCGGCCAGCACCTCCCGGCGGTCGGCCCCGGAGAAGACGTGCAGGCGCGGAGCCGGGCCCCGCAGCCAGGGCCGGGCGTCTCCCGCGCGCAGCCGGACACTCGCGGTGGGCCCTTCCATCGGGGTCACCACGGCCTTCGCGGTGTGCGTGACGGCCGCGGTGTCCGCGGGACCGCCCGGACGCGGCACGGCGCGGTGCTGGAGCGAGAGCGCCGCGACCGCCACGGAGACCAGCCCGCACGCGGCGTGAGCGCGCCCGAAGACGGACGCCGGGTCGAACACCGCGTCGGAACTGTCCCCGATGACCATGTCGGGTGCGCCCGCGGACTCCTCGTCGAGCAGGGCGACGACGGTGTCGCCGTCCCTGCGCGCGGTGTCCAGGGACTTGAGGACCAGGACGACGGCGGCGTCCCCCGGTTCGTCCTCGCGTCCCAACTCCCGCCCGGCGGCCCGGTGCACCGCCTCGCAGGACAGGTCGGTGGCGCCGACGAGCGCGGCGTCGGCCTCCCCCGACCGTACGGCCCGGGCCGCGAGCTCCAGCGCCACCAGCCCGGACGCCTCCTCCGCCGATACGGCGAACCCCGGCCCCGCCAGGTCGAGTTGGGTACTGATCCGGTTCGCCACGAGATTCGGCATGCTGCCCACCACCGCCTCCGCGGTCATGGGCGGCACGAACGCGTCCCGGGCGAGGCCCGCCGACGCCTCCGTGGCGGGAAGTCCGGCCTGCTCCAGCCAGTGGGGAACCCGCCAGCGGGCGCCCGCCCGGGCCACCTCGGGGTCCACCCCCATGCCGACGACCACCATGGTCCGCTCCCGCGGCAGGGACACCGACCGTACGGCCTCCCGGGCGGCCTCCAGCACCAGGAGCTGATGGCGTACCGTCCGCTGCAGCGCCAGGGGCGGGAAGCACAGGTCCCTCAACTCCACGGCGACCTCCGTGGCGGGGCCGCGCCGCTCACCGCCCAGCACCGCCCGCCGGAAGTCCTCGGTGCAGGTCCCGTCGCCGACGCGGGCGCCGAGGGCGACGACCGCCACCGGCGTACGGCCGCCCGGCGACTCCGGCTGCCGGGCGGGGGCGGGCACGGCGGCGACCGGCGGGCGGACCGGCCGCGACGGCGCGGACGCCGAGAGAAGCGGTCGCGATACGGCGGGCACCGGGTCGCCGTCCGGAAGGTCCACCACCAGATGGGCGTTGGTCCCGCCGAACCCGAACGCGCTCACCGCCGCCCGCCGCGGCCCCGGCCACGGTTCCGGCGCGGTCAGCACCCGCAACGGCGTGCCCGCCAGTGCCTCGAGCGGCCGTTCCGCCCCGAGCGTCGCCGGACGCACCCCGGCGCGCAGGGCACCGAGCACCTTCAGCAGCCCCGCCACGCCCGCGGACGCCAGCAGGTGCCCGACGTTCGACTTCACCGAACCGATGGGCACGTCCTCACCGGCCCCGAAGACCCGGGCCATGCCGCGCGCCTCCACCGCGTCCCCGACCGGCGTCCCCGTCGCGTGGCACTCGACGAGCGACACGGTCTCGGGCGCGACGCCCGAAGTCTCGTACGCCAGGCGCATGGCCCGGACCTGCCCCTCCTCCGACGGACTGATCAGCCCGGCGCCGCGCCCGTCGTTGGACAACCCGACACCGCGGATCACGCCGAGCACGGGCAGCCGGGCGGCGCGGGCCTCGGGCAGCCGCATCAGGGCGACGAACCCGGCGCCCTCGCCGTGCACCAGGCCGTCCGCGTCCCGGTGGAAGGGCCGGCTGCGACCCGTGCGGCTCGTCGCCGACAGCGCGCAGAACCCCACGTGCAGATAGAGGGGGTCCGCCCGGCTGACCGCGCCGGCCACCATCAGGTCCGCCGTGCCGTCGTGCAGCCGGTCGCACGCCAGCTTGATCGCGTACAGCGACGATGCGCAGGCGGCGTCGAGGGACCACGCGCCCGCGCCGAGCCCGAGGGCCCGGGCCGCCAGCAGGGCGGGCAGCCCGGACGAGAAGCGGTTCCGGGCGTCGGGCCGCTCCCGGCGCTCTGCCGTCAACAGGGCCTCATGGAGCGGTGGTCGCTGAGCGGACAGCCAGACGTGCTCGGCGAAAGCGGCCCCCGACGGCGTGGGGTAGGACAGGTTTCCCAGCACCAGACCCGCACGCGGCAAGGGACCCTCGCGGCCCGCCTCCGTGAGTGCCTGCCGGACGCCGTGCATGACCCAGTGGAAGAGCGGGTCCAGCGACAGGATGAGCTCCGGGGCGATCCGGAAGCCGCCCGGGTCGAAGACGGACTCGAACCCCCTTACGTACCCGCCGACATCGGTCCAGGTGCGGTCGAGATGGTCGTCCACCGAGCCCATGGCCCAGCGGCGGGGCAGCCGCCACCGGCCCTCCGGGACGGCCGACAGGCCGGCGCGGCCCGCGGCCACGTTGTCCCAGAACGTGTCCGGATCGAGCGCGCCGGGCAGCACACAGCCCCGGCCGACGACGGCGATCGGTTCGAATTGCATGCGGGTCTCACTTCAAGACGGGGCAAGGCAGGGCTGGTTCGCGGCTGCCGGGGCGCGGAAGGGCGCGCGGTACGGGAGGGGCCGGGACTCAGGAGGGGCGGCGGACGAGTTCCACGCCCAGCAGCTCCAGACGGACGGCCCCGTCGGCGTCGATGAGCGCCGCATCGCAGCGCGCCCCCGTGCTGTGGACCTTCCGGCCCCGCAGCACACACCGCACGGTGCCCTCCACCGGGCCGCGCCGGTGCACCCTGCACTCCGCCACGGCCATCGGCAGTGTCGCCGCCCCGAGTGCCTCCTGCGCCCAGACCAGGGCGAGTTGGAGCGCGCCGTCCACGGCGGCCGGGTCGAGCGGCCAGTGCTCGCCCGGCCACTCCAGTACCCGTACGCCCGCGACGACCGCCTCGGCACCATGCTCCGAAACCCCGTGCAGCGAGCGGACGCAGTGGAACCGGGGGCCGTGGAAGAGGCTGTCCCCGTCGTACAACTCGGCGCGGTCCAGGGGCTGGAGGTCCTCCGGGCTGCTCCACGCGGCCGGATCCGGCCCCTCGGCCCCGGTGTCCAGAACGGCCCGGAAGTGTGCCACCCCGCCGTCGCCCCGCAGTTCCGCCTCCAGCCCCGACGGCGAACCGGCCGCGCCCCGGCTGCCGTGCAGGGTGAGCCGGTGGCCCGCGCCGGCCAGTTCGGGCAGGGCGCACTTCCTGTACACCCGCAGGTCGCGCAGGACGACGGGGCCGGCGCCCGGCAGCCAGGCGGTGGCCGCCCCGGCGAACCAGTTCAGGACCGTCGCCACGGGAAGCACGGGCACCCCGGTGACCGCGTGGTCGGCCAGCTGCGGCAGGCTGTCCGCCCGGACCAGCAGCTCGGCCGGACGCGGATCGCCGGCCGGGGACAGGGCCTCCGGATCGTCCCCGGCCACCAGGACGACGCGGGCCGCACCGGGGGAGCCGTCCAGTTCGGCCGTGAAAGCGGCCGCCCCCTGCTCCAGAGGGATCAGCGGAACCCCGGACCGGCCGAAGTGCCCGGCCAGAGCGGGCGTGACCATGCCGCCGCGCCACGGGCCCCAGGCGACGCACCGCACCAGGCAGCCGGGGCGGCGGGCCTGCTCGGCGGACGCGACCTGAGCCAGGATCTCGTTGGCCATGGCGTAGTCGCTCTGCCCCGCGTTGCCGAACACGGCGGCCACCGAGGAGAACAGGCAGATCACGTCCAGCGGATCGTCCGCCGTCGCGGCCAGCAGCGCGCGCAGACCGTCCACCTTGGTGGACATCACCAACTCGACCTGCTCGTCGGTCTTGTCGGCGATCAGCTTGTCGGCCAGCACTCCCGCACCGTGCACGATGCCGGTGACCGGTCCCCACGCGTTACGTACGTCGCACAGTGCGGCGGCCACCGCGTCCTCGTCGCGGACGTCCACCTGGACGTACCGGACGGCGGACCCCGCCTCCTCCAGCGCCGCCAGCGTCGCCCGCACCTCGCGCGCGGCCAGGATCTCCCGGGCCCGCGCCGCGATCCGGGCGGGCGAGGAGTCCACCGCGTCCTCGGTGCAACGCTCGGCGAGCAGCCGGGTGAGCGCCGGTTCGTCGGCTGCCGACGCGAGCCCTTCCGGCTCGGGCACCGGTGCCGTCCTGCCGAGCAGCACGATCCGCGGCCGGTGGGTCCTGGCCAGGTCCAGCAGCGCGGCGGCGGTCACCCCGCGGGCCCCTCCGGTGGCCACGATCACCGACTCCGACGTGATCCGCCGGGTACTGTCGGGCGTCACCGGCGTGGGCACCGACCGCAGGGTGGTGCGGGTGCCGTCCGCGCGGAGACCCACATCCAGGTCGGGGCCGCCTTCCAGCAGCTCCCGCACGATGGCCTCCGCGATCTCCTCGTCGCTGCGGCCGCCCCGCTCGCAGTCGACGGCCTTGACCGAGGCACCCGGCCACTCCTTCGCCGCGGTCCTGGTCAGACCGGCGACCCCGCTCAGCCATGCCCGGTCGGCCGCGTGACCACCGAGCCCGAAGTCGCCCCCGGTGTCCTGCACGGTCACGAACACTCCGCCCCGCTCGGCCGTTTGCGCCGCGATCGTGCGCGCCGCGCCGAACACCGACCGGTGGACCTCCCGCGCCTCGTCCGGCGCGCCGCTCCCGGTCAGCCCGCCGAGGTGTACGACACCGCGCGCGTCCCCGGGCACGTCCGCCACGGCGGTGGCGTCCACGCCGTGCTCCGCCAGCTTCCGCGCGACGAGGCCGGTGAGCCCGGTGCCGTCGGGGCTCCCGCCCGTCACCACGAGCGGTCCGTCCAGGAGCCCCGCCATCGCCAGACCGGACGCCGGTGACTCCGCCACGCACGGCACCAGCCTCGTCAGCGCCGTCTCCTGCCGGGACTCGGTGCGCATGGCGGGGATTTCCGGGACGGCGGGAATCGCGGTGGTGACGGGAGTCCCGGGGGCGGAGGGGCTCCCAGGGACAGGGACGGAGGGGGACCGGGACACGGACGGCGAGTCCGGTGCCGACGGGACGCCGGGCTGCCGGCCGACCGCCGTGAGCGCCTCGACGATCGCGCGCAGTGTGCGGAGCTTGCCGAGCTCTCCGACGTCTCCCGTCGCGACGTCGCCGACGCTGCGGCGCACGGCCGACAGGATCTCGACCCGCTTGATCGAGTCGACGCCGAGATCCGCCTCCAACTCCATGTCGACATTGAGCATTTCAGCCGGGTAGCCGGTGAGCCGGGCCACCACCGAGAGCAGGAGTTCCTCCAGCGCGGGCGCCGACAGGGGCGCGCCATCGGTGGCCGGGGCCGGGGGAGCCACCGGGACGGCGGCCGGAGCCCGGTCCTCGGTGGTGACCGGTGCGGGTGACGGCGCCTCGCCGGGCCCGGCGGGTACGAAGGCGGGCGTGGTCGCGGGAACGCCGGTCGTCACGGGGGCCGGTGTCACGGGGGCCGGGGCCTGCCGAGGCGCCGGAGGACGGGGGAGCGGCAGCGGTGCCGGCGGAGCCGGGGCGTCGACCAGACCCGTGTCGCCCTGGACCCCGAGCATCGCGGCCAGCGTGGTCTCGGTCATCCGCAGAAAGGCCATATGGCTGTCGGTCAGCATGCGTTGACAGGCCGCGTGGGCCTCCGCCGTGTGCCGCTGGACGCTCTCCACCGCGGTGTACCACTCGGCTCCGAGGACGGCTCCGGGCTCGGCACCGTACGGGGACACGGCGTCGTGGGCGGGCACGGGGTCGTACGCGGGCACGGGGTCGTACGCGGGCGCATGGTTGGGCGACGGCTCGGCTTCGTACGCGGGCATGGGAACCACCGGGGTGTCGGGGGCGGGGGCGGGGGCGGGGGCGGGGGCGGGGGAATGGGCAGGGGCGGGTGCGGGCTCGGGCATGGGCCCGAATGGTGATGGCGCGGCGCTCTCGGTCCGGGGCGGGTAGAGCTGACCGTGGTTCGCTCCGCTGATCTTCACGGTCATCCGGGGCGCGTGCTCCTTGGCGGGGGTCCCGGGCACGGCGTACGGCGCCCAGAGGGGATCGAAGTCGAGAGGGACGCCGCGTACGGCGAGTTCGCCGAGCGCGGTGTGCAGGGTGGTGATCCCGCACCGGTCGGGCCGGTCCAGGGGGACGGCCGCGTGCTCGCGGTCACCGAGGATCTGCCCGACCAGGCCGGTCAGCGCGGTGCCCGCGCCGACCTCGACGAAGGTCCGCACCCCCGCCGCGTACATCGCCTCGACCTGGTCCTGGAAGAGCACCGGTGAGGCCGGATGGCCGGCGATGCGGCGGCGCACCTCGTCGGGCGACGACGGGTACGGTGCCGCGTCCGCGTTGCCGTACACCTCGATCCGTGGCTCCGTGAGCGGGACCGTGCGCAGGAACGCGGCGAGGGGCTCGCCGGCCGGGGCGACCAGCGGGCTGTGGAACGCGGTCGACGTGGCCAGCCGGCGCGTGCCGACGCCCTCGGCCGTGAACGCCTTTTCGGCGCGTTCGACGGCCTCCTTCGTGCCCGAAAGAACCACCTGGCGCGGGGAGTTGAGGTTGGCCGGCCAGATGTCGCCGAACCCGCCGGCGGCCAGCACCGACACCACGTGCTCGCGGTCCGCCGCGACGGCCAGCATCGCGCCCGGTACGACGGCCGCGTCCCGCATCAACTCACCGCGCCTGCGGGCCAGACCGACCAGCACGTCGGCGTCCAGGGCACCCGCGCGGTGCAGCGCCACCAGCTCACCGAAACTGTGGCCCGCCACGCAGTCCGGCCGCAGTCCGAGATCCCGCAGTACGTCCAGCAGCGCGAGCGCGTGCACCGCGAGCGCGGGCTGCGCCCACTCGGTGGCGGCCAGGAGCTCCGCCCGAGCCGTGCGCTCCTCGTCGGTGAAGGCGGGCGGCGGGAACACCACCCGGTGCAGGGGCCGTCCGTCGAAGCTGGTGCCGCCGAGCCGGTCCCACACGGCCTGGGCGGCCGGCGAGAGCATGGCGAGGTCGGCGCCCATCCCCACGTACTGGGACCCCTGCCCGGGGAACAGGAAGGCGAGACGGCCGGGTGCGGGCTCCCCGACGGCGTACCGGATGCCGTTCGGTGTCGACAGGGCCGTGCCGGGCCGCTGCCGGATCAGCGCGAGCGCCTGCGCGTGCTTCTCCCGCAGGTCCTCGGTGTCCGTGGCGACGACGGCCAGCCGCACCGGGTCGGCGGGCGAGAACGCGCGGTGGCTCTCCCGGGCGAGCGCGGCCAGCGGACGGTCGCCGTCGATCTCCGGCGGCACCAGGTCGGACGGTGCCGCGCCGCTGAACAGGACGAGTTCGTTCGGCACGGAGCGATGGCGCGGTGGCACCCGGGCCGGGGTGCCCGAGGGCACGTACTCCTCGAGCGTGACGTGGAAGTTGCTGCCCCCGAAGCCGAAGCTCGACACCGACGCGCGGCGCGGATGACCTGCGGGCCGCACCCACGGCCGGGCCTCGGTGTTGACGTAGAACGGGCCGTCCGGGTCGGCGGCCGCCGGGACCGGCCGGTCGACCTTGATGGTCGGCGGCAGCACCTTGTGACGCAGGGCCATGACCGCCTTGAGCAGCCCCGCCGCGCCCGCCGCGCACTTGGTGTGCCCGATCTGCGACTTGACCGAGCCGAGCGCGCACCACTGCCCGTCCCTACGCGGCCCGTCTGTAGGCTGCCCGTCCTTGTGCGGTCCCTCCGCACGCGGTCCCTCCGTACGCCCCGGCGCCCCGAACACCTCGCGCAGTGCGGTCAGTTCGGCGGCGTCCCCGGCCTTCGTGCCGGTCCCGTGCGCCTCCACCAGCTCCACGGTCCGCGGGTCGTAGCCCGCCTGCTCGTACGCGCGCCGCAGAGCCCGTGCCTGACCGTCGGGAAGCGGCGCGTAGATCGCCGTACTCCGGCCGTCGGAGGAGGTGCCGATGCCCCGGATCACCGCGTGGATCCGGTCGCCGTCCCGCTCCGCGTCGGACAGCCGCTTCAGGGCGTACATGACGACCGCTTCGCCCAGCATGGTGCCGTCCGCCGCGTCCGAGAACGGACGGCAGTCACCGGTGCGGGACAGCGCGGGCGTCTTGGAGAAGCACAGGAACATGCCGATGTCGTTGCCGGTGTCCACACCTCCGCTGATCACCAGGTCGGCCCGCCCGAGCGCCAGTTCACCGACCGCCGTGGACAGGGCCGCGAGGGAGCTGGCGCAGGCGGCGTCGGTGGTGTGGTTGATGCCGTGCAGGTCGAACCGGTTGGTGATCCGGCCCGCGACGACATTGCCGAGCAGGCCCGGGAAGGTCGACTCCTGCCAGGGGCTGAAGTGAGCCGAGATGCGGTCGCACACCGTCCGCGCCTCGGCCTCCGCGAGACCGTGCTCCCTCAACGCCTTCAACCACACCGGGCGTTGGGCGCGCCCGTACATGTGCGGAAGGAGTTCCAGGGCGGCAGCGCCGAGGACGACTCCGACCCGGTCCCGGTCCATGTCCGACAGACCGCCGACGTCGGTCAGCACCTGGTCGGCGACCATCAGGGCGAGCAGTTGGGAGGTGTCCGTCGCGGACAGGCCGGCGGGCGGCACACCGTACGCCAGCGGGTCGAAGTCCACCTCCGGCAGGAAGGCGCCCCGGCGGGCGTACGTCTTGTCCGGGGCGGCCGGGTCCGGGTCGTAGTGGTCCGCCACCAGCCAGCGGGAGGCGGGTACGTCGGTGAGCAGGTCCCGGGCGCCGGTCACGATCCGCCAGTAGCCGGCCGCGTCCGTCGCGCCGGGCACCAGGGCCCCGACACCGACCACGGCGACGGGCACCTGCCCGGGGACGGAAGCGGACACGGCATCTCCTCGGGGATGGACGGCTGTTGCTGACGCCTCCGGGACACGGGGGCCGCTCATGCCAGCCCGCTCGGGATGTAGGCGAACGCCTCGGGAGGCAATGGGACTCCATAGGTGCGCAGTTGATGGGCGCGGGTGAGCACCGCGGCGCCTTCGAGCAGGTTGAGCGCGATCTGCACCACGGACCGGTTCGCCGGTTCGGCCAGGAACGAGCCCGCGACCCAGCGGTTGAACGCGCCCATCGCCGGACCGCACCAGATCTGGTAGTCGGCACGCCGCGCCGACTCCCCGCTGATCGCCCACCGGCTGGAACTGCCCAGGTACCAGCGGAAGACCAGCGCCATACGGTGCTTGGGATCGGCCTCCGCACGCGTGATCTCCGAGGGGTCGCGCCGCTCCCAGAACGCACGAGTACGCTGCCAGACCTCGTCGAACGAGGCACGCAGCACATCCCGTTCGATCACGGCGCGCACCGGCGGCGGGATCTCCTCCAGCGAGCCGTGCGCCCGGTACGCCGCCTGAAGCCTGGCGGCCCGGTGGGCGAACATCGTTCCCCGGGACAGCACTTGCAACGTGACCCCCAGCTCGAACATGTCCGCCGCCGGTGCCATGGCCACGTCGGCGACATCCGCCTCGCAGAGCATCGCCTTGGCCTCGTCGGACAGGCCCGCCTCGACGGCCGTCTGGTTCACCGATCCGACGACCACGTAGGACGCGCCGAGGGCGAAGGCGGCGGCCACCGCGTCCGGCGTGCCCAGCCCGCCGGCCGCGCCGATCCTGACCGGCCGGGGGTGGCCGAACCGCCGGCACAGGGCGTCGCGCAGCAGGACGATCCTCGGCAGCAGGGCAGACAACGGCCGGTTGTCGGTGTGACCTCCGCTGTCGGCCTCCACGGTGATGTCCTCGGCCACCGGCACCAGGGCCGCCAGACCGGCTTCCTCCGGGGTCAGCCTCCCCTGGGCGACGAGCAGGTCCAGCAACGCGGCAGGGGCGGGGGAGAGGAACCTCTCGGCCACCTCCGGCCGGGAGACCTTGGCGAGGATCCGCGTACGCCGGACGATCCCGCCGTCGGCGCCCCGGCGCAGCCCCCGGGCCGAGCACAGCACGACGGCCGGGGTCAGCTCCATGAACGCCGACGCCGAGATCCGGGGCACGCCGCAGCGCAGCAGCAGCTCGGCGACGCGGAACTCCAGGGCGGGCTCGGCCGGTGAGTGGATGAGGTTCACGCCCCAGTTCGGACGGGACCGCAGCTCCTGGGCCAGCGCGTGCACGGCCCGCTCCACCTCGGCGTACGCCAGGCCGCCGGCGCCGAAGAAGCCCAGCATCTCCGCCCGGGCCATCGCCGACACCATCCGCGTGGTCGCGATGCCGTTCGCCATCTCGCCCGCCACATAAGGGAAACGGACGCCGTGCGCCTCGCAGAAGGCGCGCCCGCCGAGCCACTCGGGGTACAGCGGCGGCAGCGTACCGAGCACCGGGCCGTCGGGGAGGGGGCCGGTCGCGAGCCCCAGCTCACGGCCGCTCGGCCCGCTGACGACGTGTACGGGTTCCCGGATCCGTCGGGCACGGGCGGCGATCTCCCCGAGGGAGAAGACCGGCGGGGACGCGGCGGGGGCGCCGGGAGGGGAAAGGACGGGCACGGAGGGGCTCCAGCGGGAGAGGAGGACGAGGTGCGCGGGTCAGGCGTACCGGACGGACGAGAAGGCGGCGGCGGGGATGGGCGACGGCCCGGCGGCGACCGGATCCCTCGGGGCCAGGCCGGACCACAGGTAGTCGAGGTCCACCCGGCCGGAGGCCGCCGACGGACCGAACAGGGCCCGGACCCGGGTGTCGTCGAAGCGCCGCCGGTGGGCCAGGTAGGCCGTCAGACCCGGATAGAAGTCCACCAGCTCCTCCAGCGCCGTCGGGTCGTCCGGCTTCGTGGCGACCAGGTCGATCGACACCTCGACCAGCCGCTCCAGCAGGGTCACGAGCGTCGGCACCGGCACGTCGCGGTCATGGACGACGTGGTACGTGTCGACTCCGCCCGAGGGCTCCCGGCCGGCCAGCCGCACCATGACGTCGGCCGCGTGGTCCACCTGCGTCAGGTTCAGCCGGCCGTGCGGATGCCCCACCAGCCGGATGCGGGGACGGGCACCCGGCCCGGCGCCGTCGTTCCCAGGCCTCTCGGGAGCGGCGGCGCCTCGCGCGTCGCGCAGGATCCGCTCGACGACCTGAAAGGGATGCGAGGGCAGTTCCGGGTGCGGAGCCTGGTCCGTGACCAGGATGCTCGGCCGCAGCACCACGACCGGACGGCGGTGCTGCCGCGACCACGCGTGGATCAGCACCTCCGCCTCGTACTTGGAGCGCTCGTAGGCGTTCTCGAAGCCGTACGCGTCGTCCAGCTCGTCCTCGTACGCCACCCCCTCACGCCGGCTTCCCGCCACGAAGGCGGTACTCACGTGGCGGACCACGGGTCTTTGGCGTCCGGCTGCGGCCAACTCCAGTACGTGCCGGGTCCCTTCGACGTTGGTCCGGCGCAGCTCGGGAAGCTCCGCCTCCAGGTTGATGCTGCCCGCGCTGTGCCAGACCACGCCGAGCCCGTCGGCCAGCTCATGGAACGCGCGCCTGGACAGCCCGAGGCCGGGCTGCTCCAACTCGGTCTCCACCACCCGCAGTCGGCCGGGGAGCCCGGCGACGAACGACGTCGGCGCGCCGGTCAGTTCGAAGAACCGGCTGATGCGGTGCAGCGCGTCGCCCGATCCAGCGTGGGCCAGGACCGTCACCGACCGGTGCGTGCCGAGCAGGCGGCGCAGCAGACGCAGTCCGAGGAATCCGGTGGCGCCGGTGAGGGCGACGTGCATGACCTTGGCTCCAAGGGCTCCGAAAGGGACAGGACCACGACCGCGGGCGAGCTCGGTGAAGGCGGGGCCGCTGCGGCGGCCGGGGAGCGGGACGCAGTCGACCGCCCCGCGGCGCGGCATGACACCGGCGGGCGCGGCCTGGTGATCGCCGGCGCAAGGCACACAGTGTCAGACGGCGGACGGTGACGGAGCTTCTGATCCCACCGGCTCACCTGAACGGATGACCCCAGGCCACTGGCCGTGCGTGTCCCGGACGTCCCTCCGACGCGCCGGTCACGAGCCCGGGCGCCCGGCAGTTCGGAAGCGACGGAGCAGCCGGTACCGAGCGGGCCACTGGAAGCCCTGTCCTCCTTTCGGATGATCTCGCCGGCGGTGGTGGCGTGGTGACTCCGGGCGGCTCGGGGTGGCTC
Organism: Streptomyces sp. NPDC014889; assembly: GCF_043081205.1. Lineage (NCBI taxonomy): Bacteria > Bacillati > Actinomycetota > Actinomycetes > Kitasatosporales > Streptomycetaceae > Streptomyces > Streptomyces sp. NPDC014889. Next base: position 142,141 of record NZ_JBIBWH010000012.1, read on the forward strand.
CGGGCGGTTCTGCGCCCCCGCGTGCGGGTGGTGCGGGGCGTCGCGCCCGGTGCGGGGCGGTGGGCGCCCGTGCTCCGGGACGTCTGCTGGCGCGTACGGGCACCCACCGCATCCGGATATAAACCGTGTTGATCCAGGCCGAGGTGGCGCGTCCCGCGCTCGGTTCCGGATGGCCGACTGCCCGGCCTCGCCCCGTCTGCCCCTCCCTCGGCACGAAATGGAAGGTCCGCGATGCCCGCGTCCGTCCCCTCAGCTCCGTCCGGCCCGTTGCCCGGTCTCCCCACCCATACGGTCGACCGCGCGTTCCTGGGCATGGAACGCCGCCACCCCGACGCCCGCTGGGACGCCGGCGGCGTCGCCTACCTGAGCGGTCCGCCCCCGAGCCTGGCGGAGCTCCGCGCGTACGTGGGCTTCCGCCTGGGCCGGCTGCCCCTGCTCACGAGCCGGATCCAGGGCGGCGGCTCACGGCGCCCCCGGTGGCGTCCGGACCCGGACTTCAGCATCGACCGCCACGTCCACGAGGTGGTCGCCGACGGTCCCGAGGGATGGGACACGGCCCTGCACACCGCGCTCAACGCGCCGTTCGCGCCCGGCACCTACTGGGGCCTCTGGCTGGTCAACGGCCATGCGCCCGACGAGTACGCGCTGTGCTACCGCTTCCACCACGCCTGCCAGGACGGTTCGGCAGCCGCGATGACGTTCCGGGCCATGCTGGGCGAAGGGGAGGCCTCGGCCCGCCCGGTGCCCGGGAAGGGCCGCCCGGCCGGTCTGCCCCGGCGGGTGGGCACGGCCGTCGGGCTGGCCGCGAAGTTCATGGCAGGCTCCCTCGCCGTCCCCGGCCGCCGCCCGGACGTCCCCTTCGTCCCCACCGGGGAGCGGCGCCTGTGGCGGGGCCGGGTATCGGCGGACGTCCTCCGCCGGATCGGTGCGGCGCGTGGCGGATCGGCCCATGACGCCCATCTGGCCGCTCTCACGGGGGCGTTGTCGGCCTGGTCGGCCAAGTCCGGGGTTCGGCTTCCCCGGGTGACGGCTCTGCTGCCCGTCGACGCGCGCCGCCCGGAGGAGGAACAGACCTGGGGCAACCGCTGTTTCGCCCTGCCGCTGGAACTGCCCGTGCGGGCGGCCCCGGAACGCGGCACCCGGCCGCAGGACGGCGACGCGCCCCTGCGGCGGCTGGAGCAGGTCATGGCGACGACCCGGAGACTTCGGGGCGAGGCATGGCGGCAGGCCATCCAGGACCTGGTCCGTCACATGCCCGACCGCCCGACCGAGTGGTACCTGCGCAGGATGCTCTCCCCACGCGTCACGCAGGTGATGGCCACGTCCATGCCGGTCGCCGACAAGGGCAGCCTGGGCGCCACCCAGGTGACGGGCGTCGCCCTGCTGCCCCTGCTGGTGCCCGGACACCTCTTCGGCGTGGGCCTGTCCTTCTTCGGCAGCTCGGCCGAGGTGGCCTTCGTGTCCGACCGCGCCCTGCCGTTCGGGGAGTCGCTTCCGGAACTGTGGGAGCGGGCCGTGAGTGAGCTGGAAGGGGCCTCGACGCCCGAGTGAACACACCGGCATCCGGGGCCGCACCCAGCGTCCGGGTGCGGCCTCCGGGCCAACTCCTCCGTTGCAGCAGGCCACTTCGAGCCGCGCAGCGCTCAGACGGCGTCGGCCGCCGGGGCGGCGCCGGCCACGGCGGGCAGGCTCGGCACGGTGCCGTGTGCGCGACGCCTGCCTGCTCGGCGCTCGCGGCGCAGGGCTCTTCGGTAGGAGCGGAAGTCGATCTCGATCCCGTGGCGGTAGGTGGACACGTATGTCGTGCGATGGCGGCGCCACTCGCGCACGATCGCCCGTGTCATGTCCGCCGGTGACGGCAGGGCGACCGCGCCCTCGATCAGTTCGGCGATCCACTCCGCCTGCGGTTCGAGCAGCGGGAAGGCCGCACCGGAGGGCTGCGCGAGCCCCATGAAGTAGAGCCCGGGAATGCGGGGCGGGACCGTGCGCAGATAGAGCTCCGTGCGGCCGTCCGGGGCGGCGAACAGGGAGGGGTCCAGGAAGGGGAACGAGATGTTGTAGCCCGTGGCGTACACGACCGCGTCCACCGGTTCACGACTGCCGTCCGTGAAGGCTGCCGTGTCCCGGCCGAAGGAACGGACACCGGGCTTCGGCGTGACCGCGCCCCGGGCCAGTTGGACGAGGAGTTCGTCCGAGGTGGAGGGGTGGCGGGCGAGCGGCCCGCGGTCCGGTTCGGGGAGCCCGTAACGGGCCGGGGCACCGCGGCTGAGCCGCAGGAGGAACCGCAGCCCCGGGTCCTTCAGGAACCGCGGGAGATCGGACAGCGCGCTCCACACCAGATGGTCCGCCGGACGGCCGAGCAGTAACTTGGGGAACACATGCGGCACGTCGCGCGCGGAGAGGAACGTCCGCGCCGCCGTACGCGAGATCTCCGCCGCGATCTCGCACGCGGAGTTGCCCATGCCGATCACCAGCACCCGCAGCCCGGCGTACGGCTCGGGGACGCGGTAGTCGTGCGAGTGGATCGCGGTCCCCCCGAACTCCTCGGCACCGGGCACGGCGGGGTCCGGGAGACGCGGGTCCCAGTGGTGCCCGTTGGCCACCACCACCTCGCTGTAGCGCCGCGTCTCCTCGGCGGCGTCGGCGCGGCGCCGGCACACCACCTCCCAGCCGCCGCCGTCCAGGGGCCGCACCGAGGTGACCTCCGTGCCGCACATGATGTGGCGGTGCAGGCCGAACGACTCGGCGTAGTCCTCCAGATACGCCAGGACCTTGCTGTGGTGCGGAAAGACCGGGCAGGCCGTGGGCATGGCCAGGGAGGAGAAGGACATGCTCTCCTTCGAGATGTTCGCGTGCAGCGACGCGTACACCCCCGACATGCCGTTGTCGTTGCCGTACCGCCACAGTCCGCCGATGCCCGACCCGGCCTCGAAGCAGTCGAACGGGACGCCCCGCGAGGCGAAGACCCTGCTCGCGGCCAGGCCGGACGGACCGGCGCCGATCACACATGTTCTCCGCACGACTGACCGACCTTCCCGAACCGGAGCGGAACCGGGCGGCGGACCTGCCGGCACCCCGGTCCGGGCGACGCTAGCCGCCCCGGCTGCCGGGGAAGCCCGCTTCCACTCGCGAGACCGCCGCACGCGTGACGCGGCGGGCGCCGGATTGACGGCGTGGCACGGAGCGCCGTTTCCCTTGCCACGGCTGCTCGTTGGGCACGGGCGGCCCGGTTCCGCCGCCGTTTCGGAAGGTTCGGAAGACGCGGACCGGTTCCGCGGACAACCGGAAGACCTGGCACGACGGAGCAGCGCGATGGACGTCACAGATGTGCACCACTCCTACCGGCAGCACGCGGTTCTACGGGGCGTCGACCTCCGGCTGCGGCCCGGGGTGCTCGCCGGGATCGTCGGGGAGAACGGCGCCGGCAAGACGACGCTGCTGAAGATCCTCTCCGGTGAACTCAGGCCGGACCGGGGCTCGGTGCACCACAGCGGCAGGTTCGGCTACTGCCCGCAGTCCGTGGTCCTGGACGACTCCTTCACCGTCCGACAGCACCTGGACTTCTTCCGGCACGCCTTCGGACTCGCGGACCTGCGCCGGGCCGAGGACGTCATGGAGACCCTGGGCTGCACCGAGTACCTCGACCAGCGGGCGGGCCTGCTCAGCGGGGGCTCACGGCAGAAGCTGAACCTGACCCTCGCGCTCATGCACGACCCGGACGTGCTGCTGCTCGACGAGCCCTACCAGGGCTTCGACTGGGAGACGTACCTGCGCTTCTGGGAGCTGGCGACCGGGCTGCGCGACGCCGGGCGCTCGGTGCTGGTCGTCTCGCACCTGGCGTACGACATCGACCGGCTGGACCAGTTGTGGCGCCTGGAGGACGGGCGCCTGCACCGCCAGGACCAGGACCGGTGCGCGGAGGCGGCGGCATGAGGCGGCACTGGTCCCTGTTCACCACGGCCTCCCGGTACGCGCTGATCGGCCACGCCCGCAACCGGTTCGCGATGCTGCTGGTGGTGGTCTACATCCCCGTATGGATCGTCCTGGCCTACGTGACGATTCCCGACCGGCCGGCGCCGTTCCGGCTGCGGGCCACGGGCGAGGTGCTGACCCCGCCGGGCAACCATCTCACCCAGATCACCGGCGCGTTGAACGCGGTCACCCTGATCGCCGGATTCATGATGTTCGCCGCCACCTTCACGGGCGGAGCCTTCGACCGGCGCCTGGCCATGGCGGGCTACCCGCGCCACCACCTGGTCCTCGCCAAGCTCTCCGCGCTCACCCTGGTCTGCGCCGCCGTCGCCGCGTACGCCACGGCCGCTGCCGGGTTCGCCTGGTCCCCACGGCAGCCCCTGATGCTCGCCGCCGCGCTGTTCTGCGCCGCCCTGACCTACGGGGCGCTCGGAGTGGTCCTCGGCTCGGTGCTCCGCCGTGAGGTGGAGGGCATGTTCGCCATCCTGATGATCAGCATCATCGACGTCGCCCTGCAGAACCCTCTCTCAAGTTCCGGTTCGGACAGAACCGTTGTGCGCTTCCTGCCGTCGTACGGGGCCGTGCAGGCGAGCATGTCCGCCGCCTTCTCGACCGCGCCGGTGAGCCAGGGCCTGGCGATCCAGCTGCTGTGGCTGACGGGTGCGGCACTGGCAGGGTTCATGGTCTTCCGCCGCCGTACCCGCGACGCGCTCCCCCCGGAACGGGGCGCCGTGACCTGCGGCGGCCAATGATCGTTCTGTAGGCGGGCGTTGATCCGCCCCAGAGCCATCACGTTCTTCACGCAAGGAGCACACCCCCATGACGCTGTCGCGTACCGTCCAGCGCACGGTCCTCACCGCGGCCTTCCTGTCCGCCTCCGCCCTGGCCTTCCCCGCCTCGGCGCAGGCGGCCCCGCTGCCGCCCGCGTGCCAGGAGGCGCTGCTCACCACCCTCGACAAGTTCCCCGTCACGGACTTCACGGTCCCCGACAAGGTCCAGAGCGCCATGCTGGTCGAGGTCATGAACCTGAGCGACGCCGACCAGAAGGCCGTCACCCAGGAGGCGTGCGCGGCCTGGAACGACTGGGCCACCAAGAACGGCCAGGCGGTGGCCACGGACCTGGACACCCGCTACCGGAACGCCGCCGGACCCGCGTGCAACAAGTTCACCACCTCCGCCATCGGGACGATCAAGAAGTACGCCCCGAACATCCCTGCCCAGACGAGGGATTTGGAGAAGGTGGCCAAGAAGGTCTGGCAGAACACCATGCAGAAGCTCTCCGTGGAAGCCACCAACGCCGACTGCCGCAAGGCCTACAACGGCGTCAAGACCGGCTGGTAACAGGCCCCGGCGGATGACACCCCCGCCGGCCGCCTGCCCATTCCGCCCGTCGTCCGACCCCCGACGGCCTGAGCCGCACCGACCCGGGTCGTGTGCGGCTCGAGGGGTGACCGCACGTCACCCCTGTGCCGTTCGGTCTCGTCGGCCGGCATCGTGCCGATCACCCCCGACCGGCAGTCCGCAGGGCGGTGACGTCACCCGCGGTGCGGTGGTGATGTTTCCGGTGTCGTTTCGCCGGGCTCCTGCGCCAGTCGCGAGGGGACGTCCGTCCCGGTCGGCCGGTCGGCGGGGCGGGTGGCCAGGTAGAGCGCCGACGCGGCCATCAGGGCCGCCATCACGGCGAGTATGAGGCGATAGTCCACCAGCGCGATCAGAGCGGCTCCGGCGGCGATGGCCCCGGTCTGCGGGACTCCGATCAGCACGCTCAACGCGGCATCGGTCCGCCCCATCAGGGAGGCGGGCGTGCGCCGTTGGAAGAGGGTCATGACGCCCGCGATGATCAAAGGCAGGCTTGCGCCGATGAGTACGGTGCCCGGCGCGACCGCGAGCAGGGACGGGGCGGCGCTCAGGGAAAAGCCCGCGGCGGCGCAGGCCAGGCCGAGCATCACGGTCCGCGCTTCCCCCGCACGCCGCATGAACACCGCGGCGGCCACCCCGGCCGCTATGGCACCGACACCCTCCAACGAGCTGAGGACGCCGAGGAAGGGAGGTGGGCGGTGCAGCCCCAGATCGACGACGGCGAAGAGCACCGACTCGGAGAAACCGAAGGCGACGACGGCGAGCACCACGGCGACGGTCAGCTGGCGCAGGGCGGGGGTCCGCGCGATGTAACGGAAGCCGGCGGCGATCCGGGCGCCGGTCTCCTCCTGCCGCGTCGGCTGCGGGCGGTCCTCCCGCTGCCGGATCAGCGCAACGAGCAGGGCCGCGAGAGCGAAGGTCGCCGCGTCGCCCACCACCAGCGGGCCCAGGCCGAACGCGGACAGCACGCCTGCCCCCAGGAGAGGCGCGATCAGGCGCAGGCCCTGCAGCAGGGTCTGCAGGAGGCCGTTGGCATCGCCCAAGTGCTCCGGTGGGATCAACGTCTGGGTGAGCGCTGTCATGGCCGAACTGGTGGCGCCGCTGCCCAGCCCGTACAGGGCCATGACGACGTAACAGAGCCAGACGCTGTGACGGTCGTGCACCAGGAGCAGTGGCAGGACCAGCACCGTGGAGGCCAGGTTCAGGACGATCAGCAGTGGCCGACGACGTGCTCGGTCGACCAGGGCACCGCCGAGGGGTGCGCCCAGAGTGCCGAGGATGAAGGCGAAGAAGACCAGTCCGGCGGCGGAGTTGCTGCCGGTGAGCTCCTTGACCCGGATGCCGAGGGCGATCCACAGGGCGTTGCTCCCCGCCATGTCGATCAGTCTGGCGGCGACGAGCAGGCGGACGTCCCGGCGAGCGAGGAGGGCACGCACGGTCAGTCCTCCGGGGTGTGCAAGGCGTCGGCGGGGAACGTGAACTGGATCAGCTCCATGGCAACGGCGCCCTCGGGCCGCAGCGACGGATCCTCAAGGCGCTCGCGATAGCGAAAGAGCAGGGCGGTCAGCTCCTCCTTGAAGGTTTCGGCTTCCTCGGGGGTCAGGTAGAAGACCGACTCGGCAGCACTGGTGATCTTGTTCCAGTGCTCGGGGAACGCGTACCGCATCGCGCCGATCCTGCGGATGCGTTCCAGCCAGGAGTCCCACAGCACGGCACTGAGCGCCGCCGCGGCGATCGCCCCTGCCGGGTCGGACTCGTCGACCGTGAAGCCGATGTGAGCACGCCGCCACGGACGACTGCGCCCCGTGCCGCCTCCCGCCTCCTCGACGAAGCCGTACTTCGCCAGCGTGCGCAGATGGAAGGCGCAGTTCGTCGGGGACTCTCCCACCACCTCGGCAGCCTCGGTCGCGGTCAGCGGCTCGCGCCGGCCCAGAGCTTCGAGCAGGGCAAGGCGGGTGGGATGCGCGACGGCCCGCATGGCCTTCGGGTCGGTGAGCTTGCGGTGCTCGCGCGGAGCAGCAGCGCCTTCGTTATCGAAAGACATGTTTCGAGACCCTACTCTCGAAACATGTCTTTCGAAAGGGGCGGGACCGTGCAGGCGCTGCGGTGGAACGCCGTGTCAGTGGTCGTGTCAGGGGCGTGACAGGCGGATGACTGCCCCGGCAGGGACGGTGAGGGCATGAATAGTGCGGCGATCGCAGTCTCAGGGCTGCGGAAGGCATACGGCGACAAGGTCGTGCTCGACGGCATCGACTTCGAGGTGGCCGCGGGATCGGTGTTCTCCCTGCTCGGCCCGAACGGGGCGGGCAAGACGACGGGGGTGAACGTCCTGACGACGTTGATGCGGGCAGACGCCGGGACGGTCCGCGTCGCCGGGCACGACGTGGTGACCGCGACCAAGCAGGTGCGCGCGGTCATCGGCGTGACCGGTCAGTTCGCGGCCGTGGACGAACTGCTGTCGGGCCGCGAGAACCTTCGACTGATGGCGGACCTGAGGCGTGTGCGTTCCGGTGACCGCGTGGTCGCGGAGCTGCTGGAGCGGTTCGACCTGGCGGAGTCGGCGGACAAGCCGGCGTCGGCCTACTCCGGCGGTATGCGCCGGAAGCTGGACCTGGCGATGACACTGGTCGGGAACCCGCGGATCATCTTCCTCGACGAGCCGACGACGGGTCTCGACCCGCGCAGCCGGCGCACGATGTGGGGGATCGTCCGCGAGTTGGTGGCCGACGGCACGACCATCTTCCTCACCACCCAGTACCTCGAGGAAGCCGACCAGCTCGCCGACCGGATCGCGGTGCTCGACCAGGGCCACCTGGTCGCCCAGGGCACCCCCGAGGAACTCAAGCGCCAGGCCCCCGGCAGCCACGTCCGGCTGCGCTTCACCGACCTCCGCGAACTCGACGCGGCGGCACGGATCCTGCTCGGATCCACACGGGACGACCAGGAACTGACCCTGCGCGTGGCAAGCGACGGCGGCTCGAAGTCGCTCCGGGCCCTGCTGGACAGGCTCGACGAACACACCATCAGCGCCGAGGAGTTCTCCGTGCACACGCCGGACCTCGACGACGTCTTCCTCGCCCTGACCGGACGCACCAGCACGAGCACGAGCACGACCGCGAGCGCGAGTACGAGCACGGACACGAACACGGACACGGACACGGACACGGAGGCGATCGCGAAATGAGCACTGTCCCCACGGCGTTCGGCGACGCGGCCATCATGCTGCGCCGCAACTTAAAGCACACGGCCCGGAACCCGGTCACGGTGTTCCAGGCGGTCCTGTTTCCCATCGTGATGATGCTCATGTTCGTCTACGTCTTCGGCGGCGCCTTCAAGGTCGAAGGGAGATACGTCGATTACGCGGTGCCGGGCCTGATCGTGATGGCCATCACCTACGGGCTGGGGCCGACCGCGGCGGCCGTGAACGGCGACATGACGAAGGGCATCATCAACCGGTTCAAGGCCATGGACGTCTCTCACGGCGCCGTGCTGGCCGGACATGTCGTCTCCACGACGGTGCGCAGCCTGATCGCCGACGCGGCCATCATCGGCGTCGGCTTCGCGATGGGATTCCGCCCGCACGCGAGCTTCCTCCAGTGGCTCGCCGCGATCGGCGTCATGGTGCTGCTCGCCTTCGCCACCAGTTGGCTCACGGTCGCCATGGGCCTGGGCGCGAAGACCGCGGAGTCGGCGGGCCTGGCCACCGTGCCACTGATCATGCTGCCGTTCCTGAGCAGCGCGTTCGTACCCGCCGACACGATGGGGACCGGCGTGCGGCAGTTCGCGGAGTACCAGCCCTTCACCCCGATCATCGAGACGCTGCGCGGACTGCTGACGGGCAACCCGTCGAGCGGCGACGCGATCGGGGCCCTCGCCTGGTGCGCCGGGCTCGCCCTCCTCGGATACGTGTGGGCGGTCTCCGCGTTCAGGAAGCGAGCGTGACCTCGACCAGTTCGGACCAACTGGTCTCCGTTCCCTCCCGGGCCGCCTCGGCGAACCCCTCGTCGCCGAGGCGGTGCCGCGCGCTCCGCTCGATCCGGGCCACGTCCGGGTGGGAGCGGTCCGGCAGCCCGCGCACGCCCGCGCTCGCCGCGAGCAGCCGCGCCGCCTGCTCGTGCTCGTCGCGGCGAAGCGCCAGGTCCGCGACCCCGACGAGCACCCCCGCGATCAACGGCGCGTGCCTCGCCTCGGACGCCGCCTGGCAGGCCGCCGTGCGGTGCGCCCGTGCCTCGCCGAGGTCGTCGGCGAGGTAGCCGAGCAGGTCGTGCGTCACCGCGCGGATGTGCGCCCGCTCCGCCTCGTCGCCCAGTATGGTCGTCGCGACGTCGAGTTGCCTCCGTGCCTCCTCGGCATCGCCGCCCCAGCGGGCGAGTTCCGCCTTCGCGAGGGCCAACTCGGCCAGCGCGTCCGGCCAGGTGACCCGCTCCGCGCACCGCTGCGCCTCGGCGATCGCGGCCAGGCAGGCGTCCTCGTCGCCGAGCAGCCAGTACAACTGCGCCTGCCGCGACCGCATGCGGATCACGTCCTCGGTGGCGCCGACCTCGGTGACGACCGCGATCGCCTGCTCGAAGTGCTCGCACGCGGTGGCGAAATCGCCACGCATGGCGATCCGGTCCGCCAGCTCCGTCAGCGCGAACGAGATCCCGAACCGCTCGCCGAGCGCCCGGAACTCGGCGAGCGCCGCCTCCAGGTACGCATCCGCGTCCCGCCCGCCCTGCCCGAGCACGCTCCGCGTCTTGCCCAGTTGCAGCCGGGCCAGCGCGCGCACCCAGGGGTCCTCGTCGTCGAGCAGCGGTTCGAACGCGGACAGGAGCGCATCCGGCATCCGCACCATGCGTTCCAGCACCGCGACGAACCTCAGCGTCGGATGGCTGCCCGTACTGCGCAGGCCGAACCGGTACGCCTTGTGGATCCACTCGGCCGCCTGATGCGCGTCGCCCCGCCCGGAGCTCATGAAGTGCACGACGAGCCCGTACACCACGGCCCGGACGTCGTCGGTCACCTCGCCGGGCGTCCTGGCGGCCGCGGTGATCAGCTCAAGGCCCTCGGCCTTGTGGCCGCCGAGCCACCAGTACCAGCCCGCACCCGCCGCGAGCCGCATCGCCGCCTGTGCCTCGCCCGCCGCCAGCGCGCCCCGCATCGCGGCCCCGATGTTGTCGTGCTCGGCCTCGAGCCCGGCGAGCCAGTCCAGTTGCTCCGAGCGGCGCAGGTGCGGCTCCGCGGTCTCGGCGAGTTCGGTGAAGTAGGCGAGGTGCGCGTGGCGCGCCCGGTCCGATTCCCCCGCCTCCGTGAGCCGGTGCCCGGCGTACTCCTTGATCGTGCCGAGCATGCGGTAGCGCGGCGCGCTGCCGTCGTCGGTGACCAGGAGCGACTTCTCGGTCAGCGCGGTGAGCAGGTCGAGCACCTCGTCCCGCTCGACCGCGTCGCCCGCGCAGACCCGTTCGGCCGCTTCAAGACTCGCCCCGCCGGAGAACACCGAGAGCCTGCGCAGGACCATCCGCTCGGCCTCGGTGAGCAGCCCCCAGCTCCAGTCGACCACCGCGCGCAGTGTCCTGTGCCGCGGCAACGCGGTGCGGCTGCCGCTGGTCAGCAGGCGGAACCGGTCGTCGAGCCGGTTGGCGAGCTGGTCGATGGACATGGTGCGCAACCGGGCCGCTGCCAGTTCGATCGCCAGCGGCATCCCGTCCAGGGCCCGGCAGACACGTACCGTCGTCGCCAACGTGGAGGAGTCGGCCGCCAGATCCCGGCGCACCGCCCCGGCCCTGTCCCGCAGCAGCCGGACGGCGGGTGAGGACTCGATCTCGTCCGGGCCCGCGTCCCGGTGCGGCAGGGCCAGCGGCTCGGCCAGCCACAGCGCCTCCCCGGTGATGCCGAGCGGTTCCCGGCTCGTCGCGAGGATCCGCAGTCGCCGGCACTCCCCGAGCACCCGGTGGGCGAACACCGCCGCCGACTCGATCACGTGCTCGCAGTTGTCCAGGACCAGCAGCGCCTCACGCTCACGGACCGCGGCGATGAGCCGGTCCGTCAGCCCGGCGTTCGGGGCCCCGCCGAGGAGAGTGTCCCGCAGGCCCAGCCCGGCGAGCGCCGACTGCGCCACGTCGCCGTCCGCGCCGATGGCGGCGAGCTCCACCAGCCAGGCGCCGTCCGGCAGTTCGCCGAGCAGCGTACGCGCGGTCTCCGTGGCCAGCCTGGTCTTGCCCGAGCCGCCCGGCCCGATCACGGTGGTGAGGCGGTGCCCGGCGATGAGCTCACGGACCGCGGCGACATCGGCGTCCCGGCCGACGAAAGTGGTCAGCTCGGCGCGCAGGTTGGCCTTGCGGCCGGCCTCCCTCCGCCCCAACTCGCCCCGCAGGACCGCGAGGTGCAGCGCGGACAGCTCCGGTGAGGGGTCGGCGCCGAGCGCGTCGGCCAGGGCGTCCCTCGTGCGCTGGTACACCAGCAGCGCCTCGCTGTCGCGACCGGCGGCGACCAGGGCACGCATCAGCGCGGCCACGAGCCGCTCCCGCACCGGGTGCGCGGCCACCAGGTCCGTCAGCTCCGTGACCACCTCCGCGCCGCGCCCGAGCGCGACCTCCGCGTCGACCCGCTCCTCCGTGGCGGTCAGGCGCAGCCCGTCGAGCCGGACGACCGCGGCGTCGAACGCGGCGCTGTCCTGCAGACCGACGTCCTGCATGGCCGCACCGCGCCACAGTTCGAGGGCCTCGCGCAGCAGCGGCACGCGCCGGGAGACGTCCTCGGTGCGGGACTGGCCGGCCATGACGAGGCGTTCGAACCGTACGGCGTCGACGGCGCCGGGCTCCACCGGCAACCGGTAGCCGTCCGTGAGCCCTTCGACCACCGCGCCGGGCAGTGCCTTCCGCAGCCGGGAAACCAGGCGTTGCAGGGCGTTCGTCGCGTCGGCGGGCGGCTGCTCGCCCCAGATCCAGTCGATGAGCGCCGTCTTCGGGACCACCTGACCCGGCCGGAGCGCGAGGGCGACCAGCAGTCCGCGCAACCGCGCGCCCGGCACGTCGACCAGGAGGCCGTCGTCCGTGCGAACCTCCAGTGGACCCAGCATCCCGATCTGCACCCGCTGATTTTGCCACGGGCGTTCGGCGGTCATCTCCAGGACGACAACGCCTGGCAGACCGAGCCGTGCGCGGGACCGCGGTCAGCCCTTGCGGGCCAGCCCGGCGGCGATGAGACGCTCCCAGACGGTGAGTTCCCGTTCGCCGCCGCTCCAGGGTCCCTCCACCGTGTCGGGACGCCACAGGGGAGCGGGAACGATCCCGGGTTCGAGGATCTCCAGCCCGTCCAGCAGGGATGCGATCTCCTCGTCGGTGCGCCACCGGCCGCGGCCGAAGGTCTGCTGGAGCACCTTCTCGGCCTCCGCCGTCTCCGGGTTGTTGCCGGAACGGAAGTGGCTGACGAAGAAGTAGCTCCCCGGGGGCACCTGGTCCCGCCAGTAGCGGACGATCCGAGCGGGGTCCTCCTCGTCGTTGACGTGGTGAAGGATGGCGCTGAGCACAACGGCGACGGGCCGGTCGAAGTCGATCAGCTCCAGGGTGTCCCGGTGGGTACGGATGGCCTCGGGGCTGCGTACGTCGACCGGTACGACCCGGGTCCGGTCGTTCTCCTCCAGCAATGCCCGGCCGTGGACGAGCACTTGGGGATCGGTGTCGACGTACACCACCCGGGACTCCGGAGCGTGGCGCTGCGCGACCTGGTGGACGTTGTCGGCGGTCGGAAGTCCACTGCCCAGGTCGATGAACTGCCGTACGTCGGTGGTCGTCACGATCTCCTCGACCGCCCGGGTCAGTGCCGCACGGTTGGCGAAGGCGATGGCCACCGACCCGGGAAGGTCGCGTTTGAACACGTCGCCGATCTCCCGGTCCACGGCGTAGTTGTCCTTGCCGCCGAGCAGATAGTCGTAGACGCGGGCGATGCTGGGCTTGCTGGAGTCGATGGAGGAGCCGTCAACCGTCATGACGGCCATCCTGCCCCCAACTCCGCCTGCCCACCATCACTTTCGGAGCGCTACGACACCAACGGGCTCATCTCGGCGCAGGAGCACGGAGCCATTCGGCGAGCGCGGAGAAGTCGGCGTCCACGAGGCCTTTGGCCGGGTCGACGCGATGCAGGAGCGACGGCCCCGGATGCTGGGCGGCGACCCAGAGGCGGTCCATGGCGCTGATCTCGTCGTCGACCCAGATGAACGGTCGGCGGCCGGCCCGTTCGACAAGGTGGCGGGTCTTCCAGTGCACGCCGTGCGGGTTCTCGTCGGCACAGGCGTCCGGCCACTCCACGAGCGGCAGCCTCGGCAGTCCGAGGCGCGGGGCGACACATATGGGCCCCGGGCGAGGCTTGCGCGAACGGGTCGACGACCTGGGCGGCACCTTCCGCGCGGGCCGGCTGACGGACGCCGCACTCCCGTTCCTGGCCTGCGCCAGTGGTCGGCGCTCTCCGGCCGCAGCGGAGTCTCCATCGCGTCGGCGCTTTCCGCCCAGGTGCCGCCGGCGCAGGCCCGTCAGCTCGGAATGGCCCTGGCCGACGCTCCGTTCCAGGGCCGACGACGCCGTGGTGACCCTGCTGCGCCTTGTGCGGAGGCACATGCCTCTGGTACTGGTGACCAACGCGACTGCGGAACTGGAGCGCGGGCGGGCAGGAACCGCAAAAGTCTCCCTCCTTCCCGCCTTCCCCAACAGCCCGTCCGGTGCGCTTGTGAGGAGAGCCTTCCCCCGCTTATGGTCTTCTTGACGATAAGCGGGGGAAGGGGCTTTCTGCATGACCACGATGACGGTGAGCAAGCGCGCCGCGACCGGAGCGATGATCGGGCTCGCCCTCGGGGACGCCCTCGGCTTCCCGACCGAGTTCAACGACGTGCCCTCGATTCTCGCCAAGTGCGGCCCGTGGCGCGAAATGGAGCTGCCGAAGCGCGCGGTCGTCTCCGACGACACGCAGATGACCCTCGCTCTCGGAGTCGCGCTCAGGACCGCCATGGACCGGGGCCTGCTCACCCCGAAGCGGCTGGAGCGGCCGCTGCGCGAGGAGTTCGTCGACTGGTACCAGTCGCCGGAGAACAACCGGGCACCGGGCAGAACCTGCATGACCGCCTGTCATCTGCTGAAGGCGGAGGGACGGGACTGGCAGGAGGCCAGCCAGATCGGCTCGAAGGGGTGCGGCGCCAACATGCGCGTGGCCCCCATCGGGCTCGCCCCCGGGCTCAGCGACGAACAGCGCGCCGGTGCAGCCCAGTTGCAGTCCGGGCTCACCCATGGTCACCCGACGGCCCTGGCTGCCTCGGACCTCACCGCCCGCGCCGTACACCTGCTTGCCCAGGGCGCCGACCCCGCGGGACTCGTCGACCGACTGCGGTCGTACGCCGACGACAACCGCACCCGCTACCACCACACGTGGCTCGGCGACCTGTGGACCCGCTCCCAGGACCCGACCCCCGAGCACTTCATCGCGCGTGGCTGGGACGAGTGCCTGGAGATCCTCGGGCGGCTCCGGGAGGCCGTGCGCACCGTCTCGCCGGAGACCGACCCGTGCCTGGCCACCGGTGCGGGCTGGGTCGCCGAAGAGGCCTTCGCCACCGGCCTGTTGTGCTTTCTGCTCTTCCCCGACGAACCTGTCACCGCCCTGCGCCGAGCCGCCTGCTCCTCCGGCGACTCGGACTCGATAGCCTGCCTCACCGGCGCCTTCGCGGGCGCCTGGCTGGGCGCGGACGCCTGGCCCGCCCCGTGGGCGGACCGGATCGAGTACCGGGCCGGACTGCTGGCCCTGGGAGAGCTCTGGGACGCCTGAGGCCTCTCGTTCGGCTCATGCGAGCTCGTGGCTCCGGCCGGCCGTGATCACGGTGCGGAGGGGGAACGCGAAGAGCAGCGCGACGGCGACCAGGAGCCCGCTTGACCACAGCGGGCCGCGATTCCCGGCCGCGGTGCTGAGGGTGGTCGCGGCGACGAGTGGGCCGACGGCGGCGCCGACGTTGAGTGCCGCGGTGGCGTACGAGCCGGCCATGGTGGGGGCTCCGGCGGCCTCGTAGAGGACCCGCGTGATCAGCGTGCTGCCCAACGCGAACGACAGCGCGCCCAGTACGAACACGAGGGTGAACAGCGCGATGGGCTCGTCGGCCAGCACCGCCAGGGCCGGCCAGCCGATGAGCAGCAGCGGGCCACCGACCGCGACGACCAGACCGGGACGCCGGTCGGACAGTCGGCCGGCGACGGTGACACCGAGGAAGGAACCGGCACCGAAGAGCATCAGAACGACCGGGATCCACCACTCACCCAGCCCGGCGGTGCCGGTCACGACGGGGGCGAGAAAGGTGAAGCCGGCGAAGGTCGCCGCGTTCACCAGCGCGCCCAGCAGCATCACCAGGATCAGTCGCGGGCTGGCGAGCTGGGCGAACTCCGCTCGCAGGGCCGGCCTGCCGGCCGCCTCTCCCTCCGCACGTCCCGCCGGGATCCCCTTCAGGATGCCGAGAGCCGCAGCCAGGCAGAGAGCGGCGACGGCCCAGAATGTGGCCCGCCAGCCGAGCAGCGTGCCGAGTGCCGAGCCACCGGGGACACCGGCGATCGTGGCCACCGTCGTGCCCGACAGCAGCACGGCCAGCGCACGCCCCTTCCTGCCGGGCGGGACCAGCGCGGCGGCAGCGGTCAGGGCGACGGCGAGGAACCCGGCGTTCGCGAGCGCGGCGACGAGCCGGGTGGCGAGCAGGACCGGGAAGCTCGTGGTGCCGGGGCCCACGGCGTGAGCTGCCGCGAAAGCGAGGACGAAACCGAGAAGGCTGGAGCGCCCGGGCCAGTCGCGGGAAAACGCGGCCACAAGAGGAGCGCCGACGATCATGCCGAAGGCGAAGGCCGGGGTGAGCAGGCCCGCGGTTCCGACGGTGACGTCGAGATCCGAGGCGATGTCCGGCAGGAGGCCGGCGAGCATGAACTCCGAGGTGCCCATGGCGAAGACCGCCACGGCAAGCAGATACAGGGGGGAGAGGCATCGAGTGGCTCCGAGGTGAGGAGAAGCACGAGAAGGTCATCTCGTCACCGCGGCCAGCCCACGGGAACTCGTCCCACCGCAGGACGCGGCGCGACGACAGGACTACGAACTCAGTGGTTCAGGGGGCTGACGGCGTGACCGAAAGCCCCCACCTCGTCCGACTCAGGACTCGACATGCCCTGCACGCTACCCGACCAGTGCCCGTCGAGGCACCGCGGTGCCCGGTCACTGTGACCGGGCCGGTGTCCAGATCTCGGTGTCCGGGCGGTCGAAGGGCCCGGAGGAGAAGTGGTCGCGGAGCGCGGCGAGTGCCGGGTGCGGGTTGTCGCGGTGCCAGAGCAGCGAGTGAGGGTAGACGGGCGCAGGGTCGCGCACATCGATCCGGCGCAGGCCGTGACCGGCGGGCCACGCCAGGCGTGTCTCCTCGCCGACGAAGGTCACCAGTGACCGCGAGTCGGCGATGGTGTCCAGCAGCGGCTCGATGCCGAAGTCGGGGCCGGTGATCTCGATGGTGAGCCCGAACGCGGCGGCGAGAGCGTCGTAGTAGGCGGCCCACTCGGTCCCGGGAACGATGCCGGGCATCCAGATCCGGTACCCGACGAGGTCGGCGGGCGTGACCGCGCGGGCGGAAGCGAGCTCGTGGGACGGCCCGGTGAGCAGCTGGATGGGCTCGTCGAAGACCCGGGCAGACCCGAAGTCGTCGGGCAGCCGCCGGCCGGGCATGGCGACGGCGCGGAAGGAGGCGTCGATCGTGCCGGACCGGATGGCGTCGATGGCGGCGTCGGCGTCGAAGAGGGTCACGACGTCCAACTCGACCTCGGGACAGGCGCGATGGAACTCGCGCAGCAAGCCGGCCGGGGCGAGCCGCCGGCCGATCACATCCACGCGCAGCGCGCGGCGCCCGGGACGGACGGAGGCCAGCGCCCGCTCCTCGGCCCGCAGGAGGTCACGGGCGTGAGGCAGGAACGCCTGTCCGTCGATGGTGAGCTTCGCTCCTCGCGCGGTGCGCGTGAACAATCGCACACCCAGGATTCTCTCCAGCGTGGCGACGCGCTTCGACACGGCCTGCTGGGTGATCGACAGCTCGGCGGCGGCGTCCTGGAAACGCCCCGCGTCCACCGCGGCCACGAAGGTGCGCACAGCGTCGAGGTCCACGCCGACATGCTACTGATACAACGAATGGTTGTACCGTCCTCGCCGCTCGGTTGTTTGATCGGGCCATCCGCCACTCGCTTTGATGCCGATGGTCCGCGCGGGGTGGTCCAGATCGGTGAGAGGCGTTTCGGGTATGGCAGGCAGGCGTGCGCTGGGGCGGCGTTTCGGATGGTTGTGGGCCTCGTACGCGGTCAGCTCGTACGGCACCGCGTTCGGGTTCGGCGCGTTCCCCCTGATCGCGGTCCTCGTGCTGCACTCAGGTCCGGCCGAGGTGGCGGCGCTGTCCGCCGCTGGGCGGGCCGTGGGGGCGCTGGTGGCGGTACCGCTCGGCCCGTGGGTGGAGTTCCACCGGAAGCGGCCCGTCATGATCGCGACGGACCTGGTCCGGTTCGCGGCCCTGATGAGCGTCCCTGCCGCCTTCGCGCTGGGCCGGCTCACCTTCGCCCAGCTGCTCGTCGTGTCCGTCGGCGTCGCCGCGGCCAACATCGCCTTCACCGCGGCCGGCGGCGCGTATCTGAAGGCGCTCCTGCCGCCGCAGGACCTGCTCGTCGCGAACAGCCGGTTCGAGTCCACGACGTGGACCGCGACCATGGTGGGGCCACCGCTCGGCGGGGCCGCGATCGGGCTGTTCGGCCCGGTGACGACCGTGATGGCCGACGCGGTCAGCTACCTGCTGTCGGCGCTGGGCATCCGCGCCATCGGAGGCACGGAACCACGCCCCGCGCGGACCGCTGCGCCGCGGCTGCGAGCGGGCGATCTGCTCGAAGGATGGCGCCACATCCTCAGCCACCCCGTGCTGCGCCCGCTGTTCTTCAACACGCTCGCGGTCAACGGGCTGATCATGGCCTCCGAGCCCCTGCTCGCCGTGCTTCTGCTGGACCGCCTCGGATTCGCACCCTGGCAGTACGGTCTGGTGTTCGCGGCCCCCTGCATCGGTGGCCTCGTCGGCTCACGACTGGCACGCCGGCTCGTGGCGCGGTCCGGGCAGCACAGGGTGATGCGCACCTTCGGGGTGCTCCGCGCCTGCTGGTCCGTCGGATTGGCGTTCGTCCAGCCCGGCCTCCCCGGGATCCTCCTCGTCATCGCCGTCCAACTCGGCCTCATCACCTGCTGCGGCGTGTACAACCCCGTGCTGTCAACCTACCGGCTCGACCACACGGACCCCGACCGTGTCGCCCGCACGCTGGCCGCGTGGTCGGTCAGCACCAGTACCGCCATCGCGGCCCTGACCGCCACGTGGGGTCTGCTGGCCGCCGTCACCAGCCCCCGCATCGCGCTCGCCGCCGCCGGAGTGCTCCTCCTGGCGACTCCGCTGCTGCTCCCGCGCCGTGAGCACGCACTTGAGAGCACGGGGAAACAGGCCGCGAGCCTCACATGACCGGCCCCGGTGTTCTCCCGCCGGCATGGGGTGGCGGCACTTTCGTTATGCAGGCGTGAGATGCGGGCCCGCAGGCGGATGGCACACTCCTGCCTGCCATGAAGAGATCATCAATGAAGAAGCGCCTCAGACCGCTGCTGCCGGCCGTCGCGACCCTGACCTTGGCGGTCGCCGCGAGCGCGTGCGGCCCGGCCAACGAGGGGGCCGCGTCGGTGAAGTCCACAGTCGGGATTCCAACGCCCCCGAGCACACCGGCGAGTTCACCGGCGAGCCCCTCGGCGACCGCGTCGCCGAGCCCCACCCCGGCCCGCACCACATCCGCGCCCACACCGACGCCGGTACCCGTCAAGTCCACGGTCGCACCCCGCACCCGAGCCGCCTGGCCCCGCGTCTCCTTCGCCGGGCTGACGTTCGAGATACCCCCGGGCTGGACGCTGACGAAGCACGGCAGCGACGCCTGCGTACAGCCCGTCCAGCGGGCCGGTCTGCCCACGACGTTCGGCTGCGCCGGAATCGCCGTCAAGTCCGGCTCCATCGCCGGCAACGAACTGCGTCCCTACGAGGCCCGGCAGTCCGGTGGCTGGTACGCGGCCACCGACGTCCAGCCCTGCCCGGTCCGCCCGACCCTCGCGGACGGTTCCTTCAACGGCATCACCAGCGGTACGTCGTCGCCGCCGGCCGAGTCCGGCCTGCACCCGGTGGGCAGCCGCAGGGCGGCCTACGACCGCTGGACGGCCGCCTGCGCGAACGGCTACAGCTTCTCACCCCAGGCATGGCACCTGCCCGTCTCCCGGGTGCTGTTCCTCGACTACACGGGCCACGCGGAGACGGCCCGGGTACTGGAGTCGGTCCGCTTCCCCGGCTGACCGTCACCACGGTCACCCTGACCCACACCGGCCCACGGGGAAAGCCCTGAGGCCCTGGACCCGTGGTACCCGTGGTCCGGGGCTTTCCGCCCGCCCTCCTACAGGGCGCGCCGGTAACGAACTTCCGACACGGACACTCCGTCGTAGTCATCGGACTGGACAGCACCGTCAGCGGTGTAGCCCGCCCGGTCGTAGAAGCGACGTGCCCGAGTGTTGCCGGTGAGGACCCACAACAGCATCAGGCTGACGCCGTGCGCACGAGCCTGGGCGTGCACGGCGTCGAGGAGCGTACGACCGATCCCGGCCCCGACGAGTGAGGGCTGCACGTAGAGGGCGTACAGCTCACCCACAGCCGTACGCGTTCCGCCGCCGCCGGAACGCCCGAGGCACGCCCAACCCACGACTCTGCCACGGGCGTCGACTGCCACGAGGTCGCTCGTGTTGCTGGTGCCCTTCGTCGAGCCCTCGAAGTGCCGGCGGCGCTGCCGCATGTCCGCCTCGACCGTCATGCCGTCCAGGAAGGACTGCGGCACGATCCCGGCATACGCGGCCTGCCAGCCGGTCACTCGTATCGCTGATACAGCCGGAACATCGGCTTCCGTCATGGCTCGTACAGTCAACATCTCGGCACCGTACGAGATCCGCCACCACGGCCGCCCGGTAATTACGGCCGGCCGCTCCAGGTTCAGGAGAGCCAGTCGCTGTAGTGGGTGAGGGCGATACGGGCGTCGTCCTTGGCGATGATGGCGTCGCCATGGACGCCGGCGAACATGCCGGCGGTGTCGTCGGTGACGACCGTGCGACCGTCGGGGTGGGCGTTCAGAGTGACCCGGCCGAGTTCGTCGAGGGAGAAGACATCGGGCCCGGCGATGTTCAGAGTGCCGTTCAGCGGGGGGCCGGCGGCGACGTCGGCGACGGTGTCGGAGACGTCCTGGGCGGCGATCGGCTGGATCAGGGTGCTGGGCAGGCGGACGGTGCCGCCCTCGGTGGTCGAGGACATGACGGCCGCGATGAACTCCATGAACTGCGTGGCGCGGACGATCGAGTAGGGGATCGGCCCGGCCTTGAGGAGGTCCTCCTGCAGGGTCTTGGCCCGGTAGTAGACCATGTCGGGCACCTGGTCGGTACCGACGATCGAGAGGATGACGACGTGCCCGACCCCGCCCTTGTGACTGGCGGCCAGGACGTTGTCCATGGAGGTCTGGAAGAACGCCAGGGAAGCCTCGTCGAAGGTCGGGGAGTTCGTCAGGTTGACGACGACGTCGGCGCCGGCCACCGCCGCCTCCAGACCCTGGCCGGTGATCACGTCCACGCCTGTCGACAGCGAGAGCGGCGTCGCCTCATGTCCCGCCGCGTTGAGCTTCTTCACGACCTGCGAGCCGATCAGGCCGGTACCGCCGATCACTGCGCACTTCATGAGTCACCTTTCGTCGCGCACCACGGCGGATCGTCACCTCGCACGGTGACCCCGCCCCACGCCGCCAACCACGGGCACGTGATCGCGGGCGGGACCACGGCCATGCCTCCAGGTTGCTACGGCACCGTGCGCGGCGCACGCCGCCGGATGGCCCGCTCGAGCGGCAACCCGCAGGTCGGAGGCCGCCGACCGGTTCTCCTCGTGGTGCTCGTTCACCCTCATGGGTGCGCTGTTGCGATCACTCGGCCGACCGGGATGGAATGAATGGCCGAACGCGATCGACTCGGTATGGCCGGCGCCAGACCTTGAAACCGTGACGCTCTGGGAGAATTCATGGCCGCGAAGCCTCCTGTTCCCCCGTTCACCCGGGAGAGTGCGATCGAGAAGGTCCGCCTCGCCGAGGACGCGTGGAACACCCGGGAACCAGAGCGTGTGGCTCTCGCCTACACGGTCGACAGTCGCTGGCGCAACCGTGCTGAATTCATCAACGGTCGCGAGGAGATCGTCGCCTTCCTCACCAGGAAGTGGACCAGGGAGCTGGACTACCGGCTCATCAAGGAGATGTGGGCCTACGACGGGAACCGCATCGCCGTGCGCTTCGCCTACGAGTGCCACGACGACTCGGGCAACTGGTTCCGCTCCTACGGGAACGAGAACTGGGAATTCGACGAGCAGGGCCTGATGCGGGTCCGCCTGGCATGTATCAACGACCTCCCCATCAAGGAGGAGGAACGCAAGTACCACTGGCCCGCCGGCCGCCGCCCCGACGACCACCCGGGTCTGAGCGACCTGGGGCTCTAGCGCCCCCTCGCCGTACTCACACACCACTATTTCCCGGCCCAGTACGCGGCCCGCACCTCCCCCTCCGCGAAGTCCCGGCGCGGCAGACGCAGGCCGAGGGACTCCTCCAAGGCGTGGAAGTACAGCTCGAACGTGCTGGTCAGTTTGGGGTGGTCCAACTCGGCACGGCGCACGGCACGGTTGAGGAAGTCCAGCTCGCCGCCCCGCAGATAGGGGGCACGGCCGCGCTCGTACCAGATCAGCTCCAGCACACCCCAGTCGTCGTCGACGCGGCGACCGTCCCTGATGTAGTCGAAGGTGTAGATGGCCTTCGCTGAGGTGGCGGTCAGCCACACGCTCTCCTTGATCCCGAGCGCCGCGTACGCCTCCTTGTCGGCGAAGGACCCCGGCGGCGTGTCGTGGTACAGCAGGAACGTCCACTCGCCTGCCTGCCCGTAACAGCAGCTTTCCCACTGGCGGTCCCAGTGGGCCCGGCCGTTGTCCACGGCCTCCAGATCCTTCAGGCGCGTGCCGGCCGCGACCTGCGCGGGATCCGCCCCGTACAGCAGGGCCAGCCGCTCGGCGTCGACGGTCAGCCCGGGCGCCGCGCGGAAGAAGGCAAGGGTCGTGTACGGGGCCTGATCACGCCAGGACCCCGCTATCCAGGCGAGCCCCTCCAGCGGGTCACGCCCGCACGCCTCGACCGTCCCCGCGTCGTCCAGGCCGCCACTGCGGAACCGTCTGCCCCACACCGGATCGATCCGCTCCAGCGCGTCCGCCACTTCCTCGAGGCTGTCGCAGCGCCGACGTATCGCGGCCTCGGCGATCAGGTAAATCGCCTGTTCGAGGACGCGGGTGGCGAAGACCTCCCGGTAGGGGCCGTGACGGCCGCGCACCGTGCCGTCCTCGTCCAGCAGCAGACACAGGCCGCCGTCCTCCGCCTCCTCAGCACGCTCGGCCCACCTCTCCAGCTCGTCGTCCGAGAGGGCCACGGGCGGCAGCCCGACCTCGTGGAGCAGGGCGTGTCCGGCGGCCGTCCGCTGCCAGGCCTCCGCAAGTGTCCGCTTGGTGATCTCCATGGCGTCAGCATAAGAAGGGCCACTGACAACCGGCCGATCCTCGCGGCCGTCACACGTCCACATCGGCGGGGAAATGGGTCGGCGAGGTGAGGACCGTGCCGGTAGCTTGCGGTTGACCGTGACGCTTCGGCCGGCACTGGCCCGACGTCCTGGCCGAGAAGGCCGAGCAGATCACCATCCCGGTCGAGTTCGACATGCAGTGGGACGACGAGCACATCCCGCGCGAGGCCGGTCTCGCGCTGTTCGACGCCTTCGCCTCGAAGGAGAAGACGTTGCACGCCAACGCGGGCAAGCACAAGGAACTGCCCAGGTTCGCACGGCGCCCCACCGGCAGGCCGGGCGCCGCGACCACGGGTCCGGCCCAGGTCACCCCAGGCCCTTCCGGTAGACCGTCGAGCTGTGGCGGACCTGCATGCCCACGTGCAGGTACAGGGTGAGCGCGCCTGTCTCGGAGTGCGTGCCGAGGATGCATGTCCGCCGGCCGTGCCGGTGGAAAGCGCGGAAGGAGTGAAGCAGGAGCAGGCGGGCGATGCCCTGGCCGCGGTGGTCACGGCGCACCGCCACCTGCTCGATCCAGCCCTCCCCGGCCTCCGGTAGGTCCAACGCGATCGTAGCGCCGACCAGTTGGCCGTCATCGAACGCCAGGACAGACATCGCCGGGGCGAATGTGGGGCGTTCGACTGTGTGCTGGGCCCACTCCTGGTAGGTGTTGCGCCGCTGCTGCCATTCGTCGAAGGCGTCCTCGATGAGCTGGTGTGCGGTGTGCTCGTCGCCCGGGCGGAAGGGCCGGACCGTGATTCCCGCGGGAGGCTCCGGCGCCGCGGGCTCGTCGGGCATGGCGAACTCCAGCAGCCACTCGGTCACCATCGGCTCGTATCCGCGGGAGCGCAGCAGCGCGACGGCCTTCGCGTCGTCGTCCGGCACGGTCTGGACGATCTGCCCGCTCCCTGCCTGGCGGGCACGGGCTTCGGCCCAGTCCAGGAGCAGGGCGCCGAGACCGCGGCCCCGGTGCCGGGGATGGACGTCGACCTCGGAGCGCCGGTCCACCCAGGCGCGAGCGGCCGGTTGCCCCGTCCGGTCGTGGATCAGCAGCGTGTCCAGCTCCGGGACGAGCCCCGGCCGGGCGAGGACGGCGGCGACGGCACCGGGATCGGTCTGCACCCGGCCGTACAGCTCACGTTCGCACGCCGAGACGAGACGATGGATGGCGCTGACGTCATCGGCTGCCACCGGGCGAGCCCGGTAGCCGGCAGGCAGCGGTGGCACGAGCTCTGGCACGGGTGGGCACTCCCAGGTCGTCGGGTCGGCCGCGGCCCGGCGACGGCACGGACGCGGCACCGGGACAGTCTTCCCGTCGCCCTGGCGCGAATCAAGGGACCGATCCGCGCCGGAATGCCCATTGCTCCCTTGCCGCCGACTGCGCATCCTGCTGGGATGCGCTTCTCCATCAACATCCCCAACTTCGGAGACTTCGCGGACCCACGCAACGTGGCGACCGCGGCCGCTGCCGCCGAACAGGCCGGCTGGGACGGCCTCTTCGTCTGGGACCACGTACTGCATCGGCAGCATCAGGGCCGCCCCTTCGCAGACCCCTGGATGCTGCTGACCGCGGCCGCGCTGACGACGTCCCGGATCCGACTGGGCACCCTGTTGACGCCGGTCCCTCGCCACCGTCCGCAGCAGCTCGCCCGCCAAGTGGCCACCCTGGACCAACTCAGCGGCGGCCGGGTGGTCTTCGCCGCCGGACTGGGCGGTCCGATCGAGGACGAATACCGCAGCTTCGGCGACTCCGCCGAGCCACGCCTCCTCGCCGAGCGGCTGGACGAGGGACTGGAGCTGTTGCGGCGCTTCTGGTCCGGCGAGCCGGTGAACCACCGCGGCCGGCACTACGAGGCCCGGGACGTGGCGCTCCTGCCCGCCACCGTGCAGCGGCCGTGCCCGCCCGTGTGGATCGGCGGGTTCTGGCCGCGTCGCCCGCCCATGCGCCGAGCAGCGCGGTGGGACGGCGTGGTGCCGCTCTTCGAGACGGCCCGGCATGGCCACGTACCGGATGTGGCCGAAGTGCGCGAACTGGTCGCCTATGTACGCAGACACCGTACGGCCGGGGCCGAGCGCCCCTTCGAGTTCGTGCTCGGCGGTGCCACACCCCGGGACGCGGCCAAGGCCAGGGACGTGATCGGTCCGCTGCACGACGCCGGCGCCACCTGGTGGGACGAACGACAGGTGCAGACCGGCCCCGACCTCGACCGCCTGCCTCCGGTACTGCGCCGCATCGAGGCCGGACCGCCGGTGTTCTGATGAGCCGGGTGTCCGGGCGACAGCGGTGCCGACCTCCCGCCCCTCCCCTCGACCTGTGCGCGCCGGGGCTCGCCGTCACTGGCGATGGGCGCGCCATTCGGGGGCGAGAATCGCCCAGATCTCCTTGTCGTGGCGGGTACCGCCGTAGGGCCAGTACTCGCGCCGCACACCCTCGCGTGTCATGCCGAGCCGCTTGGCCACGGCGGAGCTGCGGCCGTTGTCGGCTCGGCAGTGCCACTCGGCCCGGTGCACCCCACGGGAGGTGAACGCCCACTCCAGCAGGGCACGGCACGCCTCCGTGACCAGGCCGTGCCCCTCGGCGGCCGGCTCCAGCCAGCAACCGATCTCGCACAAACCGGAGTTGGCGTCGAAGGCGACGAACATCACGCCGCCGACCAGCACGCCGTCGAGCCAGATGCCGTAGAGGCGGGCGCCGTCCGCTGCCTGGCGATCGGCGTACCGGCGCAACGTGGCCCGCGCGCCGTCGAGATCGTCGGTGACGAACGCCGGCCCGACCCACGGCCGGATGTGCTCGCGAGCCCGGTCCATGTGGGCGGCGAACTCCTCGGCGTGCCATATCTCGAGCGGACGCAGGCAGGCGTTGTCCCGCAGCGGCAGGGAGAACATGATGACCCCATTCACATAACAAGCGTTATGGCTATGTACGGTAGCAGCATGCCACGCACCAAGGGGGACCACGAGGCCCGCCGACGTGACGTCTCCGAAGCGGTCTGGCGGGTGCTGGCCGCGCACGGTTTCGGCGGGCTGACGATGCGCGCCGTCGCCGCCGAACTCGACGCGACCACGGGCCTGCTCACCCACTACTTCCCGACCAAGCGGGACCTGGTCGTATACGCCCTCGACCTGCTCGAACGGCGCAGCGACTCCCGTCGTCGGCGTACCGCGGGGAAAGGCATGTCCGCCGTGAGGGCCGCTCTGCTGGACATCCTGCCGCTGACAGGCGAGGCCACCGTCAGCAATCGGGTCTGGGTGTCCTCCTGGGACACCGCGCTCGCCGACCCCGAACTGAGCGTCGACTACGCCGGCAAGTACGCGCGGAGCCGCGACAAGCTGCGCGACCTGGTCGCCGCGGCCCAGCGGTTGGGCGAACTGCCCGCCGGAGACGCGGCCCGCATCGCAGCCGGCGCCCAGTCCTTCGTGCTCGGGCTGGTGGTACAGGCCCTCTTCGACCCCGAGGCGTTCCCACCTGAGCGCCAGACCGAGCTCCTTGACGACTACCTGGCGACGCTGGCCTCCCCACCCCCCTCCGGTGACGGTCACACGTCCTCGTCCTGATGCCGTCCCGCGAACTCGTCCCTATGATGGCCCGATGGCGTCGATCAAGCAGGTCCAAGTCACCTTCGACTGCGCGGAACCTGAGCGCGTCGCTCGTTTCTGGTGCGAGGTGCTGGGGTACGTCGTACCGTCGCCGCCGAAGGGGTTCGCCACATGGGACGACTTCGATCGCTCACTGCCGCCCGAGCGTCAGGGTTCAGCGTTCGCGTGCATGGACCCCTCGGGTGTGGGCCCGCGGCTGTTCTTCCAGCGCGTTCCCGAAGGCAAGGTCGTCAAGAATCGTCTGCACCTCGACGTGCGGGTCGGCACCGGACTCGTGGGTGAAGAGCGCGTGGCCGCACTTGAGGCCGAATGCGCACGGCTGGTCGCGCTCGGCGCGGTACGCGTGCGACTGCTGCGTGCCGACGGCTACAACGAGTCGTGCCTCGTGATGCAGGACATCGAGGGCAACGAGTTCTGTCTCGACTGAGGTGACCGCGAGCGTGGCACCTCGGAGTTCGTCCTGATCGGCGGAGAGCTCGGTACTCGACGGCCTTCGTCGAGGGGCCGGCTCTGAAGCAGGACTTACTCGGCCTCCTGGTGGGAGGCGAAGAACTCGGTCATCCGCTCCAGGCCCCGCTCGCCGAACATGGTCTCCAGGCCGGCGGCGGACTCGGCGGCGGATGCCTCGCTGCGCGGGAAGAGCGCTTCCTCGTACGCGATCAGGGCCGCCGCCGCGTCGCCCGGGTGGGCGGCGGTGGCCTGGCCGAGTTCCGCTCCGTCGAGCATGGCCAGGTTGGCGCCCTCCCCGGCGAAGGGGGACATCAGGTGCGCGGCGTCGCCGAGCAGGGTCACGCCCGGGACGTGGTCCCACCGGTGCCCGACGGGCAGGGCGTGGAGGCGGCGGGGGACAAGCGCCCCATCGGCGTCCGCGACGAGGGCGCGCAGGTTCTCGTCCCAGCCGTCGAAGTGGGACAGAACCGCGGCCTTGGCGGCGGCGGTGTCGCCGAAGTCGATCGAGTCGAGCCAGTCCTCGGCAGCCCTGAGCGCGGTGTAGACGTGGAGGCTGCCGTCGGCCTGCCGGTGTGCGAGGAAGCCGCGCTGATCACCGAGGCAGATGGAGAATCCGCCGCCCAGAAGGGCGGCGCTGCCCGGGTGCCGGGCCTCGGCGTCGAGCAGATCGGTCTCGATGAAGGAGACGCCGGTGTAGGCGGGCCTGGCCGGGGAGAGCAGCGGCCGGACGCGCGACCAGGCGCCGTCGGCCCCTATCAGGAGGTCGGTGGTGATGACGGACCCGTCGGCGAAGCTCACCTCGTGGCGTCCGTCGCTCAGCGGGCGGGCGCCGCTCACCTTCATGCCCCAGCGGATCGTGCCGTCCGGGAGGGACTCCCACAACAACGCGCGCAGGTCTCCCCGGTCCACTTCGGGGCGGCCGCCGGTGCCGTCGTCCTCCTCGGACAGGTGCACGGTGCCGTCAGGGCCGACCAGGCGCAGGGCCTCGCCGCCCTCGTGGATGATCTTGCGGAAACCTTCGTGGAGTTCGGCGGCGTGCAGTGCCTTCTGGCCGCTGTCCTCATGGATGTCGAGCATGCCGCCCTGGGTGCGGGTGTTTGCTGATGCCTCCAGTTCGAAGACGGTCGCCTCGATGCCGTTGACGTGCAGGACCCGGGCGGCGGTGAGGCCGCCGAGAGGCCACGTAGACGTACAGCGAGGACGGTCCGGTGTCCAGTTCCTGGGCCAGGCCGCGCATGGTCACCTTGTCCAGCCCCTCGGAGCGCATGATCCGCACGGCGACGCCGACGATCCCCCGTCGGGTCAGGGCCGGCTTGGCGGGGCGCTCACGGCGGCTGATCGGTTCTCGCTGCGCGGTCATGCCCGATCGTAACGAACAACGTTCGTCAAGCCCTGGCCGCTCGGTCATGAGGCGACGGGCCTCCGGCATGATGTGCGCCGAAGGCCCGTCGCCTCAGAACGTGGGGTCGTGGACCGGGCCCGAAGCCCGTCCACCCGTCACGGAACCAGCGTGACCGGAAGTCTCTCGAGTCCCCGGAAGGCGGGGAACGGGACCTTGAGCCATTCGGCCTCGGACTCCGGGAAGTCGAGGTCGATCTTCGGGAACTTCTGGAAGAGCGTGGTCAACGCCGTGCGCATCTCCATTCTGGCCAGCGGCGCACCGAGGCAGTAGTGCGCCCCGCTGCCGAAGCCGAGGTGCGCGCTCTGCAGACCCTGCCGCTTCACGTCGAAGGTGTCGGGGCAGGCGAACTTCTCCGGGTCCCGGTTCGCGGAGGCGACCGCGACCTGCACGAGGGAGCCCTTGGGAATGAGCGTGCCGCCGATCTCGACGTCCTCCAGCGCGTGCCGGAACGTCGCGTTCTCCACCGACCCCTCGAAGCGGATGACCTCCTCGATGGCGTTCGGCAGCAGCTCCGGGTCCTCCAGGACCTCCTGCAGTTGGTCGCGGTGGGTCAGCAGGTTGAACACGGCGTTGCCGATGAGGTACGCGGTCGTCTTGTGGCCGGCGAAGAGCAGCACCCACAGGGTCGACAGAAGTTCGCCGTCGGTCATGGCTCCCTGCTCGTCCTGCGTCCGGATCAGGTCGCTGAGCAGGTCGTCGGCGGCGTTCTTCCGCTTCCGCAGGATGAGTTCGGCGAAGTAGTCCCGCAGCGATCCCTCGGCCTGTGCCAGCTTTTCCTTGTCCGCCTTGCTGAATCCCGTGCGCGCGACGGTGGTGCACCATTTCTGCGCTTCCGCGCGCTCCTCCTCGGGAATCCCGATGAGCTCGCAGATCACGATGAGCGGGAGCGGGAAGGCGAAGGACGACAGCAGGTCGATGGGCCCGTCGGTGGAACAGCGGTTCAGCAGTTCGTCGGTGATCTGCTGAATACGAGGACTCAGGGACTCGATACGACGCGGACTGAAGGCCCGGTTGACGATGCGGCGCAGCCGGGTGTGCTTGGGCGGGTCCGAGAAGAGCATGTTGTCGTCGAGCGCGATGGACGAGTCGCCGAAGATGGTGTGGTACGCGTCCATCGCCGCGTACATGTCCTTGCTGATGCGGGGGTCCGTCAGGGCGGCCTTGGCGTCGTCGAACCGGGTGATCAGGTAGGTGTCCACCCCGTGCGGGGGAGTCAGGCGGCAGACCGGGGCCGACTCGCGCAGGCGCGCGTACACCGGATGGGGGTTGGCGCGGTACTCCAGTGAACCGCGCGAGGCCGCCGCGATCGCGTCCGCTGTCGAGTCCGTCGTGTCCCGTTCGTCGAGCTGAGTCATCATCCCGGCCTTTCTGGAAAGCTTCCGCCCCGGCCACGGGACAGCAGATGTGCGACTTACGATCCACCGGTCCCCGGCCGGATCCCGTACGTAAACGCGATTCGCCCGATCGCACCCACGCGCCCCTCGCACGGTCGTCGGGCCCTTGTACAGGCCGCGGCGGGGCGGATGTGCCTCTGTTCGGGTGATCGCTGCTTATCGGCTCGCCGCGCATGGCAAAAAAACTGAGAGCCAGCCACGGAACCCACCGGCCACCGTGCTGCGGAGAAGCTGATCCCGGAGGAGAACGCGATGAACGATCGCGGCAACGAGTATGTGCCCGTCCTGGTCGTGGGGGGCTCACTCGTGGGCCTGTCCGCCTCCGTGTTCCTCGGACGCCTGGGCATCCAGCACTGTGTCGTCGAGCGCCATGCCGCCACGTCGGCGCATCCGCGCGGCCGCGGCAACAACATGCGGACCATGGAGCTGTTCCGGACGGCCGGCCTCGAGCCGCAGATCCGGCAGGCCGCGACCATGCTGTCGAAGAACCACGGAATCCTCCAGGTCGACACCCTGCGCGGCACGAACCGGCGATGGCTCTCGGCGCGGATCACGGGCAGGCCGCCCGAGGCGGACCTGTGCTCGACGATGCGTTGCGCCTGCAGCCAGAACGATCTGGAACCGGTACTGCTGAAAGGCGCCCGGGAGCTGGGCGGGGACGTGCGGTTCGGCACGGAACTGCTGTCCTTCAGCCAGGACGACGACGGGGTGCAGGCCGTTCTGCAGACCAGGGACACCGGTGAGACGTACACGGTGAGGTCGGACTACCTGCTCGCCGCCGACGGCCCCCGCAGCCCCGTCCGCCAGCGGCTCGGGATCGAGCACTCGGGATCGGGAGATCTGTTCCACAACGTCAGCGTCACCTTCCGCAGCAAACTGCTGCGCGAGGTCGCGGGAGAGCAGAAGTTCGTCGTCTGCTACGTCACCGACCCCACCGGCGAAGGCGTGCTGCTGCCCGTGGACAACGAGGAGCAGTGGGTTTTCCACGTGCCCTGGTTCCCGGAGCGCGGACAGACGCTGGAGCACTTCACCGATGCCCGGATCACCGACCACATCCGGGCAGCGGCCGGGGTGCGCGATCTGGACGTCGAGATCACCGGGAGAGCACCGTGGCATGCGGCGGACCGGGTGGCGAACAGCTATCGGGACGGACGTGTCTTCCTCATCGGTGACTCCGCTCACGAGATGCCGCCGACCGGGGCGTTCGGATCCAACACCGGTATCCAGGACGCGCACAACCTTGCCTGGAAGATCTCCGGGGTCCTCCGGGGCTGGGCGGACCCGACGCTGCTGGACAGCTATGAGGCCGAGCGCCGCCCGGTGGCACAGGCCACCAGCGCGCGGGCGACCGTTCAGGCGGCTCGCGAACAGCACCCCGGCTATTCCGCCAGGACGTCGTCGAACGACACCGCGGACCTGATGACCGTGGCGCTGGGCTACCGCTATGCCTCGCGGGCGGTGGTGGGCGCGGACGCGGACGGCCCCGTCATCCCCGACGTCCTGTCCCTGAACGGCGAGCCCGGAAGCCGCGCACCGCATCTGTGGGTCACCCGCGACGGGGAGACGGTTTCCACCGTCGACCTGTACGAGCGCTCCTTCGTCCTGCTCTGCGGGGGTCCCGGCTGGCACACCGCGGCCCGCACCGCGGGCGCGCGGCTCAACGTACCGCTCGACGTCTACTCCATCGGCGACGGGGCCGAGTACGACCTGGACACCGGCGGCGACGCGGACTGGTCCTCGGCGCACGGGGTCGGACGGGACGGCGCGGTCCTCGTACGGCCCGACGGCTTCGTGGCCTGGCGGGCCGAGGCCGAGACGGCGGACATGGAAAAGGAACTGACCGGCGCCCTTCTCCAGGTCCTCGGGCGCTGAACGCCACCGCGGCCCGGTGGAGGGAGCCTCCTCGCAGGATCGACTTCTCGGCTGTTACCGGTGTCACCACAGAAACGGGAGCCTGTCCATGACAGACATACAGACGGCCGCGGGTACGGCCCCGGCCGGCATGGCCAACAGCGGGCCGGCGGAGGCGGGGGAGGGCGACGCACGCCGGGAGCGTGTGGACGTACACCACCACTACACCGCGCCGGAATGGCTCGACTGGGCGGAGAGACAAGAGATCGTCGATCGGCGGAACCTGCCGAGGTGGACCCAGTGGGACCTCGGCACGGCTCTCGGGATGATGGACAAGGCGGGCATCCGGACCAGCGTGTTCACCGTGGCGATGCTGGGCCGCCTGCAGGATCCGAAGGTGCGCAAGGAAAGCGCCCATGTCGCCCTGCAAGCCGCGAGCGACCTCGTCGGAAGCCATCCCGGCCGCTTCGCCTTCTACACCCCGCTGTTCCTCGACAGCCCTGACCTGTCGATGTGGTCGCTCACCCATGGAATGGACGAACTCGGTGCCGTCGGCGTCAGCGTGCGCACCAGCGTCAAGGGTGTCTACCTCGGCCATCCCGACCAGGACAGGATCCTGGCGGAGCTGAACGAGCGCTCGGCCGTCGTCAGTACGCACCCGATGGACGTCCCCGGCGGCGGCGCGGAGCTGGAGGGCGTACCGCCGTTCCTGTGCGACTTCCTGATGGACACCACACGCGCGGCGATCAGCCTCATCCTCAACGGGACCTTGGACCGCTACCCGAACCTGACGTTCATCCTCCCGCACGGAGGCGGTTTCCTGCCGTACATCGCCGGCCGCGTGGAGGTGTTCAGCGACTTCCTGACGCCCAAGGTGGAACGCGCCCGGGTCCGTGACTACCTGCACCGCTTCTACTACGACACGGCCGGCCCCATGTCCCCGTCGTCCACACCGAGTCTGCTGTCCACCGTGGACCCCTCCCGCATCCTCTACGGCAGTGACTGGCCCCCCACCCCGACCCATCTGGTCACGGATGTCACCGCCCCCGCGCTCGACGACGACCCCGCTCTCGACGAACGGCAGCGGCGCTGCATCAACCGCGACAACGCGTGCCGTCTTCTTCCGGCACTGGCCACCGGTCGCTAGCGGCGAACCCGCGGCGGCTTCGTACAGCCACTCATCAGACCTGTTCGCCGGCTGCGAAGACTAAAGTTGGTGAACATGAGGGCGGCCGTTTGCTGTGCGAGGTGCTGCCGTTGCCCTGGCAGCCGCCGTCCACGGCGGTCACGACGGCACCAGTCGCCGAAGCCGGTCACCAGCACCACCTGGAAGAAGGGCACGAGCGCATGAGCTCCGCGAAGACCGCCCCCAGGGATCTGCTGATCGGCCGGCTCAGGTACAAGGGCACGCTGATCCGGACCGGGGCTGACTCCTACCGGTTGAAGATCCCCCGGAGTGAGCACCGGTCCAGCAGGCGATCGTGATGGCCGCGGGCAGGCACGAGGGAGGGGCGGAGCGGCTGCCCCGCCCTGACCCGCTGGCGCGTCTGGACGCCGAGCTGGGCCGGATCGATGAGCAGCTGCGCGCTCTCGCCGGCGCCAAGCACCGGGTCCAGGGCCTGCTGGAGGCGGTGGTGGCCATCACCCGGGAGGTGGAGCTGCCCGCGGTACTGCACCGTATCGTGACGACCGCCATGGACCTGGTCGGCGCCCGCTACGGGGCTCTGGGCGTGCTCGACGAGTCCGGCGAGTTCCTGGAGCAGTTCATCACCGTCGGCCTGTCCGAGCAGGAACGGTCGGCCTTGGCCGAGGCGGGGTTCCCTCGCGGTCTGGGCGTGCTCGGACATCTGATCCGCCACCCCGAGCCCTTGCGGCTGGACGACATCTGCTCCCATCCGTCCTCGGTCGGCCTGCCGCCCGGTCACCCGCCCATGCGGACCCTGCTGGGCGTCGCCGTCAGCGTCCGCGGCAAAATCTACGGCGACCTCTTCCTCTCCGAGCGACACGACGGACAGCCCTTCGACTCCCGCGACGAGGGCATCGTCGTCGCCCTCGCCAGCGCCGCGGGTATCGCCATTGACAACGTCCGCCTCTTCGAACAGGTCCGTACCGGATCCGAACAGTTCCAGCGGCGTCTGCTGCCGACACTGCCCGACATGCGGCCCTTCGACGCCGCCGCCATCTACCGGCCCGCCGCCCAACCCCACCATCTGGGCGGCGACTGGTACGACGCCATCCTGCTTCCGGACGGCGCGGTGGCCGCTGTCATCGGCGACGTGGTCGGTCACGATCTGCATGCCGCCGCCGCCATGGCCTCCACCCGCAACATGCTGCGCGCCCTCCTGTTCACCCTGCGCACTCCGCCCAGCGCGGTCCTCGCCCAGCTCGACCGGACCCTGGAGGCCATCACCGACAACCCCGTCACCACCACCAGCCTGGCGCGCATCGAACCAGCGGGGGCCGCCTGGAGGCTGCACTGGAGCTCCGCAGGTCACGTTCCCCCCTTGCTGATCGCCCCCGGCGGCCGGGCGGAATACCTGTTCACGGAACCCGGACTTCCACTGAACGTGGACGTCGGGCAGCCCCGCCCCGACCACACCCACCCCCTGCCCCCGGACACCACCGTGGTCTTCTTCACCGACGGCCTCATCGAACACCCCGACCACCCCATCGACGAGAGCCTGAACGAACTCGCCGAACTCGCCACCTCCTACGCGGCCCTGCCCCTGCAGGACTTCGTGCGGGCCCTGGCCGATCACCACCCCAGCGACGCGCACGACGACATGGCCATCCTCGCCCTGCGCACCCCGCACTGAAGGCGCACCGACCCACTGCGGCCGAGAGGTAGATCCCTGTGTGAGCCTTCGCAAGGTGCTCTGCCGGGACGATGAGCGGTGGTGTCGCGGACCCGGGAGGGGCAGCGCACGATGGACGAGGAGCACAGCCGAGGGAAAGACGGCGCGATGACTGTTGCGAGCCGCGACAAGCTCCGGCGCGGTGGCGTGGCGGCCCTGCAGATCGGTGCCGTCGCCGCGCTGTATTACGCCTTCGGCAAGCTGGGACTGCTCCAGGAGCTCGTGCGCGGCCAGGTCACGCCGCTGTGGCCTCCGACCGGCATCGCCCTGGCCGGCCTGCTCCTCATCGGCCTGCGGGTCTGGCCCGGGATCGCACTCGGTGCCTTCCTGGTCAACATCTCCCTCGGGCCGTCGACCCCCGCCATCCTCGTGATCACGACCGGCAACACCCTTGCGCCCCTCTGTTCCTACGCGCTCCTTCGCTGCGCCGGGTTCCGCAATCAGATGGACCGCCTGCGGGACGCGCTCGCGCTGGTCTTCCTCGGCGCGTTCACCGGCATGCTCGTCAGCCCGACCGTGGGCAGCAGCACCCTGAACGTTGCTCAGGCGCTGCCCGCCGGCGGGTTCTGGCTCACGTGGTGGGTCTGGTGGACCGGCGATGCCATGGGCGTCCTGCTGGTCGCGCCGCTGCTGCTCGCCCTCCGCTCGGCGCACTGGCCGAAGGACATACCACCATCCCGGTGGGTGGAGGGATCGCTGCTCGTCGTGGCAACCATCGGTGTCGGTTTCTTCCAAACCTCCGCCGCACCGCTGCTTTTCCTCGGCTTCCCGCTGCTGACCTGGGCAGCCTTCCGCTTCCAGCGTGCGGGAGCCGCGCCCTGCGCGCTGGCCGTGTCCACCTTTGCCATCCTCGCCGCCACCCGCAGGACAGGCCCGTTCGCCGGTCACGCTCTGCTCACCAACGTGATTTCACTGCAGGTGTTCAACGGCGCCGCCGCGCTGACAGCGCTGCTGCTCGCCGCGGCCATCACTGAGCGGAACCAGACCCAGGAGAAGATCGAAGAGGCCTGCAGGCGACTCTCCGAAATGGTGGCGAGAATCGCGCCGGACACAGGCGGCCCGCCGGCGCTTCCCTACACCCGGAGCGACGGCGAAGAGGACGGCGGACAGACCCGAGCGTCGTGATCAACCCGGGGCCCACCAGCACCGTCAGGAGACAGAGCATGCTCACCAGCGTCGGCCAGTTCAGCGCCACCACCGACAAGACCGCCAACCTCGAGGCCGCCGCGGACCTGATCGGGCAGGCGGCCGCCCAGGGGGCGCAGCTCGTCGTCCTGCCCGAGAACGCCATGTACTCCGACCCCGACCCCGAGGCGGACATCGCCTCGCACACCGAGCGGATCGACGGTCCGTTCGCCACCGCGATCGGCACGCTGGCCAAGCGGCACAGCGTCACCGTCGTGGCGGGCATGACGGAGACGCCGGCAGCCGACGGCGAGCGGCCCAGCAACACCGTTCTCGCGGTGGACCAGAAGGGCGATCCGCTCGGGGTGTACCGCAAGGTCCACCTCTACGACGCCTTCGGGTACCGCGAGTCGGCCCGCCTCCAGGCCCATGCGCCCTCCCCGCTGCTCTTCAACCTGGAAGGGGTCACCTTCGGCGTCATGACCTGCTACGACCTCCGGTTCCCGGAAATGGCCCGGTTCCTGATCGACGCGGGTACCACGGCACTCGTCCTCCCCGCCGCCTGGATGGCCGGGCCGGCCAAGGAGGAACACTGGACCACGCTCGTCCGCGCCCGGGCGATCGAGAACACCGCCTACGTCCTGGCCTGCGGACAGACCGGCCCCCACAGCACGGGCCGGAGCCTCATCGTGGACCCGATGGGCCACGTGGCAGCGTTGGCGGGCGAGACTCCCGGGGTGGCGTCGGCCGTCGTCGATGCCGCGCGGGTGGAGGCCGTCCGCGCCGAGAACCCCAGCCTGGAGAACCGGAGGTTCCGGGTCGTCTTCGGCTGAGGGGCCGGCCGGACCGGGGCCGGTCGGCAGGCCGCGGAGTCACCCGGACTCGTCCTCACCGCCACGCCGCCCACTCCTTCACCGCGAAACGGTCGCCGACGCGTCGCACTTCGGCTGCGCCCGGCCCGGGGAAATGCGCGGGGAACAGCAGGGCGCCCCGGTCCGCGGCCTCCCCCAGCACCCGGCGCCGGCTGTGCCGTGCGCGGGGTTCGTCCTCGTCGAAGGTGGGGCAGTCGTCCGGCTCCGCGATCTGCAGCGGGCTGTGCACCAGGTCCCCGGCGAACACCGCGCGTTCCGTGCCCGACCGCAGCCGTACGACGGACGAACCGGGCGTATGGCCGGGGGCGGGCTCGAGACGGAGCCGGGAGTCGATGTCGTAGTGGTCGCCCTCCCACAGCACGGTCTGTCCCGCCTGGTGCACGGGGCGACGCTGTCCTCGAAGACGTTGGCCATCCGGCGGCCGGAGCGGGTCCGGTGGCCGTTGGCCGGATTCCAGTAGTCGAAGTCCGCTCGCGAGATGACGTACTGGGCGTTGGGGAAGGTCGGTCGCCACTCTCCGTCGTCGGTCAGGCAGGTGTTCCAGCCGACGTGGTCGCCGTGGACATGGGTGCAGATCACCGTGTCCACGTCCTGCGGGCGGACGCCTGCCGCGGCCAGCTCTCCGAGGTAGTTGGTGTGCAGCTGGTGGAAGGACGGCATGGCCGGGCGCTCCCGGTCGTTGCCGATCCCGGTGTCGATCAGGATCGTCCGGCCCCCGCTGCGGAGCATCCAGGTCTGGATCATCATGTGGACCTCGTCGGCGGCAGGGTCCAGGAAGGTGGGAGTGAGCCAGTCCTCGTGCGCCCGCCAGTGCTCGACGGGCACGTCGGGGAAGACGTGGTCGCGGGCGCGGCCTTCGGCAGGCAGCTCCACCACACGGGTGATCTCCACGTCTCCGAGCGCCATGATGTCCATGTCCCCAGCCTGCGTGCCGGACGACGCGGGCGCCATCGGCGGCTCCAGGCCCTGGCTGACGTGGAGGCCGCCAGGGCGGGGCGGCCGCCGCTCGGCCCGCGGCAGCCGCCACGGACGGCCCCTCCCACAGCACCCGCGTGCGCACTCAGCGCAGGCTGAACGCCGACAGACGCAGACCCTTGCTCAGCACCAGGTAGACGTCCGCACGGCCTTTCGCGCCCGCCGCCAGCGGCGCCGTCACCGTCCCGTACGTGTACGGGGACGATGTGCCGTCGAAGCGCGCCGTACCGACGAGCCTCCCGCCGGGGGAGCCGATGCGCACCTCGAGCGTGCCGGACGCCCCTGCCAGTCGGGCGGTCAGCCGCGAAGCACCGGAGCCCAGTTGCGTGTCCGAGAACCTCAGCCATGCCCCGTCCGCCGTCGCGGCCACCGCCGTTCCCCTTGCCTTCGACTCGTCCACCAGGCTGATCGCGCGGTAGTCGTCGAAGTTCTCGGCCCGTGTCGCCTTGCGGAGGTCCCGGGGCGGGATCTTCTCGCCCTCGACCCTCAGCGACGTACGCGCCCGGATGTCCGCCGACGACGTGCCGGCCATCACGTCGTACGTCCCCGTCTCCACCACCCACTTCGAGCGTGTGACGTCCCAGTGCGCGAGATCCGACGTCGCCAGCTTCAGCCGTACCGTCTTCGTCCCGCCCGGCTTCAGGGACACCCGCGCGTACGCCTTGAGCTGCTTCAGCGGCTGCTTGTCGCGGGAGCTCCGCTGGTGCACGTAGAGCTGGACCACCTCGTCGCCGGCCCGCGGTCCCGTGTTCGTCACCGCCACCTCGTAGCCGTCCGGGACCCGCTTCAGCCCGCCGTAGCGGAACGTCGTGTACGACAGGCCGTAGCCGAACGGGTACAGCGGCCGGCCCTTGAAGTACTGGTACGTGCGGTCGGACTTGATGATGTCGTAGTCGAGGACGGAGGGCAGGTCGGACGCGGACCGGTACCAGGTCTGGGTGAGGCGGCCCGCCGGGTTCGCGTCGCCGTACAGGAGGTCGGCGAGGGCGTTGCCCGTCTCCTGGCCCGCGTGCGTGGTCCAGAGCAGGGCCGGGACGTCCTCGTGCAGGGCCCCGAGGGTGGTGGGGTAGCTGTTCTCGACGACCACCACGGTCCGTGGGTTGGCCCGGAGGACTGCCCTGACCAGGGCTTCCTGGGAAGGAGCCAGGCCCATGTCCGTGCGGTCGTGCGCCTCGCGACCGTTGATCGCCGGCATCGAGCCGACCACGATCACGGCCGTGCCCTTGCCCCTGACCGCGGCGACCGCCTCGTCGACGCCGCTGCGGACCACGTCCTTCGTGTAGTGCGCGGCCCGGTCCTTCGGTACGAGGCCGAGCGTGCCGTCCGCGTCGGTCGGGCCGAGGTAGACCGGATCCGACCACCAGGACTCGCCGGTCTCGTACCCCGCGTACCGCAGCAGGTACGTCCCGTCGGCCTGCCGCTCCAGCTCGAACTGCTGCTGCACGAACCAGCCGTTGGGCTGTGTCTGGTCGTTGACGAATCCCGACCAGTTGTAGCCGACGTACCTGCCGTTGGCCGCCGAGCGCAGGGTGACGATGCCCGAACCCCAGTCGAACACGTCGAACTGTGCGCGCACACCGGAGTCCGTGGTCTCCTTCAGGGCCGCGCCCGCCTCGCCCGTCCCCGCCGTCACGTACTTCCCGGTCGCCGTGTCCTTCAGCGCGATCCGGTCCACACCCTCGCTGCTCGCCACCGGGGTGCCGAGCCTGGCCGCGATGCCGTCCTTCGGCGTGACCGCGTAGGGGAGGGTGCCGGAGTACCAGTCGGTGTAGAGGGTGTCGGCGAGCGGGCCGACCACGGCGGCGCTGGAGGACTTCCTCAGCGGCAGCGTGCCGTCGTTCTTCAGGAGCACCGCCGCCTCGGTCGCCGCCGTGCGCGCCAGCTTCCGGTGCGCGGGGCTGTCGATGACGGACGCGTCGATCGCTCCGTATCTGCCGCCGCCCGGGTCGAACTCGCCGAGCCGGACGCGGACGCTCAGGATGTGCCGGACGGCCGTGTCGATGTCCGAGGGCTTCAACAGCCCGTCGGCCAGTGCCGACTTGACCGCCGCCGTGGTCGGGCCGGGATCGGCGTCGTTGTCGGTGAAGCTGTCGATGCCCGCCTTCAGCGCCGCCGCGTCCGCCTCCGCCTGGGTGCCGTAGTAGCCCTGGCTGCCTGTCAGGTTGCCGGGCGCGAAGGCGTCCGTCACGTTCAGCAGATCCCGGGAGGTCCAGGTGCGCACGGTGTCGTTCAGGGCCGGGTCCACCGTGTCGGGGCGGCCGTTGACGAGGTTGTAGGAGGACATCACCCCGGTTGCCGCGTCCGCCTCGATCGCGGGCCTGAAGGCCTGCTCGTCGTACTCCTTCAGCACGCGCGGGCGCAGCTCGGAGGACGTGGTGTCGCGCTGGTACTCGTTGTTGTTGGCGAGGAAGTGCTTGAGTGTGGGAGCCGTCTTGAGGTGGTCCGGGTCGCCGCCGGTCAGACCGGTGCCGTACGCGGTGGAGATCGAGCCGGTGAGGTGGGGATCCTCGGAGTAGCCCTCCTCGTTGCGGCCCCAGCGCGGGTCGCGCAGCAGATTCACCACGGGCGCCCACAGGTTGAGGCCCCAGCCGGCCGGGCGCTCCCGCTGGAAACCGCGCGCCTCGTCGCCGACCGCCGAGCCGACTTGCCGGATCAGCTCCGGGTCCCAGGTGGAGGCGAGCCCGATCGCCTGCGGGAACACGGTCGTCCTGCCGAGCCAGGCCACGCCGTGCAGGGCCTCGGTGCCGGTGCGGAACTCCTGGATGCCGAGGCGTGGGATCGCGGGCTCGTACTGGTGGAGGAGGGAGATCTTCTCGTCGGGGGTCAGCCGGGAGAGCAGGTCGTCGACGCGCCGGTCGACGGGCAGGCGCGGGTCGCGGAAGGGGTGTACGGGGTCGTCGGCGTGGGCGGGAGCGTTGGCGCAGAGACCCGCGATCAGGGCGAGCGCCACGGCGAGGGTGGTTCTGCGTCTTCCTCTGGTGCCTTTCATGTCACGGCTCCTTCGGCAAGTGCCTTGCGGATGAGGGACTTCAGGGGACGTCGCGCGGCTTCGTGCTCGCGCGTTCCGTCAGCCGGGGCGGCAGCAGCGTCGCCTCGGGTACGGCCGTGCCGTCCAGCTTCTTCATGAGCAACTCCACGGCTAGCGCGCCCAGTTCGGCGGACGGCAGGGCGACCGAGGTGACGGGGACGCGGAGGGATGCGGCGAGCTCGTCCGGGCAGATCGCGGTGACGGACAGATCGCCGGGGACACGCAGTCCGAGCTGCTCGAAGGCGTCGATGAGCGGCTCCAGGACCGCCTCGTTGTGCACGACCACCCCGGTCAGCGCGGGTTGCTCGCACAGCAGTTGCTCGGCGATGCGGCGGGCGGCGGCGGGCGTGGCCTCGCACGGGTGGACGGAGCACGAGAGCCCGTTGCGGTCGGCGGCGGCCGTGAACCCCTGGACCACCCGCTGGGCGAACGCCGTCTCCCGCACGTACACCTCGGGCGGCGACCCGACCAGCGCGACGACCCGGTGCCCCAGCCCCGCCAGCCGCTCCACGCACAGCTCGCCCGCCGCCCTGAAGTCGAGGTCGACGCAGGTGAGTCCCCCGGGCTCCGGGGGGAGCCCGATCAGCACGGAGGGCCGGTCGAGCGACCGCAGCAACGGCAGCCGCGGATCGCGCAGTTGTACGTCCATGACGATCAGCGCGTCCACCAGGGCGGTGTCCGCGACCCTGCGCAGCCCCTCGTCGCCCTCCTCCTGGGTGAGCAGCAGCACGTCGTGGTCGTGCCTGCGCGCGGTGGTCACCACCGACACCGCGAACCGCATGGCCACCGGGACGTGGATGCCGGAGCGCAGCGGGACGACCAGCGCCAGGACGTTCGACCTGCTGCTGGCCAGGGCCCGGGCGCCGGCGTGCGGCCGGTAGCCCAGCTCGCGGATGGAGGCCTCGACGCGCCGCCGGGTCTCCTCGGAGATGGGGCGCTTGCCGCTGAGGGCGTAGGAGACGGTGCTCGGCGAGACTCCCGCGTGCCGTGCCACGTCCGTGATCTTCACCATGGTCAGTCCAGCTCCAGCGGGGGAGGAAGCATCAGGCCGGCCTCAGCTCCAGCGACAGGAATCCGGTGCCTGCGGGCGCCCGCGCGATCCGCTCCCCGCAGGCCAGTGCCCAGGGTGCGGCGGGGTCGCTGCTGGAGGCCCGCAGCGTGTCGCCCTCCCGGACGACGGTGAACGTCACGTCCCCGACCGGCACGCTCACCCGCGCCCCGTTCCGCGGCTCGTGCACGCGCAGGGTGACCCCGTCGGCGTAGGGATAGTCGGGCCGGTCGTCCACCGCGCCCACCGGGATCACCGCACCCGGCCTGACGAGCAGCGGAACGCTGGAGAAGCCGTGCCGCTCGCGCACCCAGCGCGGGCCCGTCACGGTGTGCCCGCCGAGGAAGTGGGTCCACGTGCCCTCGGGCACGTAGTACGAGACGTCCCCGCCGTCGTCGAAGACCGGAGCGACGAGCAGATCGGGCCCCAGCATGTACTGCCGCTCCAGATGCGCGCACCCGGGGTCGTCCGGGAACTCCAGCACCATCGCCCGCATCATCGGCACCCCCTCCGCGCGGGCGGTGCGGGCGGCCTCGTACAGGTAGGGCATGAGGCGCATCTTCAGGCGGGTGAACAGCCTGAGGACGTCCACGGCCTCCTCGTCGAACAGCCAGGGCACGCGGTACGACGAAGAGCCGTGCAGCCGGCTGTGCGAGGACAGCAGCCCGAAGGCGATCCACCGTTTGAACAGGGCCGGGGTCGGGGTGCCCTCGAAGCCCCCGATGTCGTGGCTCCAGAAGCCGAATCCGGACAGCCCGAGACTGAGCCCGCCGCGCAGCGACTCGGCCATCGACTCGTAGGTGGCCTCGCAGTCGCCGCCCCAGTGCACGGGGAAGCGCTGGCTGCCTGCGGTCGCCGAGCGCGCGAAGACGACGGCCTCGTCCTCGCCCCGGTGCCTGCGCAGCACCTCGAAGACGGTGCGGTTGTACAGGTACGTGTAGTAGTTGTGCATCCGCTCGGGGTCCGAGCCGTCCGCGTAGGCCACGTCGACCGGGATCCGCTCGCCGAAGTCGGTCTTGAAGCAGTCCACGCCCTGTGCGAGCAGCGCCTCCAGTTTGGACGCGTACCAGTCGCGGGCGGCCGGGCTGGTGAAGTCGACGAGGGCCATGCCCGGCTGCCACAGGTCCCACTGCCACACGCTGCCGTCGCGTCTTTCGACCAGATGGCCCAGGGCCTTTCCCTCGGCGAAGAGGGGCGAGCGCTGCGCGATGTACGGGTTGATCCAGACGCAGATGTGGAGGCCCTTGGCCTTCAGCCGGGCCAGCATTCCCTCCGGGTCGGGGAACACCCGCGGATCCCACCGGAAGTCGCACCAGTTGAACTCGCGCATCCAGAAGCAGTCGAAGTGGAAGACGGAAAGGGGCAGTTCGCGTTCCCTCATGCCGTCGATGAAGGAGGTGACGGTGGTCTCGTCGTACGAGGTGGTGAAGGAGGTGGACAGCCACAGGCCGAACGACCAGGCAGGCGGGAGCGCCGGGCGGCCGGTGAGGGCCGTGTATGTGCGCAGGATGTCCTTCGGGGTGGGCCCGTGGATGACGTAGTACGTCAACTCCTGGCTCTCCACGCTGAACTGGACCCGGGACACCGCCTCCGAGCCGACCTCGAAGGACACCTTGCCCGGGTGGTCGACGAAGACGCCGTATCCCGCGTTCGTCAGATAGAACGGGGCGTTCTTGTAGGCCTGTTCCGTGGCTGTGCCGCCGTCGGCGTTCCACATGTCCACGACCTGGCCGTTCTTGACGAGCGGCCCGAAGCGTTCGCCGAGGCCGTACACCGAGGTGCCGATGCCCAGACTCAGTTGCTCCCGCAGGTAGTGGGCGTCGGCGGCGTCGTGCATGATGCCCATGGCCTTCTGGCCGCTGCTGGTGAGGACGCGGCCGTGGGCGAGGAAGTCGACGTGCCAGGGGCCGGTGCGGGCGACACGCACCGACAGGGTCCCGGACGTCAGGGTGGCGTGCTCGTCGTCGTACTCGACCTGCGCCCTGCCGCCTTCCGGGAGATGTCCCTCGGGCCCCGGGAGGTCGTCCCGCCGCACCTCGAAGCGCGGCCCTCGGGGCTGCTCGCCCTGGAAGTGGGTGAGGGTGAGGCCGATGACGTTCGGCATCGGCGCGTGGGCGCTGATGGTCACGACCGGTCCCTTCAGCAGGTCCCCGCGGTGGCGGATGGGCTGGGTCGGCGCGTGGATCTCCAGGGCTCCCGGAGAGGCGGTCACGTCCAGGACCTCGACCGGGTGGGCCGCCCTGACGCCTTCGCGCAACAGCCAGTAGCCGTCGGTGAACTTCAAGCGTGTACTCCCTACTTGACGGCACCCACGGCGATGCCGCGGGTGAGAGTCCGCTGGAAGACGAGGAAGAAGACGAGAGCGGGCAGGACACCCAGCAGGGCCGCCGCGTTGGTCATCGTGGCGTCCATCAGGCGTTGGCCCTGGAGGACGCCGAGCGCGACCGACACCGTCTGGTTGTCGTTGGAGATCAGCATGACCAGGGG
This sequence comes from Streptomyces sp. NPDC014889, assembly GCF_043081205.1. NCBI lineage: Bacteria > Bacillati > Actinomycetota > Actinomycetes > Kitasatosporales > Streptomycetaceae > Streptomyces > Streptomyces sp. NPDC014889. The sequence goes on from NZ_JBIBWH010000012.1 coordinate 186,247, forward strand.
GAGCAGGAACTCGTTCCAGGTCCAGATGAAGAAGAAGACGAGCAGCACGCCGATGGTGGGGCGGCTGACGGGGACCACGATCCGCCACAGCACCTGCCACCTGTTCGCCCCGTCGATCCGGGCCGCCTCGATGATCTCGCGCGGGAACCGCCCGAGCACGGAGGAGAGCAGATAGGTGCCGAAGGCGGCCTGGAGCACCGTGAAGACGATGATCACGCTCAGCCGGGTGTCGTAGAGGCCGGCCTGCTTGCTCAGGTAGTACAGCGGGTAGACCAGCGCCTCCTGCGGGAGCATGTTGGCGAGGACGAAGAAGGCCAGCACCCAGGTGCGGCCCTTGACGCGGCCGATGCCGATCGCGTACGCGTTGAGGATCGACAGGGCCGCAGCCAGGACCGCCACACAGCCGCTGATCAGCACCGAGTTGACGAGCTTCTGGCCGTAGTCGACGCGCTGCCAGAAGTCCTTGAGGCCGTCCAGGTACAGGCCCCTCGGCAGGCTCAGCGGTCCGTGCTGGGAGTACTCGGCCGGTGACTTGACCGCGTTGACGGCGACGATCAGGAACGGCACCACCATGAACAGGGCCGCGATGCAGAGGGCCACGAGAACGGGGTAGCGGCGCAGGGCACTCGTCGTCATGCGCGGACTCCTTCCTCGGCGTCCTCGGCCCGGGTCTGGAGTCTCAGGCCGATCAGCGAGAGCAGCATGATGATCACGGTCAGCACCGTGGAGATCGCGGCGCCGTAACCGACCTGGGTCTTCTCGAAGAACGTGGTGAAGGAGAAGTACGACGGGACGTCGGTCGCGCCGCCCGGACCGCCCTTGGTGAGCACGTACACCGCGCCGAAGACCTTGAGCGCGGCGATGCTGCACCAGGTGAGCACGACGGAGATCTCGGGTCTGATCTGCGGCAGCGTGACGTGCCAGAAGCGGCGCCACCAGCCGGCGCCGTCCAGTTCGGCCGCCTCGTACAACTGCGGGTCGACGCGCTGGAGCCCCGCCATGAAGACGACGAGCGGGAAGCCGATCTGCACCCACACCATCACCCCCATCACGCTGTAGAGGGCGATGTCCGGGTCGCCGAGCCAGTCCTGCTGCCAGGAGCCGAGTCCGACCCCCTTCAGCAGCGCGTTCAGGCTGCCGTTGTCGGGCGCGAGGATCCAGCTCCAGACGATGCCGGCGACCGCGATGGGAAGCACCTGGGGGAGGTAGAAACAGGCGCGCAGGACGGTGGCCGTCCGGCTGCCGAAGTGCTTGCCGATGTGGTCGAACAGCGCGGCGGCGAGAACCAGTCCGAGCACCGTCGGTACGACCGCCATGGCGACGACCATGAAGAGGCTGTGCCGGAACGACGCCCAGAACTCCGAGTCGTCCATCAGCTCGCGGTAGTTGGCGAGCCCCGACCACCGGGGGCTGCCGACCCCCTGCCAGTCCGTGAAGCTCACGCCGGTGTTCATCAGGAACGGGACGACGACGGCGGCGAGGAACGCGAGGGCACCGGGGAGGAGGAAGAGGGCGTAGGACCGGTCCGGGCGGGGGCGGCGCGGGCCGCCGTGCCGGTGCGTGCCGACGGCCCGCGACCCCCGTTCGACGGTGGCCGTCATTGCTTCGGCGCACCCTTGTCGTACGCCTTCTGCAGCGCGTCGAGACAGGCGTCCGGTGTCGCGCTGCCCGTGATCAGCTTCTGTGTCTCGGAGACGAGGACGTCGTAGAAGCCGGGGACGGGCCAGTCGGGGTAGAAGGCCAGGCCGTCGCGGCCGGAGAGGGTGTTGAAGTCGGCGATGAGGGTCTTGGCCCGCGGGTCGGTGATGGCGGACGGGTCTGCCGCCACGGGCACGCCGCCCTTGTTGCCCAGCAGGTTCTGGATCTTCTTCGACATGGTGATGTCGATGAAGTCGTACGCGAGCTCCTTGTTGCGGGCGCCCCGGGGGACGACCCAGAGGTTGCCGCCGGAGCCGAGGGTGAGGTCGGAACCGGGCCACAGGACGGTGCCCCAGTCGAACTTGTTCTCCGCGGTGAAGCGGCCGTACCACCAACTGCCGCTGAACAGGATGGGGTTCTTGCCCTGGATGAAGGCGACGCCCGCGTCCTCGGCCTTGGTGCCGCTGGACGTCTTGCTGATGTAGCCCTTCTTCACCCAGTCGGCGAAGGTGGTGGCGCCGTATGTCCAGGCGGCGTCGTGGAAGTCGGTCCTGCCCTGGTAGAGCTCGTACGAGTCGACCCAGGAGCGGTCGGCCTTGGACAGCGCGAGCTGGTACAGGTACTGCTGGGCCATGTACTCGGCGCCGGCGTTGGCGAGCGGGGTGACGCCCTCGGCGACGAACTTGTCCATGGCGGCGGTGAGGTCGTCGAAGGTCTTCGGCTCGGCGACTCCGTACTTCTTGAAGAGGTCCCTGTTGTAGAAGACCATGGTGTACTCGGCGTAGTTGGGTATCCCGTACCACTTGCCGGAACCCATGACGCCGTCGGTGTCGTACTGGCTGGTGGTCTTCACTCCCGCGCTGAGCTCCTTGTCCCAGCCGCGTTTGGTGACCTCGGGGGTCAGATCGGTGAGGAGTCCCTGCTTGGAGAGCAGGCCCGCGGTCGCGTTGCCCTTGTTGTACTCCATGACGTCGGGCGCGTCGGAGGAGTTGAGGACCATGGGCGCGGTCTTCTGGATCTGTTCGAAGCCCTTCTCCTCGAACTTCACCTTCACGCCCGGGTGTTGCGCCTCGAACTCCTTGATGGCCTCGTTCCAGGCGGCGCCCATCGCGCTGTCCGGGCCCTCGTAGTGCCACAGCCGGAGCGTTCCGCCGTCCGAGGAACCGCCGTCCGAGCCGCCGCAGGAGGCCAGGAGCAGGGATCCGGTGAGGACCGCCGCCGTCGCCACCACACGCCTTCGTGCCGTCAACATCCCGTGCCTCCAGGGGAGTCGGATGGGGATCACAAGCGTCACGCAGCCGTCGTCGAATCGTTTCGATGCGTGACGTCGAAGCGCTTCGACGGTGGAAGGTAGGGGGAGGAGGCGGACACGTCAATGGGGTGGGCGCCAATCGGCTCGGATTCGTCCTGCGGGCGGACACCTCCGCCCGGCTCAGGAGGCGCCGACCGCGGCCCGCCGCGCGGCCACGCCGGTCACAGGTCGAGTGCGAGCACGGCGAGCTCGGCGCGGGAGCTGATGCCCCACCCTGCCGGACCAGGGCGGCGACCTGGCGTTCCTGCGGGGTCAGCTCGGTGGCGGTCGTGACGTCGCGCCGGCGGGCGCTCTCCCCGGCGGCGCGCAATTCCTGCGCGGCCCGCTCGGCCCACGGGGTGGCGCCGAGATCCTCGAACAGCGCCAGCGCGGTGCGCAGATGCTCGCGTGGATGAAGTTCCGCGGCCACCGCCGGCGGTACGCCCACTGCTGAGGGCGCGGTGGCCGGCATCCTGGCGGCCGGACCCGGTCGTCACGCCTTTCGCCGCACGAAAGAGGCGGGTTGCCTGTTCGGCAACCCGCCTCGCATCATCGTGAGCGCTCAGCCCCGGACGATGTTCTGTGCCTGCGGGCCCTTCTGACCCTGGCCGATGTCAAAGGTGACATGCTCACCCTCGGTCAGCTCACGGTAGCCTGCGCCCTGGATCTCGGAGTAGTGGGCAAAGACGTCGGGGCCTCCGTTGTCCTGGGCGATGAAGCCATAGCCCTTCTCGGAGTTGAACCACTTCACGGTGCCGCTGGCCATACTGATATTCCTTCGTCCATACCTGGAGACAGCCCTTGATCACGGGCGTCCTCCGGCTCCCGTAACAAAGGAGCCACCAGCCGTTCTACCCCGGACCGCCTGGGATACCCGTCCGGAACACGCGCATGAGCGGTCCAAGCGTCGGTGAGGCGCAGACCCGCGCCCGGTGAGCCGAGGCGTCGGGAGTGGCGCCCAACGCTCGTCGCGGCGGTCGTGAAGGGCATTCCCATACGAAATCCTTTACTGCCCCCCATAAGTTTGTGTATGGGAGCCGGAGGGAAAGCCTGGCGCGGGTCTCGTGGAGTGGCGGGAAAGTGTTGTGACCTGAGTCACGTGAGGTCCGGCTCCCGCTTTTTCCCGTCCTGCTGCTGCCGCCCGAAGCGGCTGGTCAGAGGCGACCTTCGGGTCGCATTGCGGTTTCCTGGAGCGGCCCCGGCCGATGAGTGGGCGGCAAATCAAGGCTTCCGAGTCCTATTGCTCAGCGTCAAACGGTCATGCCAATCTTCCCGGCAATTCGACGCCGCAAGCCGATTTCGCGTAATGGCGACGACGGCGCACAACCTCGAGCAGCCCACTACACACAAGGCGGATGATCATGTGCAACCTGTGCGGTCCTGAATCTCCTGCCGATGCCGGAAGCGGGGTCGCTCGGCGCTCCGTGCTGACCGCCCTCGGCATCTCCCCGGTGGTCCTCAGCCTCCCCGGCGCGACAGCGGCGGCGGCCGAAAACCGTGCTCAGGCCTCCGGCCGGGGGCCCGGCAACGGTTCGCCGAGTGCGCTGGAACTGGTGCTGCTGGGTACCAAGGCGGGCCCTCCGGTGGACCCGCTGCGGGCCGGGATCTCGACCGCGCTCGTCGTCGACGGCGCTACGTACGTGATCGACTGCGGGCGCTCGGCAGCCACCCAGTACGTGCGGTCCGGCCTCACGCTGGCGTCCCTGAGCGGCATTTTCATCACGCATCTGCACGCCGACCACGTCGCCGACTACTACAACTTCTTCCTGCTCGGCGGCAGCGTCCCCAACCAGGAGCACGACAACCTCACCCGCCCTGTTCCCGTCTACGGTCCCGGACCGGCCGGCGGGCTCCCGCCGAAGTTCGGTGGCGGACAGGCGCCGACGGTCAATCCGGGCAGCCCGACGCCGGGCCTGAAGGCACTGACCGACGACTGCCACGCGGCGTACGCCTACAGCACGAACGTCTTCCTGCGCGACATGGGCATCCAGGACATCCGTGCCCTTGCCGATGTGCACGAGATCGAGCTTCCCGAGGTCGGTGCCACCTACGAGAACACCGCGCCTGCGATGAAGCCGTTCGTCGTGACGGAGGACGACCGTGTCAAGGTCTCCGCGATCCTGGTGCCGCACGGACCGGTGTTCCCCTCCTTCGCCTTCCGCTTCGACACCGACCACGGCTCGGTCACGTTCTCCGGCGACACGACCTACAGCGACAATGTGATCGCCCTGGCCAAGGGCTCGGACGTACTGGTCCACGAGGCGATCAGCGTCGAGGGGCTCGACGCCCCCGCGGTCTTCGTCGACCACTTGCTGCAATCCCATGTCGAGGTGCAGAAGATCGGTCCGATCGCCCAGCGGGCCGAGGCCGGCATGCTCGTGCTCACGCACATCTCCGAGGTCGCCCGCAACCCGATCGATGTCCACAAGTGGAAGAAGTGGGCACAGCGGGGGTACGACGGCAAGGTGATCGTCGGCGAGGACCTTCAGCGGATCAAGCTGGCCTGACCCGGGCCTGCGCCGGTGTCTCGCGTCGCGTCCACCCGACAGGCCCGGCCCTGTACGACCCGCTGACGGGGCGTACAGGGCCGGTGGCGCACGGCGGACTCAGGTGATCGGGGTGGACACGGTGCCGATACCGTCGATGGTCACCTCGACCAGGTCCCCGGGCCTCAGATACCTCTGCGGCGAGCGAGCCCTTCCCACTCCACCGGGGGTGCCGGTGAGAATCAGGTCCCCGGGGTGCAGCGGCAGCATGGTCGACACGTAGGCGACCAAGTGGGCGGGACCGAACAACAGGTCCGCGATCCTGTGCTCCTGCACCGGCGTGCCGTTGAGCGTGGTGCGCAGAACGGCGGACGCGGGATCGAACTCGTCGGGTGTGGTCAGGACCGGGCCGACGGGAGTGGAACGTGCCCAGATCTTGCCCTGCAGCCACTCCGTCGTGCGGTACTGCCACCCCCGCATGGAGATGTCGTTGGCCACCGTGAAGCCGGCGATGTACTGGTCCGCCTCCTCCTCACGGACCTTGTACGCGGTCCGTCCCACGACGACGGCGAGTTCTCCCTCCCAGTCCATCTCCGGATCCTCCGCCACGGCCGACACGGCGTCAGCAGGGCCGGTCAGGGTGTCGGCGAACTTCGCGAAGAGGGTGGGATGAGCGGGGAGTTCCCGGCCCATCTCCTGAATGTGACTCGTGTAGTTGAGGCCGGCGCACAGAACCTTTGACGGACGCGGTACGACGGTCCGCACATCGACGTCGCCCCGGTGGTGCCGGCGCCCGGTGGCGTTCGTCGCGATCCGCCGCCAGTTCTCGTCGGCCAGCAGGTGACCGACGTCGGCGTGACCGGGGAGTTCGGTGAACTCGTCGCCGTCCAGGCGGGCTGCGCATGTACCCTGCCGGGTGCGCACGGTTGCCAGTCTCACTTCATTCCTTTCCGATGGCCGCCGGCTCGGGAATCACCAGGTCGAAGAATCCCCAGTGCGACCCGGCGGGCAGGGTGCCCGACAGCATCCGGCCGCACTTCTGCGTCACTATGTGCGAGGAGCCCCGATGCTGGCTTCCGGCATGGCTGTCACGGAAGAACCGCTGCAACGTGCCGTTCCGCATGACCTGAGCGCCCGCGAATCGGTGCACGAGCTGACTGATCTCCAGCGCGGTCCGGGTGGCCAGGCTGCAGGCGAGCCGCGACATCGTCTCCTGCTCGTCGTTCAGCTGCGCTCCCGTCGCGAGCGTCGACTCGTTGTCCCGCCAGGTCTCGCGCAGCAGTGCCATCGTGCCCCGGACGTGCGAGAAGTGCCGTGCGAACTCCGCGAAGAACTCGTCACTGGTGACCGGGGAGCCCTCGGAGGGATCCTTGCGCCGGGTCAGGTCGCGCAACTCGTCGAGCATGCGCCGCCCGACCCCCTGGGACCAGGCCGCCTGGTGCAGGCCGGCCAGCAGAGCGGGGCTCACCCGGCTCATGCAGCGGCCTCGCCGGGCGTTCTCGGGGCCGATGCCGAAGACGTACTTGTCCTCGACGAGCGCATCCTCGGCACGGTAGTCGAGGCTCGCGGTCGCGCGCAGACCCAGCATGTCCCAGTTGTCACTGATGCGCATCGCCGAACGGGGAACCAGGCAGACCAGCCGCTCTCCCGTGCCTTCGACCGTCACCGCGAGATTGAGGTGGGTGGCCATCGACACTCCCGGAGCGAACTTCCAGACACCGCTCACCCGGTAGCCGCCGTCGTCCCGGACGGCCCGGCCGGTGAAAGCGGTCGACTGTCCTGCCACCAGCGGGTACGTGCCGTCGGCGAAGAGCTCGCCGACCGCCTCGTCACTCAAGTAGGTGGCCGCTGTGGCCGTTTCACTCGCAAGGGCGCGCACCAGCCAGCCCAGCGAGGCGTCGGCGTGGGACAGCTTCTCCATCACGTGCAGGATCTGCAGGGGGGAAGCCTCCAGTCCGCCGAGTTCGGCCGGCACCATCAGCTTGAGGACCCCGCTGTCACGGAGGGCGTCCTGCACCACCGGTGTCGGCCGCCGCAGCCGCTCGCTGTCCTCGGCCTGGCTCTGCAGGAGCGGGTAGATGTCCGTCAACTCCGCGAGCAGTCTGTACGTCTCCTCGTTCACCTGCGTGTCGACCGTCACTGTCGGCCCCTCCCGGACTGTGCGCCCTCAACGGCGTTGCGCTCGGCGGCTTCGGCCAGAGCGCCCCACTGGCCGCGGTAGAAGAGCAGGGGCCGGGTGTCGTCCTGCTGGCCGTAGGACAGCACACGCCCCAGCACGAGGACGTGGTCGCCTCCGTCGTACCCCGCCCACGGCGTGCACTGGAAGTACGCCAGCGAGCCGTTGATCCGCGGGGCCACGTCATCGCCCACCCATTCGATGCGGTGGGTGTCCTGCGGCTTGCCGGCGAACTGCAGCGCGGTGGCGAGTTGGTTGTCCCCGAGCACGTTGACCGCGAAGGGCCGCTCGAGCAGGTAGGTCAGCGCACGCGAGGTCCGCTGCATGGAGACGAGCACCAGGGGCGGGTCCAGGGACACCGAGGTGAAGGAGTTCACGGTGACCCCGTAGTAGCTGTCGCCGGACCGATAGGTGAGGACGACGACTCCGGTGGCGAAGTTTCCCAGCGTGTTGCGCAGTTGACGGGGATCGGCGAGCGAGGGTACCGCCGCGTTCGACGCGAGGGTCCTGGCGTCAGCGGCTTTCTCATAGATCTCCGAGTCCCACATGATCTCGGTCATCCCGAAGCCTCCTGGATGAGTCGTGGGGTCCGGCCCTGTTGCGGGGCCGGCGGTTGACCGGCAGCCACGTCCCGTGGGCCGTGGCTGCCGGCAGGGGTCAACGGGCCTCTTCGAGAGCTTCCTCGCCCGCGACGAACGTGGTGCCGGTGCCTTCGGGCAGCCAGTGCCGCAGCACCGGGTAGACGGCGATCGCGAGCACCAGGGACACCAGGAAACCGAGGGCGAAGACGTCGGTGGCCATCAGGATCACGCCGACCGCCGCGGACAGGACCAGCGTGACGACTCCGGCCCAGTTCCACTGCTCGACCCGATGGGTGGCGCTGTCGAACCGCGCCCGGCGCACCAGGTAGTAGTCCGCGATCATCACGCCGCACATGCTGAGCGTCATGGCGCCCAGGTACGCCAGGTACTGGGTGAACTTCTCCAGGATTCCGGCGGAGATCATCACCAGGGCGATGATGTTGCCGACGACCACCATCGTCGCCCGGCCCGGCTTTCTGCCGGTGAGGGAGTCGACCAGGTTGACCAGCGAGAGCGATCCGGAATAGGCGTTGATCGCCTGGGCCTTGGCCTGGGCCGCGTAGATGGTCACGAAGCCCATCCAGCCGGCGAAGATGACGAAGAAGGCACCGGTGTTCTGCATGACGAACGTGTTGCCCGCGACAGCGGCCGCCTCCGGGTTCATGCCCTTGTTGTGGGCCATCAGGTAGCCGATGACCTGGGGCATGCCGCCGATCACCACGAGGGAGCCCAGGACGGTCATGACGATGTTCTGGGTGATCGGGCCGGCCACGGCCAGGATCGTCACGTCGCGCCGCGTGCGGCAGTAACGCGCGAAGTCCGTCGTGACCAGAGCGATGGTTCCCGCCGTCGCGCCCATGACCGAGACCGCGGACTCGAATCGCGGCCACACGCCTCCGGGGACGACTCCCGCGTAGGTGAACACGTCCATGGGGCTGGCGCCCTGGACCACATAGATGTCCACAATCATGTAGATCGTCACGAGCAGTGTGACGGCGATCAGGACGCCGGTGGCTCGCAGGGCGAGTTTGATGCCGAAGATGGCGAGCCCGATCCACAGCAGCGTCATGCAGCCGTAGATCAGGATGCGCCATCCCCACGAATCGGGCAGGCCGAACATCAACAGTGTGCCCTGGTAGAGGAGGGCGGCCTCGACGGCGAGGAAGCCGAGAATCATGAACGCGAAGATGACCGAGCCGATCGACGAGCCCCTGAAGCCGAACCCGAAGAACCGGGAGGTGATGGTGCTCGACATACCGGTTTCGAAGGCCATCCGCCCCAGGGCCTTGCCGAGGCCCACCGCGAAGGCCGCGACGAGGACGCCGACGACCAGGCCCACGGTGAAGCCGGCGAGCACGACGGTGAAGCCGGCGATGGCGAAGACGACGAGGGCGGTGGCGACACTGACCGGGCTGAGGGCGAGTTGGTAGCCGCTCCTGCGCTCCGCCGACGGCACACTGACCAGGGCATGGTCTTCCGCCGCAGCCGCCAGTGACGAATCAGCCGGTCTGGGATTCCTGGTGTATGAAGACACGGTGGTTCCTGTCCTTGTGAGAAATATGGCTCCTGCGGCGGAATGTCGACGGCCGGACCTGCCCGATGTCGCCGCGAGGGGTCAGTCCGCGCTGCAACCCGCCACGGCGACGGCCTCTATCTCGAGGAGGATCTCCGGCTTGGCGAGGGCGGAGACCTCGACCAGCGTGCAGGCGGGGAAGTCGCCGGAGAAGAACTCCTGACGGGCCTTCCAGACCTCGGCGTTGTCACCGATGTCCGTGACGTAGATGGTCATCTTGACGATGTCGTCCATGACCGCGCCCGCCGCCTCGACCAGGTCCTTGATCTTCTGGAAGACGACCTTGGCCTGATCGTAGGACGTCTCGCCGAGGACGGTCTCCCTGTCCTGCCCGCGGGCGGTCATTCCCGAGACCATGATGAGCTCGTCGATCCTCAGGCAGTTCGACCACATCTTGTCCGCCGGCTCGCGCACGGCGGCGGAACGGATACGCTGCTTCTTCATCGTTTTGTCCTCAGAGGTCGATGCGGTTGTCCCACGCGGACGTTCCGCCCCAGTTCACGCACACGCTCTGGCGGCGCATGAATCCCTTCCAGGCATCCGAACCGGCTGTGCGGCCACCGCCGGTTTCCTTTTCGCCGCCGAAGGCGGAACCGACATCGGCACCCGTCGTGCCCATGTTGACGCGCACGATTCCGCAGTCACTGCCCCGAGCCGACAGGAAGGTTTCGATGTTGGTCAGGTTGGTGCTGTGCATGCCCGAGGCGAGACCCTGGGCGACGCCGTTGTGGATCTCGATGGCCTCGTCGAGGTCGTCGTAGGTCAGCACGGAGACGATCGGCACGAAGGTCTCCGACTGGGCGATCTCGAAGTGCGGTTGGACACCCGTGACGATGGCCGGCTCGACGTACAGACCCGGGCGGTCGATCACGTTGCCGCCGTACACCACGGTGGCGCCCTCGCGTTCGGCACCGGCCAGGACCTTCTTGTAGTCCTCCACCGCACGCTGGTCGATCAGCGGGCCGACCACGGTGTCCGGGTCGCGCGGGTCACCGATGGTGATCTGGTCGAAGGCCTTCTTCAGCAGCTCGACCAGCTCGTCCGCGATGCTCGCGTGGGCGATGACACGACGGGTGCTCGTGCAACGCTGGCCGGTCGTGCCGACCACGCCGAACGTCAGTGCCCTGGCGGCGAGTTCCAGGTCGGCGGTCTCGTCGACGATGCAGCCGTTGTTGCCCGAGCACTCCAGCTGGTACCGGCGGCCCAGCGTCGAGCCGACGATCTCGGCCACCTTGCGCCCCACCGCGGTGGAGCCGGTGAACGAGATCATGGCGACCCGCGAGTCGGAGACCATCTTCTCGGCGACCGCGTTGTCGTCGGGGATGAACAGGGAGAACACGCCCTCGCAGCCCATCTCCGCCGCCGCCTTGTTGACCAGCTTCTGCACCGCGACGGCGGTCAACGGCACCTTGGGGCTCGGCTTCCAGATCACCGTGTTGCCGGCGATCGCGGAAAGGAACCCGTTCTGGGCCCAGACGGCGGCCGGGAAGTTGTACGCGCTGATCAGCCCGACGACGCCCAGCGGCAGCCATTGGTCGTACATGCGGTGCTCGGCACGCTGGGACTGCTGGGTGAAGCCGTACATCATCCGCGCCTGGCCGGCGGCCAGTGTCGACATGTCGACTGCCTCGCGGAGCTCGCCCTTGGCCTCCATCGTCGACTTGCCGGTGTCCAGTGAGACGACAGCGGCCAGGCTCTCCAGGTTCTCCTCGATCAACTGACCGATCCGGCGCACGAATTCACCACGCCGCGGCGGCGGTACCATCCGCCACTTCTTCTGTGTCTCGACGGCGGCGGCCACGAGCGTCTCGTAGTCCTGGCCGTCCGAGGCCGCGATCCGGCCCACGACCTCGCCGTCGGCGGGACACTGCGCCTCGATGACCGGCCGGCCCTCGACGGCGCCCCAGCCGAGAGAGTCGGCGTAGGTACCGGAATGCACCTGGTCCAGGCCGAATTCAGCCAGCACCTCGTGTGTGTCGAACAGAGTCTTGGTGGTTTCGCTCATCATCGCTTTCCATCAACGTCGCGAGTTCGGCAGGAATACGTCGGACGGGCCTGCGCCTCATTCCTTGGCAAGGAAGTCGCCGATCGTCTCGTCCGTGTGGTACTCGGGCTTCTCGTAGTAGTGCGGGCCGTCGTAGATCTCGATCAGCACGCTGCGCTCGTGCGCCAGGGTCGGACCGTGCGGGTGGTCCTTCGGGTTCATGTAGAACGACCCGGGACGCAGCCGGAGGCCGGAGTCGGTGTACTCGTAGTCGCCCTCGAGGCAGTACATGAACTGGTTCGACGCGTGCGTGTGCTTCGTCGGGATGGTGCCGCCCCGCTGGTACTCGAGGAGGGCGATGCTGGCGCCGGTGTCGGGGTTCTTGTAGAGGAAGTACTGACGGAACCCGTAGTCGGGGTAGTCGATCCAGTCCTCGTCCTTGAGGTCGGCGGCATGGATCATGACTTCGAGCGACTTCATGGTCGCGGGGTTGATGTCCACTGTTCACTCCAATCCGGGGCGGCCCGCGGCCACCCACGTGTCGTATTCCTGGCGGCTTTCGGGTGTGGCGGGAAACAGTCCGAAGAGGGACCGGCCCCGTTCGAGTTCACGAGCCGCGAACTCCTCGTACGCGGTGGCGTCGGCGGCTTCCGCGGCGACCTCCGCGGCCAGTTCACGGGGAACGACCACGACGCCGTCGCCGTCGCCGAGCAGCACGTCGCCGGGGTAGACCGCCACTGAGCCGCACCCGACGGGTTCGTCGAGCGCGACCGGGTGCAGGGCGATGGGGGTCGCTCGGGGCGCGTTGTCCCGCTGGTAGCACGGCAGGCCCGTCCGCCTGATGGCCTCCGAGTCGCGGTAGCCGCCGTCGGTGACCACGCCGGCCGCACCGCGGTGCCTGAGCCGCGCCGCCATCATGTCGCCCATGGACGCGGCAGCCGTGCAGCCGAACGCGTCGATCACGAGCACCGCGCCGGGCGGGCACTCCTCGATCGCCCGCCGGTGCAGGTTGTCGCTGCTCGAGTAGGTGGCGAGGGTGTCGAGATCCTCACGTGCGGGGATGAACCGCAGGGTGTAGGCAGGCCCCACCAGCGGCTGTTGGCCCGGCGCCAGCGGCCGCACCCCGTCCATGATCACGTTCCGCAGGCCGCGCCGGAGCAGCATGTTGGCCACGGTGGCCGAGCCCGCCCCCGCCAACTGTGCCCGGACCGGTTCGGGAAGTGGTCCGGCGAGGTCCTCCCTCGCTGCCGCGGTCACTGGAAGAACTCCAGCGGCGGACGGTTTCCCCACTGGGTGGTGTCGCTGGCAGTGCCGTTGAACTTGGTCGGCCGGTGGTTGCGGTCGACGACGTCGCCGTCGGTGTAGTGCTCGATGCGGAAGCCGAAGGGGTCCTTCCAGTAGTCGAAGATCTGGCTGCCGAGCAGGTGGCGGCCGACTCCGACGTCGAGGGAGTACCCCTGCCGGATGAGGTAGTCGTGCGACGACATGACGGCGTCCATGTCGGTGACCTCGAACGCGCTGTGGTGGATCCCCGCCCAGTCCGACTGCAGGACGAGCATGAAGTGGTGGTCCACGAGCTGCTCGCCCAGATCCAGCCGGACGAAGGTGCCGACGACGGGCCCCTCCTCGCCCGGCGGGACGAAGTAGTCGGAGGGGAGGAAGTTGAAGCGTTCGTTCAGCCAGGCCATGGTCTCGTCGTGGTTCTTCACGTGAAGCACGAAGTGACCCAGGCGGGCGATGGTGCACGGCGCGACGGGCTGGCGGACGACGGCGTTCACCCGGTTCTTGTCGCGGATGTTGTTCATCGCGAAGGGTTCCCGGTCCGGGATCGGCTCGGCCTTGCGCCGGCCATGGACCGCCCGGATCTCGAAGCCGTCGGGCGTGGTCATCGCGACCTCGTGACCGCCGCCGGGCTCCGCCGACTCGCGGACCGGGGAGGATCCCGGCAGCGCGGCGAGCTCGACGAGGTCGTCGTAGGCGGCGACCTCGATGGACGCGCCGACGAAGCGCTGTCTGTCGGCCTTGCGGGTCACGTGGATGTGATGCTGAGTGCCCGTTCCCCGCATGTACAGGGTCCGGTCGTCACTGCCCTCGGCCGGCACCATGCCGAACGCGGTCAGGAACTTCTCCATCACCTCGAGATCCGGTGCCTCATAGGTGACTTGGGCAGCATCGATAGCCGTAGCCACAGGTCCTCCTGGGGTGGGTGGGAGACGGCGACGAGTACGAGCCGGCGCCGCCGGATGACCGGGCTCCCTCTCGGCGGGGAGCCGCGTGGGCCGTCAGCCCTTGAGGATGCTGACGTCGTCGGGACCCCGCAGGTCCGGAACCGTCCAGCCGTTCAGGTCGTACTCGTCCATGGCGCTCTGCGCGAATTCCTTGCAGTAGTCGAGCAGGCCGCTGCCCCGTGCGCCGAACAGGTTGGTCTGACGCGTCACGTCGTTGCTGCCGATGTAGTTGATCTCGTACAGCTCGTGGCGGGCTCCGAACTCCGTGCCGATGGAGTCCCAGAGCATCTTCATGACCTTCACGCGCTCCTCGGCGCCGATGCCCCCCGTACCGCGCAGGTAGGTGTCCAGATAGCCACGGATCTCCGCCGTCTTGAAGTCGTTGGCGTGGGAGTTGAGGTAGATCAGCCCACTGGCCACGACCTGCTCGATGATGTTCTTGATCTTCGGCATGGCGAGCTGGTTCATCACGCGGTAGGCGCCCGCGAACTGCGGGTCGGGCTGGATCATGCCGCCCTTCCACGGCACCGCGCTCTTCGCCATCGCGTCCGACAGCGCCCAGAAGGTGTTGCGCCAGGCGATGACCTCGCCGAGCTGGGACATCACGCCGTGGAACGAGCCGGCCCCGGTGACATCGAGGGCGCGGGACAGCATGCCGACGAGGAAGTCCATCTTGACGGCGAAGCGGGTGCACCCGTGCAGGGAGGCACGCTCCAGGTAGCCCGAGTGGATGTTGTACTTGTTGGCCTGCTCCAGGTCGTTGTAGATGAACGCGTTCTCCCAGGGGATGAACACGTTGTCGAGGACCAGGATGGCGTCGTTCTCGTCCAGCCGGCTCGACAGCGGGTAGTCGAACGGGCTGCCCAGCACCGCCGCGCGGTACTCGTTCGAGGTGCGGCAGAGCAGCTTCACGCCGGGAGCGTTGGTGGGCGTGATGAACACCGGCGAGAAGGCCGGGTCCTGCACGGCGACCTGGCCCACGTGACCGACGAAGGTGTGGTGCGTGAGGGCGGACCCGGTGGCCACCACCTTGGCGCCGGTGACGTAGAAGCCGGCGTCGGTCTCCTTGGTGACCCGGATGAACACGTCCTTGCCCGCGTCCGGACCGAGACCGCGGTCGACCGGCGGGTTCATGATGGCGTGGTTGATGTACCAGGTCTTCTCCTGGGCCTTGCGGTACCAGTCGCGAGCGTTGTCCTCGAACCCCCGGTAGAACTCGGCGTTGGCGCCGAGAGTGCCGAGGAAGCAGCCCTTGTAGTCGGGGGAGCGGCCCATCCAGCCCCAGGTGATCCGCTGCCACTCGGCGATGGCGTCGCGGGAGGCGACCTGCTCCTCGACGCTCTTGGGCGCCTGGTAGAAGCGGTGGGTGAAGCCTCCCCACTCCGTGGGCGCGGTGAGGACGTCCTTGCGCGCGGGGTCGTGCAGGGCGTCGTACATGCGGGCGATCATGCGAGCGGAGTTGCGGAAGGCGGGGTGTTCGGCGACGTTCTCCACCCGCTCCCCGTAGATCCAGACCTCGCGGCCGTCGTCGAGGCTTTCGAGATATTCACTTCCGGTAAAGGGGAGATACTGGCGGCCGGCAGGGTTCTGTGCCGACTGATTCGCGTTTCCCGCCGTCATTGACCGGCCCCTTCTTGTCGTTCACGGAACCGGGCCGAGCCAACGGTTCGTGCAACCAAGGCGCGGGCGGGGATCGCAGGAGAAGGTTTCTCTCATCGATACGGCCCGTGCCGTCGAATTGCCGGGAAGACTGACACGGCCGCACGGCACGGGCAATAGAAAGCGGAAGGGCCCAACGACGTCCTGGTACGTCGGCCACCGACCTTCGAGCCGACTGAGGCTGGGGCGTGGAACTGCCTCTGAACAGGCGATTCAAGCGTTGGCGGGGGTGCTGCCCCAGAGCAGACGCCGGACTGAATGTGGCGCACGTCACACAGGTTTGGCGGGTGGTCGCGGGGGTGTGCTCTTGATTTCCTCCGCCCTTTCCATATGGGGCGCAGCAGGGGGGTGCATAGTTCCGCGTATGGCTGCTCTCACCGCCCGAGCGTGCGGCGATGCTCGGCGACGGTCCGAGTGGCCTGCAGCCAGCGATCCATGAGCGGGGTGATCTCCCCTCCGCGCTTCCACAGCAGGGTCGCCTGCATGGACCGGAGCCATTCCGGGGGATCGAGAAGGGCGACCGAATGACTTGTCCCGGCAATGCGCTCGGTCACGAGCGCGACACCCAGTCCGGCCGCGACGAAGGCGACTGCCGTCTGCGGCGTGGAAACCTCGATGACCTCGAAGGAGTCGTCGCCTGACAAGGCCTTCTCGGCGGCGTCCGGCATGCCCCAGAACGCGGAAAGGCGGGACGGCAGGATCCATCGACCCCACCCTTTGCCGTCAGGACGGGATTCCGCGGCGCGATACCTGGGCACTGCGAGCTTGACATTGATGTCGATAATGGGGCACCAGTCACAGCCCTCGGCGACGAACCTGGAGAATTGTGTGGACCCGAAGGGGACGCAGCCCATGTCCAGGTCGCCGGACAGAACGCCTTGAACAATAAGATCGGGAGTGACGTCTGCCAGTGTGACGCGCGCCTTGGGGGCCTGGTCGAGGAATTCTGCCAGTACGTCCGCGATGATTTCGTTGATGACCATGGGTTCCACGCCGATGTGCAGATCGCCGATCGCGCCGCCTCCCATCAATTTCAGCGTATCCACGACCCGGTTTCGGTCCGCTATCAGACGCTCGCCCCTGGACAGGAGGTGGAGCCCTGCCTGGGTGGGGTGCACGCCTTTCGCGGTTCGCTCGAGGAGGCTCACCCCGAGCTCCCGCTCCAGCTTCGCGATGGCGTGACTCAGTGGTGGCTGCGTCATGTGCAGATTCTTGGCGGCCTGCGAAACCGAGCCCGCCTCGACGACGGCACGGAAGTACTCGAGTTGGCGAAAATCCATGCTCTCTGAATGTCATGACTTCTGGGGAATGTCAATAGATGGGCGATCGGCTCGAAGAAGGCTGCGCGGTCGGCTACTGAACGGCTCGTTACGCGCGGATCGCTCGTCGTCGCCGGGGATGAGCAGTCGGTTTTCCCTCTCGTTCGGCCCGGCGCAATCAATGGGCTTGTGTGCGAGGAGTCGGGCGGTCGTCTCTCGGCGCGGCCACCGGTGACGGCGCAGAGCCATTCGCCGGACACTCCCTGCGCCCGAAAGGAGGCGAAAGCCGCTGGGTCCGTCAGGCGGCGCGTGAGCTGGGGTAGTGCTGTGCGGCGGGCCGAGAGCCGACGGTCGCGGCCCGGAACCCGGTGATCGCGGCCGGGGCGGGGCCCGGAGGGCTGAATACGAACTGGTTCGCCGGGAGGGGCTGCGGGAAGCCGCAGGTGGTCGTGCTCGACCCGGAGGCCGGACACGGGAGGTAACACATGTGCGGTATCGCCGGCTGGGTGTCCTTCGACCGTGATCTGCGGTCCGAGAGGGCGACTTTGGACGCGATGACGGAGACCATGTCCTGCCGGGGTCCCGACGACCGCGGCACCTGGGCCGAGGGGCCCGCGGCCCTCGGCCACCGCAGGCTCGCGATCATCGACCTTCCCGGCGGCCGGCAGCCGACGAGCGTCCGGACACCCGAGGGCACGGTGGTGCTCGTCTACGCGGGGGAGACCTACAACTTCACTGAACTGCGGAGCGAGCTGACCGGTCTGGGACACCGCTTCACGACCGACTCGGACACCGAGGTGGTCCTGCACGCCTACCTCGAATGGGGCGAGGGGCTCGCCAGGCGCCTCAACGGCATGTTCGCCTTCGCGGTGTGGGACGGCCGCCACGACCGGCTCGTGATGGTCCGCGACCGCATGGGGATCAAGCCGTTCTACTACTACCCGACCTCCGACGGCGTGCTGTTCGGCTCCGAGCCCAAGGCCGTCCTCGCCCATCCGCTCGCCACCGCCCGGGTCCGCCTCGACGGGCTACGGGAGATGTTCGTGATGGTCAAGACACCCGGACACGCCATCTGGGACGGCATGCGCGAACTGGAGCCCGGCACCGTCCTGACCGTCGACCGGCAGGGGATGCGCCGACGTGTCTACTGGCAGTTGGAGACCCGTCCGCACCTCGACGACCGCGGCGCCACCATCGCCACCGTACGCTCGCTGCTCGACGACATCGTCCGCCGCCAGCTCGTCGCCGACGTTCCCCGCTGCATGCTGCTGTCGGGAGGTCTGGACTCCTCCGCGCTGACCGCCCTGGCGGCCCGCCAACTGGCCGAGCACGGCGAGAAGGTGCGCAGCTTCGCCGTGGACTTCGTGGGACACGCCGACAACTTCGTCGCCGACGAACTGCGTGGCACACCCGACGCCCCGTTCGTGCACGACGTCGCGCGCGCCTCCGGCACCGAGCACCAGAACATCGTGATCGACGCGCAGGCCCTCGCCGACCTCGGCGTACGGGCGGAGACGATCCGGGCGCGCGACCTGCCCGTGGGCATCGGCGATCTGGACTCCTCCCTCTACCTGCTCCTCCGGGCGATCCGTGAGCACTCCACGGTCGCGCTGTCCGGCGAGTCGGCCGACGAGGTCTTCGGGGGCTACCTCCAGTTCTTCGACGAGAAGGCCCGGACCACCGACACCTTCCCGTGGATGGCCCAGGCCGAGCGCTTCGGCAGCGATTCCGGTGTCCTAAACCCCGCACTCGCCGAAGCCCTGGACCTCAGGACGTACGTCGCGGACAGCTACGGCACCGCCGTCTCGGACATCGACCGCCTCGACGGGGAGAGCGACTTCGAGTACCGGATGCGGAAGATCTGCCATCTGCATCTGACCCGGTTCGTACGGGTCCTGCTGGACCGCAAGGACCGCCTGAGCATGGCGGTCGGGCTGGAGGTGAGGGTGCCGTTCTGCGACCACCGGCTCGTCGAGTACGTGTACAACGCGCCCTGGTCGCTGAAGTCGTTCGACGGGCGGGAGAAGAGCCTGCTCAGGGAGGCGACCGCCGACCTGATTCCCCGGTCCGTGTACGACAGGGCCAAGAGCCCCTACCCGTCGACCCAGGACCCGAAGTACGCGGTCGCCATCCAGGAACACGTCAGGGAGATCCTCGCCCGCCCGTCCCACCCGGTCTTCGACCTGCTCGACCGGGACCGGGTGCACCAAGCCGCCCACCGGGACGCCCCGCAGGTCACGCTGGCCTCACGGCGCGGTCTCGAACGTACCGTGAACCTGGCGCTGTGGCTGGACATGTACAAGCCGGAGCTGCTGCTCACCTGAACCGCCGGGCACGCCGTTCCACAGACCGAGCCTGCCGGGGCGACCCGGCAGGCTCGTGCGCGTTTCACGGGAGCGCTCCCATGAAGTTTGTTATTCACGGGAGTCGAGGGATTACGTGAACCTGTCACGCATGGATACGCTGTTCACGGGCGCGGGAGCGCTCCCACGATCCTGCGCACGCCCCTGGCACTCTCCGATCCGAGAGCACGGAGGACGACTGTGACACCCCCCGACCACACCCCTCGACCCGGGAAATCTCCCAGCGACCTCTTTGCCCGCCGGACCTCACTCGGGCGCCGGGTCGCCGCCCTGGGCCTGGCGGCCGGTGTGGCGACGGCCGGACTGGCGCTGGTCTCCCAGGGGCAGGCGGCCGCGGTGCAGGGCAGCCTGCCCGCCGGTACCCAGTTCTACAAGGATCCCAATTCCCAGGTGGTCAAGTGGGCGGCCGCCAACCCCGGTGACTCGCGCCAGCCCGTGATCTCCAGCAGGATCGCAAGCCAGCCGCAGGCCGTCTGGTTCTCGGTGTACAGCCCCTCCACCGTCACCGCCGACGTCAGCAAGGTCACCTCGGCCGCGGCCGCCGCCGGTCAGGTACCGGTGCTGGTGTCGTACGCGATCCCCAACCGTGACTGCGGAGGTGCCTCCGCCGGCGGCGCACCGGACCTCGCCTCCTACGACAGCTGGGTACGAGGCTTCGCCGCCGGGCTCGGCAGCGGACCGTCGATCGTCATTCTGGAGCCGGACTCGATCGCCCTCACCACCTGCCTCAACTCCCAGCAGCTGAACGATCGTTATGCCTCACTCTCGCGGGCCGGAGCCGCCATCCACGCCGCCGCGCCCCAGGCGAAGGTCTATCTGGACGGCGGTCACTCCACCTGGAACAGCGCCTCCGAGCAGGCGAACCGGCTGCGCAGCGCGGGTGTGCTGACCAATGCCGACGGCTTCTACACCAATGTCTCCAACTTCAACACCACCTCCAGCGAGGTGGGTTACGACAAGGCGATCCTCTCCGCGCTGGGCAACCCGTCCCAGCTGCACGCCGTGGTGGACACCAGCCGGAACGGCAACGGCCCGGCGGGCGGCGGGGCCTGGTGCGACCCCTCGGGCCGCTCCCTGGGCAACTATCCCACCGCCAACACCGGGGACGCGGCGATCGACGCCTTCCTCTGGGTGAAGCCGCCGGGCGAGGCGGACGGTTGTGCGGGCAGGGCGGGCACCTTCCTGCCCGACATCGCCTACGCGCTGGCCGTCAACGCCCCCAACCCGCCCACCACCCCGCCGCCCACCAGCCCCCCGCCGACCACGCCGCCTCCCACCAACCCCCCGCCGACCGCGGCCTGCGCCGTGAACTACAAGATCAGCAGTGCCTGGGCGGGCGGATTCAACGCCGATGTGACCGTGAAGAACTCCAGCGGCGCCGCCATCAACGGCTGGACGCTGAAGTGGACCTTCCCGAACGACCAGAAGGTCGTCAACGCCTGGAACGCCACCGCGACCCAGTCGGGCAAGGCGGTGACCGTCACCAACCTGAGCCACAACGGCTCCCTGCCGGCCGGAGCCTCGACCTCCTTCGGCTTCCAGGGCAGTTCCGGCTCCACCAACTCCGCCCCCACCGGCTTCACGCTCAACGGCACCGCGTGCACCGTGTCCTGACGGCGCACGACCCCCGGCCGGCCCGGCTTCCCCGGGCCGGTCGGCCGGCGTCTGCCGGCGCAGCCGCCGCACCGCCGATATTCACTTGCACGACGTCGTCGCGCGGGCCAACGTCCCCTGAGACCCGACGAAGGCGGAGACGATGACCACGCAGACCCACCCCCTCGACCAGGAACTCATCCAGGCCGCGGCCCACGTCGCTCGCACGCGCTGCCGGGGCGACAACCACACCATGGCAGCCGCGGCCCGCGCCCGGGACGGCCGGATCGTCACCGCCGTGAACGCCTACCACTTCACCGGAGGACCCTGCGCCGAGCTGGTCCTCATCGGCACGGCGGCCGCCCAGGGCGCCTACGAGCTGGACACGATCGTCGCCGTGGGCGACCGCGACCGGGGGGTTGTTCCCCCGTGCGGCCGGTGCCGTCAGGTCCTTCTCGACTACTTCCCCACCCTCAAGGTCATCGTCGGCGAGGGCGACCGCGTCCGGGCCGTCCTCATCACCGACCTGTTGCCCGAAAGCTATGTCTGGGCCGACCACCAGCTCGACGACGAGGAAACCACGCCGACCAGCACGGGCTGACACCGTCGGCCGACAACCGGGCGGACGCAGCCCGATGCGGCCCTAGGCGTGCTGTTCCGGCAGGTCGGTGCGGCGCAGGGTCGCCACGCACAGGTGCGGGGTGACGAAGGGCTCCAGGGACTCGGCGGCCAGCGGGGCGCGCAGGGTGTCGACGGTGCCCCGCATCAGCCCGAGGTGGACGGCGCAGATGATGTCCGGGCGGCGCTGGGCGACCTCGCGGAACGGGCAGTGGTGCAGGCGCAGCCGCCGGTTCCCCTCGGCGTCCTCGGCCACGCCCTCCGCCCCGTCCTCCGCAGCTCCCGCCGCCCGCTCATCGCCCGGTTCCTCGACCGGTGTCTCCGCCTCCGTGACGAAGCCGATGCCTTCCAGGGCCGCCCTCAGCCGCCGCTGCCCCTCCTCCGCCCCGATCCGCTCGGTGGGGGCGGGGGCGTCGGTCAGATAGGCGCCCCAGGAGCGGCCGGCCTCGGTGGCGGCGGCCACCGGGTCGTCCACCGCCCCGGCCACCACGCCGTAGCCAACAGGGAACGGGAGTTGGGGCTCCGGGCCCACGGCTTGTCCGAGCCGGCCCGCGGCCTCACTCCTCCCCGGCGCTCGCGGGCAGGGCGAGCCGCAGAACGATCTCGCCGTCGTAGAGGTCCCCGGTGGGCTCGAACCCGAACTTCTGGTAGAAGGGCCACGGTTCGCCGTCGCCGGGCTCGTAGCTGGTCAGCAGCTCGGTGCCGCCGTCCGCGTGAACCAGGGCGGCGATCTGCGTGAGCGTGTCCCGGCCGATCCCGCGCCCCTGGTGCCGCTTGTCCACCAGGAGGCGCCAGATGAAGTGCCGCCCTTCGAAAGGACCGGTCGGCGGCTTCCAGGACAGCATCACGAAGCCGACCGGCTCGTCGCCGCGGTACACGGCGCGGTACCAGGGACTGGCCTCCGTCGTCTTCGCCGCATCCTTGAGCGACCTGGATACGGAGGCGACGAACTGCTTCTGGTCCCGGCGGACGCGCAGGGCGCGAACGGCATCCCGGTTGTCGTCGGTGATCTCCCGTAGGTGCACGCCTGGGGACCTCATGCCAACCCCTTCCTGGATCCGGCAGCCGCGTCGTCCGGGCCGACGTGACGAGCGGCCGCCGCAGCGTATGCGACACGGGCGGCCGGGAGCGTGACCGGCACGCCGGGCCGTGTTCGTCCCAGGTCCGCGACGCCCACGTCGGCGGCAACGTCGCCCGCATGGCGGAGATCGCCCGCGAGATCGCCGCCCTGCTCGGCCCGCACACCCAGGTCGAGGAGGACGGTCTGTTCCCGGCCCTGGCCGCCGACTCCCCCGAGCAGATGGCCGAACTCCAGGACGAGCACCGGCGCATCGACGCCGTGCCGGCGGAGGCGGACGGCCCCTTCCTGGCCGATCCCGCCTGGCCGCAGCGGCTGATCGACACGCTCGACCTACTCCGTCACCACGTCCTCAAGGAGCAGGACGGCGTCTTCCCGGCCGCCCTGGCCTACCTCACCACCGAGCAGTGGGAGACCGTCGAGGCGGTACGCGCCCGCACGGGCACCCGGATCCCCTCACCGTCGCAGTGACCTGACGCTCCCTCCGTCTTCCGTGCCCCGGCATCATCGCTTCGTCGGGGCACGGTTCACGGTCGGTGTCGATGAGGACACCACCAAGCAGATCGGTCACTGCCCGCGCGGCGAGGTACCGCCAACCGACCCTGCGCCGCAGCCGCGTGTGAGTGGCACAACGAGGGGAGGGGGCCTGACCAGAGTCACCCTGCGCACCGACAACCTAAACTGGAGCGTGCTCGCCGACGAGTGGCTCTCCGTTCGCGACGAACTGCTCATCAGGATCGCGGCGAAGGGCCAACGCCCCAACGCCTAGAGGAGCTTGTCGAGGGTGATCGGCAGTTCGCGGAGGCGTTTTCCCGTGGCGTGGTGGACGGCGTTGCAGATGGCGGCGGCGATGCCGACGAGGCCGACCTCGCCCACGCCCTTGGTGCCGGTCGGGGTGGCGCGGTCGGGTTCGCCGACGAAGACCACGTCGAGTTCGGGTATGTCGCCGTTCACGGCGACGAGGTAGTCGGTGAGCGTGCCGTTGGTGACCCGCCCGGTGCGCGGGTCGGTGGCGGTGTCCTCGTACAGGGTCATGCCGATGCCGCCGACCGTGCCGCCGATGATCTGGTTCCTGGCGGTCTTCGCGTTGAGGATGCGGCCGCCGTCGATCGCGGAGACCACCCGCGCGACGCGGACGAGGCCGAGGTCGGCGTCGACGCGGACCTCCACGAACTGCGCGCCGTACGCGCCGGCGAGGGACATGCCCAGTTCGGTGGCGCCCGGCGGGGTGCTGTTCCCGTTCGCCGTGAGTTCGGACAGCCCGTGCCGGGCGAGGATGTCGGCGTACGGCTCCCCGCGGTCGGGGCGGCCCGCGAGGTGGATCCGCCCACCGGTGGACTCCACGTCGTCGGCGGACGCGCCCAGCAGGGGTGAGCCGGCGTCGTCGTGGGCGAGTTGCGCGACGGAGCGCACCAGTTGCCGGCAGGCGTTGTGCACCGCGTTGCCCAGCGCGCCGGTCAGGCCGGAGCCGCCCGCCATCATCGAGTGGGGCATGTCCGAGTCGCCCAGGTCGAAACGGACCAGGTCCAGGGGCAGGCCCAGTTCCTCGGCGGCGAGTTGGGCCATCACGGTGTACGTGCCGGTGCCGATGTCGGTCGCCGCGCTGCGCACCAGAGCGCTGCCGTCGCTGCGGATGGTGGCCTGCGCCGCGCAGGGTTGTGCGAAGTAGGGGAACAGCGCGCTCGCCATGCCGTAGCCGATGAGCCAGTTCCCCTCGCGCATGGAGCGCGGCTCGGGGTTGCGGTCGGACCAGCCGAAGCGGCGGGCGCCGACCTCGTAGCACTCCAGGAGCGCCTTGCCGGACCAGGGCAGCCCGTTGCGCGGATCGACGTCCGTGTGGTTGCGCAGCCGCAGCTCCAGGGGGTCGATGCGCAGGGTGCAGGCCATCTCGTCGAGCGCGGACTCCAGAGCGAAGTTGCCCTGTGCCGCGGCCGGGGCGCGCATGGACGTCGGCAGGGGGACGTTGAGCCGCGCCTGCCGGTCCTGTGTGGTCACGTGGGGGCACCGGTAGGCGAAGGCGGTTCCCGAGGCGAACGGCTCGTAGTCGCTGCCCTCCATGCTCAGGGAGCTGAGGCTGCGGTGGTCGAGGGCGATCAGTTCGCCGTCGCGTGTGGCGCCGACGGCCAGCCACTGCACGCCGCTGGGGCGGTGCCCGACCGAGGTGAACATCTGCGGCCGGGTCAGGACCAGCTTGACCGGCCGGTTGAGCACCCGGGCGGCCATGGCGGTCAGGATCACGTGCTGCCACACGCGCAGTCCGGCGCCGAAGCCCCCGCCGACGTACGGGACCAGGACCCGCACCGAGCTCTCCGGTATGCCGAAGACCGCGGCGAGGGTGGTGCGGACCATCGACGGCCACTGGCTGGTGTCGTGGACGGTGAGGGTGTCGCCCTCCCACACGGCCAGGGTGGCGAACAGCCCGAGCGGGTTGTGGGTGTTGTCCGCCGTGGTGTACGTGGTCCGGAGGGTCACCTCCGCACCCTCCAGCGCCGCGGCGGCGTCGCCGCGCGAGTGGTCCGTCCCCCACGGGTCGGTGAGTTGCTCGGCCCGCGGGTCCTGGAGGTCCAGCAGCGGCTCCGAGGCCTCGTAGTCGGCCCGCACCAGGCGTGCCGCGGCGGCGGCCTGCTCCGGGGTCTCGGCCACCACGAAGGCGATGTGCTGCCCGTGGTGGAGGATCCGGTCGCTCCGCAGGGGGGTGGGCGTCGGCTCCCCGAGCACCGTCGCCGGTCCTGTGGCGACCTCGGGTGCGTTCTCGTGGGTGAGGACCGAGAGCACGCCCGGGGAGCGCTCGGCGGCCTCGGTGTGCATGCGGACGATCCGGCCGGCGGTGACGGTGCTCTGCACCAGGGCGCCGTAGGCCTGGCCGGGGACGCTGAAGTCCATGGGGTACGGGGCGGTGCCGGTGACCTTGCGCGGGCCGTCGACCCGGTTGACGCCCGCGCCGACCAGCGGCCTGCTCTCGACGGTGCTCATGGGGTCACTCCTGCACTCCCGAGACGGTCTGCAGCTCGCGCACCAGGGTGCGCCGGGCGAGCGGCACCTTGAACGCCGTGCCCGGGACGGTCCAGGCGTCGCGCATCGTGGCCCCGGCCGCGTCCTGGAACGTGGCCGTCGTGGCCGGCGCTCCGGTCAGCACGTGCTCGGCCTCGTAGGCCCGCCACGGCTTCGACCCGACCCCGCCCAGCCCGATGCGGGCCTGGCGGACGGTGCCCCCGTCCATGACGAGCAGCACCGCGGCCGCGGTGAGGGCGAACTCGTACGACGCCCGGTCGCGGACCTTGAGGTAGCCCGACCGGGCGGCCGGCGGCGGCAGCGGGATCTCGACCTCGGTGATCAGCTCGGCGTGCTCCAGCACGTTCTCCCGCTCGGGGCTCTCGTCGGCCGTCAGGTAGAACTCCGTCAGCGGCACGATGCGACGCCCGGAAACCCCCTGGATGTGCACGACCGCGTCGAGCGCCACCAGGGCGACCGCGAGGTCGGAGGCATGCAGCGCGATGCACCGCTCGCTCACACCGAGCACGGCGTGCATACGCGCCACGCCCTGCACCGCGGCGCAACCGGAGCCCGGTGCGCGCTTGTTGCACTCGGCGACCGTCGGGTCGCGGAAGTAGCGGCAGCGGGTGCGCTGCAGCAGGTTGCCCCCGATGGTGGCCATGTTCCGCAGCTGCACCGACGCGCCCAGCAGCAGGGCCTCCCGCACCATGGGGAGCCGCTCGGCCACCGTGGCGTCGGCGGCCAGCTCCTCCATGCTGGCGAGCGCCCCCACGTGGAGGCGGTCGCCGCGGCGCTCGATGCCGTGCAGCGGGAGCCGGGTGATGTCGATCAGCCGCGGTGGTTCCAGGACGCCGTCCTTCATCAGGTCGAGTTGCGTCGTGCCGCCCGCCAGGCAGGACGCCGCCGGGTCGTCGGCCAGCAGCTGCACCGCCTCCTGGGTGCCGGTGGCCCGTACGTAGTCAAAGCCGCGCATCGGGGCCCCCTTGGGAACCTTGGGACGCCGCCTCGCGTATCGCGGCGACGATGTTGGGATAGGCGCCGCAGCGGCACAGGTTGCCGCTCATGAACTCCCGGATCTCCTCGTCGGACCCGGCCCGGCCCTCGGCCATCAGCGCCACCGCGGACATGATCTGCCCCGGCGTGCAGAAGCCGCACTGGAAGCCGTCGTGCTCCATGAACGCCTGCTGCACCGGATGCGGTCCGTCGGCGCCGGAGACGCCCTCGATGGTGGTAACCGCCCGGCCCTCGGCCTGGGCCGCCAGGGTCAGGCAGGCGAGCACTCTCCTGCCGTCCAGGTGGACCGTGCACGCTCCGCAGGCACCCTGGTCGCAGCCCTTCTTCGTGCCCACCAGGCCAAGGCGGTCCCGCAGGGCGTCCAGCAGGGTGACCCGGGTGTCCAGGCGCAGGGTGTGCGACCGGCCGTTCACGGTGAGTGTCACGACCCGTTCGGTGACCGAGGGACGCCCGTCCGCGTCCCGTTCGCTCGCCACGTCCCTCATCGCGTCCTCCTCCGGACGGGTCGGATACGACTCGAGCCCCAGGTGGGGGCGGATCCGGTGAGTGGGTTCGTCAGGCGCCACGAAAGGCGGGAATCGACCTTTTCGTGCCAATACGTCCGCCTTTCTCCTCAATATACGCCGAACGGGCGAACCGGCACGGGGTGCCGGACCGCCCGCCTCCACGTGCCACTCGCCCACGGGCGCCTCCGGCTCACCGGACGGTGAAGCCGGCCGCCTCGGTGTCCAAGGTCGTGGTGCCGTCCTGCGCGGTGGCCAGGACGGCGACGTGCCAGGCTCCGCGAGGGGACGACTCGTCGTCGGCGCCGGTGACCTCGGCGGTGTAGGTGCAGCGCACCGTGTCCTGCCCGGAGGGCTTGCAGACGGCCGGCTCCGCGGCGGCCATGTCCCTGGCGGTCGGACTCTTCTCGGCCAGGGACGAGTGCTGCGGCCAGGCCAGCACCTTCACGCTCTTGACGCCGGACGACGCCGTGACGTCGGTGACGAAGACGAGCGAGCCGTCGCGGTCCCCGCCGGGGGCGGTGTAGCGGGCAGTGCTGTGCGCCAGCGCCGGGGGCTGCTCCCCGGCCTGGGCGAGAGCGAAGGCGCCCGCGCCACCAAGGAGAGCGACACCGGCGACCACGGACAGGGCAACACGTCGGGACATGGGAATCTCCGTAACCGTCTCAACACTGGATCGGACCGGCGCCACACGACTGCGCCGCTGCACCGATACTCGCCGCGCGAGGACGTGCCGGACATGAGCACACATACTCAAGCCGAGCTGAGTAACGAGCGTGAACGGCTGGTGTGGTTACCCCCACTCCCGCAGGGTGGCTGCCCGGATGGGCAGCGGACCGGTGTGCGGCGATCGTGTGTCCCGGAAGACCACGTGAACCGAAGGGGGAAACAGTGAGCAGTCCCATGGAACGCGCTCTCGCGCGCCGTACGCTTCTGGCCGGCGCGGCGGCGGCCGGTGCGGGAACGGTGTTCGCAGGCGCGGGGAATGCCGTGGCCGGTGGGTGGGCAGGGCCGGTGAGCCAGGCGGCGGTGACCGCCGAGGCGGCGCGACTGGAGCGCGCCCTGATCGAGTTGCGGCGGGACATCCATCGGCACCCCGAAGCACCGGGGCGGGAGCAGCGCACGGCCGCTGTGGTGGCCCGGAAACTGCGGGCGGCGGGGCTGACCGTCACCACCGGGGTGGGAGGCCACGGTGTCATCGGTGTCCTGCGGGGCACGCGCCCGGGCCGGACCGTCGCCTACCGGGCCGACATGGACGCGGTTCCGCCCACGGACATCGTCGGGACGGGTCCCGCGCCGGCCCACGTCTGCGGCCACGACCTCCACACCGCGGTGGGTGTCGGCGTCGCCCGGGTTCTGGCGCGGCTGCGGCGGCAGTTGAGCGGAACGGTGGTCTTCCTCTTCCAGCCCGCCGAGGAGACCCTGTCCGGCGCCCGTGCGCTGATCGACGCGGGCGTGCTGGAGCGCATGGGCATCGAGGAGATCCATGCGCTGCACTGCGGGCCGTTCCCGGTCGGCCGGTTCGCTGTCACTCCGGGCTACGGGATGCCGGGCCAGGACAAGGCGGAGGTGACCCTCTCCGGACCGGACGCGCTCGAAGCCGCGCGACGCCTGGCCGAAGACATCGGCGCCCTCGCGACGGTGGCGCTGCCGCAGAGCCCGGCTGATCTGGAGCGCATCATCGCCGACGCCGGGACGCCCAACGGTCCGCTGGCCCGGTTCGTAGCCGTCCGGGCCACGGCCCAGGAGGCGACGGTGGGCGTGTCCTACCGCTGCTGGCCGCCGGAGCGGTACGTGGAGGTCCGCGAGGACATCCGCCGGGCGAGCGCGCGGTACGCGGGGGCCGCGACGCGCTTCCCCGCCGAGCCGTTCCCGGCCATGGTCTGCCCGGAGCACGACGCCGACCAGCTCGCCCGACACCTGCGCCGCACCGCCGGCCGTGACACGGTCACCGTGCTGCGTGCCGCCTTCCCGCCCTTCAGCGGCGAGGACTTCGCCCTCTACCTGGACCGGATCCCCGGTACTTACACCTTCCTCGGCGTCCGCGCTCCCGGGGCAACCATCACGACGAGCTACCCGCACTATCCCGACTTCTCCCCGGACGAGCGGGCCATCGGCGTCGGCGTACGGGCGATGGCGGGCTGGATCGCGGAGCGCGCCCAGGAAAGGCGGGGCCTGGCAGGCGGATTCGGGGCCCGGGGCGACTGACTCCCGGGGCCGGCGTGTCGGAAGCGGCCGGTAGCCTCGGGCGCCATGGGCATTCGGATCGACGTAGTGGTGGATCACCCGATCAACGATGAGGTGGAGAGGGTGCTCGGGTTGGCCGAGACGGTCGGCGAGCCCGTCAATGTCACGTTCAAGTGGCAGGGGCGTGACCTGGCGGAGCGCGCGGTGCTGGTGCCCGCGGCCACGCTGGCGCTCTGGGAGCACTGGGCCCCCACCGCCTGTCCGACGCGCGACGCCGGGGACGAGGACCTGGCTGTGGCGGAGGAGCCGGAACTGGCCCACCCGGCGGAATTCGGCCCGTTCACGCTGTTTCGCCGCCGCGCAGGAGGGCGCACGGCGGTTGCCCGCGATGGCGTGGTGGTCGCCGAGCTGCTGGACCCCGAAGAGGCGTACTGGCTCCAGGAGAAGGCCCGCGATGTCCGCCAGGGCTTCATGGATCCGAAGCAGAAGGCGGCGTTCGAGGACTTCCTTGCCCGGCAGGCGTCCCTCGAGGAGCAGTGACGCTCGACGGTACGGGCGTCACGGGCGTCGGCGGCCGGTCGTACGAGATCCGGCCGCCGAACACCCGCGGTGTTACCCGCTCCGGCCCGCCTTCTCCTCCTCGACCTGAGCCTTCGCCGGGTCCAGGAGCCGGGACAGGAAGTGCCGGGTGCGTTCGTGAGCGGGGTTTCCGATGACCCGGGCCGGTGTGCCGTCCTCGACGATCACCCCGCCGTCCATGAAGACGACCCGGTCGGCGACCTCCCGCGCGAAGCTCATCTCATGGGTGACGACCATCATCGTCATGCCCTCGTCGGCGAGCATGCGCATTACGGCGAGGACGTCGCCCACCAGCTCGGGGTCGAGCGCGGAGGTCGGCTCGTCGAAGAGCATCACCTCGGGGTCCATGGCGAGCGCGCGGGCGATGGCGACGCGCTGCTGCTGACCGCCGGAGAGGGAGGAGGGATAGGCGCCGGCCTTCTCGGACAGGCCCACCCGCTCCAGGTTCTCGGCGGCGATCTCCGCCGCCCGCGCCTTGCCCCGACCGAGGACCCGGCGCTGGGGCAGCGTGAGGTTCTGGGTCACCGTGAGGTGCGGGAAGAGGTTGAACTGCTGGAACACCATGCCGATACGGCGGCGTACGGCGTCGATGTCCACATCGGGGTCGGTCACTTCGGTGCCGCCGACGAAGACCTGCCCTTCGGTGGGCTCCTCCAGGAGGTTCACACAGCGCAGCAGGGTCGACTTGCCGGAGCCGGAGGGGCCGATGACACAGACCACCTCGCCCTGGCCGATCTCCAGGTCGATGCCGCGCAGCACCTCGTTGTCCCCGAAGGACTTGTGCAGGCCGCGGACGAGTATCTCGGGGACGGTGCTCACTTGACGGCTCCCTGGGCCTTGGCCTCCATGCGGCGCACCACGAATCCGAGCGGGATCGTGACCAGCAGATAGCACAGGCCCGCGACCAGGATCGGCGTGGAGTTGGCGGTCTGGCTGGCCAGATCCCGGCCGAACTTGGACAGTTCACGCTCCTCCAGCGTGACGCCGAGGAACAGCACCAGCGAGGAGTCCTTGAAGAGCAGCACCAGTTCGTTGGTGAGCGGCGGGAGGATGATCCGGAACGCCTGCGGAACGATGATGGAGATCATGGCCCGGGCCGGCGAGAAGCCCAGTGAACGGGCCGCCTCCATCTGTCCCTTGGGCACGGCCTGGATGCCCGCGCGGATCGTCTCCGCCATGTACGCGGCCGAGACCAGTCCGAGCGCGAGGGCCACCTTGCCGTACGTTCCCCCGATGATCTCCGTGCCGGGGAAGGCCAGCGGTACGGCCACACCGACGAAGATGAAGATCAGCAGGGCGGGCAGACCGCGGAAGATCTCGATGTAGATCCCGGCGAGCCAGCGGTAGGGGCCGACGGACGACAGCCGCATCAGGGCGATGACCATGCCGAGGACCAGGCCGACGACGAAGCCGGTCAGGGTGAACAGCACGGTGTTCTTCAGCGCCAGGGTGATGACGTCCGGGAACATCCGCCGTGCGATGTCCGCCTGCGCGAACTGGTTCCGCAGCCGGCCCCAGTCGGCCGTGGCCGCGAAGACGATCACGGCGGCGACGAAAACGGCGTACTGGACGCCGCGCGAGAGCGCGCGCCGCCGGCTCCGGGTCAGGCGCCTTCTGCGCGGCCGGACTTCGGCATCGACGGTGCCGGTGGTGCCGCTCATGAGGCGGACGGCGAGGCGGCGGACGGGGTGTACGGGCCGATCCACTGCTCGTACAGCTTCCGGTAGGTGCCGTCGGCCTTCGCGTCCTTGATCGACTTGTTGATTGCGGCGAGGAGTTCGGAGTTGCCCTTCTTCACCGTGAAGCCGTACTGCTCACCGGTGTCGAGATTGCCGACCACCTTGAAGGCGTCGGCGTCGGCCTTGTTCTTGAGCCAGCCCTGGACCACCGGGTAGTCGATGACGACCGCCTGGACCTGCCCGGTGCGCAAGCCGTTGAGGACGGCGTCGGAGGACTCGAAGGAGACGGGATCGAAGCCCTTCCCCCGCACATAGTCCTCCCCGGTGGTCTGCGCCTGTGCACCGAGCTTCCTGCCCTTGGCCTTCACGTCGTCCAGGGACGTGACGCCGCTCTTCTTGTCGACCAGGACGGCCTGCGTGGCGTCGAAGTACGGGTCGGAGAAGTCGACGTTCTTCTTGCGCTCGTCGGTGATGGTCATGCCCGCGGCGGCCAGATCGCACTCGCCGGCGTTGAGGAACGCGCCGGTCTTGAAGTTCTCGAAGGGCGTGTCGAGGATCTGCTGCTTCACGCCGAGGTCCTTGGCGACCAGGTCGATCAGGGAGACGTCGAAGCCCTGGACCTTGCCGTCGATCTCCGACTGGAAGGGCGGGTACGGCAGATGCGTGCAGGTCGTGAGCCGGCCCGACTTGACGAGGCCGACCTCGCCGTCGGCCGACTTGCCCGTGCCGCCGCTGCCGCTCGACGTGCAGCCTGCCACGAGCACCGCCCCGGCCGTCGCGGTGATGGCGGCCAGGATGCGGACCCGTCGTCCGAGGAGCGTGTTCACGGGGGACCTCTCTGTGGGGGACGTGCGCATGCAGATTATAAGTAGATCTTTGACCTGCTCAAACAAACTGACCGCCCCGGGAACGGCCGTACCGGACAGCGCCATTGACGGCTGTACTACCCACGCCTACCTTGCCCTCACCCCGCGCCGCGGACATGTGCCGGTCGTGACGGGCCCGGAGGAGATGGGGGCGGGGCGATGAAGGCAGTGCTCCAGGAGCGGTTCGGGCCGCCGGACATCCTGCGGCTGCGGGAAGTCGACCGGCCCCGGGCCGGGGCCGGCCAGGTGCTGGTTCGTGTGCACGCCGCCGCGCTCAACCCCTACGACTGGCACATGATGCGCGGCGACCCCTACGCGGCGCGGCTGATGGGCGGCGTGGGACTGAGCCGTCCGAAGTGCCGGGTGGCGGGCATCGACGCCGCCGGAGTGGTGGAGGCCGTCGGCGCCGGCGCAGGAGGGCTCCGGCCCGGCACCGCGGTACTGGGCTTCTGCGCGGGGGCGTTCGCCGAATACGCCTGCGCTGACGCGGAGTTGGTGGTGCCCAAGCCCGAGCGTCTGTCCTTCGAGCAGGCCGCGGCCGTGCCGATGGGGGCGGTGACCGCACTGCGCGGCATCCGGACCGTGGGCCGGGTCCGGGCCGGGCAGCGGGTGCTGGTCAACGGGGCCGGCGGCGGCGTGGGCACCTTCGCCGTACAGATTGCGGCCGGCCTGGACGCCGAGGTCACCGGGGTGTGCAGCGCCGGCAGCGCCGAACTGGTCCGCTCCCTCGGCGCCGCGCACGTCATCGACTACGCCCGCGAGGACTTCACCGACGGACGCGCCCGCTACGACGTGATCCTGGACAACGTGGGCAACCTTCCGCCGGGCCGACTGCGTCGGGCGCTCACCCCGGCCGGAGTCCTGGTGGCCAACGGCGGCGGCTCACCCGGCCGGGTGTTCGGGGCGATCGGCTCCATGCTGAGACTGGCCGCGGTCAACGCGGTCACCCGGCACAGCCTGCGCCCGATCGTCCCGGCGACCCCGGGCGGCCCGGCCCACGACGACCTGCTCGCCGTGACCGCTCTCATCGAGGCCGGCCACGTCACCCCCGTGGTCGGCCGGACCTACTCCCTGGCCGACACGGCCGAGGCCATGCGCCATGTGGAGAAGGGCCACTCCCGCGGCAAGACCGTACTGACTGTGCGCTGACGTAGGGGCTGCCGGTCCTGCTCGGCCAGAGCAGTGGCCCGCCGATGGGGCTGCTCCGGCGGTCCGGCTCTGCCCGCTCGGGATGGAGTAAGACTGCGTCGCGCGCCTGCTGGGTGTTCAGGCCAAGGGGCTGTCCGGGAGGTGGGCCAGTAGGTGTGCGGGGTCGTCGTAGACCGCGGCCGCGCCGGCCTGTTCCAGGTCGGCTCGCGGGATGCCGCCGCACAGGACGGCGACGCAGCGCACCCCGGCCCGGCTGCCGGCCCGCATGTCCCAGACGGTGTCGCCCACGAACACGGCCCGCTCGGTGGGGACCCCGGCCAGTTCGAGGGCGTGCTCGACCGGCTCGGGGGCGGGCTTGCCTTCTTCGACGTCGTCGGAGCTGGCCGTGGCGGTGATGGCCTCGTCCGCGTCGATGGCGCGGCGCAGCGCGTTCAGTTCCGGGCCGCTCGCCGAGGTGGCGAGGACCACCGTCCAGTCGTTCCGGTGCAGTTCCCGGAGCAGCCGTCCGGCGTCCCGAAGGGCCGGCAGCCTGTCGAAGTACTGGGCGTACAGGGCGGTGTGGGCGGCGCTGAGCCGGGCGTCCTGCTCCTTGTCGCGGTCCTCGCCGAGCAGGTGGGCGATCAGATCGGTGGAGCCGAGCCCCACGGACCGATGGATGGCGTGCATGGGCACCCGGTGCCCCGCCTGCCGGAAGGCCTCCCACCAGGTGGTGACGTGGAGGTGGTTGGTGTCGACGAGCGTTCCGTCGACGTCGAAGACGGCGGCACGGTCCATCCGGGGTCCCTTCTCGCGCGAGAGTCGTACGGATTGCACGGGTACCACGTCGGACGCCCGTCACGCCGGACGGTGGCGGGTGCCCGGTTCATGGGGTTCATGGCCACCTCCACCCCTTCAAGGGTTCCCCGGCGCCATCGGGACCGCATCACGATCACGTGGATCCCGTGTGCCCGTATGGCAGCCCGTCCAGCCGCCCTGCCGGTTTGCCCGGATCGCGGCCGGGTACTGCGGTGCGTCGTCCGAGCCGATCCGTCCCCCAGGAGGCCGGCCATGTCCGCTCCCGCCGCACCTGTCCCGAAGGTCGCCGTGATCACCGGTGCCGACTCCGGTATCGGCCGGGCCACCGCCGTACGCCTGGCGAAGGAGGGCATGGACATCGGCATCACCTGGCACAGTGACGACAAGGGCGCCAGGGAGACCGCCGAGGAGGTCCGCGGCGCGGGCCGCCGAGCGGCGGTCGCCCGGATGGACCTGACCCGCCTGCCCGCCGACGCGGACGTACTGGACGAGCTGTGCGACGAGCTCGGCGGGCTCGACGTGCTGGTCAACAACGCCGGCACCGGCACGGCCACCCCCTTCGTCGACCTCGCACTGGACGACATGCGACGTGTGCTGGACGTGGACCTGGTCGGGCCGTTCCTGTGCGGTCAGAAGGCGGCGCGCCGGATGATCGGGCAGGGCCACGGCGGCCGGATCGTCAACGTGACCTCCGTGCACGAGCACCAGCCGCGTGTCGGCGCCGGACCGTACTGCGCGGCCAAGGCAGGCCTCGGCCTGCTGACCCAGGTCATGGCCCTGGAACTCGCCGAGCACGGCATCACCGTCAACGCGGTCGCGCCCGGCGAGATCGCCACGCCCATGACCGGCCAGGAGGACATCGACGTGCACACCCGGCGGCGCCCCGGAGTGCCGCTCGGGCGGCCCGGGGACGCCCGCGAGGTCGCCGCCGTGATCGCCTTCCTCGCGGGCCCCGACGCCTGCTACGTCACGGGCGCGTCCTGGAGCGTGGACGGCGGCATGCTGCGCATGGGCCCGATGGCCGGCTCACACCTGCGAAGCGACGACTGGAGGCGCCCCTGAGAAGGCAGCGTCAAAGCGCCGCCGTCCAGCCGCCGTCGACCGTCAGGGTGTGGCCGGTGATGTAGGACGACGCCCGGGAGGCCAGGAAGACGACTGCGCCGCTGAGGTCGTCCGGCTCGCCGACCCTGCCGAGCGGGATGTGGTCGCGCACGATCCGCTCTTCCACTTCGGGAGTGGGGAGCAGGTCGGAGGTCATGCCGGTGCGCATGTAGCCGGGGGCGATGGAGTTGACGCGGATGCCGTGCGGGCCCCACTCGTACGCCATGTTCCTGGTGACGTGGACGACGGCCGCCTTGGAGGCGTCGTACACCGAGGAGCGTTCGCCGTCGACCACCAGGCCGCCGATGGAGGAGAGGTTGATGACGCTTCCGTGGCCCCGCCGGCGCATGGCCCGGGCGGCGCGCTGCGCGGTGAAGTAGGTGCCGCGGAGGTTGACCGAGAAGGTGGTGTCGAACTCTTCCGGGGTGGCCTCCAGCGCGCTGTTGCGCAGTGAGACGCCCGCGTTGTTGACGAGGACGTCGAGGCTGTCGCCGCCCGCCTCCAGGGTGTCGAAGGCGGCGTCGATGCTCTCCGTGGAGGTGACGTCGAGAGCCAGGGGGATGCAGTCCACGCCGTGTTCTCGCAAGCGGTCGCAGGCCGTATTGGCGCCCTCGTGGCTCACGTCCGAGGCGACCACCCGGGCTCCCGCCCGGCCGAGCGCCAGGGCCTGTGCCAGGCCCAGGCCGCCGGCCGCGCCGGTGACCAGGGCCGTCCGGCCGGTGAGGGAGAAGAGGGAGTGCACGGTGGCGTCAGTGCCCCGCATGGGCGGGTCCTTCCTGGAGCCTAGAGTCCGTAGTCGGTGAGGATGGTGACGACCTGCTGGGAGTCGTGCAGGACGTGCTCGCGGATGTGCGCGTCGGCGGTGGCGGCGTCGCCCTCGGCGATGGCCGCGGCGAGCGGGCGGTGGTCGACACCGGTCCAGTCGGGGGTCTGCACCACCTTGGAGCAGAAGTACCACTGGCGCAGTGCGAGGTTGAAGTGGATCTCGGCGGTGGTGATCAGGTAGTCGTTCCGCGACATCCGGTAGAGGCAGCGGTGGAACGCCGCGTCGAGGTCGATGCACTCCTGGAGGTCCGTGGTGCCGAACTGCCGCTCGGCGAGGGCGATCAGGTCGTCCTTCTCCGCCTTGGAGCCGCGGGCGCAGGCCAGCGCGGCGGCCAGGCCCTCGAGTTGCAGTCTCAGCTCCATGACGGAGCGGGAGTCCTTCAGCGCGATCTCGGTGGCGAACGTGCCGCTGCGCGGGAAGATCACGACGAGCTGCTCGAACTCCAGTCGCCGGATCGCCTCCCGTACCGGCGAGGCGCCGAGCCCGAGGCTGCTGCGCAGTTCCGCTTCGCTGAGCCGCTCGCCGGGCATGATCTCGCACCTCACCAGCCGTGAACGCAGGGCCGCGTGGGCCGACTCGCTGAGCAGGTTCGGTGCGCCGGCCTCGGCTTTGGCCGCGTGCTTGCCAGGAACGTACGCAGGACGCAAGGTGTCCAACCCTCTCTGTGGGTGGCGCCGCCGGGCCGCCCGGCGGGGCCACCGAATGGATGTCTCGGAAAGGCTATTCGGCGGCGGTGGAGGTCCGCTGCGGTCGCGCTTCCCGGTGGTCCGCCAGCAGGTCGTCGATCACTTCCGAGATGCCGTGCTCCACCGTGCAGGCGTAGTCGCCGACGGAGAACTCGCCGCCGAGCACCTCGACGACCTTGAGCTGCACACCGTTGACGCCGAGTGCGGATCCCAGCTCGACCTCGGCCGGGCCGAAGCACTTGCGCCGCAGGACGAAGTCCTTGGAGGTGTCGCGGGAGACGACCTCGAAGGTCTTGAAGCCCGGGCCGTTGGCCTCCGGAAGGGCGTGCACCTGGAGGTGCGGGTAGAGCGACATGTCGGCCCACGCCTCGTTGGAGTATCCGTCCTGGGGCACCATCGAGATGCCGAAGATCTGCTCGCCCGCGCGCCGCACGGTTCCGGCCACCCGGCTCGCGGAGTCGGTGAGTTGGATCTCCCCGTACTGCTTGGGGTATCCCCACACCTCACGGCCGAAGGCCACGCTCCAGGGCTGGTCCTCGTACTCGAAGTAGTAGTTCACCCCGACGTGGTCCCGGTAGCGGACCGGAATGACGACTCCGGAGTCGTAGAAGGCGCCCGGAGTCGCGTTGGCGAAGTCCGCGATCTGCACCACGAAGCGGTCGTCGGCCAGTTCGAAGGGGGTCGGCTCCAGCAGCTCCCGGAGATTGTCGGCGTCGCCCCTGCAGTACACCGAGAGGCTGCGCAGGTTCTCCGACCAGTAGGGCTGATCGCCGCTGGGGTACCCGAGGTAGGTGAAGAAGTCCCGGACGTCGTAGTTCTGCTTCATCGTCAACTCCAATGGGAAAAGGGGTCAGTCCCGGCCGGCTTCGTGGATCCGGCGGAGGAACGTCTTCAACTCCGGGGTGGCGGGCCGGTCGAAGATCTGCTCCGGGCTCCCCTCCTCCAGGATCGATCCCTGGTGCAGGAAGCAGATCTTGGAGGAGATCTCCCGGGCGAAGGACATCTCGTGGGTGGTCATCATCATGGTGATGCCGTCACCGGCCAGTTCGCGGACGAGGTTCAGCACCTCGATCACCAGCTCCGGGTCGAGCGCGGAGGTGATCTCGTCCAGCAGCAGGACCTCGGGACGCATCAGCATGGCGCGGGCGATGGCCACCCGCTGCTGCTGGCCGCCCGAGAGCTGGTCGGGGTAGGCGTCGGCCTTCTCCCGGAGTCCGACCCGCTCCAGCATCACCCGGGCGTCGGCCTCCGCCTGCTCCTTGCAGGCGATGCCGGCCCTGACGGGGGTGAGGGTGCAGTTGCGCAGGACCGTCATGTGCGGGAAGAGGTTGTAGCTCTGGAAGACGATGCCCACCCGGCGGCGCAGCCTGACGAGGTCCACCCCCTCGCCCGAGATGACGTCCCCGGCGAGCGAGATGCGTCCGCCCTGGATCGGTTCCAGGCCGTTGACGCAGCGCAGCAGGGTGGACTTGCCGGAGCCCGAGGCCCCGATGAGCGTGACCACGTCGTGCCTGTTGACGGCGAGGTCCACCTCGTCGAGCACGGTGTGGTCGCCGTATCTCTTGGTGATCCGGTCCAGCAGGACAAAGGGTTCTGTCATGGCTCAGACTCTCTTCAGCTTCGTGCCGGAGCGCGCCAGCAGGTAGTCCACGAAGCGGGTCTGCGGGATGGTGATGAGGACGAAGACGAAGCACACCGCGGTCACCGCGGAGAGGTTGAAGTCGTTCGCCGAGTAGATCTTGGCCTGGCTGAACGCGTCGATGATCCCGACGACGATCACCAGCGCGGTGTCCTTCTGCAGGCCGATGAACTGGCTCAGCATCGGCGCGGCGATGTTCCTGGCCATCTGCGGCAGGATCACGAACCGGTAGACGTCGGGCTGGGAGAGCCCCATGGAGAGCGCCGCGGAGGTCTGTCCCTTGTTGATGGACTCGATGCCGGCCCGGTACAGCTCGGCGTTGTACGCGCTGTAGGTCAGGGCCAGCGCGACGATCGCGTAGACGATCGGGTCGCCCTTGCTGAGCACCGGCACGTCGGTGAGCGGCAGTCCGAAGCAGACCAGGTAGATCAGGACGACCGAGGGGATGCCGCGGAAGACGTCGATGTAGGCGATGGACAGCGCCCGGACCGGCCAGAACCCCTTTCCTGGAAGCAGCCGCCCGACGGCCAGCAGCAGTCCGAAGAGCATGGCGAGGAGCTGGGCTCCGACGGCGATCTCGATGTTGATGACCAGCGCCCCGAAGATGTCGCCGAGGCTCTTGGTCATGTAGGAGACGTTGAAGAAGGTCTTCTGTACGGCGCCGTCGTTGGTGAAGACCAGCAGCCCCGCCAGGGCGGCGACGGCGACGAACCCGGTCAGCCCGAGCGAGGAGACTGATGCGTCCCGCGACCGGGAGGCGGCAACCCGCGCTTCGGCGTACCTCCCCTCCCGCCACTCCTGCTCTGACTGCTTGCTGCGGCCGTAGGCGAGCAGGAAGGGTCCGCCCAGCACCAGCACCGGGAGTACGGCACCGAGTAGCAGGTGCAGCGGCTGGGAGTGGGTGACCGCGGTGCCCGTGAACTGGTAGCACAGCACGGTCGCCAGCAGGGCGAGGACCGCGGCGGCGCCCAGATATCCGGAGGTGGCCAGCGGGGCGGCGGGCGTGGGCTCCGTGGCGGCGGTCTGCGATCCGGCGGCCCCGGCCTTTGTGCCGGGTGCTCTGGTGGCCATGGTCAGGCGCTCCAGTCGGGCAGCCGGTGGGGATCGCCGCCGAGGATCGGGTTGAGCCACTTCTTCATGATCGCGTCGAGGGTGCCGTCCTTCTTCATGTCGGCGAGGATCTGGTCCACGGCCTTCACGTTGGGCGAGCCCTTGGAGAAGAGAGCGGCCACATTGCCGCCGACCGGGTACTTGCCGATCACTTCGAGCTTGCCGCCCGAGTTCGCGGCCCTCGGCATGACGGTGGCGGTGTCGTTCAGCGCCGCGTCGATCTGGCCCGCCAGTACCGCGTTGAAGAGGTCGTCGTTGGAGTTGAACACCCGCACTTGCTTGGGCTTCAGGGTGCTGTTCACATAGTTCAGCTGGACCGATCCGGCGAGCACGCCGACCGTCGCGTTCCTGATCGATGACTTGGTGAGAGCGGAGCCCTTCTTGACCAGGACGCCCGTCTCATAGGTGTTGTACGGGGTGGAGAAGTCCACCGCGCGGCGCCGCTCGGGGGTGTCGTAGATGTCCCAGAGGGCGAAATCGAAGTTGGACGTCTTGGCGGTCACCAGCGCTTCGAAGGATGCGTTGACGAGCTTGATCTTCTTGAGCCCGGCCCGGTTGGCGATCTCCGCGTCCAGGCAGTACATGTAGCCGCCGTCGACGGAGTCGAGCGTGTTCCCGCGGTAGCCGGCCGGATAGGGAAGCGACGCGGCCACGGTCAGGGCACCGCTTTCGCGGGTGTCCATCTTGTGGATCGTCGGATTCTTGGTGATCGCGCAGTCGCCGAAGGGGTGTCCCCCCTGTGCGTTCCCCGAACCCTGTGTGCTTGAGCAGCCGGTGAGGGCGAACAGCCCCGCGGCCACCGCGGCGGCGCTGCCGCGCCAAAGCGACTTCTTCACTAGAACCTCGTCTCGTGGGGCCGTTTCCGGCGACATCGG
This sequence comes from Streptomyces sp. NPDC014889, assembly GCF_043081205.1. Classification (NCBI taxonomy): domain Bacteria; kingdom Bacillati; phylum Actinomycetota; class Actinomycetes; order Kitasatosporales; family Streptomycetaceae; genus Streptomyces; species Streptomyces sp. NPDC014889. The sequence continues at coordinate 226,777 of NZ_JBIBWH010000012.1, forward strand.
AGCGATCGACGCCAAGCCCCCGACGTCAGTGGAATTTCACTGACATGTCAGTGATGTGGGCGTGACGCTACCGAACCCCCGGCCCGCTTGACCAGACCCGCCGAACGACTTTTTGCCATGAGCGGGCGCTTCGGTCGCGCCAGTGGTGGCCCGGGACGCGCCTCAGCTCTTTCTCGCGGCGGCGGCGCGTGCTCCCCTCGTCGCACCGGACGGAGTGCTTGACTTCACGACAACACAGGGCATTTATGACTACTCGTATCAAGGTGCGTCTCTATGCAGGCAAGCAGGGCAGGATCCCCGTACCCCTGGACCGACGAGTTCGAGGCCGTCGTCCGAGAGATCGTCGGACCGCTCGCCGACGACGTGGACCGAGCCGGCCGTTTCCCCAACGAGGGGATCCGGGCACTGGGCGAGGCAGGCATGCTCGGCCTGCTCCTGTCGCGCGACAGCGGCGGCGCGGGCGCGGGACTGCGCGAGGGCGCCCAGGTGATCGAGCGGCTCGCGGGCGCCTGCGGGTCGACGGCCATGGTGCTGCTCATGCACTACTCGGCCATGAGCGTCCTCGACCGGTACGCTCCCGACGACGTACGGCGCGACATCGCCGCCGGCCGTCATCTGAGCACCCTGGCATTCTCCGAGCGGGGCTCCCGCAGCCACTTCTGGGCCCCGGTGGGCACCGCCACACCCGACGGGGCCGACGCGGTGTGCCTGGACGCGCAGAAGTCATGGGTCACCTCGGCCGGCCAGGCCGACAGCTACGTCTGGTCGAGCAAGCCGGTACAGGCGGACGGCGCGATGTCGCTGTGGCTGGTGCCCGGCGGCAGCGCCGGGCTCGAAGTGCGCGGCGAGTACGACGGGTTCGGGCTGCGCGGCAATGCCTCCAGCCCCATGTCCGCGAAAGCGGTCTGCGTTCCCCGGACCGCGCTGCTGGGCACCGACGGGGAAGGGCTGACCACGGCTCTCGACGTGGTGCTGCCCTGCTTCCTGGTACTCAGCGCCGCCTTCTCGCTCGGTGTCACCGAGACCCTGCTCGGCCTCACCGCCGCACACCTTCGCGACACGCGACTGGAGCACCTGGACCGGACACTCGCCCAACAGCCGCTGACGCGCCACGAGTTCGCCCAACTGCGGCTGCGTGCCGACGCGCTGCGCGCGATGGTGGGGGAGACGCTCACCGCGATGCAGAGCGGACGCCCGGAGGCGACGCTGCGGGTCCTGCAGATCAAGGCACTCGCCGCCGAGACCGCCGCCGCGGTCGCGGACGGCGCGATGCGGCTGTGCGGCGGCTCCGCCTTCCGCCGTGAGACGGGCCTCGAACGACGCTTCCGCGACGCGCTCGCGGCCCGTGTGATGGCACCGACCACCGAAGCCCTGCACGACTTCTGCGGCCGCGCGGAACTGGGCCTGCCGATCTTCGACGAGGCCCGATGAGAGAACTGGTGCTCGGCGCCGTCGCCTACGACCCCAAGGTCGTGACCATCTGGTCCGGATTCCGGTCCTGGCTGCGCGCGCAGGACCTGCCCTTCGACTTCGTGCTCTACTCCCACTACGAACGGCAGGCTCGCGACCTGGTCGACGGGCGGATCGACGCCGCCTGGCACTCCCCGCTGGCCTGGCTGCGCACCCGCCGGCTGGCCGCCGCGGCGGGGGCGGCGGTGCGACCGCTCGTCATGCGGGACACCGACCGCGACCTGACCTCCGTGGTCGTCGTCCGCTCCGACAGCGCGCTCCGCTCGCCGGCCGACCTCAAGGGCAGGACCGTCGCCGTCGGCGCGGTCGACTCGCCCCAGGCGACCCTGATCCCGCTCCAACACCTGGCCGATCTCGGCCTGCTCGCGGGCGCCGACTTCGAACTGCGCCGCCACGACACCGGAGTAGGCCTGCACGGCGACCACATCGGCGGTGAACGGGACGCGGCACGCGCCCTGATGGCGGGCCGGGCGGAGGCCGCCTGCATGATCGACGCCAACCACCTGCTGTTCGGGCAGGAGGGCACCCTCCCGCCCGGCGGCACCCGGCTGCTGTCCCGCACCCCGCCCTACGACCACTGCGTCCTGGCGGCGGGACCGTCCCTCGACACGGAACTCGGGGACCGGTTCGCGGCGTTGCTGCTGGCCATGTCCTACGACGACCCCGAGGTCCGCCGGCTCCTGGACCTGGAGGGGCTCACCCGGTGGATGCCCGGGCGGGAGACCGGCTTCGGCCCGCTGACCGAGGCCGTCGACGCCACGGGCTTCTACGACGCGGACGGCCGGATCACCGCGGACGGCTACCGGCCGTGACACCCGGCACGGCCGCGGTCGACCTCGGGGCGCTCGGCTTCGAGCAGGGCGCGCACCTGCTGCTCGACCGCGCCCTGCGGCAGGCGCCCCCCGGCAGCCGGGTCGAGGTCCTCGGCACGGACCCGGCGCTGCTGCCGCACCTGTCCGTCTGGTGCCGCCGTGAAGGACACGAGCTGGAAACCGCCGGGCCACGGGAGGCGCCGGTGGTGGCGCGCCTGCGGGCGGGGCCCGCCGCGGGCGCCCGCCTCCACGCCGCGGAACGCGCCGGCGGCCCGTCCGCCGCGCAGATCGCCGAGCGGGCGCCCCTGCACTGGGGCCTCGCGGCACGCGGGGCGCTGGTGGAGGCGGGCGGCCCCGAGGTCCCCTTCACGGTGGTCGACCGGGACATCGCGTGGGCGGACCTCGCGCCGCGCCTGTACCGCCAGGCGGCCGCCTCGCAGTGGGACCCGGTCGAAGCGGTCGAGTGGGACGCCGACTTCACCCTGCCCGACGAGATCGAGGCCGCCGTCGTCCAGGTGATGACGTACCTCGTGGAGAACGAGCAGGCCGCCCTGGTGGTGCCGGGGCGGCTGCTGGTCCAGGTCCATCCCCACTTCCGTGAGGTGCTCCAACTGCTCGCGGTCCAGGCCGCCGACGAGGCCCGGCACGTGGAGGTCTTCACCCGGCGGGCGCTGCTGCGGGGCGGCGCGATGGGCACCTCCTCAGTGGGCGGCAGGGCGTCGCTCGCGACCCTGCTGTCCGAGCCGGACTTCTCCATCGTGTCCTTCCTTCTCTCTGTGCTCGGGGAAGGCAGCTTCCTGAGCCTCCTGGCGTTCCTGGAGCGGTACGCCCCCGACCCGGTCACCCGCCGCGTCAGCCGTCTGGTCCGTCAGGACGAGGCCCGGCACGTGGCGTTCGGGGTCGGGCACCTGGAGCACCGGGCCACTGTCGACCCGCTGCTGCATGACCGGTTGCGGGCCGCGGTGGAGCGGCGGCACGACGCGCTGGTCGGGACGGCGGGACTCAACCGGGACGTCTTCGACTCCCTGGTACTGCTGGCTGCCGGCTCCTTCGAGCCGCAGGACGTCGCACGCGGCTGGCAGGCGGTGCAACGGCTGCGGACCGACATGGACGAGGGGCGCCGCCACCGCCTGTCCCGCCTGGGCTTCTCCGACGGGGAGGCGGCCGCCCTGTCCGCACTGCACACCCGCAACTTCATGTGAGACGCTCCGGCGCCGTGGCCCGCGCGACGGTCGCCGCACGTGTCTTCCGCGGGTGGAGCGTGATGGCGACGGTCGGCGTGGTCGCCGGTCCAGCGGTCTGCCATCATGAGTGAAGCGGAACTTTGTTCCACCAGTGATACGAAGCATGTTCCGCTTTGCGGGTTCACGGAAGGACCACCGCGGTGAACGACAGCGGCCAGAGCGCGAAAGACGCAGCCGGACCCAAGCGCAAGGACGCCCGGCGCAACCAGCAGACCCTGCTCGACGCGGCCGCCGCGGTCTTCGTCACCTCGGGCGTGGAAGCCCCCGTACGCGACATCGCAGCCAAGGCCGGCGTCGGCCTGGGCACGATCTACCGTCACTTCCCCACCAGGGCGGACCTCGTCATCGCCGTCTACCGGCACCAGGTTGACGCCTGCGCCGAAGCCGGGCCGACCCTGCTGACGACCAGCCCGACCCCTCACGCGGCCCTGGAACGATGGGCCGACCTCTTCGTCGACTTCCTGGTCACCAAGCACGGCCTCGCGGCCGCACTGCAGACCGACAACGCCGGCTTCGAGACGCTGCACGCCTACTTCCTCGACCGCCTCCTGCCGGTGTGCACCCAGCTCCTCGACGCTGCCGCCGCCTCCGGTGAGATCCGCTCCGGCCTCGACGCCTACCAGCTCATGCGTGGCATCGGAAACCTCTGCATAGGCGCCGACAGCGACCCCCGCTACGACGCGCGCCGACTGGTCGCGCTGCTCGTCGCCGGGCTGCGCCGACCCAACTGACCACGCCGACGAGGGAGGCTGTCGATGCTGGCTGCCGTCGCCGACGCGCCCGGACCGCTCGCCGAGGTGCTGACCGTGCGCGACGTGGACGGGCCCGCGGCTCCTGGCCCGGGTGAGGTCGTGGTGCGCATGGTCGCGTCGACCGTCAACCCGTCGGACGAGGTCACCGTCTCGGGTGCCTACGGGTCGCGGACCTCGTTCCCCATGGTCCCGGGATTCGAGGGCGTCGGTGTGATCGACGCTGCCGGCCCGGGGGTGCCTGCCGGGGCGGTGGGCCGGCGTGTCCTGCCGCTGGGGTCTGCCGGTGCCTGGCAGCAGTACAAGCGGCTCGACCACTCCTGGTGTGTTCCTGTGCCGGACGACCTTCCCGACGACGTCGCCTGCTTCGCCTACGTCAACCCCTTGACGGCCGTGACGATGGTCGAGCGGTTCTGCCCGCCGGGCGTGCGGAACGTGGTGGTCACGGCGGCGACATCGGCCATCGCCCGACACCTGGCGGAACTCCTGACCGATCGTGGTGTGGCACCCGTCGGGGTCGTGCGGGGAACGCCGGGCCGGACCGTGGCCGAGCCGTCCCGGTGGCGGGCCGTGATCCGGACGAACGAGCCCGGGTGGCGCGAACAGCTGAGGTCGGTGACCGGCCCCCGAGGCGTCGATGTGACCTTCGACTGCGTCGGGGGAGGCGTGGGCGAGGAGGCGTTCACACTGACGGCCGGCGGCGGCGTGTTCGTCCACTACGGCCTGCTGTCGGGAACGCCGCTCTCGGCGGAGTGCCTCACCGGCCGCGGGGACGTACGCGTGGAGTTCTTCCGCCTGCGCGACACCGTCCACAAGGACGGCGGGCAGCACCTGTCCGACCTGTTCGTACCGGTCTTCGAGAGCCTGCGCCGCGGACGCCTGCGCACGGCCGTCGGGAAACGCATCGGGCTCGGCGAACTCACCGGCCACCTCAAGAGCCCGGCGACGGTACCCGCGGGGAAGCTCCTCATCGAACCGCAGAGGTGACCACCGCGGCGGACCCGGCCGGCGCCGTTCCCGGCGGAAACGCCCCAGGCGTCGCTCATCCGCGCTCGCGGAGGTACGCCTCCAGTTCGGCGGCCCCGGTCAGCATCGCCCGTCCGCGGGCGGACAGCCGGCCGCGCCAGTCGCCCAGTGCGGCCTGCAGCGGCTCCAGCCCGCCGGCCGCCCGCACCTGGGCGATCAGCGGGGCGATCTGCTCCAGCAGGTAGCCGCCGCGTCTGAGTTGGTGGGCCAGCCGGACATCCCGTACGTCGGCCTCGTCGTAGACGCGGTAGCCGGTCCGCGGGTCACGGCGTGGGCGTACGAGCCCGGCGCGTTCCCATGTGCGCAGGGTCGCGGGCCGGATGCCGAGCCTGCGGGCCAGCGGTCCGATGAACGTGCCACGGGGCCCGGACACCGCGTCCGGCCCGGACGCCGCCGTGGGCTCCAGGTCACGGAGGGCACCCTCCACGGCCTGGAGGGTCCGCCGGTCGTCGAGGAGCTGGGCGTGGCCTTCGTCGATGAGGCGGAACGCCTCGTCGGCCGCGCCCTCGTTCACCGCGCGCATGATCGACGTCGCCGCCGGGTGGCCGTGGCCGGGCACCAGGGCGAGGAACGCGCGCAGGGCCGCCGCGTGCAGCGGGGTGTAGGTGCGGTAGCCGTGGGGTGTGCGATCGGCGGCCGGGAGGATGCCGGCTTCCTCGTAGTTCCTGATCGCCTGCGTGGACAGCCCGTGCCCGCGCGCCAGATCAACCGGCCTGAGCCGCTCACCGCTTTGAGAGTTTCTCCCCATGGAGCCGACGATATCGCCGAAAAGTTTCAATCGAGCCTTCAACGATAGCGTTGAAGGCATGGCTACCGACATCAAGGACACCGCCCATGCCGTCGAAGCGGCGGCCGTCATGAGACTGCTCCCGGCGCGGCCGCGGCTGCTCGCCCTGGGCGAGCCCACCCATGGCGAGGACGCTCCGCTCGCCCTGCGCAACGAGCTCTTCCAGGAACTCGTCGAGCAGGAGGGTTACCGGACGATCGCGATCGAGAGCGACTGCCTGAAGGGCCTGGTCGTGGACGACTACGTCACCTCCGGAACGGGCACCCTCGACGACGTCATGGAGCATGGCTTCAGCCACGGCTGGGGCGCCTTCGCGGCCAACCGCGAGCTGGTGCGCTGGATGCGCGCCCACAACGACGGCCGGCCCGCGTCCGAGCGGCTCCGCTTCGCCGGCTTCGACGGCCCGCTGGAGATCACCGGCGCCGCGAGCCCCCGGCCGGCCCTCACCGCACTCCACGGCTACCTCTCGGCCCGGGTGGACGCCGACCTGCTCCCCTGCACCGGGGCAACACTCGACCGCCTGCTCGGCGCCGACGAGCAGTGGACCGATCCCGCCGCGATGATGGACCCGGCCCAGTCCGTGGGGCGGTCGGCCGAGGCCGGGCAACTGCGGCTGCTCGCCGACGATCTGGTGGCGCTGCTCGACGCGCAGACACCCCACCTGCTCGCGGCGACCTCGCAGGACGACTTCGGCCGGGCACGCTTGTACGGGCGCACCGCCACCGGTCTGCTGCGCTACCACTACGGGATGGCCGACACCTCACCGGCCCGCATGACACGGCTGTGCGCGCTGCGGGACGTGATGATGGCCCACAACCTCCTCGCCGTCGCCGCCCGGGGCCCGGCACTCGTCCACGCCCACAACTCCCACCTCCAGCGGCAGAAGAGCACGATGCGCATGTGGCAGGGGCCGGTGGAGTGGTGGAGCGCCGGTGCGCTGGTGAGCGCCCAACTCGGCGAGGAGTACGCCTTCGTGGCCACGGCCCTCGGCACCATCCGGCACCAGGGTGTGGACACGCCGCCCCCGGACACCGTGGAAGGACTCCTCTACGCGCTCCCGGAGGACCGCCGCGTCATCGACACCCGGCGGCTGGCCACCGCCCTCGGCGACACCCTGCCCTCGCCCCGGGTGTCCCCCTGGTTCGGGTACGCTCCGCTCGACCCGGCCCAACTGGCGGACACCGACGGGCTGGTGTTCGTCAAGGACGTCCCACGGACATAGCACCTCCGGCTTCGGCTCCGATCTTGAACGGCCTCTCGGGTCAGTCGCCATCGCCTCTCGGCCCGCTCGGCTACGTCGCCCGGATGGCGTCCGCCGGTGCCGTGCGCAGGGCCTAACGGGTCGGCAGCTCGATGGTCAGGAAGGCCGTGGCCACCACCGTGGCCGCGAGGGCCGGAAGGAGCCAGACGGGGCCCGCCGGCCAGGGGCGGCCGAGGAAGCCCTGGCCCAGCAGGGCCAGGGGAAGGGCGGAGAGCAGCAGACCCGCGGCGAGCGCCGCGGTGGCGATCACGGCCGCCTCGCGGCGCATCATCGCGCGGACCTGGCGCGGGGTCGTGCCGACCAGGCGGAGGGCGGCGATCTCGGTCCGTCGCTGGGCCGTCGCGGCGACCAGCTTGTTGGCGATGCTCAGCAGCAGGTAGCCCAGGAGTACGACGATGGTCGCGAGGTTGATCCACACTTCTGGCGGGGTGTCCTGCTCGCGGCCGGAGGCGTCGGCCGCCCGTTCCAGGACCAGGCCGGGGCGCGCGGCGGTCAGCGCGGCCAGCCGGTCCCCGGCCGTGGCCCTCCCGTCGGTCCGTACCAGCAGGCTCGGGGTGAGGGGGGAGGTGGTGTGCCCGGCGGCCAGGTCGCGGGAGAGGACCAGGGGGCCGAAGCCGAGCCCCCGGTCGTAGACGGCGACGACCCGCGCCTGGACCTTCGCGCCGTCGCCGAGGAACAACGCGATGCGGCGCCCGAGTCCGGCACCACGTGATGCCGCGGCTTCGCTGCTGACGGCGATCGTGGCCCCGGTGAGCCGGTCCAGACCGCCCTCGCGCACCCCGACGTCGAGGACGCCCGCCATCCCGGGTGCGGCGATCAGCGCGGGCACGGAGTCGGTTTCGGTCTCGCCGAACTGCCGGTACGGCCACACCACGGTGGTCGTGCCGACGGGCACGGCGGCCCGCACGCCCGGCACCTCCCGTACGGCCTTCTGCGTGTCCGCCGGCAGTCCGCCGAGGGCGGGCGCGGTCACGCGGTAGGCGGCGAGGGTGCCGGTGCGGGTGTCCTGCACGGTCGCGGCGAGCACCGTGGTCTGCGCGAGGGCGTACGTCAGGACGAAGACGACCGCCATGGCCAACGGACTGATCACGCCGGCGACCCGCAGCGCGTAGGCCCGTACGTTGGCCACCGCCAGCCAGGTCGGGGCGGCGGCGTGGGGCCGCAGCCGCCGTACCGCCGCCTCGCCCGCATGCCGCAACAGCGCCGGTGCACAAAGGGCGAGGCCGGTCGCGGCGATGATGCCGGCAATGGAGGTGGCCGAGGCGCCGAGCAGGGTCCGTGACAGCAGCGGAGTGACGGACAGCGCGCACGCGCCGGCGATCAGCACGACTCCGGTGAGGGTGCGCCCGGCCGACGGCCTGCGCAGCTCGCTGCGGGACTCGGCGACCGCCTCCGTGGCCGGCATCCGCGAGGTGCGCCAGGCCGCGGCCCGGGCTGACAGCTGTACGACCGCGGCCAGCAGGACGGCGGTGGCCAGAGCGGGCAACGGGCTGACCGTGAGCGGGAGTTCGGGCGGCAGTACGCCCCGGTCGGCCAGCAGTTCGCGGAACCGGCCCGCCAGCAGGTAGCCGGCCACCACCCCGGGGACCGCGCCCACCACGGCCACGGCCGAGGACTGCGCGGCGGCCAGCCGGCGGATCTGCCTCGGTGTCGCCCCGACCGCCCGCATCAGTGCCAGGTCACGGCGCTGCCCGGCGATGGACACTCCCAGCGCGCCTGCCGTGACGAACCCCGTGATCAGCAGCACGATCCCGTCCAGTGAGCCGGCCAGCAGCACCAGCAGCGAGCGGGCCGCGCCCGCGCCTGGTGCCACGCTCTGACCGATCGCCGCCCCGGTGAGGACCTTCAGGCCGGTCCCGGTCAGCCGGTCGCGGACCGCGTCGGCGGCCCGGTCCGTGGCGCCGGGCTCGGTACGCAGCCCGATCAGGTCCACCGTGCTCTCGCCGGTGCGTCCGGTCAGCCGCGCGGCGGTCGTATCCGTGAAGTAGATGCCCGCGCCCGGCGCGTCGACCACGGCAGTGACCCGGTAGTCCGCGGCGGGGCGGCCGGCGGCGACGACCCGTACCCGGTCGCCGGCGTGCGGGCCGGCCGAGGCGGACACGGCGACCTCGTCCGCCGCGGCGGGGGCCCGGCCGGTGAACCGGGGACGGGTGAGGAGCTGTGCCGAGGACCAGCCGTGTCCGGCCGCCGCAGGGTCGTCCCCGGTCGGCACGACCCGGCCCCGGGTGTCGACCAGCGCGGCGGGGAAGCCGATGTCGCCGATCACGGCCGTCACTCCGGGCACGGTGGCCAGCCGGCCGGTGAGGGCGGCCGGGACGCGGGCGCGTTCGGGCAGCGCCAGGGGCGGGGCGGCGTCCACGTGGTGTTCCTGGTCGGCGGCGACCACGATGTCCCCGCCGCCGAGCCGGCCGGGCGGCAGCTGTGAGCGCAGTCCCGACTCGGCGAGCACTCCGGTGACGGTGATCAGGGCGGCCCCGCCGAGTACCGCGCACACCACGGCGAGCAGGGCGGTGATCCGGTGGGCGGCCATCCGTACAGCGAGCGGGAACATGGTCTAGCGTTCCCCCAACGCGATGAGCCGGTCGGCGAGTTCGGGCGCGGTGGGGGAGTCGAGGGCTTCGACCACCCGGCCGTCGGCCATCACCAGCGCGTGGTGCGCGCGGGCCGCGGCGGCCGGGTCGTGGGTGACCATGACCACCGTCTGACCCAGTTCGTCGACCATGTCCCTGAGCAGGGCGAGGACTTCGTGGGCGCTGCGCAGGTCGAGGGCGCCGGTGGGTTCGTCGGCGAACACGACGGCGGGCTTGGCCGCCAATGCCCTGACGAGGGCGGCTCGTTGCTGCTGGCCGCCGGAGAGTTCGGCGGGGCGGTGGCGCAGCCGGCCGGTCAGACCGACGCGTGCGACGAGGGAAGTCACCCAGTCCCGGTCCGGTGTGCGGCCGGCCAGGCGCAGCGGCAGCGTGATGTTGTCCTCGATGCTGAGCGAGGGGAGATCAGGTTGTACGCCTGGAACACGAACCCGACGCGTTCGCGCCGCAGTTCGGTGCGGCGGGACTCGTTCAGGCCGGCGATCTCCCGGCCGTCGATGCGGACGCTGCCCGAGGTCGGCGTGTCCAGGCCGGCCGCGCAGTGCATCAGGGTGCTCTTGCCCGATCCGGAGGGGCCCATCACGGCGAGGAAGGTTCCGGACTCGACGGTCAGTGACACTTCGCTCAGGGCCCGCACCCCGCCCGGGTAGGTCTTGCTCAGTCGCTCCAGGGCGATGGCGGGGGCGCGTACGGCGGTCGTGGCGTGGTTCATCGACGGCTCCGCAGACGCTGTACGACGAGGACGGCCGCGCAGAGTCCGGCGACCGCGCCGCAGGCCAGGTGGAGGCCGACGCCGGCGCCGGCGAGGGAGACCACCGTGTTGACGGCCACGCTGACCACCAGCAGCACCCAGAGCAGGACACGGGCCACGGCGGCACGGCTGACGGCGGGCCGTGCGGGATCTTGGTGCCGGGTATCGGCGAGTCCGTAGGGGTCGGTGGTCGTCATCGCGGGGCTCCTTCGACGGGCGCGGTTCCTTGGCGGCCTGCACCGGTCACGCTATGGATCACGCACCCCCCGGGCCGATCCCGCAGCCCGCCCAAGGGGAAGTACAGCCTGCTGTACTTCACGCCGCAGCCGTGTGAGCCGTAGGGTCGGCTGCGCACAGGAGCGGAGCGAGTATGACGACCACCCCGCAGGACGCCGCCGACAGCCTTGGGGACGTCCTGGTACGGGCCCTGAGAGCCTCCACGGCCGCGCTCCGGCAACTCGTCTCCGGTCTCCGTACGTCCGTGCCGGCGTCGGCGGTACTGGTGCTGGCGGCGGTCTGCCTCGTGACCGCGCCGGTGGGCGTGGGCCTGCTGCCGGCGCCCGTAGTGCTGCGCGCGTCGCACGCTCTGGCCGACCGGGAACGGAAGCGGCTGGCCCGTTGGGGGATGGAGGTGCATGCCCCGGACCGGCCGCCGGTCCGGCTGCGGGCAGCCCTCGTCGACCCGACCACCCGGCGTGAACTGCGCTGGCTGCTGCGTCACTCCACGCTGGGGCTCCTGCTGGGGCTGCTCGGGTTGTGGCTCCCGCCGGCCGCGTTCCGCGACAGCGTGTTCCCGCTGGTGTGGCCGCTGTTGCCGTCCGGCGCCACCAGTACGTCGCTGGGGTTCGGGACCGTGCACTCCTGGCCCGGCGCCGTGTCGGTGAGCCTGCTGGGAGTCGGCTGGATCGCGGTGATCCTGGGCCTGACACCCGGCATGGCCCGCCTTCAGGCCCGCCCCGGGCGCAGCCTCCTCGCGGCCGGCCCGGACACCGACCTCTCCCTGCGGGTGGCCGAGCTGACGGCCAGCCGCGCCGCCGCTCTGGACGCCCACGCCGCTGAACTGCGGCGCATCGAGCGTTCGTTGCACGACGGCACGCAGAACCGGATCGTCACGGTCGCCGTGCTGCTCGGCGCCGCCCGCCGCATGGCCGCCCGCGATCCGGAGCGTGCCGACGAACTCCTCGAACGCGCGCAGAGCGCGGCCGAGCAGGCGCTGGCCGAACTGCGGGCCGTCTCCCGCTCCATCCTGCCGCCGGTGCTGTCCGACCGGGGCCTGGCCGGGGCGCTCGCCGGTCTCGCCGCCGAGTGCGCGGTGCCGTGCCGGACCGACGCGGACACGACCGAACGGTGCGCCGCGTCGGTGGAGGCGACCGCGTACTTCGTGGTGGCCGAGGCGCTGACGAACATCGCCAAGCACAGCGGCGCCGCACAGGCCGCGGTGACCGTCCGCGCGCGCGGCGGCCGGCTGCATGTGCGGATCGAGGACGACGGCCGGGGCGGCGCGGACGAGGAGGGCGGGACCGGCCTGGCCGGTATCCGCCGCCGTGTGGCGGCCCACGACGGTACGCTCCGCGTGACCAGCCCGCCGGGCGGCCCGACCATTCTCCAGGTGGACCTGCCCTCCGGGACCTGACCGCCCCGAACTGCCCTGTGAGACAAGTGAGTTGCCGACATGCGAATCGTGATGGCCGAGGACGACCCGCTGCTGCGCGAGGGGCTCGCCCTGCTGCTGGGCGCGGAGGGCCTGGATGTGGTGGCCAGGACCGGCACGGCCGATGAGGTCCTGGACGCCGTCGACGAGCACGCGCCCGACGTCGCCATCCTCGATGTGCGTATGCCGCCCACCCACACGGACGAGGGCATCCGCGCCGCCGTCGAGGCCCGGCGCCGCCACCCCCGTCTGGCCGTCCTCGTCCTGTCCGCGTACGTCGAACAGAGCTTTGCCACCGAGCTGCTCACCGGCGGGGTCGGCGGCCTCGGCTACCTGCTGAAGGAGCGGGTCGGCCGGGTCGAGGAGTTCCTCGACGCCCTGCACCGTGTGGCGTCGGGTGGCACGGCCATCGACCCCGAGGTCGTCGCCCAGCTCTTCACCCGGTCCCGTCGGGACACCCGCCTGGAACGCCTCAGCCCCCGTGAACGGGACGTGCTCGGCCTGATGGCGGAGGGCCTCGGCAACAGCGCCATCGCGGAGCGGCTCGTCGTCACCGACGGCGCCGTGCACAAGCACATCCGCAGCATCTTCGCCAAGCTCGACCTGTCCCCGGCGGACCGGCTGGACCGGCGGGTGGCGGCGGTCCTGCACTACCTGGAGGGCGCGCGGCAACGGACGTAGCACAGCCGGGGCCTACGCTGCGGTGCCGGTGGCGCGGGCCGGCGGGAGGCCGAGCCGGCCGCGGGTGGCGATGAGGAGGACGACCGTCGCGGCCCCGGAACTCACCAGGAACGCGTGCGTGGTGGAGGCGGGCGGCAGCGACGGGAACACGTCGCTCCAGCCGAAGGAGAAGAAGTTGTTGACACTGGCGTGAAGCAGCATGGCCGGCAGCAGGGTCTGGCCGGTGTGGTTGAACACCCAGGTCATGACGAAGCTGAACGCGGTCGTGGCGGCGACGAACTCCACCGGCGCGCTCCAGTGCACGTCCGGCCATCCACCCCACTCGGTCAGGAACAGCGGCAGGTGCCAGACGCCCCACAACGGGCCGAGCACGAGGGTGCCGAGGAAGGGACCGTACCTGCGCTGCAGGCGGGGCATGGCGTAGTCGCGCCAGCCGGGTTCCTCGGCGAGCCCTGTGGTGATCATCTGCAGGACCAGGCCGGGCAGGAGCCCGATCAGCACCGTGGCGGCCGGCAGCACTGGGCGCGCGCCGGACAGTACGGTGGTGACCAGCGTGAGCGCGGCGGGCACCGCGACGACGATGCCCGCGTACCAGCGCCATCCGACCCGCCACTTCGTCATCCGCGCGGTCCAGGACCGCAGCCCCGGACGGCCGTCGGAGACCGCCGTCACCAGCAGAGCCGACACGATCGGGCCGAGGTAGGCACCGGGAAGAACGCCCACGAGCTGTGTGGTGCCGAGCACGGACGGAAAGCCGAAATCCATGACGCCCAGGCCGTCGCCGGACAGGACGTACGGCGTCCACGCCGCCCAGCTCATCAGGAAGGCGAGAAGGAAGAACCAGACCAGCGGGCGGCGCCGGACACGGTCCCGTAGGCGCGTGCGCGTGCGCGCCCGCGGACCGGCGTCCGACGGAGGACGGACGACGTTGACAGATGCCTGATGGCTCACCTCGGTGACCTTTCCGGGCTGTGGGGCATGACGCTCCCAGCACACCGGGCGGACCGTCGCCGATCATTGCCGTACGCACCCCAACTTCCGGTACAGCAGGCCGTACCCGCCCGTCAGGCGCCGCCTGCGAACCGCCGCTGATCTGCATAAACACACTTCGGCGAGTCGGACGGGGCGTCGCTTCTGCCCGGAACCCTCCACCCCAAACGCGTTATGACGCAGATCACATCGTCCTGGCTTTCTCGCGCATGCCCGCACTTGATACAAATTGCCCCGCGTTCCTGTCCGTCGACGGTCGCCCCCTTCCTCTCTCCATCCCCCTGCCGCTTCCGCATGCCCTGGGAACGCCCGTGTCCTCCCTCGCGCCCGCGCACTCGCGCGGCTCCTCCTGGCCCCTCGTCGCCCTCTTCACGGCGGGCTACCTCGCGCCCTATCTGCTGCCCACCGTCGTCGGCCGCCTCGGCGACCGGCTCGGCCTCGGACCCGCCCAAGCAGGGCTCGTCGGCAGCGCCCTGCTGCTGAGCTCGGCCGCGGCGGGCTTCACCCTCGCCGCACGCGTCGAGCGGTTCGGGCCACAGCGCCTGGCCCGAACCGGACTGCTGCTCGCGGCCCTCGGCTACGGCTGCGCGGCCCTGTCCGACAGCGTGCCGGTGGTGGTCGCCGGGGCGATGGCGGGCGGCTTCGGCTCGGGCACGGCCACGACGGTCGCCGCGTCGGGCATCGCGGCCCAGCGCGACCCGCACCGCACCTCGGCCTTCGGCCTGCTGAGCGTCTCCGCGCTCGCCGGCACCGTGTACCTGACGATCCCGCACCTCGGCCCCGGACACGGGCTGCCGTTCGCCGCGATCGCGCTGACCGCGCTCCTGGTGTGGCCGGCGACAGGCCGACTCGCCGGCGCCATGGCGCCCGGTCACACGGCGGCGCCGCGCGGCCCGCTGCCCTACCGTCGCGCGGGGCTCGTCCTCGCGGGCTCGATGCTGTTCTGGTCCATGGCGCAGAACTCGCTGTGGGGCGTGAGCAGCCGCATCGGCCTGCACCAGGCAGGACTGAGCGAGGTCACCGTCGGCGCGGTCTTCGCCACGGCGCTGGGCACCGGACTGCTCGGCGTCATCGGCGCGAGCGCGCTGGGCGCGCGGCTCGGGCGGGCACTGCCGATCGGAGCGGGCACCGCGCTGATCGCCTGCTGCATCGCGGTCAGCGCCTCGGCCGACGACCTGCCGTCGTTCGCGACCGGCGAGATCGCCTGGAACACCGTCTACCCGATCGTCCTGTCCTACCTCATCGGACTGGCGGCCTCACTCGATGCGCGCGGCCGGTGGGCGGTGCTGGCCGGATCCGCGTCCTCCCTGGGCACCGCGTGCGGCCCGCTCACCGGAAGCCTGCTGTCCGCGAGCGCCGGCTACCCGGCGATGGGCCTGGTACTGGGTGCCGGACTGCTCCTGCTGGCGCTGCCGCTGACGGCGGTCGCCCTGCACACCGGCGGCCGCCCGCTCGTCCCCGGCGCGGTCCGGCGCCGGGGCGGCGCCCCGGCCGCGGTGGTCGCGGTCACCACGGGCACCGCGTCCAGCACCGTGCCCCAAGTCGGCGCCCCGGAACAGCCGGTCGTCGAGATCGAGGTCCCGCTCACCGGCCCCGCGCTCGACCGGCAGGCATTCGGCACCGCGGGCCCCCACGGACTCACCCCCACCCAGGCAGCCCCGGCCACCCACTGACCCCGTACACGGCCCCGACCAGGCCGCCACGAGTGCCGGGCCGGGGCGAACACCGGCCGTGCTACGGGGGAGGGGCGCCGGGCGACCTAACCCGTCGCCGGGCCCGCCCTGATCGGTGACCGCGACCAGCACCGGGCGGCGCATCGGCGGCCACTCCGGCAACACGTCGCTCACACTGCCCTGTTGACGCGTGTCAATGATGATCATAGGCTCCCACGCCGTCGGCTCCGGCGCGCCACCGGAATCCGGATTCCGTCCGCCCGCGCGCGACCGTTCCTTCGTCGACCCGTCGACGGCGGGTCCGGGGCCGCTGCCTGACAGCGCCACCTGCACCGCCCCGTACCTACAACTCCGGGAGGAGCAAGTGAAAAGACGTCGCACGGCCCCCTGGGCCGCCTCGGCCGTCATCACCACCTTCGCGTTGACCGGCACACTCGCCGGACCCGCCGCCGCAGCACCCGATACGACACCCGCGTCCGCCACCGCGGCGCAGACCCGGCCGCAGTCCGCGGCCACCGACCCCGTCACGCACGCGGAGAACGACCGCGTCCCGCAGGGCGCGCTCTGGACACAGCACTACTTCCCCTCCTCGGACGGCAGCGGAGTCGAACTGCACGCCGACGTGCTGCGCCCGGCCAACCTGCCGGCGAACGCGAAGACGCCGGTGATCCTCTCGGTGGGCCCCTACTTCTCCCACGCGGGAGAGACCGCCCCCGCGGGCTGGGACAAGGTCGGGCCGTCGGCACGCTTCCAGGACTTCATCGACGGCGCCCGGCTCATGGAGCGCGGATACACGTTCGTGATGGTCGACCTGCGCGGCTTCGGCGGCAGCACCGGCTGCCTGGACTTCCTCGGCCCCGGCGAGCAGGCCGACATCAAGGCCGCCGTCGAATGGGCGGCGAGCCGGCCGTGGTCGACCGGCAAGGTCGGCATGTACGGCAAGTCCTACGACGCCAACACCGGCCTGGCGGCCAACACCCTCAAGCTCAAGCCCCTGCGAGCGATCGTCTCCCAGGAACCGACGTGGAACAGGTACAACTACCTGTACAGCAACGGGGTACCGCGTTCCAACGTGACCAGCACCCCGCGGAGTTACTACTCGATCGCGACGATGGCGCCGCTGGCCGACGACAGCGACCACTACAAGGCGAACGCGGGATACGAGAAGAACCACCCCGAGTGCGAGAGCGACAACCTCACCAACACGCAGAACCCCGACCCGAAGTCGTCGTTCTGGCGAGCCCGTGACTTCGCCTCCCGCGCCGCCGGATCCCAGACGCCGCTGTTCGTCACCTCGGGCTTCATAGAGGACAACACCAAGCCCGAGGAGATGCAGAAGTACCTGGCCAACCACCAGGGCCCGGAACGCGGTTGGCTCGGCCAGTGGGAACACGTACGCGGCAACGAGACCACCGCCAAGGGCCAGCTCAAAATGGGACGGGCCGGCTGGTTCGACGAGGTCATGCGGTTCTACGACCAGTACCTCCGCGGCATCGAACCGTCGGTGACCGACCCGGCCTTCTCCCTGGAGGACAGCCTCGGCCACTGGCGCGCCCAGCCGACCTGGCCCATGACCCACGACGCGTACAAGGTGCGGCTGGCGCCCGGCCAGTACGTCGACGACGGCGGCAAGACGCAGAAGGCCACCCTGTCAGCGCCGCAGCAGCAGTCTCAGGGCTGGGACATCGAGTACGGCCCGGAGGCCGGCTCACTCACGACCGACCAGCCGAGCACACTCAGCACCGGCACCCCCGCCAACAGTTACTGGACCTGGTCCACACCCGCCGCTGAGCAGGTACGGATCACGGGCAGCCCGCAGATCACACTGAAGACCAGGGGCCACGGCAACGTCTGGGCACGCCTGTGGGACATCGCCCCGGACGGCAGGGCGACCATGTTCAACGAGAACGTCGCCCTGCTGAACAACAGCGGATCGACCTCCTTCGCCCTGAAGGCCACGGACTGGACCTTCGAGCAGGGACACCAACTGGGCGTCCAGCTCGGAACCATCACCTCGAAGGGCTGGCAGAGCGTCCCCTCGGGCGAGACGATCACGGTCTCCGACGCCCGGCTCTCCCTCGAGGTGCAGGACCCCCGGTCCGACGCACCGACCCAGGGCGACCGCTCCCCGTACCTGGACACCTACGTGAGGGCGAACACCACGACCCTGACCGACATCGGCACCCCCACCTTCCCCCTGCACATCTCGAAGAACCGATGACCCCGGCGCTGCCCGGCACCCGCCCCTGTGCGGGCGCCGGGCAGCCCGAATGTCCGGGCCGGAGTCTAGGGAGTCGACGGGAGGACGGCTCCGGTGGCCAGTTCCGCGTAGCCGCGGACGAGGCGTAGCGCAGTCGGGCGGTCGAACTGGTGGTCTCGCGCCACGATGCGGTAGCCCAGGTAGTCCTCCAGGGCCATGATCGACTGGGCCAGGTCGCGGGCAGGGCCGGCCAGCGTGAAGCGGCCCGTAGCGGCTCCGTACTCGAAGATCGCTTCGTAGAGTCCGACCTGCCGGTGGTAGATCTCCTGCACCTCGGGCCGCTTGTCGAACTCGAACCCGGCGGCGAGAACGGCCCGCCAGATCACCCGCCACTCCACGTCCTCCGCGCCGCTGGGCAGGCCCGCGGCGATCGTGACCGCCAGCCGCTCGGCGGCGTCCTCGAGCGACTCCGCGACGCGCAGACGTTCGGTGTAGAAGCGCTCGTTGGAGTGTGCGCACAGCTCGGAGAGCAGATCGTCGATGTCCTTGTAGTAGTAGCGGATCGCGTTCGGGGTCATGCCCAGCTCGTCCGCGACGTCGCCGATCCTCAGCGCCGCCAGGTCATGCCGCTCCAAGAGGCTCTTCGCCGCGTTCAGGATGTCCCTGCGTCGTTGCTGCTGAGTGCTCGGGCGAGCCATGCCGGCGGTCTCCCTTGGTTGTCACGGTCGTCCTTGTGTCCACCACACCTTCGCACGACTCGGCGAGAAGACCTTCCCGAGGGTCTTGCGTCGGCCGGCTCCCGGAGTCATTCTTTTCCGCACCGGAAAATAACTCTGTGGGAGACGGTACGAGATGCGGGCACGCGACCTGGGCATTGTCATCGGCCGGCACGAGACGGGCCGGCACAACGCCATCACCGACGTCGAGGGAGTGCGAGTCGGTCACGTGACCCTCGTGGACGGCGAGGACGGCAGGCCAGGCCCGGCGCCCGCGGCAGGGGCCGGTCCGGTGCGAACCGGGGTCACCGTCGTGGTCCCGCACGACAAGATCTGGGACGAGCCGGTGTTCGCGGGCACCCACCGCCTCAACGGCAGCGGCGAGATGACCGGCCTGGAGTGGATCCGCGAATCCGGCGAGCTCACCTCGCCCATCGCGCTGACGAACACCCACAGCGTCGGCGTCGTGCGGGACGCCCTGGTGCGTGCCCAGGTCAGCCGACGCGGCGAGGGCACCTACTGGTGTCTGCCGGTCGTCGCGGAGACCTACGACGGCCTGCTCAACGACATCAACGGGCACCACGTCAGCATGGCCCACGTGGACCAGGCCCTGGAGGCGGCCGCCTCCGGACCGGTGGCGGAAGGCAACGTCGGAGGGGGCACCGGCATGATCTGCCACGAGTTCAAGGGCGGCATCGGCACCGCGTCACGGGTGGCACGAGGAGGGGGACGTCCGTACACGGTCGGCGTCCTGGTCCAGGCGAACTACGGCCGCCGGGAACGACTTCGCATCAACGGGGTGCCGGTCGGGGAGAAGATCGGCGCCGAGGCCGTCCCGTTGCCGGACCGTCCCGCGACCCTCGAGCGCGGGAGCGGCTCGATCATCATCATCGTCGCCACGGACGCGCCGCTGCTGCCGCACCAGTGCACGAGGATGGCCCAGCGAGCCGGTCTGGCCGTCGGCCGGATGGGCGGCACCGGCGAGCAGTACAGCGGCGACATCTTCCTCGGGTTCTCCACCGCGAACCGGCTGCCTCCCTACGCCTGGGACGAGGACCGCGACACCGGCCGTCCCGAGATCGCGGTGCGCATGCTCGCGCCCCAGCTCCAGACCCTGCTGTTCGACCTGACGATCGAGGCCACCGAGGAGGCCATCGTCAACTCCATGGTCGCGGCCCGGACCATGACGGGACGCGCGGGCGTCACCGCCCACGCGCTGGACCACGACCTCCTCACCAAGGCCATGGCCTCCGCCTGACTCCATGCCGCCTGCCAGGGCCCAACCAAGGAAGAGGGACACCATGTCGGACCACACAGGCAGCGACATCGGCTCGCTGACGGTCGAGACCCATCCCGCCGAGCCACCGGGCAAACGGCTGACCGGGCGCCTGGGCACAGCGGGAGTCGTCTTCATGGTCATCGCCGCCGCGGCGCCACTGACGGTGATCGGTGGGAACATGCCCCTGGCCATGGGCCTGGGCAACGGCGCGGGAGCACCCGTCGGCTTCATCATCGCCGCGGTCGTCCTGCTGCTGTTCTCCATAGGGTTCGTCACGATGACACCCCACGTGCGTGAGGCGGGCGCCTTCTTCTCGTACGTCACCGAGGGCCTCGGAAAGCGCGCCGGCATGGGGATCGCCGTCGTGGCGCTCATCGCCTACACCGCCATCCAGGTCGGGATCTACGGCTACATCGGCTGGGCCGTCGACGACACCGTCGAGTTCTACGGCGGACCCAGCGCCCCCTGGCCGGTCTACTCGCTGCTCGCCCTGGTCATCGTGGCCTTCCTGGGCTACCGGCACATCGAGCTGAGCGCGAAGGTGCTCGGCGTCGCCCTGGTGCTCGAGATCGGCATCGTCCTCGTCCTCGACGCGGTCGTGCTGGCACGCGGTGGCCAGGACGGGATCAACTTCGACTCGTTCACACCGCATGTCGTCGGCTCGGGCTCCATCGGCATCCCGGTCCTGTTCGCGCTCACCGGGTTCATCGGCTTCGAGTCCACCGCGGTGTTCCGGGACGAGGCCAGGGACCCCGAGCGCACCATCCCGCGCGCGACCTACCTCGCGGTCGCCATCATCGGCGGATTCTACGCGCTGACCTGCTGGTCCTTCGTCATCGGCAACGGCAGCGACAAGGTCAGGGCCATCGCGCAGGACACGTTGGCCGGCCGGGGCAACATGCTGCTGGACACGACCGCCACGTACCTCGGCACCGTCGGCCGTGACATCGTCAACGTGCTGCTCCTCACCAGCCTGTTCGCGTGTGTCCTGTCGTTCCACAACGTGATCGCCCGCTACCAGTACGTGCTGGCTCGCAAGCGCCTGCTGCCCAAGAAGCTGGCGGAGGTCCACCCCGTGCACGAGGCGCCGTCCGTCTCCTCGGTGGTCCAGACCGTGACGGCGGCGGCCCTTCTGGCGCTCCTGGCGATCGCACGCGTCGACCCGCTCGTCGGAGTCTTCGGTTCGATGGCCGGAGTGGCCACGGTGGGCATGGTCATCCTCATGCTCGCCACGGCCGTCGCCGTCGCGGCGTTCTTCATCCGCCGTCCTGACCTCGTCCGCGGGCGGCACTGGCAGACCCGGGTGGCCCCGGCACTGGCATCCCTCGGACTCCTCGCCAGCGCGTGGATCATCCTGGCCAACTTCACCCTGGTCACCGGCGGTAACGCCGGACTCAGCACGGTGCTGGCGCTCATCCCCTTCCTCGGCCTCGCCTTCGGCGTCATCGTCGGTCAACGCACCAGGACCAGTTGACCGTCGCGCCCCCGTCGCGCCCGCGGCAAGCGGCGAAGGGCGCCTACTCAGGCGCCCGCTCTTCCCGCTGGTTGAGCACGCCGGCACGGTAGGTCCCGGGGGCGGTGCCCATGGCCCGGGCGAAGACGTCGACGAAGGCGCTGGTCGAGGCCCATCCACAGGCGTGGGCGGTGTCGGTGACGGTGGCGCCTTCGGCGAGCATCACCATGGCGTTGAAGAGACGGGTGCGGGTGGGCCATTGGGGATAGGTCATGCCGAACTCGTCGCGGAACAGGCGGGAGAGAGTGCGTTCGCCCGTGTGTACGTGGCGGGCGATTTCAGCCAGGGTGTACGGACGGCTGAGGTCGGCCTCCACCAGGTGGCAGGCGTCCCCGAGCCGCTGCTCCCGGGGTGCGGGCAGCATGATCGGCTGTTCTGCCATGCGGCGGAGCCGGTCGCGCAGGACGGCTTCGATGTGACGTGTCTCGGTGCGGGTGAGTTCGGGGCTCGTGAGCGCGACGATCAGTTCGCGTACGAGCGCGGCGACGGCGATGACCGCCAGTGTCCGGGTGTTGAGCAGGGGGTTTCGTGTCCTGGGCGGGGAAGCCGACGGTGTGGAAGCGGCTGGGGCCGTAGAAGCGGTGCTCGTGCCAGGTGTGCGCGGGGATCCACACCGCCCGGTCGTTCGGTGCGATCCAGGAGCCGTGTTCGTTGCGGATCGCCAGCACGCCGGAGCTGACGTGGATCAACTGGTGGTCGTCGTGGCGGTGGCGGTCGATGACGTCCCCGCCGGCGCGCGACTGACTCCTATCCGCTGGTGTTCGCGCTGCTGCTGCTGCTCGCCGGCGTCGGCATCGCGATGTTCCACCCGCCTGCCGGGCGTGACGCCCGCCGCGCGGCCGGGGGCAGCGCGACCGCGATGAGCTACTTCGCGGCCGGCGGAAGCGTCGGCGCACGAGGCCGGACAGGGCCGCCCCGATGCCCGCAAGGCTGATCCCGAGCGGCGACATCCACCGCAGCCGGTGCCGGTCGGCGAGCAGGCCGATCGGCACCTGGGGCAGCGCGCTGCCCAGCGTCGCGGCCGCGCGAGCCCGGAGGCCTCGACGTAGCTGAAGTGGCGTTCCAGCACGAAGTAGGGGACTGCGGCGGGCACGAGGCCCTGATAGAAGTCGTCGACGGCGTGGGCGGTGGCCCACACCCGCATCCGGCGCCAGTGGCAGGGCGGATCGCCGACGCCACCGGGACAGGTCGTTTCCTGGAACGAAGTCACACCTCAACGATCGACAATCCAGCTCAGGCGTGCTTCCCGTATTCTGCCTGCCAATACCTGAAACCCGCCGGCTCACGGGGGTCGTCGACATTCCGGCGGCGCGGACCGGCCAAGGGAACGACCGCGCGCGGCCTGAAGCGCGCGATCACGCGGGCGGTCGCGGGTCCGCGCTCATGTTCAGGCCGTTCAGGAGCATGTCGAGGCCTGTGAGGAACTGGTCGCGGTCGTCGTGGTCGCGCAGGTCCTAGGTGGTGCGCTTCAGGAAGGGGTAGTCGGCGGGGTCGAGTTGCTGCCGGCGTTCGGCGGTCAGGTCGAGGAAGGCGTCGCGGCTGGTGGCCGTGTCGAGGGTGGCGGGCGGGGCGATGATCTGGGCGCTGACGCCTGTGACGTAGTACGAGATCGCGGTTCGGTCGCCAGCGGTCGCGCCGTCGCCCGCGCCGCCGCGGACAGCCTCAAGCGCGTGCATCTCGAACTCGGCGGCAAGGCACCCGTGGTGATCTTCCCGGAAGCCGATCTCGCGGCCGCCGCATCGTCCCGCGCATCGCGGGCTTCTGGAACTCCGGCCAGGAATGCGGGGCCGCCTGCCGCGTCCTCGTCGACGGGCCCGGCTACTTCGTGGCCCCGACCGTGCTGGTCGACGTCCCCGAAGGAGCCGAGGCCGCCCGGGAGGAGATCTTCGGCCCCGTGGTCACGGTCGAGTCCTTCACCGACGAGGAAGAGGCGGTACGGCGCGCCAACGACGTCCCCTTCGGCCTGTCGGCATCGGTGTGGACCGAGAACGCCCGCCGCAGCCACGACATCGCCGCGCGCCTCGACTTCGGAACCGTTTGGGTCAACTCGCACCTCGTGCCGGCCGGTGAGGTCCCCTGGGGCGGCTTCAAGGGCTCCGGCTACGGCCGAGACCTGTCGGTCTACGCCCTGGACGACTACGCGCGCACCAAGCACGTCATGCACAACCACGCACGCTGATCCGTTCCTTCCGGGGGAGCGCGGGTCCGTGACCGGACGGCGGGGTTGTGAGTTCAGGTGGGTGCGCGGGATCGTTTGACGCGACACTGCCGGTGCCGTCTGCTGGAGGACCCTCCGTGACCGATCCCACGCCCGCGTCGCTGCCCGTCCCGCCGTACTACGCCGTGGTGTTCACCGCCGTGCGGACCGCCGGCGACAACGGCTATGCGGAGACGGACGAACGGTTGCTGCAACTGGCTGCCGAGCAGCCGGGGTTCCTCGGTGTCGATTCCGCTCGCCGTGCGGACGGCCTGGGGATCACGGTGTCGTACTGGAGGGACGAGGACTCGATCGCCGCTTGGCGGGATCACGCGGAGCACGTCCTGGCCCGTACGCAGGGACGCGAGCACTGGTACGCCTCGTTCTCGCTCCACATCGCCAAGGTCGAGCGCGCCTACGGGTTCACCCGTCCGGCAGATCTGTAGGTGCCACCGCCGCCCATCCCGGCCGCACCGCCGGGGCTACCGGCGACGCGGACGCCGAGACCAGCGCCCCGGGCCACGCCTTCGCCACCGAACCGTCTGCACCTTGACTGGTACAGACCAATACGGTTGAGTGGGCCTCACACCCCCCACCACGGTCGGCCCCGCGCCCCGTCCGGTTCCGCCGGCACGCGCCCAAGGCTCGCTCCGTCCTGCCTGCGCCGGGTACGACCGTTCTCCGTCAAGGAGTTGATTCCGTGTCGAGGCGTCGTATCTCCGCGGTCGTGACCGCGCTCGCCCTCTCCACCGCCGTACCGGTGCTGCTGCCGACCAGCAGCGCGTCCGCCGCCGCCTGTTCGAGCTACCCCGACTGGGTGGCCGGCAGGTCGTACGTCACCGGTGACATCGTCCGCTACACGGACGGCAAGGCGTACATCGCTGAGCACGACAACCCGGGCTACGACCCGGTCATCAGCACCTGGTACTGGGAGCCGTACAGCTGCGACAGCGGCAGCGGCACGCCCGTCGGCAACTTCGTCGTCTCCGAAGCCCAGTTCAACCAGATGTTCCCGAACCGCAATGGCTTCTACACCTACAGCGGTCTCGTCGCCGCGCTCGGCGCCTACCCCGGCTTCGCCAACACCGGCGGGGACGAGACCAAGAAGCAGGAGGCAGCCGCTTTCCTCGCCAACGTCAGTCACGAGACGGGCGGACTGGTCTACGTCGTCGAGCAGAACACCGCCAACTATCCCCACTACTGCGACTGGAGCCAGCCGTACGGCTGCCCGGCCGGACAGTCCGCCTACTACGGGCGCGGCCCCATCCAGCTCAGCTGGAACTTCAACTACAAGGCCGCGGGTGACGCGCTCGGCATCGACCTGCTCAACAACCCGTCGCTGGTGCAGAACGACGCCGCCGTCGCGTGGAAGACGGGCCTCTGGTACTGGAACACCCAGTCCGGCCCCGGCAGCATGACCCCCCACAACGCCATGGTCAACGGCGCGGGCTTCGGCCAGACGATCCGTTCCATCAACGGTTCCCTCGAGTGCGACGGCAGGAACCCGGCGCAGGTGCAGAGCCGTGTGAGCACCTACCAGCAGTTCACGCAGATCCTGGGCGTGTCGGCGGGCGCCAACCTGTACTGCTGACCCGGCCCCGGGTGGTGCGCGGTGTCATGTTCCGGGGACTTCGGAACGGGACACCGCGCACGGACCCCCGGGGCACCTCTGTGAAACACCGGTGCCGACGCGGCCGCTCCTCAAGGCGGCGGCATACGGGGTCGGACCGTGGGAAAAGACGGAACGCCGGATAACGGTTCCGTAACCTTGACTGTATTGGTCCAGTCCAATAATGTCACCCGCGCACAGAACCCCACATGAAACAACACCCCCCAACCGTCGATGGTTGACGGACCGTCACCCCTTCCGGGAGGGCCCCTGTGGTTTCCCGACGTTCCTTCCTGGCCGCGGCCGGTGCCGTCACCGGCGCGGCCGCGCTCAGCCCGTTCTCACCGGTCTCGCCGTTGACTTCCAGCGCGGCGGCAGCGGGAGTCTCACTCCCCGTGAAACTGGCGAACAACTCCGGCCACGACACCGTCTACGCCTACATATCCGGCACCGACAGCAGCGGCTTGCCGGTCTTCGTCTCGGCGAACGGCGCCCTGAACCGGCTGCCCAACCCGTCCTCCCCGGTGACCCCCATCGCCGACTACTCCATCGCCCTGGGCGCCTCCGGTTCGGCTGCCAAGACCGTCACCCTGACCGACTACATCATCGGCGGCCGTGTCTGGTTCTCGGTCGGGCAGAAACTCCAGTTCTTCGTCAACCCGGGCGCCGTGCCCGGCGTGGTGCAGCCCGCCCTGGTCAGCGCCGACCCCAACTGGGCCACCAACTGGACGTTCTGCGAGTTCACCTTCAACAGCGCCAATCTCTACGCCAACATCTCCTACGTCGACATGGTCGCGCTGCCGATCTCGATGGCCAGCACCGGCAGTGGCGGCACCCAGTCGGTCAGTCCGCTGCCCTCCGGCGCGCTCGCCTCCATCGCCGCCGGCCTGCAGGCACAGCACGCCGCCGACGGAGCTCCCTGGGACAGGCTGGTGGTCACCGACTCCTCCGGTGCGGTGCTGCGCGTCATGTCGCCCTCGCACTCGCCGGTGGACTTCGGCAACTACTGGGACGACTACCTGAACCGCGTCTGGAGTCACTACGCGTCCACCCCGCTGACCATTAACGGCCAGGGCGGCATCGGTTCCTACACCGGCACCGTCTCCGGCAACGCCATCGTCTTCTCCGGTCTCAACACCAACGGCGTGCCGTTCACCAAGCCGAGCGCCGTCGACATCTTCGGCTGTGCGTCCGGCCCGCTCTACAACTCCGGGTCGGACGCCCGCGGGGCGATCGCCGCCCGGCTCGCCGCCGCGCTCAACCGCAGCTCGCTCCTGGTCCCGGGCGGCAACAACCAGCCCGACGGCGTGACACCCTCGCAGTACTACCAGGACTCGATCACCAACCACTACGCCCGGCTCGTCCACAAGTACGCCAGCATCGGCTACGCCTTCCCCTACGACGACGTCGGCCCCACCGGCTCGGCCCCCGTCGACGGCCACATCCAGGACGGGGCGCCCACCTCGTGGACGATCACCCTGGGCGCCGGCGGCTCCGGTGGCGGACCGGGTGGCGGCTCGGGCGCCGTCAGCGCCTACAGCACCATCCAGGCCGAGTCCTACTCGGCACAGTACGGGACCACCACCGAGAGCTGTTCCGACTCCGGCGGCGGCAGCGACGTGGGCTACATCTCGAACGGCGACTGGCTGAAGTACTCCTCCGTCGACTTCGGTCCGGCCTCCCCGAACCAGTTCAAGGCCCGGCTGGCGTCGGGCGCCGACCCAGGCGTCAGCGGTGCCATCCAGGTGCGCCTCGACAGCACCAGCGGCACGAAGATCGCCGAGATCAGCTTCGCCAACAACGGCGGCTGGCAGAACTGGCAGACCGTACCCGCGAACATCATCGCCCCCGCGACCGGAGTGCACGACGTCTACCTGGTCTTCGCGGGCAGCAGTTCGGACTTCACCAACATCAACTGGTTCACCTTCACCCGCTGATGAGACGACGGTCTCGTGCTCACTCGGCTCAGCGCAGGATGCGGGCGTCACGCGCGGCGGCCAGCCAGGAGGGGAACTCCTCGAGCAGTTGGTCGTACACCAACTGGTCGTCGACCGTACGCGGATCGCGGCCGGCATGGAAGAAGCCGGCGTTGTCGACGACGCGGCGGGCCGGCACGGCCAGCTCGTCGAGCCTGCGCAGGAACGCGAACTCGTTGTCGTCCGGGTCGCCGAACCCGATGAACTGCCAGAACAGGGGAAGGCGGGCGGCCTTGCACAGGTAGCGCTCGGCGGCGGCCCGGCTCGTCGGGCCGCCGTCGGTCTGGAAGACCACCAGGGCCGGGGCGCGGCTGCCGCAGTCGAGGTAGTGGTCGATGACCGCGTCCATGGCCCAGTGGTAGTTCGTACGGCCCATGTGGCCCAGGTTCTGGTGCAGTTTTTCGATACGGCCCCGATGGCCGCTGAGTTCGAGGTCGGTGGCGCCGTCGACATCGGTGGAGAAGAACACCACCGGCACGGTGCCGTCGTCATCGAAGTGCGCGGATAACGTCAGGACCTGCTCGGCGAGGTGCTGAACGGTGCCGTCCTTGTAGTACGGGCGCATGGACCCCGAGCGGTCCAGTACGAGGTAGACCGCGGCGCGTAGCCCCTCCAGGCCGTGTCGGCGGATGCTCGCGCCGGCCGTTTTGTAGAGGCTGACCAGGTCCGGCGCCGCCTGTTGGACCTTGGTCAGGCTGATGGCCGCGGTGCCTTCGCCGAACCGCGGTGCGGGCGGCCGGATGTGTTCGTGGGGCGGGCGGGTCGCCATGCGGATCTCCTGAGCTCTCGAACGGGCGTGGACAGCGTCTCGCGAGCTGTAGAGCGGCGTAAGCCGTCCACTGGGTGATCACTCTGCTGGCCGCCGTGGATGACTTTCAACGCTTTCACCCAACCGTGACGGTGGCCGGCCGTCCGCCGGCCGGCACCGGTCTGCATCGTCCTACAACCCCCAACACCCCTTGATCGTCAAGGAGATGTGGCCAGGCGTGGTCCGCCGATCGGCGACCACGTCGACCGCGTGACCTGACCGTCTCTCACCTGGAGATGTCATGAGAGCTGACTCCGTCCGCCGCGCACTGCGGCTCGGAGCCTGTACGACGCTCGCCGCCGGACTCGTCGCCCTGGGGCTCACCACCGCTCCCGCGTTCGCCGAGACCGAGCCGGAGACCGACCAACTCTGGATCACCGCCCCGTACGAGCCGACCCTGCCGCTCGGCATCGACGGCGGGACACCGCTGACCCGCACGCTCGATGTCAGGCTCAACCACGACAACGACCATGTGACGGTGACCGACGCCCGGCTCACCGTGGACGCCTCCGGCATCGCCGGGGTCGCCGAGATCACCTGGCCGGACAACTGCACGCCGAGCGGCGCGACCGCGGTGTGCGACGTGGCCGAGGTGCCGGTGACCGGGAACACCGGCGGCGAGGTGCATCTCAAGGTCCGCGCGGCCGACGGGGCGGCCGTCGGGGCGCGGGGCCGCATCACCTTCAAGGCGACGGCCAGCGGCGGCCCGAACGGTACGCTCACCGCCGCCCGGGACAGCACCACGGTCACGGTCGCGTCGGGCCCCGACTTCGGGCTCACGGGCGGCGGCGGCATCGAGCACACCCGGCCGGGCAGCAGGCAGACGCTCCCGTTCACGCTCACCAACCACGGCAACGAGACCGCGCACGGCTTCACCATCACGATGATGGCCTCGTACGGAGTGCGGTACCTCAACCGGTACGACGCCTGCGTCTATACGACGTCGAGCGGGGATGATTACGCCCCGATGTCGTACGCGACCTGCACCTTCGACCAGGATCTGGCGCCGGGAGCCTCCTTCGAACTGCCCGAGCCGCTGCGGATCGCGCTCACCCGGCGCGCGCTGCAGGAGAGGGTGGACATCTGGGCGCAGCCGGTCGACGCGACCGATCTGGGGGGCTACGACGACTATATGGTGCTGGCGATCGGCGCCGACAACACCGCCGACTTCTCGGTGACCGGCGCGGCGGTCACGGGCGCCGCGGGCGAGACGGTCACCGCGTCGCTCACCTTCAGGAACAACGGGCCCGGCTGGCTGGGCAACCTGGGCTCCGGGGACCCGGTCGCCGCGGTCCGCCTGATCGTTCCGCCCGGCACCACGGTCACGGGCGTGCCGGAGGGCTGCGGCCCGCGGACCCTCTCCGGCAGCTACTACCCGAACCGCACGGGCGCCCCGCGCTACGACTGCACGCTGCCGTACTGGGTGCTGGAGAACACGGAGCGCTCCTTCGCCTTCAAGCTCCGCATCGACACGGTGGTGCCCGGCGCGACGAGTGAGGTCAGCATCCATCCCCCGTTCGGCGAGTTCCACCACGACCCGAACCTGACGAACAACACAGCCGCCCTCACCGTGAACTAGCGCCCACCAGCGCCCTGAAGGACACCTCGGTCACAGCGCCGCGCGGGCCTTCTCCGCGCGGCGCCCCCGCCTTCGCGATCTCCTCGCCGGCCGCCGGGGCTCAGCTCTTCTTTGCCGGGTGAGCCCGCCTGGCGCATGTTCCCCTCGTGGGTGATGGTGGGGCCCAGGACGGCTTGGCGCCATGCGGTTCATGAGCGAACGGGCCGGCTTGCGCATCGCGGAGATCGATGGCGTGCCCGCGATGCTGGCTCACGGCATCAGGCTGCCACCGCCTGCCGAAGGGAGCAGCCATGTCGAACTTCAACGTGTACCTGGAGCGCAACCAGGTTTTCGCGGCCTCCGGTGCCCAGGCCGACATCCCCCAGGTCCCTTTCATCCCCTTCAAGCAGCTGTACCTGATCATCTGCATCGATCCGCGTGTGGAGCCCGCGGCTGTGCTGGGCGTCCGGCTCGGAGAGGCGATCGTCGCCCGTAACATCGGCGGCCGCGTGACGCCGACGGTCATCAAGGAGGTCGCCTGGATCGTGCACCTGCACGAGAACAAGACCCCCGACGCGGACTGGTTCGAGATCGCCGTCATCCACCACACCGACTGCGGTTCGGGACTGCTCGCCGACGACGATCTGCGCGCCGGCTTCGCCGCCCGCGGCGGCTGGGACGAACAGACCTCCTTGGAGATGGCCGTTCTGGAGCCGTCCAAGACGGTCCAGAAGGACGTCGCGAAGCTGCGCGCGGCACCCGAGCTCGCGTCGGCCATCGGCCACATCAAGATCGGCGGCTACGCATACGACCTCGGAACCGGGAAGATCACCACCGTCCTCCAGCCCGGCTGAGCCCTGCCTGAGGCGTGCGGGAGCCGGGGTCAGGGGCGGATGACGACACGGCCACGCATCCGGTTCTCCACCGCGAGATAGGCGTCCTGGCCGTTCTCCAGGCTGTGGTGGTTGGCGATGGGCAGGGGGCGGAACCCTCCGGAGTCGAAGAACGGGGCGACTCGTTGGAGCCTCGCGCCCGACTCGACGACGTCGTAGTGCCCGCTGTTGCACCCGTAGACCCGGATCTCGTTGCGGTACAGCGGGACCAGGTCGATCTCCACGCTCCGCGTGCCCACGGCGGCCGCCGCCGGAACAGCGAGCATCTGCGCATGTGAGCCGTCGCGGGTCAACCCGACATCCCCTCCGGTGCCCCAGACCTCGGCGCCGACACGGTCCTGCGGCCCGTCGACGACAACGCCGGCGAAGTCGCGCCCGGGGACACGGGGAAGGGACGTTCTCTTCACCTGACCGGCGACGCTCTTCAGATCCGACAGGTTCACGGAGGCGGCCTTGACGGCTATGACAGCCTCGCCGTCCCCCGCCACGGGGTCGGGCATCTCGGCCGGGCCCGCCGGGCCCAACCTTCTGGCAACTCAGGTTCGTCCGTGAAGCCCATAACAATGGTTGTGAGCGGTCGGCTGGCCATCGGCGCGGGGATGGCTTCGAGTCTCGTTTGCGCGACCGTGAACCGAGGCTGAATGAGACGGAAACTGAGACGGCTGTCCTTAGGCATCGCCCTCTCCAGGCCGAGTCGAAGACGGGGGCCTCAGCGGGGCGAGGGGGTAGGAGAGCCTCCGTCCAGGCAGTGGTCGTATGCGGCTTTCATAGAGGGGGACGCCGCGCTCAGAGCAATTCGACTGCCCGGCGCGTTGACTTCGCAAACGTATCCCCCTGGGCCCGACGCTGTCTTGACGTGCAGCATTACTTCGTACGAGGAGATGTGCACGTTGCGATTTGTCCCGGCTGGGATGACTCCTAGGCTGTGCTGCTCCGCGCATTCGTTGCCCCCGTCGCTGGCACACCAGAAGACGTGCATTGGGCTCGATGTGTTGTTCACCAGGGTGATCGGATCGACGTTCTCGGGGTCAGTCGGATCAGGGTTGCAGCCAGCGATAGCGAGTACAGCCAAGCCCACCAGGATCATGGTCGCGAAGCAGGCAACACGGCTGTTCATCAGTTTCACTGGCTCTTGGAGAGGGCGTCATACGAAGTCGCACCGTATCGCAAGACCGCCACTCCGGGACCTGAGCTTGGGTGCCCCAGGGGCGGTTGCTCGCCTGACCTGGGGTGGGGCGGTCTCGAGCTGTAGCCGGCTTCGTCTTGGTCCCCGGTGTCCCCGCGGTTCCCGCCCGATCTGGCACGGGACTGGCACGACCCCCTCGATGCGAACTATGGGCACGGTGGTCGCTGAGGTCGGCCGGGCAGGTCAGCTGGTTGCTTGGGGTGGGCAGCGGTCGGTCCTGGGCGCGGGGGTTGCTGTACAGCAGCCAGATGCGCGATGTACAACATCGGCATGACGACTCAACCGACGCGGGCGATGTGGTGGGCCGAGATGGCAGTCTTCCTTACCGCGGCCGCCGTGACCCTCACGGCGATCGCCTTTCTTGTGTCGTTGGCGGCCGGGGGCCGCCACGTGACCTTCGACGTCGTGTCGTCAACTTTGTTGATCGCGCTGTCCATCGGCGTCGGTATCTTCGTGAGCGGTCGGTTCAGGGCATGGGGGTTGCGTCGCAGAGCCGCGTGCCACACACAACCTTGAAAACCGTCGTGGCGCACCGTGCCCCGTCCGTGCCCGGCGCGGCCGAGGCCGTGCCCGGCTACGTCGGGCTGGTCACCCATACGCGCGCTGGTTGATCGACTAGCTCAGGTTTTGCTCAGAAAAGACGTGAAGGCCAGTGGTTCGCCTGGAGTGCTGGCATGATCTCGACAGCTGTCGGCCGGACAGCAAGCGCAGGGTCCTCATCCACACGCCGCGTCGCGTCGGCTGGGCTGTCTTGGAGAGCTGATATGTCTTGCCGAACCCGTGCGATAGTGGGCATCGCGTGTGCTGCTGTACTTCTGTCCGTCGCCGCGTGCACGACGGATCATTCGGATGCCGGGCAACCCACGCGGCCCCAGGACTCCGCGACGCCGGTCCCGACAACGAACGGCAGCGTGCCCGGCACCACGCAGCCTTCCCTGCTGAAGCCGCCGGAGTTGGACCCTGGGGTATCACTCGCCGGCCGCCAGAAGGTGACCACAGGGAACGCCAGCATTCCCTACAGCAAGGGCAAGAAGGGTAACGCCCTCACCGTCGCGGCGAGCTGCCAGGGCGAGGGGAAGATCACGGTGACGGTGCGGCCCCTGCACGTCTCCTTCCCTCTGGAGTGTGGTGCTGGCCAGGTCAGCACCGTCTCCAATGAGGTGGCGTTGTCCGGCGTGGAGCGCAGTGGAGTCGTGTCCGTCGAGGCGTCCTCAGCCGTGCGTTGGTCGTTGACCGTAGGCCGTGGCGCACCAACGGAAGCAGACCCGGCGGGTGCTGGCTGAGTTTGGCCACCGTGCCGAGCACCCGCACGGCCCAGAGACGGCCCGGAGCCCGGGCGCCGAGCGGGCCGACTATTGACCGTGGTTCCCCGTGGTTGCCCGATTCTTCCCGTCGGATCTGCACGGCTGGATCGATCAAGCCGCGGTCGCCTGGCCACTCCCGGTGAGACTGACGGCGGTCAGCGCCACACCCGCCCCGGCAGTTGCCTTTGGGGAGCGGTCACCGTGACCGCTCCCGAACGCTTGCGTAAAGCTCCCATTCGGCCTCACGACTCCTGACCTGCCGATTCGAGTGCGCCCTCATCGCGTCCAACGACAGTTTTCGATCAACGCATCACCGAGTGAGTCAAGCGGGCGCGGATCGAGCCGCTGCCGCCGGATCGGACTCCGGCCAGGGTGAGCCGGTGTGGTGCTTCCAGTCGATCGCATCGATCACCTGCCGACGATCCCGCCACCGGTCCATGAGCCAGGTTTCAGTCCTTCAGCAGCTCATTGCGCACCGGCATCCAGTCCAGGGCAGACCGGATGCCGTCCTCCAGGGACAGTTTCGGCGTCCACCCCAGCAGCGTGGCCGCCCGGTCGCTCTTCGTATAGCTGCCGGCGACGTCTCCGGGCCGCCGATCGGTGTCGAAGGTCGCCAGGGGCGTGCTGACGACGTTGTTGAACGCGGCACAGAGCTCCCGAACCGTGGTTCCCGAGCCGGTGCCCAGGTTGATCGCGATCGAGCGTTTCCCACGCACGAGGATGGAGTCGAACCGCTCGATCGCGGCGAGGTGAGCCGCGGCGAGATCCCAGACGTGCACATAGTCCCTGATGCCAGAGCCGTCGCGCGTCGGGTAGTCCGTCCCCGTGACCGGGAACGGACGGCCTTCCTGATGTGCCTGGATGAGCACACCCAGGGCATGACTGGGCCGCTTGAGCTGGAGCCCGGTACGCAGCCGCGGGTCGGCCCCGACCGGGTTGAAGTAGCGCAGAGACAGCACGCGCGGTCCCGCCACGGCGATGTCGGAGAACATCTCCTCGCACACGGCCTTGGTCCGTGCGTAGGGACTCTGCGGCGCCAGCGGCGAGTCCTCGTCGACGGGCGAGCCGTCCTCGGACTGGTAGACGGCGGCTGAGCTGCTGAAGATGACGCGGTCGCAGCCGTTGCGGTGCAGGTGACTGACGAAGGCCAGGCTCTTGGCCACGTTCGCTTCGTAATAGCCGATCGGGTCCGCGACGGACTCGGGCACCACGATCAGCGCCGCACAGTGCACCACGGCGGAGATGTCCGGGTGCTCCGAGAAGATCCGGTCGACCAGCGCACCGTCCGCGATGTCGCCCTCGTAGAAGGTACGACCCTGGGTGAACTCGCGGCGACCCCGGACGAGACTGTCGAGGATCACGGGGGTGATGCCTGCGTCCAGGCAGGCCGAGGCGACCGTACTGCCGATGTAACCGGCTCCCCCGGCGACAAGGACCTTCATGTTCTCTCCCGGCCTCGTTGCAGCCCCAGTTGGCGACCGGCGGCAAGGCTAGCGGAGAATCCCGTCGAGGCGCGGCCGGGCCGCACACGTCTGCCTTTCGAGTTCTGCCCAGCGGATCATGTGCCTACTAGGCTGCGACGATGGAACGCGTGAACGACGTGCCCGAGAGCTCCGACAGGTCCGCGGATCGGGACCAGGCGAATGACTACGACAGCTTCGCGGAGGCCTACTCGGCGGAGAACGAGAACAACCTGGTGAACGCGTACTACGAACGGCCCGCGGTGTTGGCCCTCGCCGGAGACGTGGCCGGCCGTCGGATCCTGGACGCCGGTTGCGGCTCGGGCCCCTTGTCCGCTGCGTTACGCGACCGCGGCGCGCTCGTCACCGGAATTGACGCCAGCGCCGGGATGCTGGAGTTGGCCAGGCGGCGGCTCGGCGACGACGTGAACCTGCACGTGGTCGACCTGCGCGACCCGTTGCCGTTCGACGACGGTGCGTTCGACGACGTGGTGGCGTCGCTGGTGCTGCACTACCTGGAGGACTGGGGGCCAACGCTGGCCGAGCTGCGGCGAGTGCTCAGACCTGGCGGCCGGCTGATTGCCTCGGTGGACCACCCTTTCGTGGCCTACACGTTCCAGGATCCTCGGCCCGACTACTTTGCAACCACCAGCTATGCCTTCGACTGGACGTTCAACGGGCAGTCCGTCCCGATGAGGCTCTGGCGCAAGCCCTTGCACGTGATGAACCATGCCTTCGCCGACGCCGGCTTCCGCCTTTCCGTCATCAGCGAACCGCAACCCGACCCGGCCGCCCGTGACCTGTTCCCCGACGGCTTCCACGACCTCTCGACCAAACCCTGCTTCCTGTTCTTCGTCGTCGAGGTACCGCCATCGGCTGCGGGTCCGGACGGTGGCTTCGTTGATCACTAGGGATTCCGGCAGAGCCGTTTGTGATCCAGAATGACTGGATGGTCATGATTGAGACTTCTCGTTTGATCCTGCGTCGCTGGCGGGAGGAAGACGTCGCCCCCATGGCTGCCGTCAATGCCGACCCCGAGGTCATGCGGTGGATCCGTGACGGCAGCGTCCGTGACGAACAGCAGACTCGCGGCGGGATCCAGGCATGGGAGAGCGAGTGGGAGGCACAGGGCTTCGGCCTGTTCGCCGTGGAGATCCGGTCCACTGGCGAGCTGGCCGGGTTCACCGGTCTTTCGGTGCCTCACTTCTTGCCGGAGGTACTGCCGGCGGTTGAGGTCGGCTGGCGGCTGGGACGTTCCCACTGGGGGCAGGGCTTGGCCACCGAGGCCGCTGCGGCCGCTGTACGGTTCGCGTTCGAAGAGCGAGGGCTGGAGCGGATCGTCAGCATCGCTCAAGTGGGCAACGACGCCTCCGAACGGATCACGACCAAACTGGGGATGCACCCGGTCCTTGAGACCGTCAATCCCACCTGCGGTCGGCGAGTACGGGTGTTCGAGTTGTCGTCGGACCAGTACGCCACAACCCATGGACACGGGCTTCTGCCTCTGTCCGACGGCCAGACGCAGCCTGGTGGTAAGACTGCCGCAGGATCGTCCTAGCCCGTGGCCGCCCGGGGCGATCCCTGACGGGTCATCAGGGTCGGCTCAGGGTTGAGGCAGGGGAGTCACCGATAGCCGTCGGCGGTCACGGCCAGCAGGCTGTTGGTCATGTTGGAAACCACCGCCGATGGCCCCCGCCCGTCTCTCGCCCGCCGCGCCGCGGTCACCCTCGCCGGCGCCGCTGCCCTCACAGGTCTTGCGGGGGTGTACACGCCGGGTTTCGCGTACGCCGAGCCGAGTGCCCCCACCGCTCAGTTCCCGGCTGATTTCAGCGACTGCCCGGCCCTCCCCACCGGGGCCGATCCGGCCCGCTGGAAGTGCGAAGTTCACACGGCGGCACCGCAGTTGACGATAGGAAAGGTCACCGTAACTCTCGCTCCGATCACCATGACGCACGCCGAGGGGCCGATGCCGGACGGTACCGATGGGCAGGTGTGGGGTGCGATGCACAGTGCACCGACCGCCATTCCGGGCGGGCTGACCGGCACTGCGGCAGGTGAGCATGTGCGGCTGACTCGACTGGCGGTCAAGCCGGAGTACGGCGACCGATCCGACTTCTATACGGGGCAGTTCAGCCTGCGCCTGCGGCTGCTGAGCCCACTGCTGCCGCAGGGATGCACCGTCGGGGCGAGCGAGCCGGTCGACTTTCAGATGAAGCGGCCGAGCCCCTCGCAGTGGGTCTCACAGGATCCACCCCTGATCAAGTTCTCCGCGTACGATGACACCTTCGCCGCCCCCGCCGCTGAACACTGCGGGCCGCTGACAGGGCCCCTCAACCGGCGACTCGGGCTGCCGGCGTCGAGCGGAAATCTGATGACCTACGACGCGACCTACACTTTCCGGACGTATGACCAGCTGCCGACGCCCTGAGGGGTGGCACAGGACGGTCACGGTCTTCGAACGTGTCGGTCGCCGGCAGTAGGTCTTTCGCCTCATGCGCGCTTTGAGCCCGCTGGTTCCTTCCTGTATGTGTGCGTGGTGCCGAAGACTGTGCGCGCTTGGCGCGGCGAGCCGGAACTACGCGGCAGAGTCATCATGCGCGACGGGACGTGGCTGGAATAGCGGCCGTCCCGGGCTGACGCCCAGACTCTCAGGTCAACGACCGTGGTCGGCTCGTCCGCCGGCCCCCAGCGGGCCCGTGGCGCGCAACGGCCGCCCGGTGTCCAGGTGGGGCAGTTCGTGTCGGGACACTCGCAGCACGATGGGCGGCAGGGCTGAACGCACCGCCTGGAGGAGACGCAGCCACGACGGCACGTAGACGGCGCCACGGCGGCGTTCCACCGCGCGCACGAGCCGGGCGGCGACCACGTCGGCCGGGTGGACGGCACGGGCGGGCGGGGGCATGTGGGTGCGCGCTCGGTGCATGACCGTGAACTGTTCGGCCTCGCGGATCATGTCGGTGTCCGTCCAGGCGGGATAGGCGATGCCCACGGCGACCCCTTGGTGGGCCACTTCCGCCCGCAGCGCGTGGGCGAAGGCCTCCACGCCTGCCTTGGAGGCGCAGTAGGCGCTCATCATCGGGGCGGCGCCGAGCGACGCCAGCGAGGCGACCTGCAGAAAGTAGCCGGCCGTTGCGACCAGGTCGGGCAGGAAGGTGCGGGCCGTGTGGGCACTGCCCGTCAGGTTCACATCGATGATGCGACGCCAGGAGGCGGCCTCCGACGTCGCGAAGGGCCCCTCCTTCGGCGATGCCCGCGTTCGCCACGACCACAGACGGCCGGCCCAGGCGGCGGTGGATCTCGCCTGCCGCATCGTCCAGCGCGGCGTTGTCGGTGACGTCGACTTCGACCGCCAGCGCCGCGGTGGGCAGGGATGCCGCCAGAGCACGCAGCTCCGGCCCCTCATGGCCGAGGAGAGCCAGGCGCGCCCCGCGCCGCGCCAGTCCGTGCGCCAGCGCCGCGCCTAGCCCGCGCGCGGCCGCTGTCACCACGATGGTCCGGTCCTCAAGGGGGCTGTCCGTCACCCGCTGTTTCTCCGCCACCGATCCCGCCTCATGCCCGCCGCACGGACCGCACCCGCCAGGTGGCGAGCGGTGAGTCCGCGCGAGGCCAGAAGAGTCGCAGCGGCCCCCGGCATCGCCCGGGCCGGTGCCGCGCCCGGAGGGTCGAGCCAGCGGGTGCGGATGTGCACTCCGTCGACCAGCCGCCCGCCGGAGGCCGCGACGGCGGACAGGCAGAACCGGACCCACATGTTCAGCTGAATCTCCTTCGCCAGACGCAGGTGCGCATACAGCATGTGCACCAGGCGGCTGGCGGAGCGGGCCCACAGCTCGATCTCGAACACCAGCAGTTCGTCGTCTTCTCGCGCCCGGAACTGCACCTGCCCGGCCTCCATGTGGCCGCGCAGGGTCACCAGGTGCAGGCGATCCGCATCGCGGCGGACGACCCTGACGGGGCCGTTCCAGGGTCCCGGCATCTCCACCACCAGCTCGTCGGCGACGTCCAGGCCGTGGTCGCGCAGCTCACCGGTATGGATGTCGACCACCTCTGAGGGGACGAAGCTCTTGAAGTCGCGGCACACCCCTTCGATGAGCCGTCCTGCGTCAAGGTCGGCGGCGGCGATGCGCACCCTGAAGAGGCGATGGCACAGGGCCCCCCAGCCGTCCTCCGCCCGTTGCACCCGGTCGTCGATCGCCGCCAGGGGGAGTGGGGGCGGGCGGTCGCTGTCATCACCGGGCGTATCGCAACCACGATGCAGGGGGGTCGTCTCCCACAGATAGCGCCAGGTCACCAGCACCGTGCCCAGAAGCCACCGCGCCAGCACGGCGAGCATCCGAGGACAGGCCGGTCCCGACATTTGCACCCCTTCGAACCCTCATACCCTCTCAACATCGTAAAAAGGCATGAATATGTGCATACGTTGGTATAAGGGTCGCAGCAAAGCGTGATGTCGCAAGCGGACGAACCGGGAGGCCACATGGTGGTCCGGCTCCTGCACCGGGCGGGTGCACGCCGTGCTCACCTGCACCTTGCCTCCGTCGGGGCGATCGGCCTTTGCCTGACGTTGTGGGTACGGGCGAAAACGGTCGACCAGGAACAGCGGGGGAACGCCGAGCGGC
Source organism: Streptomyces sp. NPDC014889 (assembly GCF_043081205.1). Lineage (NCBI taxonomy): Bacteria > Bacillati > Actinomycetota > Actinomycetes > Kitasatosporales > Streptomycetaceae > Streptomyces > Streptomyces sp. NPDC014889. The sequence goes on from NZ_JBIBWH010000012.1 coordinate 265,775, forward strand.
GAGCCCTGTTCGTGGGCCTGTGGCCACCGACGCTGTGGCTGATCGGCGAGTCACTCCCAGAATCCGAGTGATCGCCATGGGCGACGCGGTCTTCGGGCGGGTCGACGCCGCACGGGTGTGGAGGCGGCTCGCGACGTCCCCCGTCAACTACTCGGCTGACGAGGTGCGCCGACCGGACTGGAACATCGACAGCTACCGCACCGCGCTGCCGACGGAGCGACCGGGCGCTCCGGAGCCGGGAGGGCCCTGGGAGCACGCCTGCCGCCTGGTCCGCGACTACGAGTTCTCCCCGCCGGAGATCGTCCGGGCACTCTACGACCCGGCCGCACCCCTTCTCGGCAGGAACATGCTCCTCGAGGCCCGGTTCCACGGCATGCATTTCTACTGCGGTGTGCGCGTCACCGAGGTGGTGAACGAGAGACGGAGCGACGCAGAACGCACCTGGGGGTGGGCCTACGAGACCCTGGAGGGCCACCTGGAGCGCGGCAAGGTCACCTACGAGGTGGTCAAGCAGCAGAACACGGGCCAGGTGCAGTTCGTCGTCTCCTGCCGTTCGCAAGGCGCCCCCACCCTGGACCGGATCACTCTTCTCGGGTGGCGCCTCTTCGGTCGCCGCACCCAGCTGCGCTTCTACCGGCGGTGCGGTGAACGCCTGAAGCACTTCGTCGAGGCCGCGCGGAACGGTCAGCACCCGACCCCCGGCCCTCCGGCCGGCGTCGATCACCTGGTGTGCGCACCGTCCGACGCGAAAACGCGCCGCTTGGACGTGCTGGCGATCCATCGCGTCGCCCCCGGCTGAGGCCGAGACACCCTGGCATGCGGCCGGCGCTCACCCACAGTGACGAGCGCGGTGCTGTTCCCGCTTCGTGTGCTCCGACGCCGCCTCGGAGCGCTCGTGGCCGCTCGCACCGTAGTCTCCCGGTCGCGCTGCCGGCGGACACTCGCATGTCGGCACACGCGGTTGCACACTGGTGAAGTTATGGACGCGAGGAAGCAGCGTGTCGTCGGCCTCCGGCAGCCGTGGCAGTCGAGCCACCTGTTGCTGCTGATACCGGTTGCACTTATCGTGATCATCGCGGTCTCGGACATCATGACCCCGGCCGACATCGTCCTCGGCCCCCTGCTCGTGATCGCGCCCGCGCTGACCGCCTGGTTCGCAGGTCCGCGGTTGACCAGCGCCATCGGAGCCCTGACCGTCCTGGTCCAGGGGTTCGTCGGCTGGCGTGACGGCCTGCTGCTGTCTCGGAACGTGCTGGTGGAGATGGTCGCTCTGGCGGTGCTGTCGACGGTGGTGATCTCCTTCTCTGTGGCGCGTGACCGGCACAGGCGTCAGCTGGCGCGGGTAAGAACGGTGGCCGAGGCCGCCCAGCGCGTCCTGCTGTGGCCGCTTCCCACCCGGCTGGGCCCGCTGCAGCTCGACTGTGTCTATCTGGCCGCCGAGGCGGAGGCCGAGACCGGCGGGGATCTCTATGCAGCCGCCCGCACCGACAACGCGGCCCGCGTGTTGATCGGTGACGTGCGCGGCAAGGGCCTGCCGGCCCTCGGTGAGGCCGCCCTCCTGCTCGGCGCCTTCCGGGAGGCGGTCCACCAGCACGCCTCCCTGCCCCAGCTCGCCGCCGCCCTGGAGCGCAGCATCGCCCGCTACCTCACCGACTTCGACCAAGACGACGAGGCGGGGGAGCGCTTCGTCACCGCTCTCCTGCTGGAGATCCCCGACGACGAACCCGTCGTCCGGATCACCAGCTGCGGCCACCCGGCGCCCATGCTGCTCAGCCCGGACAACGGCGTGACCGTGCCCAGCCTCAGCCCCGCACCGCCGCTCGGCGTCGGCTTGACGGACCCCGACGACCGCACCCTGGACGTCCTTCCCTTCGGCCCGGGCGACACCCTGCTCCTGTACACCGACGGTGTCATCGAGGCCCGCAACCGGCACGGCGCGTTCTACCCCTTCGCGGAACGTGCCGCCCAGTGGACCGACCACAATCCCGAAGCCCTGCTGCACCGCATCCAACGTGACCTGTTCACCTTCACCGGCGGCGGCCTCGGCGACGACGTCGCCCTCATCGCCATCCGCCGCACTCTCATTCCCCGTCCTGGCCACGATCTGGGACACGCCGTCCATTCCCGGCGTTCCCGGCGCGCCATGGCAACTCTTACGGGAGCAGACCGGCCCGGCTCGCCCACTGGCGAAGATCGCCGCAGGTCAGGGAGGGTGTTCGGGAGCGATCAGCGAGGGTGATCAACGTGTGGCGCAGTTGGCCGCGGAGGCAGAAGAGCCAGCGGCTTGCCGAACCGCTCTGGTAGGCGAGCAGACGGAAGGCAGCGACGGCCGTCTCCTCGGCATCGTCGGAAAAGCGGTTCGGGGCACCGGCCAGGAACTCGTAGTCCTGTTTGCTGACCACTGTTTGTGCCACCTCACGCAAAGGCGTGGCGTGAAGAGTCCCGGTACTGGCCGGCCTGCCTGCCGCGACTGCGTCGGCGACGGTCGCGTGCATCGCGAGTGTGGCGAAGGTCGCGAGCAGGAACTCGCCCTGGCCGACACCGAGCCCGCGTTCACGGAATTCCTCGTGGCGCCTGGCCCGCCGCCACGCTTCCTGATCCACCAGCGGCAGGACGCACCGTCCGAGACAAACACATTCGCGCCACACGGCGTCGCGGTCGGATACCACGGACTCGTCATACCCTTCGTCGTGTTGCCGGGGACTGCTGCGGCCGGGCCGCGCGGAAGGAAGGCCCGACCCTGGAAGCGGAGCCTTCAGCGCAACAGGGCTTGTTCAGGACATTAGGCAAAAATCTCATGGGCGGTCGCGCGGATCCGTCGCTCTCTCAGGATGTTTCATCCCGGAATGGATGCTTGATCCTGTGATGCCGGGTCGCGTCAGGAGATGGTGGCTTCGCCGGTGAGGCGGCTAGCATGAGCACTGGCCTGCCCCGTTCGTTGCGGGGACGGGTGGTGTGCCGGGAAGTCTGGTCGGCGACGTTGTCGTCGCGCTCGGAAGGCTTGCCGTGTCTCTCTCGTTTTGTGTTCGCCTGCGGGCCCGCGAAGTCGCACGGCGGCGTGGCGAGCTGAACCACCGCACGGCCGACACGGTCCGAAAGAAGCTTTCCGGGGCCATCGCTCGTGGCCCTGACGCAAGTGGCGCTCGCCGGTCCGGTGTGCGGTTCTGCCTCACCAGCGGCTCGCACCTGAGCTTCGACGTGCTCCGCAGGCCTGGCCTGGAGCGCCTCCTCGACGCGCGTCTCCTTTCCGACCAGTAACACCCGACCGACGAGAGTTCAGCCATGCCTGCGCACACTTCCTCTCCCGATCCTCAGGAGCCCATTCAGCAGGTCCTCGCCTGCTTCGATGCCTACGACCGCGTCCGACGTGCGCGTGACAGCCTGCTCTCCGCCGGTCGGATCTCCCCGTGGGAGGAACAGCGGTCCTTCGACGATCTACGACGAGCGATAGAACGTCTGCGCGATTCTCTCTACTGAGAGTCCAGCCCAGGGGTTGGTCGGCCTCCAGCGGCAGACGCCGGGCTGTCGCAGCACGGGCTGCAGCGCACGCACAACACGACGTGGCGACCGGTGTGCGAAGCTACCGGTTGCAACGGAGGGGGTATGGGACGGGCGCGTACGGTGGCGGGCGACGGCGGCACGGCACAATCGGGCCCGCACAGGACGCGTTGACGGTACTGGTCGCAGGCGGAACCGCCTTGGAAGCACTGAGCCTCCGCCAACTTGAAGGCGCAGGTCAAAGGGCTGGTGTGACGGTAGTTCGGGGTGCTCATGCTGGTCAGGGGCGGCAGTCTGTGCAGTAGATCATCCGTCACCCCGCACCCCGGCGTGACGGATGATCGGGGGCTGTAAAGCGGGTGCTGCCAAGGGCTGGAGGTCTTGGTATATCAGCCGCGTTGGTATCTGGCTGCCATCGTGTGGAATACCCTCTTCGGTTCCCAGCGCCTCTCGTCGAGCATCCGGACGACGCCGTAGGAGCCAAGGTCTTGCTCCCCGGGCCTGCTGTAACCGGCGAAGGTGAACCAGAGCGCGGTGTCCACGCCTTCCTCCTCGAAGATATCCAGCAATTCGGTGAGGTAGCGCGCCTGCTCGTCTTCGTGCGGGACCGCGCCGTGCGGCACCTGCCAGGCCATGCCGCCACGTTCTCCCGCGCCGTGGTACGCACAGGTTCCGTACTCGGTCACCGCGACGGGCTTGCCGTGGGCGAGGTGCCCACGCAGCTCGTCACGGAAGCTGTCGGCGTTGTAGGCGGCCCGGTAGGCATCGATGCCTACGAGGTCGAACGCACCCCAGTCGACGAACTCCCAGGGAGCCGAAGCGTAGGTGACCTGCCCGCCGAAGTGTGTACGGACGGTCGCGGCGATCTGGGAGAGGAAGTCGTTGAGGCGTTCTTGCACCGGTCCGAGGGAGGACCACCACTCCATGTCGGCGGCAGCCATGGCCCGCACACGGTCGCCGTAGGTGTCGCCCGGGAGGAAACCGCCGCAGAACGCGCTGATCTCGCAGCCGGCGACGAACACCACATCGGCGCCAGCCTCCCGTACGGCTTCGGCCCGAGCGGCGCAGTCGGCGAAGAACGGGAGCAACTGGTCGCGGGGAAGGTCCACGGGAAAGGGGGCGAACCAGACCTCAAGGCCGGTCGCAGCAGCGTGCCTTGCGGCGATGCTCAACCGTTCAGGCTCTCGTCCCGAGATACGAACGGCGTCACAGTGGAGATCTCCGGAGATCACCGCCATGTCGTGCCGGACCGTCTCAGGGATGAAGCTCTTGCGGGAGAGTTCTTCCCCTGGGAGGAACCCTGTGTCGTAGTTGATGCCCCGTGCGCGCACGTCCGTGTCCCTTCAACGCCGGTTCTTGAGGTGGGCGAAGCCGTGCTCGACCGGTGCACGCCCGGCGAGGACACGGTTGGCTTCCTTCTGGCCCGGGGTGAGCTTGTGGGTGCGGATGGCGGCGAAGCCGGTGACGATCACGGGGTCCCGAATGTCGTTGTCCAGGCCGCGGAAGCCGAGGTCGGCCAGCGCCCCGAGGCCGGCGGCGCGCAGGTGCGCCAGGAAGTGGTCGTGGCGGACCTTCGCCAACTCCTTGGCCAGCCGTTCTTCGAGTTCGTCCAGCTCCGCACGCCGCGCGGTGATCCGTTCCAGCAGTTCGGGATCCATACACCGGATCGTAGAAGGCACCCCGGCCCCAGAGAGCAGGAACCGGCAAGTCGCCCCCTGACGGACGATCTGCTCCTCAGACAGTCGCACACGACCAGCGTGAGCACCCCGAGAACCGGTCACACCAGCCCTTTGACCCGCGGCTTCAAGTTGGCGGAGGCTCACTGCTGTGCACCCCGCCACGGGCCTGTTCGCCAACGGCCCAGGCCATTGACTCAGGGCGCCGCACCAGCTGGACGGAGCCGACGCCCGCGCAGCCGTCGTCGCCTGCTATGCCCCCACTGGTCGGCCTGGTCGAGAGCGACGAGTTCACGCAGATCCTTCACCGCCTCGACGCCTGACAGCCGAATCGGTGAGGAACGGCGGGCCGTGGGTGCGGCGGCGATGCGGCGGGGCAGGGCCCGCGCGCGCCCGTTGCCCGGCGTGGAACCGGCTAACCGGCTACGCCTGGCAGGTCACGTCCTGAGCCGGCAGGCGGCCGGTCGCGAAGTACCTGTTGACGCTCGCCTCGGCACAGGCACTGCCGAAAACGCCGCACACCGCGTGCTGTTCGGCGCCCCGCAGAGTGATCAGACGGGAGCTGGGCCAGCTCCGGCGCTGTGCGACGGCGCCGGAATAGATGCTGCGCGGGTCCCCGGTGGCGTTGACGAGCAGCGCCGGGAAATCGTTCCGGATGACCGTCGGGGCCTCGCGCGGCGGGTCCCAGAAGGCGCAGGGGCCGAGGTTCCGGGTGACGGGGACGAAGAGCGGGTCCCGCGCCCGGGAACGCTGGATGTCGCGCCAGTACACCTCCGGGTCGCGCGGCGCGGCCACATCGCCGCACAGGATGGCGGACTGCACGCTGCCGTAGGCGGAGTCGGAGCCCGTGAGCACGAACCGCAGCACCTCGGCGAACTCCTGACCGGGCACGACATGTTGCCCCCGCGCGGCGCGGCTTATGTCCCGCACGGCCCGTGCCAGGGCGCCGTAGGCATCGTCGTTGTCCTGGGAGAGACCGCTGAGGACGATCGCCGGCACGGTGTGCTCGTCCAGCCGGTACGGGCCCACCTGGAGCGGGGCGCGCGTCGCGGCGGCCTGGACGCGGTTCACCGCTGTCCGCACGGCATCGCGGGTGCAGCCCAGGCCGTACGCCGTGTGCCGGGCGGCGGTCCAGGACGCCCAGTCCTCCAGCGCGTGCCGGTTGGCCGCCTCGGCGCCCCGCAGCAGGCGGGGTGAGTAACGGTGGGGGTCGATCACCCCGTCCAGGACCATGCGGTCGACCCGCCCGGGGAACATCGTGGCGTACACCTCCCCGAGGTAACTGCCGTAGGAGTACCCGAGGTAGGAGATCCTGCGCTCGCCCAGCGCGGCCCGGATCACCTCCAGGTCCCGGGCGGTGTTGCGGGTGGTGACATACGGCAGCACCGGGCCCGCGGACGTCCCGCAGCGCTGCGCGAGGTCACGGGCGAACGCTGTCATGCGGTCGAACCCGGCACGGTCGGCACCCGCGCTGAACGAGCTGCCCGTCGGCCAGTGGCAGTCCAGCGGGGTGCTGCGGCCCACGAAGCGGGGGTCCACCCCCACGACGTCGTACCGTGCGCCGACGTCCTTCATCGCCCTGCGTATCCACGGCGGGTCGCCGAGCGTCTGGCCGCCGGGACCACCGCCGTTGAGGAGCAGCGGGCCGATACGGTGCCGGGCGTCGGTGGCCCGGATCCTGGAGATGGCGAGGGTGATGGTCCGGCCGCCGGGGTCGTCGTAGTTCAGCGGGACGGTGACATCGGCGCACTCGGCGCCGGCCGACTGGAGTTCCTTGCCGAGGTCGTCGTCCGGGCCCTGCACACAGCTCTTCCAGTCGAGGCGCTGATGGTGGAAGCGGGCCAGGGGGTCGCCCTTGGCGGCGGCGGTGGCGGGCGCGGACAGCAGGGGGAGGGCCAGGGCGAGGGCCGCGCAGAGCGCGGTGCGGCGGCTCATGACGATGTCCTTCCGGAGGGGTGGTCCCCGCAGAACGCGGTCTGCACGGCATCGAGGAAGTCCTGTTCGGCGCGGAGCGTGTCGGGCACCTGGTTGAGCGCGAGGGACACAATGCGCCCGGGCCGACGGCGGTGAAGGCGCGATGGCCGCCCGGTACGGTCCCCGCATGCCCCCACCATGCCCCGCCACAGCGCAGCGGGGTGGAGATCAGCCCCAGGCCGTAGCGGGCCCCGGGCCAGAGCCGGTCCGGGTCGGCGGCCACGGTCTCCCGCATCGCCGCGAGTTGGGCCGGGGGCAGCAGGCGGCCGGAGAGCAGGGCGTCGCTGAAGCGTGCGAGGTCGGCCGGTGTGGAGACCAGCCCGCCTCCGACACCGCCGAAGGTCATGTTCCAGGCGGTGCCGTCGATACGGCGGCCGTCCTCGTCGACGAAGTAGCTGCGGGAGCGCTTCCCGCGCAGGCGCAGGTCGTCGCCCGGCCAGTAGGTGTGGTGCAGCCCCAGCGGGCGCAGGACGCGGCGGGTAATCTCCGCTTCGGGGGTGTTGCCGGTGACCTCTTGGATGATCAGACCCACGATCAGGTAGTTCGTGGTGGCGTAGTGCCAGGAGGACTCCGGGGATGCGAGTTCGAGGGCGCGGGCGACGAGTTCGCGCGGCTCGAAGTGGCGTTGCCGCATCCGGTCCGGGTGTTCCCATGCGGGCGCCTCCAGATTGTCGGGCAGCCGTCGCTCGCGTTCATGGGGCGCCCGGTGCGCAGGTCGGCCGTTCCGGCGGCTTTCGTCCAGCGGGCACACGAAGGCTCATCGGCGTGGGCGGGGTCGGTGACCGGGACAGCGGCTCCGGCAAGGCCGTCTCGTGCGACCAACGTCCTTACGGCCTGGCGCAGTTGCCGGTGGTCACCGCAGGAAGCGGCTGTCGACGGAAGGGGCTGCGAGAACGCCGTCGGGGCGGCGGACAGGACCAGGCCGACGACCACGGCCGCGACTCTCGCCCGCCGGACGGCTGAGGACAAGGAGAACATGGCCAGCCACGGTAGGCAGGTCCGCGCGACCACTCACTCCGGGCAGCAGGTGTCCTGCCAGGGGTGTAGGCCCCCGGCGGTCTCCTGGAGGCAGCCCCAACGGCCGCTCGTCAGCGGCATCCCTCACGCCGTCGGCTGTCCCCTCGCAGGGTGGGCCGGCCGGATGGCCGGCGCACCGAGCGGGCACGATCAGCACACCGTAAGGGCGCCCCGTTCGGGTGCGAGCCGTGCGCCCGCGCCGGGGGCGCCCACGCCGCACTC